>CAZAVU010000082.1:15905-17137 GCA_964488805.1 uncultured Odoribacter sp. | reverse complement strand
ATTCGCCATTTATAAGACAAAAAAGGATTATTTTTTTTATGTGCCTATCAGACCGTATGAAAATTCGTATCAAAGTCTTGAGCTTAATGAGAAAAATGCCCACATAACTTTATACAAAGGGAAATATTACTTCAACGAACGTTATCGTTTAATTGATGGTTATGTTGTGAGTTCTTGGGCGAGTCCAGATTATTATTTTACGAGTTTAAGTTTTGATACTTACATTCGGGAGAAATTATCTCCGGAATTTAATCAGTGGACGACAAATCCCAAAGTCACTCAAAGTATTATCGATCAGGATCCCTATGTTGAGTTTTATAAATCAGACAAGGGATTAGAAGGGAAATCAGGTTTCACCATATCTGATCTAAATCAATTAATCAAAGAAAAGAACCTTGAAAAATACTTCAAAAAAGTAAAGTAATGATAGAAAAGGCAAAGACGAAATCGAGGGTTGCGATTAACAGGTTTTGAAGTAAAACATCAATGAAAAAATATTGTTTCACATCATCCAAAATATGGCCTCCACCAGGAAAACTCATCTTTTCCACCTGTTTATAATAGGGTTGTTATGGGCAGAAGGAATTCGCATGAAGTTTATTATCGGTCTGTCTGGTATTTTTTTATCATGCCCATTTCATGATTTATTCCGCGGAGTAATTCGTTCCCATCGGGAAATAAAACAATTATTCCAGAGAATGATTCAATCATTCCGGGAGGTAAAATATTTACGCCGAAGCATAATCCCTTCATTTTTGGGAATAACTCAATTTATATCACCAAAGAATCTTCCTATCCAAAGAGTAATCCATTTATTCTTTGACAGGTTTCATTCCCTTCGGGGAATAGAATTTCCCTGCACCGGGGTAATTCATTTCTGCATCGGAATTTTTAGGAGCTCAAGCAGGAGGATTAGCCTCTTTTTTCCCCAATCAATCCCAATAAAATCGATTTAAACTTTCATTTTATGGCAGATTATATTCCTCTTACCCGGGGCGTCACCCTCGCTGGCGCGAGTTTGTAACTCGTGCCCCTTTTTAGCTTCCGTTTTGCTTCAAAATTATTTCTGCCCGAAAACTCAGTTCCCAACCTGCTGCAAAATTGATTCAACTCAGAAACTGAGTTTCTAAGCCGCCGCAAATTTACTTCTAACCAAAAACTCAGTTTCTAAGCTGCCGCAAACCTGATTCTGCCCGAAAACCGGGTTTCTGAGCCGCTGCAAAGTTGATTCT
>CAZAVU010000082.1:0-15805 GCA_964488805.1 uncultured Odoribacter sp. | reverse complement strand
TATCGGCCTTGCTTTTTTTCTACATTTACACAAAAAAATTGCATGAAGATTCGTAGTTACTCACTTAGTCTGCTTTTTGTTGTTGCCACAGGCATCTCCAATGTTTTCGCCTGCACCAACCTCATCGTTACCAAAGGCGCCAGCAGCGACGGTTCGGTAATGATTACTTATGCTGCCGACTCGCACACCCGTTACGGCGCCATTGCTTTTTACCCGGCTGCCGATCACAAACCCGGCGATTTGTGCGAAGTGTATCATTACGAGAGTGGAAAGCTTCTGGGGACTATTCCCGAAGTCGCTCACACTTACTCGGTTGTTCAATTGATGAACGAGCACCAGGTAGCTGCAGGAGAAACGACCTGGGGTGGGTTGGATTCACTCAGCGCGCAGCCCGGGGCCATTCTCGATTACGGCTCGCTGATGCGTATTGGGCTTCAACGCTCGAAAACCGCCCGCGAAATGATCAGGGTAATGACCGAATTGGTGGCTCTGTATGGCTATGCTTCGGGCGGCGAATCGTTTTCGGTTTCAGACGCCAGCGAAGCCTGGATCATGGAAATTATCGGGAAAGGCAAATACGAAAAAGGCGCTGTCTGGGTAGCCCGCCAAATACCTGATGGGTATGTCAGTGGACACGCCAACCAGGCGCGAATCACGACTTTCCCGTTTCAGAAGGCCAACAATTGGAACGATCCCAAGCAAACGGTTTTTCATTCGCCGGATGTAATAAGCTTTGCAAAGCAGCATGGTTTTTACCAGGGAACCGATGCGGCATTCAGCTTTGCGGATGTCTATAATCCTTTAAAATTCGGGGGAGCCCGTTTCTGCGATGCCCGCGTCTGGTCGTTCTTCAGGAAAGTAAACAGGGATATCCGCGAAAGTCAGGCTTACACTGATTATGCCCTGGGGAAATTCGTCCGCGAGACGAAATATCCCGATCAGTCGGCCAATCCGAACGGATATGTAACCAATCGGTTGCCGCTGTGGGTAAAACCCGACTTGCCCGTAACGCTTCAGCAGGTGATGGCTGCCATGCGCGACCATTATGAGGATACGCCGCTCGACATGCGCAACGATCCAGGGGCAGGCCCTTTTAAATCGCCGTATCGCTGGCGCCCGATGGAATTTAAGGTTGACAGTGCCGAATACCTTTGCGAACGGGCCATTGCCACCCAGCAAACCGGTTACAGCTTTGTGGCCCAGTCGCGCAATTGGTTGCCCGCTCCTTTGGGCGGTATTTTCTGGTTTGGCGTTGACGATACCGACGGTTGCGTGTATGCCCCGATGTATTGCGGCATTACCCGTATTCCTGAAAGTTACGCGCTTGGAAACGGCTCTATGATTAGCTGGTCGGAGACTTCGGCATTCTGGACCTTCAACCAGGTAAACAACTGGGCGTATTCGCGCTACAATGTCATCCATCCTGAAATTGAAACCTACCAGGCTCAGCTCGAAAACCAGTTGGCCAACGAAGTGAAAATGATTGATCAGCAGGCGGCTGAGCTTTACAAACAAAATACGGCATCAGCCACCGATTTTCTGACCAGCTATTCGGTTTACACCGGGAATAAACTGGTTGCCGACTGGAAAGATTTTTACCATTACCTGTTCATGAAGTACATGGATGGAAACATCAAAATCACCGAAGGACAAAAGCTGCTCGACAATGGAAATGGTAAGAATGTTCCGAAGAAACCGCTTCAGCCGGGCTATGGCAAGGACTGGGAACGCATCATGATTCAGGGCACCGGCGACCGCCTGAAAGTTCCGAAAGAATAAGATAACCTATAAAATACCTAAACCATGAAGAAACTGATTATTGCACTTTTATGCAGCGCTTTTGTATTCGTTCAGGCCAAAAGTCAATCGACTTTTAACGGGCTGGACATGAATATGGGAAACCTTTACCGGATGTCGAATGCCCAAACCCGGTCAATCAGTCCTGAAAACTTTACCGGAGGAAAAGGGAAAGGCGGTATGGCCCGCCTGGAAGACAAGGATGAGCGCAACAAGGCCAATGCCGCTCATGCAGCGCGTGATTTGGGGCAGGGCTGGAAAGTAAACCCGTTTATCGTGATCAAGTCAGGTGAAACTTTCACGCTGGCTGAAATTGAAGGTTCAGGAGCCATTCAGCACATCTGGATGACCCCGACCGGCAACTGGAAATTCTCCATTATCCGCATATACTGGGACGATGAGGCCACGCCTTCGGTGGAATGTCCGGCAGGCGATTTCTTTGCCATGGGGTGGAACCAATATGCCCCGCTCAACTCTTTGGCTGTTTGCGTGAATCCAGGAAGCGCGTTTAATTGTTACTGGCCGATGCCTTTCCGCAAAAAATGCAAAATCACGATGGAAAACATCAACGACCAGGACGAGATGCGGCTTTACTACCAGATCGACTATACCCTCACCACGGTTCCCGACGATGCGGCTTATTTTCATGCCCAGTATCGCCGGTCCAACCCCAATTCCACTTCGTTGTACACCATCGTTGACGGCATCAAAGGGAAAGGTCAGTTTGTGGGCGTTTACCTGGCTTGGGGCGTGAACAACAACGGCTGGTGGGGCGAAGGCGAAATTAAGTTCTACATCGATGGCGACAGTAAATTCCCAACGATCTGCGGAACCGGTACCGAAGATTATTTCTGCGGCTCCTACAATTTCGATCGCGACGGCCAGTACAAGGAATTCTGCACACCTTACTCCGGATTGCATCAGGTAATCCGACCTGACGGAACCTACAAATCGCAGCAGCGTTTTGGCCTTTACCGCTGGCACATCATGGATCCAATTCGTTTCGAAAAAGATTTGAAAATCACCATTCAGGATCTGGGATGGCACCAGGGCGGACGCTACCTGCCGCAACAGTCAGATATTTCATCGGTCTGTTTTTGGTACCAGGCCGATCCTCATGCCAGATTTCCACAGTTCCCTTCGTGGCAGCAACTGGAAGTGAATTAGTTCAGACATTCTGGCCAAATACAATGAGTAAAGGCATTCGCGAGCATGTATTAACCTGAGTTCGATATTAAATTGAATAATTAATAATTGAAATACAGTAAATTAATAAGGTTGCAGTTACTTGTGTCTAAAATTTCTACTAAGGTTTTGTCTGAAAAATAAGGTTTTAAAACCTTATCATTTACTTTTTAACCTTAGTAGTTATTCAATCGCTCCTAACAACGACCTTATTAGCTTATTTACAAAGCATTAATAAGTAATTTACATCGAATTCAGGTTATTAGGTTAGCTGAACAATTTATTGCAGCCCCCAAAAACATGAACCGAATTTCGGTCGGCTAAAATTTCACATGCCAGTTTCACCAAAACCAACTAAAACAAAAAAGATGAAGTACCCTTTATTGCTGTTATTTATGTTCCTGTTGACAGGAGTTATTTCCTGCAAGGCACAGCCTGAACCGGCTCCTGTCGAAAACCGGGTTCCGCTTGGCGATCCGTTTATCATGCTTTGGCAGGGGAAATATTATGCCTACGGCACCTTGTCGCCCAATGGTATTGCCGTTTATGTGTCCGACGACCTGAAAAACTGGACGGTTCCCGCTGGTGCCGCCAATGGTTTAGCCTTGAATAAAGCCGATGTATGGGCCGATCGCTGGTTCTGGGCTCCTGAAGTTTACGCTCGGAACGGTAATTTCTATATGTACTATTCGGCCGATGAACACATTTGCGTAGCTACGAGCGATTCGCCACTGGGGCCTTTCCGTCAGGAAGTACAAAAGCCCATGCTGGAAACCGAAAAGTCAATCGATAACTCACTTTTCATCGATGACGATGGAACACCCTATCTCTTTTGGGTCAGGTTTAACGACGGCAATAATGTTTGGGTGGCTCAACTGGAGAAGAACCTGACCGACCTGAAACCGGAAACCATGCGTCATTGCATACATGTTTTGCAACCCTGGGAGGAAATATGGCCTCGTGTAAATGAAGGTCCGTATGTAATGAAACGAAACGGCGTTTATTACATGACCTATTCGGCCAACAGCTACGAAAGCCCGTTTTATGGTGTTGGAGTTGCCACTGCCACCAACATCAACGGCC
Organism: uncultured Odoribacter sp.; assembly: GCA_964488805.1. GTDB lineage: Bacteria > Bacteroidota > Bacteroidia > Bacteroidales > Prolixibacteraceae > Aquipluma. The sequence continues at coordinate 11,740 of CAZAVU010000082.1, read as the reverse complement.
CGTGGACCAAATACGACAACAATCCGGTTTTCCAGAAACCTGGAAATCTGGTTGGGGTAGGGCATAGCGCCCTGTTTACCGACAAGGAAGGCAAACTTCGGATTGTATTTCATGCGCACAACAGCACCACTAAAATCCATCCACGGCACATGTATATCAGCACGGTGAATTTCGTGAAGCGCGATGGAAAGGAAATAATGGTTATTGATAAAAACTATCAAACCCCAATATTAAGAAAGAAGTAATAAAATGATGATGAAGCTAAAGATTCTGTTTTTCGTGATGCTTGCATTTGTTTCGTTTGGGCGGTGCAGCGAGAAAGAACCCGGACTGAATGACAATGTGAATTCCACTTTCACGAATCCCGTATGGGACGGCGCCGATCCCTGGATGGTGAAGCACAACAACGAATATATTTATTGCTGGTCGGCAGGAAATGGGATAAGCATTTCGCGATCAACCCAAATGACCAAACGCGGCGAAGTAAAAAAGATATGGCAGGCTCCCGCAACTGGTTGGAACCGCTCATGCGTATGGGCTCCCGAAATTCATTTTATCCAGGGACGCTGGTACGTGTATTATGCTGCCGGAGAATCGGGACCTCCATTCATACACCAACGGGCCGGTGTGCTGCGCTCAAAAACCGAAGATGTTTTTAGCGATTACGAAGACATGGGAAAACTTTATACCGGCGATAATCCCGATGATCCGGCCTCAAACGTTTGGGCTATCGACATGACAGTGCTGGAACACAAAAGCAAGCTTTACGCTATCTGGTCGGGTTGGATCAAACAGGAAACCACCGACGCCACTCAGCAGCACCTGTACATCTGCGAAATGGAGAATCCCTGGACGATGAAGGGCACGCGCGTAAAACTTTCATCTCCGGCTGAAAGCTGGGAAACCGGCGGTCCGCTCAATCTGAACGAAGGCCCTGAAATCCTGAAGAACGGCGACAAGGTTTTTATCATCTATTCGTGCCGCGAATCGTGGCTGGTCGAATACCGTCAGGGAATGCTTCAGTTGATGAATCCCAATGGTAACCTGCTCGATCCGGCCAACTGGACGAAAACCGGTCCGGTTTTTCAGGGAAATGCTCAGGTTTATGGAGTCGGCCACTGTTCGTTTGTGAAATCGCCCGACAATACCGAGGACTGGATTGTCTATCACTCGAAAAAAAGCACCAAGGCCGGGTGGGAGCGCGATGTGCGGATGCAGCCCTTCAAATGGAATGCCGACGGAACCCCAAATTTCGGGGAAGCCATTCCTGCCGGGGAAGCGATTAAGTTGCCTTCTGGCGAAAAATAAGGAGTTTCTTTCTATTTTCGCCTTCGAAACAAATTTACACGAACTAAATTCACCATTAATGAAAATCCATTTACTCACGTTGGTCGTTTCAGTACTAATTATTCTGACTGGCTGCCAGCAAAAAAATCAAGTTAAGCAAACCGTTTCAACCCGCTGGACCGATGCTCAGGCTCAGCAATGGTCTGCCGAAAACGGCTGGCTCCGGGGAAGTAACTTCAATCCAAGTACGGCCATCAACCAGTTGGAAACCTGGCAGGCCGAATCGTTCGACACCGTCACCATTAACCGTGAACTGGGCTGGGCACAAGGTATTGGCATGAATGTGATGCGCGTTTACCTGCACCATGTGGCCTGGGAAGTGGATAAAGATGGCTTCAAAAAACGCATGAATACGTTTCTCGATATTGCCGGAAAACACGGCATCCGCGCCGTTTTCGTGTTCTTCGACGACTGCTGGAACCCAACCTACCAGGCCGGAAAACAACCCGATCCCAAACCGGGCGTTCATAATTCGGGATGGGTGCGCGATCCGGGCGATTTGCTTTATTCTGACACCACATTGATTAAGACACTCGAAGCCTACGTGAAAGACGTGCTGACCACCTTCAAAGACGATAAACGCATTGCTATCTGGGATTTGTATAACGAACCGGGGAACTCGGGTTATGGCGACAAATCGCTTCCGCTGCTTAAAAAAGTTTTTGAGTGGGCCTGGGAAGTTCGCCCGTCGCAACCACTTTCTTCAGGAGTATGGAGTTTACCTCTGTCGAACCTGAACAAATTCCAGGTTGAAAATTCCGACATCATTACTTACCACAACTACGAAGGTCCTGAAAAACACCAGGCAGCCATCGATACGCTTAAACGCTATGGGCGCCCGCTAGTTTGTACCGAATACATGGCCCGCCGCAACAACAGTCTGTTTGCCAATATTATGCCTATTTTGAAACAGCAGAATATCGGCGCCATTAACTGGGGTTTGGTTTCAGGTAAATCGAACACCAAATATGCCTGGGATGAGCCAATTCCCGACGGATCGGAACCAAAACTCTGGTTCCACGAAATTTTCCGTCCGGATGGGCAACCTTACAAACAGGAAGAAGTTGATGTAATTAAACAGTTGACCGGGAAAGCAAACTAGACAGTTGCAGTCTTGAATGAGAGCATCTTTTTTAGTTCCTAAGGAATGGCCGGATATGTAGAAAAAATAGTCAGGGTTTCACTCAACGTGAAGCCCTGACTAATTAATGAGCAACCGACAATCAGTATTATTTTGATGCGGCCAAAGTAGCTTTTACGGTTTCGGCAAGTGGAGTAGTAGGTTTGCCAATTAATTTCGACAACTGATGTGATGCGTCAAACAAATCGCCTTTCGAAGCGCCGGTATCCCAACTGGCAATTGCCTCTGCAAACATTTCAGGCAAACCAAAGCTTTTCAGAATTTTAGCATACTCGGTTTCCGGCAGGTTGTTGTAAGGAATTGTTTTGCCCGATTGTTTCGAAATTTCAGCAGCCAATCCAGACAGAGTATACCACTCATCTCCGGCCAGTTCATAAATTTTATTCTGGTGTCCTTCGCCAGTCACAACAGCTACAGCGGCATCAGCAAAATCGGCACGGGCAGCCGACGAGATTTTTCCTTCTCCGGAGCTACCAATAAATGCACCGGCAGCAACAGCACCAACAACCGACCCGGTATAATTTTCGGTGTACCAGCCGTTACGCAAAATGGTGTAGGCTACCCCCGAAGCCTGAAGAGCTTTTTCGGTGGCATAATGTTCAGGTGCAAGACTTAAACTTGAAGTGTCGGCATGAAGCAAACTGGTATAAACCACCCATTTTACGCCTGCTTTTCCGGCTGCCTCAATTACATTGGCATGTTGTGTTGCACGTTGCCCCAGTTCATTTCCTGAAATAAGAATAAGGTTATCGATTCCCTGTAGTGCAGCAACCAGTTTTTCAGGCTTGCTGTAATCAAATTCACGGGCTTCAATCCCCAAATCAGCGGCCTTTTCCGGGGTACGAACCAATGCAACTACACTTGATGCCAACCCTTTTTCTTTTAATTTTTCAACTACCAACCGACCTAGTTGACCGGTAGCTCCTGTTACTCCTGTTTTCATTTTGTATCCGTTTAAAAATTTATAATTACGATTCTATATTTGATATACTTTAGTTTTTTAATTACTTTTGGTAAGTCAAAATTAAAGCACATCCTACATATAAACAAGAACTTACGAAATAGTTCAAAACTTACTTCGGAGTTAGTAATGATTGAATCAGAAGGTTATGGAGAAAAATTTTTTAAAAAAATATGGAGAGACCGGGCATTGTCCGGTGCGGAATGTCATCGACCGTATTGGCGACAAGTGGTCTGTGTTGGTTTTGATGGTTTTGGAAGAAGGGAAAGTATTGAGGTTTAATGAAATATGGACTTCAATTCAAACCATTTCTCAAAAAATGCTGGCCGTGACCCTAAAAACGCTCGAAGCCGACGGATTGGTTAAGCGAACCGTATATCCGCAAATTCCACCTAAAGTTGAATATGAATTAACAGCCAGAGGTGAATCCTTGCTTCCTCATCTACATGGATTGGTTGGTTGGGCAAACGAAAATATGGTTGAAATTAAGGAATCGAGAGAATTGTTCGAAAAGAATTCAAGCAATTGAGACTAAAAATGGCTTTTATGGATTCCGCAAAACATTCAAATCTAAATGCGTTTGCCCTGCAAAAGAAATGAACTTTCTGTCCTGACTTTTTTATTTTTACCTTGCAAGATAAAAAACTGACACACATGACAACAACCGAACTCATTCAGGAAATCCAATCTTATTGCACCGCCAACGCTGATGCAGAGCAGGTTCAGAAATCGCAGCGTTATTTTAAGGAAGAATTTGTTGGCTACGGACTGAGCAGCTCTCAGGTTCGGGATAAAGTAAAAGAGTTGCTGAAAGGTGGAGAAATCGATCTGTCAACCGTTCTGGAAGCCTCGCCAACACTAATGCAAAGCGAGATGTACGAAGAAATATCATTTGCCCTGTTGTTGCTCGACGGCTTGTGGAAACAATTCACTGCAGACACTTTTCAGGAGATTGGCCAATGGTTCACATTCAGCATTCACAACTGGGCTCATGCCGATACGCTGGGCATGTTCGTTTTACCGAAATTCCTGGATAAAAAGATCGTTGAAATGCGAGATTTTGCGCCGTGGCTTGATTCTCCGTTCAAATTTCAGCGTCGTTGCGTTCCGGTCACGCTGATCAAACACATAAAAAAGACCAAAGATGTAATGCCCTCTATTCTGTTCGTCGAGAAGCTGATGCCCGATCCCGAACGGGAAGTTCACCAGGGAATGGGCTGGTTCCTGCGCGAAGCCTGGAAAATCAGTCCCATAGAAACTGAGTCATTCCTCGAAAAATACAGGGACACGGCTCCCCGGTTGATTATGCAATACGCTTGCGAAAAGATGACCGCCGAAAATAAATTGCGGTTTAGGCGGGCAAAGTCGTAATTTGCTTCATCCCCTTTTCTCCAAGTGCAATCAAATTCTGGCAATTCTGATGGTTTCGTTTGGTCAAATCATCGTCCCAAATCTGCAAATCGGGCAGCGAAACCGCAAAATAGTCGAGTTTAAAATCGTCGTTCAGGTGTGTTTTCCCGAAGTCAATTAGCTTATTAAACCGTATTTTGGCTTCGTCGATTCGTCCTAATTGAATAAGTGCCAATCCCTGGTAGAAAATAGTGTCCGGTTGCTGGTCGTTGTAAAAGATTGCCGGGACAGGTTCGCTGATTCCGGAGGAAGCTTTTTCCCAATAATAGCGGGCTTTTTCGCGATCGCTCATTCCTGTACACGCGTTGCCCAACCAATAAAAGATGGCATTTTCCTGAGCGCCATAGAGTTTTCCTTCGCCCAGATTTTCAGGATAAGCCTGCGCTTTTGCAAGCAATTCTATTGCCTTTTCACAATGCTTTTCCTGAATGGCTTGTTTGGCCATTTCGGTCAGACTGAAAACGTATTGCCCGGTAACCTTACCTTCGCCACCTTCCCACGGATGAAATTTTCGTGACATAATCAACCTGTAAGCTTTTTCGAACTGCCCCAACTGGTTGTATAATGTCGCTCTTTCGAGGTATAAATCGTCGCGATAGCTAACCTGATCAGGATATTTTTCGAGCTTTTCCAACCTGAACTCTGGTGAATAACCCAATCGTTTGTACAATTGGTCGAGCTCCATCAGTATACGCGAATCGGTTTCATCCAAGCTGAATGCTTTTTCCAATTCAGCCAACGCTTTTTGAGGCTGGTTTTGCTTATTGAAATAGGCCAGCGAAAGATTTCGGTGAACGGTGGAAAAGCCATCATGCAATTTTGCCGACAATTCCCAATTAGCCACGGCATCGTCGTATTGACGGGCATTGTACCAAAAGTTACCCAAATAATAGGGTGCTTTCGAATCGCCTGGATTTTGTTGTTTGGCCCACTCCAGAACAACAACCGCTTCAATCTGGTTGGGGAAACAGTAATCGGGACAAGCATTTGCAGCTTTTTCTAACGATGTTCCCGAAGCATCAGCATTTCCGGTTCGTGCTTCGAACCAGGCTTTATAATACCACGCCATCGGGTAACCCGGCTGCTCGGCTTGTTCTTCAATCCCGATGGAAATCAGCTCGATGGCCTCATCATACAATCCGGCAAAGGCGCAATCGAGGGCAAACTCAATGAAAGTGTGGATGTTGGCGCGAATTAGTTCAATAAACCTGTTAGGTTTTAGGTTAGGTTTTAACAAATATTCCTCGTACAAAACCCCGAAGTTAAACCGATCGAGTTCAAGCGATTCGGCAATTAGCTTTTCAGCTTCAGCTATCCGCCCTGATTTTCGGAGAATACAAACTTTTAGGTGGCGGCTTTTGGCATTGTGCCAATTACGAATCAGCGAACGGTCGATGAGTTCAAGTGCTTCGTCCCAACTTTGCTTTTTTGTGGCAATACGGGCAAGCTGAAAATAACCACTGTCCATAAAGGCAGCATTCCAAACCGATTTATAAAAGGCATCGAAAGCTTCGTCGTCGCGCCCCTGGTAGATTAACGAAAGTCCCAGATTAAACGACGGCTCGCCATCAATGGGGTTTGGATTGCGCTGCGAAAGGGTTTCTATCGCTTTTCGGAAATAAGTTTCGGCTTCGGTAAACTTGCCACGGCGCAACAACCATAAGCCCATCGCATTGTTGCACCGACTGTCTTTCGGGTCGCGACGAAGTGCTTCTAAATAATAATCACGCGGATCGTAGGTGGCATGGCGGTATTGCTCCAAATGTAGCCCAGTGAGGTACAATTGTTCGTTGCTTTCAATTTCAGAAGGCGGTAGTGCCGGTTTGGCTGCCTCCGGAATGGACTTTTTTTCGTTCGGTTCCGGCGTCCAGTCAACCAGAACTTTTCCTTCATATGAGAGGACTGAAACCTGAAACATTGTGGGTTCGAATCCTGTGGGGATCACAACTTCTTTCTCATACGAAGTTGCCGGATGAAAATCGAATGTATCTTCAAAAACCACCTCATCCAAATATTTCAGGATAACTTTTGAATTGGGATAAACTCCAGTGGTGTATGCTTTTATTCTGGCCTTACCATCTTCAATTTCAAGGTTTACCATCGCCTCTTTGGTTGCATTTTTAACTACGCCCAAATCGCGGTAAGGCATAAAATACTGGCTGAATGTTTTTTCTTCGCCTGGCATCAGCCACGAAAAGTCGGGTTGATTATCGGTATAAACGCCGCACATCAGTTCGATGTACGGACCGTCTTCGTCGGTCAGGTTACGGTCCCAGGCGCGGCCAAAATCGCTGTGACCCCAGGTCCACTGCTTTTTCCCGGGCGACACATGGTGATTGGCCACATGCAGCAATCCGCCTTTGGTGTCGTTTTCGTAGCCTCCCACAAAATTGTATTTTGAATTAACGGCCATATACGAGGTTGGCACCGGAATATTTTTATACCGCGAAATATCGGTTCCGGGCGAATAATCCACTTTGTAGTAGGTTCCTTTGGCAATCGGAAATTCGGAAACGTCGCGCTTGCCATGATCGAAAACCGCATTCACATCCGGCGGAAAAACCGATTGATAATGGTCGTTTACTTTCACTGCCGGATTGGCCCACCACAAAAAGGTTTGCGGAAAATCGGTGCGGTTCAGCAGTTTTACTTTTATTTCGAGGTAAGCTTTGTCGGGATAAAGCGTAAAACCGGCCATCCCGCGTGTACGAAACATGCGCTCCACCTCGCTGCACCATACTGTTACGCTGCCGTCGGCGTTTTTCTCGATGCAATGATCGACCGGCTCAAAAGTCGATGGACGGTGATGTTGCGGCCAGTTAAATTCGAGTCCACCTGAAATCCAGGGACCTGTCAACCCAACCAGTGCTGGTTTTATAACCTGATTATAATAGATGAAGTGACGTTCTTTGGTCTTATCGTAAGCCATTTGTACCCTTCCGCCCAACTCGGGCAGAATCATAATTTTCAGATATTCATTTTTGAGAAAAACGGCATTCCATTCTTTGTCCACTTTTTCGTCCAAAATTTTCTCGATTACCGGATGCGGATAAACCACGCCACTGCTTCCCTGATAAACCCTCTTCTCCAGAAACATTGGGTTCTTTTCTGGCTTGCCTATTCCATAAGTCGGAATCACCACTTTTTCGTACCACGCTGAAGCCTCCCCTTTCCCCTCCGAAGGAGGGGTGATTTGGGTGTTATTACTTAATTTGGTCATCGTTTTTATATAAAAGCCTCCCCACCACCCTCCGAAAGAGGGGAGAAGAAAAAGGAATTTGTTAATTTTTTCTCTATATCTATTACCTTAAGAACATTCACCGCTCTGCTCCCTTCCCTCTCGGGGAAGGGTTGGGGATGGGGCTAAAGTTTTTTGATTTGCTCGACTTTTATTTCCACTTTAGGATTGAATTTTCGGCCGGCCATGTATTTTTTCAGGCTGAAAAGCAACTGCTGTGCTTCAGGACGCTTGTCCAGATCGGTTGTCAGGTCGATTCCCGAAATCAGGATTTTGCCTTTGCCAACCTTACCTTCCACGATAAGCGCTAACGGACGGTTGGTAAACCAGTCGTCAATTACCCGAACAATCGGGTTCATGTCGGCGGGGAAGGTCGTCAGATTAATCGCACCGGAATGGCTCATGGCATCCCACCACTGGTAATTGCTGTGGTATTCGGTCGGGAATTCAGCCACTGCAGGATGACTCGGATTGACCAGAATACCCAGGGTATGCGGCGCTTGTCCGTTGGTCCAGGCGGTGTTCCAGAAAATGCTGGAAAATCCAATCGGAATGTCGCCACCCATTTCTTTTGAAAGTGTTCCTTTTTTCAGGTTGAGCAACACAGTTCCGCCATCCTGAAGAAATTTTTGTGTGGCAGCATCCAGTTTTTGAACTACCCGAATTTTTTCTTCCCCTGAAACAGTTTCCTTTTTTGCCGGATATACCCAGAAATCCCAACTGTTGCTTTTCCCATTCACCGAAACTTCCAGAATAAGTTTTTCGGGAGCAGTTATTGCGGCCAGAGGAAAAGAAACATTGCCAAGTTTGAAGCCATTCCCAAGCAGAATATCTGTTTTTGCCATTTTCCCTGATTGAATTAGCTTCCCGGCTTTGTCAGAAATTTTCCATTCCGGAGTACAGCCTGAAATTGGTTGGTCGCCATAATGTGCCACCTCGATAGTTGCATCGAATGTTTCGTTGTTGGTATAAACCAGCTTTTTCATGCGGGCAAGCGGAACCGTTGAGTTACAAAAACGGTTGTATTCAGCCGGAGTGATGTATCCTTTTTCGCCCCAGAACGGATCGAGCACTCCCACCAAAGCCGATCCCTGTCCTGGGAAATCGTGCAAATCGAGCAACTGGAAGCCTCCAAAATCCTTGGTTCGCAAAGCGGCTTCAATGTCGGCTTTGTAGCACAGCGCCTGTAGTTTGCCCGATGCCAGCAAAAAGCTGTCCGCCAGTTGCGCCATGCCATGGTCTTTCAGCGTTTCCTGAAACAGCTCAAAGTTTTTGGCTTTCAACACACCGTCGTATTTCGGAATTTCCCTGAAGTTCGGATAAACACACCATTGGCCGATTTCGTGACTAACAACCGGTTGAGATAATTTACCGGTATAGTCTGACCAATCGTAATCGGTTGACGGGGCTTTCGCATTGATGACGCTGTTTAAACCGGCTCCCCAATGCTGTATGCGTGGACTCGGATCGCTCAAATAATCGTTTATCGGAAGGTTTGGCCATCCAGCCCCCGAAGTATAAATGCGTCGATTGTCTTTTTTCTTCCAAAAAGTAACAAAATCAGTCAGAAACGAATTCATGTTCTTGCCACGCGGTTCGTTGCCATACACCATCATGCAAAACGATGGATGATTGCCATATTCGTCAATCATGCGCTGGCTCTCTTCATACAGGTATTTGTCAAATGGTTTCCCATCTCCAATGGTGGTTGATTGGTTGGCCCACGACGAACATTCCACGTGCAGGTAAAAACCAAGCTGGTCGGCAGCATCGAAAGCAGCCTGTGGTGGGCACCACGAGTGAAACCGGAAATGGTTCAACCCATGCGCCCGTGCAACATTAAAAATGCGAAGCCACTCGGTTAAATCGGTTGCGGGATAGCCGGTTTTCGGGAAGATGGCACATTCCAACGTTCCGCGCAAAAAGGTTGGCTGTTCGTTGATCAGGATGTGTTTTCCTGAAGTTTTAAATTCGCGCATCCCGAAAGTGGTTGTGGCAAGATCGGTTTGTCCCGAAGTCTTGTCGTTCAGCTCAACTTCGAGCGAATACAAATTGGGATGAAATTCGTTCCATAGTTTGACATCCGAGCCCATTTCAAGGTCAACGGTCAAAATGTTTTCACCTTCTTTCAACTCAAATTTTTCTGCATTCCCTTTTCCAGATTCTTCTACCTTCAGCCCTAATTCTACGAAACCAGCTTTACCTGAAAGGTTCTGAACATTGACTTTAATAGTTATCTTTTTCGCCTGAATATCCGGATAAACCTGCACATTCTGAATGTGAATCATTGGCCGGGCTTCGAGTACCATTTGCCCAATAACTCCATTCCAGTTGCTCTGGGTGTGATCAGAAATGCTATGCGAATTGATTCCCGGATCAATGTCTTTCACCCGGTTGTCGACGCAAAGGCTCAGGCGGTGTTTTCCGGGAGTTAAAAATTTCGTCAGGTCATACTTATGCGGAGTTCCCAGCGAGTTTTGCAAGCCCACTTCCTTATCATCAACCCAAAGTCGGCTTTCCCAGTGGCAGCGCTCCAAAAGCAAGCCGATGAATTGTCCGTTCCAATCTTCAGGAATGGTTACTTCTTTTTGGTACCAGGCAGCACCTTTGTAATATTTCACCGGTTGCAACCAAAACGGAATTTTGATATTCCCGGGCTGGCGAAATTTGGCATATTCTGGCTTTTTATAAAACGAGCTATCTACAATCTGCCCGATCCACGGGGTTTTCAGCGTGATGTCGTTGCCTTTTCCATTTGTGGTCATCGATCCCGGAAGAGTAACTTTATCAGCTAATTCCTGATCGAACCATTTTTCGGAAATGCCCTTATCGAGCGAATCGATGGCAAATTCCCACTCTCCGGCAAGGTCTATTTTTTGCTGAACGACAGGTTTTTGACAGGCGGCAAATGCGGTTGCTATGACGATGATATAAATTAAAATTTGTTTCATGTTTACTTCTTTTGGAACCACATAGGCACATAGACCACATAGTTTTATTTTTCTAGTGTGACCTATGTGTCTATGTGGTTGATTATTTATTTATTACATCTTTTCAATTTCTTCAAGCGATTTACCTTTCGTCTCCGGAAGTTTTTTCAGGATAAACAAAAAGCCCGATAGGCATATAAAAGCGTACAGCCAGAAAGTTCCACTGGCATTCAGGAGTTTGTTCAGAATCGGGAAGGTATAAGTCAGTACAAAACAGGCCACCCACAAAGCTGTTGTGGCAATGGCCATAGCCGCGCCGCGTACGCTGTTCGGGACGATGATATAAATTAGTATTTGTTTCATCTCTGATTATTTTTGAACCACATAGGCACATAGACCACATAGTTTTATTTTTCTAGTGTGACCTATGTGTCTATGTGGTTGATTATTTATTTATTACATCTTTTCAATTTCTTCAAGCGATTTACCTTTCGTCTCCGGAAGTTTTTTCAGGATAAACAAAAAGCCTGACAAACAGATAAATGCGTACAGCCAGAATGTTCCGCTGGCATTCAGCAATTTATTCAGAATAGGGAAGGTATAAGTCAGTACAAAACAGGCCACCCACAAGGCTGTTGTGGCGATAGCCATAGCTGCTCCTCGCACGCTGTTCGGGAAAATCTCAGACAAAACCACCCAGGTAATAGGCGCCA
>CAZAVU010000081.1:0-17142 GCA_964488805.1 uncultured Odoribacter sp. | reverse complement strand
CGGCTACAGCAACTCCGATGCCTCCGGGTTGGTTATCGTTTTGAATGTCGTTGGCCGCAAAAAACAGATAGTACTTCTGGTTGGCATAAATGGTAGCCGGAGCCCATACTGCCCGGTTTGCCCATGAAACATCTTTAATGTCGAGTACTTTATCGTGTTTGGTCCAATTTACCAGATCCTTTGATGAAAATGCATCAATCCAGACCTGTTTTTCATACACATCGGAGAATGTCGGGAATACCCAGTATTGTTTACCGTAGATTGCCCCTTCAGGATCGGCATACCATCCGTCGAAGATGGGATTCCCCGAGAGGTTTTTCTTTTTCATTTCGGGACGGCTCTTTTGAGCAAAGCCCTGACTTAGAAGGCCAGAAAGAGTCAGCAATAAAATGACAAGTTTAAGTTTCATTTAGTTGGTTTTTGATTACGCGGTCAAAAATATAAGTTTTATTAGCATCTATAAGTATATTTGTCTGATTTGAATCTCAAAAAATATAACCATGACACCTAAAAAACTAAAATCATTATTTCTTCTTGGTGCACTTTTATGTGCCTTTGTTTTGTCGGCCCAGCCAGTTGAAAAGCTCGTAAAGATTGCAGTAGCTCCTGATCATGCCAATTGGGTTTATAAGACTGGCGAAAAGGTTAATTTTCAAGTCACTGTGATGAGAAACAGTGAACCAATCGCGAATGTGAAAATCAAATATGAATTTGGGCCGGAAATGATGACTCCGACCAAACGAGACTCGGCAGTTCTGAAAGAGGGGCAGTTCCGCATTGACGCTGGCTCGATGAAAGAACCTGGTTTTCTGCGTTGTAAAGTATCGGCTGTAGTCGATGGCGTTCGTTACGAAAACCTGGCAACAGCAGCCTATTCGCCCGACCAGATTAAGCCAACCACAACGATGCCAGCCGATTTTGTCCAGTTCTGGGAGAGTGCAAAAGCCGAAGCAGCCAAAGTTCCAATGGATGTGAAGCTGACCTTGCTGCCAGATCGTTGTACTGAAAAAGTAAATGTTTACCAAGCCAACATTCAGAATTACCGGGTGGGAACACGTCTGTATGGTATTTTGTGTGTTCCGAAAAAAGCAGGTAAATACCCGGCAGTGCTGAAAGTTCCCGGAGCAGGAGTCCGCGCTTATTCAGGAGATGTTTCTTTGGCCGAAAAAGGAATTATCACTTTCGAAATTGGCATTCATGGCATTCCGGTCACAATGGATCCGTCAGTTTATGTTGATATGAGCAAATCGAACCTGGACGGATATTGGTTTTATAATCTCGATGACAAAGACCGTTATTACTATAAACGTGTTTACCTGGGCTGTGTACGTGCGATCGACTTCATTTATTCCTTACCCGAATTTGATGGTTCAACGTTGGCCGTTACCGGAGGAAGTCAGGGCGGAGCTTTGTCGATTGTGACTGCCGGACTTGATTCACGCGTAAAATACCTGGCAGCGCTTTATCCTGCACTTTGTGATGTAACGGGTTATCTGCATGGCAGGGCTGGAGGTTGGCCTCACATGTTTAACGATGCAAACAAGGCATTCAACGCCAAACCTGATAAAATCGAAACCTCAAAATATTACGATGTGGTGAATTTTGCCCGGGTGGTCAAGGCTCCCGGTTATTATTCCTGGGGATATAACGATGTAACCTGTCCGCCTACTTCGATGTTCTCGGCATACAATGTCATTCAGGCGCCTAAATCATTAACTATTTTTGAAGAAACCGGTCACTGGACCTATCCTGAAGAAAATGACAAACTTCGGAACTGGTTAATCGAAAAGTTGGTAAAATAAGAATAAGTGAATTACCAACAAAAATACCCTTGGAACTTTGATTTCAAGGGTATTTTTGTTTCAGAAAGAGGGAATGAGTTTTAATGAATAACCCTGATCTTTTTCCATTTTCCGCTACGGAACCTGTAAATTAAAACGGTGCAGAACAGAAGGAAAAATACCACAAGCAGGAACCAGCTTAAAGGAACTGAAAGTTTCAGAACGTCCAATGCCAGATAAAGGATTGGGATGAATAGCCAGTGAGCCGAAACCGAAGCAACCATGGTAAAATAAGTATCGCCGGCCCCGCGCAAAGCGCCAACCAGCGCAACCAAAACGGCTTCAACCAGCACATACAGCGATGCAATCCGGATCATGGCCACTGCAATAGGTACCGCTTCGTCGAATACGCTCGATGGTGTTTCAGGATGAAATACCCGAACCAAAGTTTCAGGAATAAATACAAAAAGCGCCAGGATAACCACTGAGTAAAAAATACCAGTCTTTACTGCTGAGATGGCTGAACGGTGCGCCAGTTCAGGTTTTTCGGCTCCCATGTACCTTCCGGCCAGACTGGTCACCGCAATTTCGACTCCCAGAAGAGGAATGAATGAAACCAGGTCCCAGTTAAACATGATGGTTGTAGCGGTAGCAACAACATCGCCCTGAGAATGAAACAATGCCACCATCGTCGAGAATGCCAGAAAATTCAGGAACATCTCGAATCCCGCAGGCGATCCGTAGTAAATCAGCCTTTTCATAATCGGCCAATTAAACCGGAACGATTTCAGAACAGAGAATTCGATCCGGTTGGTGTGACTGAGGAAGGCAACAAACAAAACCACCATTGCACAAAACGCTCCAATAACGGTAGCCAGCGCAGCACCTTTTACACTCATGGCCGGAAACCCAAACTTCCCGAATACCAGGATATAATCGAAAATAATATTCACAACCAGGGCAACCAAGGTGGCCGACATTACAATTTTGGTTTTCCCGATTCCCGAAAAATAACATCCAAGGGTATATCGCATCATCCCGAACATACCGCCCCAGGCCAGAATGTTAAGGTATTCAATCTGGTAACCTATCTGTGACTGTGGAATTTTCATAAAATAGAAGAATGCGATCGCCAGAGGTTTAAGCAGCAGTATCATAGGCCAGGCCAACAGGGTAATCAAAATGGCCTGAAATGCAGCTAATGTAGTCCTGGGTTTGTCAGCGGCTCCAAAATACTGGGCAACAAGCGCTGTGGAATAACCGGTAAGTCCGACGAAAAAGAACATGAGCATTTGCATGGTCACGCCACCACCCAGGGCTGCATTCATTTGTTCAGGGCCAACACGTGCCAGGAAAAGACGGTCGGTCAAGGTCATAATGCCATCGCAGGCTGTTGAAATGATCATCGGAATTGCTAAAATAAGCAGTTCTTTAATCCCACCGGGTTTGTGGTAATCTGAAAAGTATTTTTTTAGTATGGACATAAAACCCTGATTTAACTAAGTTTCTATGAAAATTTTCTGTTTTTGTTGCTCAATGAACCAACTTGTAAAAAAGCAAAGATGCAAATCTAAGATGACTGGTTGCGTTTAACAATAGGATAGAATGAAAAAAATGAAATTCGGTTTAAAGATTTGTCTGGAAAAATAAAGTTCGCCCATGAAGATAAAATATATGATAGCCAAAAAACGTTAACTTTGCGCACGTATTATCAACCCGAATGGCAAAACAAATCAAGAAACCAGTAAAAAAGTCAAAAGCGCCCAAACCTTCCAGAATTAAGGAGTTTTTCCGCTTTTTCAAGAGTAACCAATTCAAGTACACCTTAGGATTCTTTCTGACGGTATTCAGCGGATATCTGGCTGTTGCTTTTGTTTCCTATATGGTCACTGGAGGTGTCGATCAGAGCAAGCTCGATTTGCCCTGGCAGGAATTTCTTTTTGATCCTTCGGTAAAGGTTCAGAATATTGCCGGCAAGGGCGGAGCCTATTTGAGTGAACAGTTTATAAATCTTGGTTTTGGCTTTCCTTCCTTCTTCTTTATTGTTATTTTCTTCGTTGCAGCACTGAATCTGTTTGGATATACGGGCATTAAATTCTTAAAGACATTGCTCTTTTCCTCCCTGTGGATGATCTGGGCTTCGGTTTCCATAGCGTTGTTTTTGACAACATCTTCAAGTGACCAATTCCTCTATGTTGGCGGAATGTATGGTTTTATTCTTTCCAGTTTATTGTCGTCGTTGTTGGGCGCTTTTGGTGCCGCATTGATATTGTTATTTGCCTTGTTTGTGTTACTTATTGTGAGCTTCAAACAGTTCATTCCCTGGCTGACCCGGGTATTTGCCAAAAAGGAGAAAGAACCTGCCGTTGACGAACTGTTGCCTGAATTGTCTGAAGCTGCTCCAATGCTGGATATTGAAGATCCGTCGATCTCCAAGGTGATTCGTGAAGACGATCAGATCGAGGCTATTTTTGATCCGGATTCGCAAGCTGATGCTGACCATGATTTTGAAATTGAGAATACAATTTCAAAAAAGGATGTTGAAATGAGCATCGAGGACATGTTATTCGCTGACGAAACTGAAAAGAAGGCTCCAAAAAAAACGAAAACAAAAGAACCTGAACTGCATATCAATCAACCGGTAATTGAAGATGAAGCAGACGAGGATCATCTTCCGGCCATGGAAGATTACGATCCGACCCTCGATTTGTCATCCTATAAGTTTCCAACCCTCGAATTGCTCGATGATCATGCCTCAGGAAACGCAGAAGTGAGCAACGAAGAATTGATCTCGAACAAGAATAAGATCGTTGAGACTTTGCGTCATTACAAGATTGAGATTACTAAAATCAGGGCGACTATCGGCCCCACAATCACGCTTTACGAGATCGTTCCTGCTCCGGGAATCCGAATCGCAAAAATCAAAAATCTTGAAGACGATATTGCCCTGAGCCTTTCTGCATTGGGAATCCGTATTATTGCGCCTATACCGGGGAGGGGAACCATTGGTATTGAAGTTCCTAACCAGAAGCCTGAAATTGTGTCGATGCGTTCGATCATTGCGTCAAAGAAATTCCAGGAATCAAACGCCGAACTGCCCATAGCATTGGGGAAAACGATCTCGAACGAAACGTTTATGGTCGACCTGGCAAAGATGCCGCATATTCTGGTTGCCGGAGCCACCGGGCAAGGGAAATCGGTTGGATTGAATGCGATCATCACCTCTTTGCTTTACAAGAAACATCCTTCGCAACTGAAATTTGTGTTGGTTGACCCTAAAAAAGTGGAACTTAACCTTTATTCCACACTTGAAAAGCACTTTCTGGCCAAAATGCCTGATGAAGAGGATGCTATTATTACCGATATTCAGAAAGTGAAGAACACCCTGAATTCGGTCAATATTGAGATGGATACGCGCTACGATTTACTGAAGAAGGCTCATGTCAGGAACATCATTGAGTACAATGCCAAATTCATCAGCCGCAAACTGAATCCTGAAAAGGGGCACAAGTATTTGCCCTATATCGTGGTAATTATTGACGAGTTTGCCGATCTGATCATGACCGCCGGAAAGGAAATTGAATTGCCGATTGCCCGTATTGCACAGTTGGCGCGTGCCGTGGGTATTCACATGGTTATAGCAACACAGCGACCTTCCATTAATATTATTACCGGGGTTATCAAGGCGAACTTTCCAACCCGTATTGCTTTTAAAGTTGCGTCCATGATCGACTCACGCACCATTTTAGATACTCCCGGAGCGAATCAGTTGATCGGGAAAGGCGACATGCTGGTTTCTGCCGGAAGCTCGATGACACGTGTGCAATGTGCGTTTGTCGACACTCCTGAAGTTGAACGGATTTGTGATTTTGTGGCTCAGCAAAGAGGCTACCAAACTGCATTTTTGTTGCCCGACTATGTTGGTGATACCGAAGGAGGCGCTGTTGAAGCTGATCTGGCTCATCGTGACGAGATGTTCGACGAAGCTGCCCGTTTGATCGTGAATAACCAGATGGGCTCGACTTCAATGATCCAGCGAAAGTTCTCGATTGGCTACAATCGTGCAGGCCGTATCATGGACCAAATGGAAGCAGCCGGAATTGTGGGACCCAGCGAAGGGAGCAAAGCCCGTCAGGTTTTGATTCAGGATGAATACAGTTTGGAACAATTATTGAATGGATTAAAATAAAACTGTCTATAATACATTATCCACATGAAACGATTATTATTTATTGCTGTTCTTTCGGTTTTTGCCATGTCTGGATTTGCCCAGCAGGATGCAAAAGCGAAAGAAATTCTTGAAAAAGTGACTAAAACTACCCAATCGCTTGCATCTCTGGAGGCTAAGTTTTCTTATGAAATGAATAACAAAGCCGAAAATATTCAGGAAAAAAGCACCGGGACTATCATTCTAAAAAACAAGAAGTACAAGTTGAATATTCCTCAGTTGGGACTGCAGATTACCTGTGATGGTAAAACAATCTGGACTTACATGGTCAATTCGAATGAGGTAACAATTTCAAACCTGGCCGATGCTACTGATGAATTGATGGATCCCTCCAAGATTTTCACCATTTACGAAAAAGGGTTTAATTACAAATTTGCCGGAGAAAGCGTTGAAGGTGGCGTTCCTGTTTACAATATCGATCTGACCCCTCAAAAACCAACAGGTGATATTCAGAAGGCGCGTATCATGATTGACAAGCAAAAAATGCTGATTCGTGGCGCCAGCATGTCGGGGAAAGAAGGCAATACCTATATAGTATCAGTCAGTCAGTTTAAAACCGATGGCGTTTATAGCGATTCAGATTTTGTTTTCGACCCGAAAAAAATCAAAGGCATTGAGGTTGTCGATATGAGGTAATCCAATCCTCGTTTTAATTAACTTATCAGCAATGGCGGTTTTCTGAAGGGGAGGCCGCCATTGTTGTTGGTAGTGGCATCGATTAATTCATCTTTTTCGTTACAAGCTTGATTTTTAATAGAGCATTCAATAAAAATTTTACCTATTTTTCAAACCTCTATTTTCCTAACCTTAATTTTCTATTTTTGAAAGCTATGAAAAAGCCTTCAATGCCGGACACGAAGATTTTATCTCATTTTTCGTTGAAAGAGGAAAAGATGTTTGAACTGGTTTTTAAAGCCTATTTCCCTCGGTTGAAAGCTTTTTCCCGCAAATTTGTATCTGACCCAATTGCCGCTGAAGACCTTATTCAGGAAGTTTTTTTAAAACTATGGGAAAATAGAGATAGCATTCGCAGTGAAACTTTTCATTCCTACTTGTTTACCATGGTGAGGAATTCCTGCCTGAATTACCTGAAGCATGAAAAAATCGTCAACAATATCTTCTCGGATAACGACATTAGCAATAAGGAAGAAGGGCTTTATTATGCCGATTTTTTTAGCGACCCTCACCATCAAACCATATACAAAGACCTAAAAACTGAAGTAGATAAGTTAATGGGAGCTATGCCGGAGCAAACCAAAACAGTTTTTGAGCTTTCCCGTTTTAAAGGTTTTAAAAATCAGGAAATAGCTGATAAATTAGGCATAACGGTACGCACGGTCGAAAAACACATTACCCGTGCCCTGAATACATTTAAAATTCATTTTCCAGAGAATTATCTTCTCGTACTGGCAATCATTGAGTTAGGGAAAGATTTTAATTAATTTGCTTTTTTTCTCCAGATCAGGGGGCGGTTTTTTGTAATTGAATTGTAATACATACATAAAACATCTCGAAATGAAGGAAGGCCTCCCAAATTATCACGAAAAAATTCGGTTATACCTGAAAGGTGAACTGTCAAAAACAGACGAAGAGCTTCTTTTCGACTGGTTAAATCAGTCTTCAGAAAACCTTGATCAATTTCAAACTTTTGTAAGGGCGAATGAATTTGAGTTGGGAAAATCGCCCGAAAGCGAAACGGCCTGGAAACTCTTTCTTTCGAAATTGGACAGGCAGAACTCCCGCAAACAGGATAAAACGGCTTTTATCTCGTGGCGTTGGTCCAAAATTGCAGCTATATTGATTGTGGCATTGCTTGCCGGCTTCTGGGGAATTAACCGTTGGACAGGCAAGCAACAGAAAACTCAATTTTGCGAGATAAGTGTTCCTTATGGCCAAAAAACACAAGTTGACCTGGCTGATGGTTCTAAAGTGTGGCTGAATGCCGGAACTTCGTTTCGTTATCCAAGAAGTTTTTCTGGTGAAATACGTCAGGTTGAAATTGACGGCGAAGGTTATTTTGAAGTTGCAAAAGACAAGGAGCACCCGTTCATTGTTAAAACTGTGGCGTTTGAAGTAAAGGTAATGGGAACCTCTTTCAACCTTTCATCTTATAAAAGTGATGAATACAATAGTTTGGCTCTTTTAACCGGTTCAGTTCAGCTTTCAACTAAAAACAAACAGCAAAAAATCATGCTGACGCCCGGAGATAAAGCGATACTCAATAAACAATCCAATTCAATCAGGGTGGTTCAGTCAGATGTCGAAAACTCGGCTTCGTGGCGCGAAGATGTTTTGATTTTTGATGATCTTAGTCTGAGCGAGATAAGCAAATTGTTGGAACGGCACTTTGATGTGAAAATTCAGATCAGGAAGGATAAGATCCGGCAAATCAGGTATTCAGGTCGTTTTAAATCGGATGAAGGATTGAATGAAATTCTGGATATCATCAGGGAAACATCTCCGGTGAAGTTTAATTACAAACAAAACGACAAGGAGGGGATAATCATAGAATGAAAAAAAAGCGGGAAATGTTGCAGCATCCCCGCTTTGAGCAAATAATTACTAATAGTGTATAGTAACATTTAACCAGTCAAATGTATGAAAAAAAAATTTGAATTGGATGGTTCGCCTATTCGGAACCATCTGTTAAAAGTATTGCTAGTTATGAAGATTACAGCGTTGTTCCTGTTTGCTTTTGCGATGCAGATATCCGCCAATGTCTATTCTCAAAAAACTCGCTTACAGGTCGATTTTAAACAGGCATCTGTCCGTGAAGTTATTGAAGAGATTGAGAAACAAACAGCCTTCACGTTCTTTTATAGCAGCGATGTTTTAAACACCGGTCAGACAATTTCTATAAGTAGTCGCAATGCTTCGCTCGACGAAATTTTGGCCGAATTTTGCCAGCAAACCGGCCTGAAGGTCGAGGTGGTACGTAAACAAATTCTGGTAAAAAAAGTTGATGAACAGTCAACACCAGTCCAAAGCAACGTCAGTCAACAAACCAAAAGTGTAAAGGGTAAAGTTTCTGATAAACAGGGAGTCCCAATGCCCGGTGTTTCAGTTGTTGTAAAAGGGACGACCAATGGAGTAACCACTGATGCTGATGGTAATTATGCCATTGACAAAGTTAAAGAAAATGCAGTGCTCCAATTTTCATTTATTGGAATGAAAACCCAGGAAGTTGAAGTACGCGGAAGAAGTACTATCAATGTTACCATTCAGGAAGAAACGATTGGCCTTGAAGAAGTTGTGGCAGTAGGCTATGGCGCTCAGAAAAAAATCAGTATCATCGGATCGGTTACCACAATTGAACCCCGGAAACTGATTACTTCGAATGCCAACCTGAGCAGCAGTCTGGCAGGTCAATTGGCCGGAGTATTGGCTGTTCAGCGTTCAGGTGAACCCGGACGCGACCAGAGTGATTTCTGGATTCGGGGTGTCAGTACGTTTAACGCCAACTCACAGAAAGCCATGGTTTTGGTTGATGGTGTTGAGCGCGATATGAATAATGTTGACCCGTTAGACATTGAATCGTTCTCGATTCTGAAAGATGCGACTGCTACTGCTGTTTATGGTGTTCGCGGTGCTAACGGCGTAATCCTTATCAATACCAAGAAAGGTAAAAGCGGTGAACCTAAAATTCAGGTCCAGGTTGAAAAAAGCCTGAATGCTCCGGTGCAATTGCCCGATTATATTGATGGTGCCAGTTACATGGAAATTTATAACGAAGCTTGCCGTAACAGCAGTGTGGCCGAAAAATTTTCGCAGGCCCGGATTGATAAAACCCGTTCAGGCGAAGATCCTGATTTGTACCCCAATGTTGATTGGATGAGCGAGGTTTTTCAGAAATTTGCTTCCAATGAGAAAGTTAATCTGAATGTATCGGGTGGAACGGAACGGATAAGGTATTATGTTTCAGGAGCATATCTGCACGAAAACGGTATCCTGAAAACCAAGGAAATGGAAGACGATAAATCAAAGTTGAAGTTTGACCGGTTCAACTTCCGTAGTAATGTGGATATCGATTTAAGTAAAACCACTTTATTCAAGTTAAACCTTGGAGGCTATTATAAGGAAAAAGGGCAGCCTGGATTTGGCGTTTCCGATATTTTCTATGCAACCCTTGCTACCACACCGATCAGCTATCCCAAAATTTATTCGGATGGTTCTTATGCTCACCTTGGAGGAACACAATGGAACCCTTGGATGGCATCAACTCATTCGGGATATTCCATGAACACGGAAAACCAGATTGAATCGACCATCTCTCTTGAACAAAAACTTGACTTTATAACTAAGGGATTGAGCGCCAAAGGACTTTTCTCGTTTGATGCCTACAACAATCAGCTTACTGTTCTTAAGAAACAGCCGACGACTTATTATGCCACAGGTCGCGACACCGATGGAAATTTAATTCTGAAGCCTGAGGAAGGGTCTGATTATGTGAGCTTGTCAGACGAATCGAATACAAGTACCAGAGCTACATACCTGGAAGCGCAATTAAACTACCTGAGAACGTTCGCTGAAGTCCACAATGTTTCTGCTCTGTTATTGTACAATCAATCCGGTTCAAAATATACGCCAGCTTATTCCGAAGTTGGGTCACTGCCTTACCGGACCAATGGATTGGCAGGAAGGTTGACTTATAACTACGACAACCGCTATTTTATTGAAGGAAACTTCGGGTATAACGGTTCCGAAAACTTTGCACCAGGCAAAAAATATGGATTTTTCCCTTCAGTAGCTGCCGGTTGGTTGGTTTCGCAGGAAAAGTTCTTTCTTGAAGGGTTCTCAAAATATGTAAACAAACTCAAGCTGAAAGCCTCTTATGGATTGGTTGGTAATGATCAGATTTCGGCTAGCCGCAGATTTGGATACCTCACCATTCTTTCTACCGGGTTGAACGGTTATTCCTGGGGTGCCGACGGAAAGTACAGTTGGGGAGGAATCGGCGTTTCCGAGTATGGCGATCTGAACATGACCTGGGAACAGGCAAAGAAAACTAACCTGGGGGTCGAATTAGGCTTTTTGAATATGATCGACCTGAATGTTGATTTCTATCACGAATACCGTTCGGATATTTACATGCGTAAAAACTCGGTTCCGGCATCAACCGGTATAACGAACCTTCCTTACGGGAACCTCGGTGAAATGTCGAATAATGGGGTTGATCTGAGCCTGATTGTCAACAAGAAAATCAATAAAGATTTATTTCTCTCGGTGAACGGTTCGTTTACTTATGCCCACAACAAAATTGAAATGATGGATGAACCTGAATCGAAATATGCCTACCAGAACAAGACCGGAAAACGATATGGACAGATTTTTGGTTTATTGGCCGAAGGCTTATACACTTCCAGTGATTTTAATGCCGACGGTACTCTGAAATCAGGCTTGCCAGTTCCTTCTTACATGAATCAGGTATTTCCTGGGGATATCAAATACACCGATTATAACAATGATAAAGTAATTAACGATTACGATAAAGTTGCAATCGGTTATGCCAAGAACCCGGAGATCGTTTATGGTATTGGAGCCAGCGTTCAGTACAAAAAATTTGACCTTGGATTTTTATTCCAGGGAGTTTCCAGGACGTCGCTCATGCTTGGCGATGATGATTCGGGCATTTCGTCGTTTTTCTTTCCATGCCAGAGCAGCGGAACGCAGGGAAATATCTTGTCAAACATCGACAGCCGCTGGACGGTCGATAACCCACAGCAGAATGTGTTCTGGCCCCGTTTGTCAACCAATGGCATCAACAAAAACAACAACCAGCCGTCAACCTGGTGGTTACGCGATGCCAGTTTCTGTCGTCTGAAAAATCTGGAAATCGGCTATAAGATCGATGCCATGAAAGATAAAATCAGCTTGTTGCGTGTTTATTTGCGTGGAACGAACCTGCTAACCTGGAGCAAAGATTTTAAAAATTTGTGGGATCCGGAATTAGCCTCTCCGAACGGGATGAAATATCCTACCAACAAGGTTGTTACCTTAGGCGTTGAATTAAATTTCTAACCTAAAAATCAATTTGAAATGAGAAAAATACTCTATATATCATCAATTCTGGTCGCATTATCATTTTCTTCATGTGAAGATTATCTGGATCAGACGCCACAAGGGCTTCTTACTCAGGAAGTGGCATTTGATAACCCTAAAACAATCAAAAAATGGATCGCCAATTGTTATTCCTATATTCCGGTTAACCACATGACTATTGGTTTCCCATACGGGGGATCTCCGGTTGCTCAAAGCGGCTGGAATGGAATGTCGGACGAGCTGGATTATACCGGTAACTTTGCCGGTGCTGGGTATTGGGCCGATGCAGTTCAGAAAGGGAACTGGACCGCCAGTTCGCCTACCAGCGATCAGTGTAATTACTGGGCTCATTTTTATCAGGCAATCAGGCAGATACACCTTTTTCTGAATTCGGTTCATGCTACCGGTGAGTTTAAGCAGGAGGATGTTGAAAAGGCCAAACTCGAAGTTCGCTTTTTACGTGCCTATTACTATGCCTACATGATTCAGGTTTACGGGCCGGTTCCGCTCATTCTCGATGAAGTTTCTTTTTCCGAAAAAGGCGATTTCCAGCGTACTCCTTACGACGAAATTGTAAACTGGCTCGATACCGAATTAAAAGATATTGCCAGCAAATTACCATCTTCAGTCGATGACAAAAACTGGTATTACGGGCAACCGACCAAGGGAGCTGCACTGGCTGTTAGGGCTCGTATGCTTTTGTATGCTGCCCGTCCATTGTTCAACGGGAATTCTGATTTCGCTGGTTTGAATAATCCTGATGGAAAACCACTGTTTAATACAACCTACAATGCTGAAAAGTGGAAAAGAGCTGCCGATGCGACCAAAGAACTTTTCGATTTAGGCACTTACGATCTGCATAAGGAATATAACACTGATGGAAGTATTGATCCGTATATGTCGTTGATTAATACCTTTTTCAATTCAAAGAACAAGGAGATTATCTTTGCCCGCACCGACAATGCAGATAACTTCGAATGGGACAGCTATTGTACACCACCAACTTCTGATCCGGCTGACTGGAATGCTCTGGGTTTTGTTTCAGTTACCCAGGAAGCTGTTGATGCTTTTTATACCAAAAATGGTCTTGACATTAAAGATGACCCAACTTATTCCGAAACCGGGTTCTCCAAATCTCCGCTTTATGCAACCAATACAAAATGGGAAGATGTTTCTGACAACGTTGGCCTGTTAGCTCCGGCAGGTACTTTTAACATGTACATTAATCGTGAGCCACGTTTCTATGTCGACATCATGTTTAATGGTCAGGTTTGTCCGCAATCGAAGCAAATTGTTGATTTTGCCTCATGGGGTGGGGCATGGTATCACAATCAAACCGGATATTCTCCCCGGAAAATGGTTGATCCGACCTTTAACAGCATCAATAAGGCTACACTCTATCGTCCGGTGGTACTCTATCGTTTAGCTGAATTTTATCTGAATTATGCAGAGGCTTTGAATGAATATCAACCAGGAAATTCCGACATCCTGAAATATGTGAACCTGGTTCGCGAACGTGCCGGAATTCCTGCTCTTTCATCCTCATTGCTTGCCGATAAGGTAAAAATGCGCGAAGCTATCCTGCGTGAACGTCAGGTCGAATTCTTCTGCGAGAGTTTGCGCTATTTCGACATTACCCAGTGGAAGAAAGGAGAACAAATCCTGAATAAAAATTTCCACAGCATGAATATCAGTACGGTAGTGAGCGAACCGGCCACCGCCGATTTCTACAAACGTGTAACATACGAAACCCGTGTGTTTAAGAAGTATTTCAATTTATTCCCGATCCCGTTTGACGAAATCAATAAAAATAAAAATCTGGTTCAAAACCCAAGTTGGTAATTTTGAACTTGATTCAGACTTGACTCATCCGGTAGCGTGTTACCGGATGAGCCAGGATTGAATCTGGAATCTGAGGCAATAGATATTAAGCGGATAAAAAAAACTCATGATGAAAACACTATTTTTTCTTGCATTTGTGTTGGTCATGTTCATTTCAAAAGCCCAGCTTCCTGTAAAATGGGAAGAGCTTACTGCTCCAGAATTTCCAGATGCTGTGGTTAAATCGGGAAAAGTGTGTGTAGTACCTCTGGGAATTTTAGAGAAACATGGCCCCAGTTTGCCATTGGGAACCGATCTGATAATTGCTCGTGATGTAGTTTTAAAGGCCGCACAGCAGGAATATGTGATTGTTTTTCCAGAATTCATTGCCGGCCAAATCAACGAAGCCCGCCATCAGCCCGGAACAATTGCCTATAGCCCTGATTTGGTTTGGAAATTTCTGGAAGAAACCTGTAACGAGATTGCCCGCAACGGATTTGAAAAAATCATTCTGGTAAATGGTCATGGTGGAAACAATACAATGCTTTCGTATTTTGGAATGGCCTTATTGAATAAAAAACACGACTATGCTGTTTATTTTGCCAACGGTTGGGATATTTATGCCAACGGTCAGGATAAAAAAGAAGTTGACCATCAAATACAAAAGCTTCCGGAAGGTTCATTGGGGCATGCCGGAGCCGACGAAGCTGCCGAAATCAAGGTGATCCGTCCCGATTTGTTCCATCCGGAAAAAGCACAGACCCAATCTGGGACGAATCAGGCACGTCTAAAACATCTAACAGTGGTAACCTCCGGAATTGATTGGTATGCTTCGTTTCCCCGCCATTATGCAGGTAATGCCGGCACAGCTACCGACGAACTGGGCCAAGCTATGCTTAAGGCCACTAGCAATGGGTTGGTCAAAGCTTTTCGCGAGGTCAAAGCCGATACGGTTGTGCTGAAACTTCAGGATAAATTTTTCGAAAACGCTGAAAATCCATTGAAAACGGATCAATCGAATTAAGCCGACGTTTTCAGGTTTGCTTAAACTTCCTTTTAAATTTTGGTTAGGTCATCCTGCTTCCGGTATTTACCGGATGTAGCCTGACCCATGTATTGCTGAACTTTTTTCTATCCATCATTTCAGTACTAGCAATGTGGATTAGTAGCTATTATTCAATTATTTATAGGATTCATTCATGAAAAAAATCTCAATTGAGTTAGCCTTGGTTGTCATTCTTTTGTTCTTTGGTAGTCAGCTATTCAGTCAGATTCCTGTGGTGAAACTAAACAAGCTGGAAGGCTCTGTAAAAGCATCCGCGCAATCAGGAACCGATTTTCGGGTAATGATTGACGGAGCAATTGAACCTGGCAAGATTATAGTCGCTTCACTGGATGGCGATCAACTGCCCGATACCAATAAGTTCGTCATTCAACTGTACGATGCTGAAACCGGAGAAATGGTTAAAGAAGCATTCGGACGACGTTATAAAAAAAGCCGGATGACCTATTTCGTCACTTCCGGCAAAAAGAAAAGCTACTATTTGCAAATCACTCCCGATCAGACAATTCCTGAGTTTGATGTTAAAGTAAAAGTAGTTGAAAAACTAGGGCCATTCCGAAAACTCGATTCCAAAGAACAACCCAGTGACTTGTTTACCTATTTTATGTCGAACTCTCCTGAATTTTTTGAGGACGAAACAAAATGCCTGGGTGAAAACGGTTGGTACCTGGCTCGTGGAAAATTGCAGGGAAACGCCAATATTTATTGGGAACATTGCAATTACCTTGGATATGATGCCAAATTTGGAGTTCTGCTGTGGAACAAAGGCAACAAACCGCTAACCGTACAGTTGAATTCAACCAGCGCCAAAAGCTGGACTGATGCGGGTTCTATGGAACCAGCCATGTGCGGGGTTTGGCTCGACTGGATGAAAAATAAGCTAAATGACAATGAATTGCCGGATGATTTCCACAAACCTTTTATTCTTCCGGCCTACAATGCCCAAAACCCTTCAGCTTCGGCCAAATGGATTTTGATTCATACTGTCGAGAAAAATGATCCGGTAAAAAATACATTCAATGGGCTGATTAACCTGAGCCTGACTAATCCCGACGGAAGCCTTTATTCGGGCGATCAGTTGCTATGCGATACCTATGTGATGAAGAATGGCGGAGCGAAAAATGTGCTTTTTCACGTAGCAGATAATGAAATTGTTCCGGTACAAAAAGCGCTTCGGGGTTCCGGTCTGGGAGCAATGGTTGAAACTACAATTCCCCAAGTTCGGGTTAGCAACGATACCCCCTATTGTTTCCTGATGACTGGTTTCGATCCGCCACGTTATCAGGACGGAGAGAACGTTGTAACCTATTACTACAACAAGGATGGCAGTATTGGCATGTTGCCAACGGCGTATGGTTACGCAGTTGTGTATAAGTATAACTTTTCGGGTTTTAGCAGTGATAAACCAGTAAAAGCCAGGTACAAATTTAATACCTACACCAATCTAAGTGTGCCTGTCGACAAATGGGCCGGCATGTATGTCATTGGGAAGCGTCAACGCGACGGAGCAATTTTCTCAAAACTGGTACTGGCAAATCAGGAATATGTTTTTGACGAAAATGTACCGCAAAACGAACCTGTAACTTACTATTTGATTGTCAGTGGCATGAGTAGTCTGCCTCTGGAAATTGAATTTTATAACGAATAAACTCGTCTCTTTTACATTAATCAAAAATCCTATTTATGAAACACATTTACAAATCATCGACTTTGGGTTTAATTCTCGTTTGTATGTTCATGAACGTGAACTCATTTGCTGCCGATCCAATTAGTTTGCCTCTGGTCTGGGGAAAATGCGTTAACAATTCAAGCCTTCCTGATTGGTTCGGAACTGATCTTACGCGTGGTATGGCTGCATATAATCACAAATTGTATGTGGTAACCCGTGTGACCACAACTACGCCGAAATCAGCCGAAATTCGCATTTTGAATGCACTTACCGGTGCTGTTTCAGGTACTTTAAGCGTGAATGGCCTGGATGGTACAGGCGGTCATGCTTCATTTGTTGCCAATGACATTGAAACAACCGACGACGGTCAGATCCTTACCTGTAACCTGGCATTAGGAACCGATGCTGCCGCAGGAATGAATAAATTTAAAATCTTCAAATGGACTGACGATAAAGCGGATCCGAAGCTATTTCTTGATTTTGAGCTTCCAAACGATGTGCGGATGGGGGACCATTTTACAGTAAAGGGGAGTTTTGCTGC
>CAZAVU010000080.1:0-17187 GCA_964488805.1 uncultured Odoribacter sp. | reverse complement strand
ATAATAGTTCATTTTAAAGGCGTATCATTCTTCTGATTCGTTTGTTGAACCCAACAATTTCGGTATAACCAACTTGTGAGAGTAAAGCACCGGCAGATTCATAATGACGGGCAATATGCTCGGCCCGGTGTGAGTCGGAACTCAGGGTCATTGGAACATGATGTTTGAAGCAGAGTTCCAGTAATTGCGGTCCGGGAGTAAATTCAGCACAAGGACGGTCAAGCCCGCCGGTATTCAGTTCAACTACCAGGTTGTGGGCTTTGATTATTTTAATGGTGTCCTCAAACAGCTTTTCCTGGTTGGTTTCGGGGTAAACCCTGAATTTTTTGATGATATCGATATGCCCGATGATATCAAAAAGATCAGACTGAGCCGCTTGCTGAACCAGCTTGAAATACATTTCGTAAAGCTTGTCGTTTGACCATTTCCCATAGAGCGATTGGTCGGTGTCAAAATTCCAGTCGTCGATAAAATGGATCGAGCCGATGACATAATCCAACGGGATACTATCGATTATTTCTTTCAGATCGTCTTCATAACCAGGAAAATAATCCAACTCAATGCCATATCTGATTTTAATCTGGTCGCTGTATTTTGACTTCAGATCGAGAATCTGCCCGGTCATAACCGGGATGTCCTCTCTCCGGATAGCCCAGTTCACCGGTTTGAGGCAAACGTGGTCGCTGAATCCGATTTCGTCCAATCCTTTTGCGATTGCCATCCGGATCATTTCTTCATACGAATCCTTCCCGTCGGACAGGATTGAATGGATGTGATAATCGACCAATCCAAGCATGGTTTTATTTTATTATTTTGACTTTAATATTTCTAAACTGAGTCAGGCCTCCGTGGTCCTGCAGGCCTATATTTCCTTTTTTGGCCATTCCGTAATAAGGGTAATCTTTCCATTTTCCATTTTCTTTACGTGCTTGCCAGTCGGCGTCCCACAAGTAGTAGTCAACGACCTTCACCCCGTTCAGGAAATGCTGAACATGAGCTCCGTCAACAATGATGCGGGTTTGGTTCCATTCGCTCAGATCTTTTACAATGGCGTTCTGAGGAGCATTCATGGCATAGTTTGCGCCTGAGTACTGATCGTCGTGGAGTTTTTCGGGCCAGCCTTTGTCATCGAGCAGTTGGTATTCTGGTCCTGAGGAATAAATAGTTTTTCCCACCTTTTCATTTACATGATAGAAAATGCCACTGTTACTCTTGGGGGCAATTTTCCATTCCAGAAAGAGTTCGAAGTTCTGATATTTATCTTTGGTAATGATGTCTCCTCCGTGATCGCTTCCTGTGCCCGAATTATTCAGAATCCCGTCAATCACTTTCCACCCGGTAACTTCCTTTCCTTGAAATTTTTTCCACCCGTCCAAATTTTTCCCGTTAAACAGCAAATGCCAACCTTCTTTTTTCTCTTTTGCCGATAAGGTATTGATCGGGTCATTCTGGGCATTAACAGATAGTGTAGTTATCAAGGCAATAAATACAAACAAAATCCTATTCATAATCAAATATTTACAATTAATAGTCGAAGTGTAATTCTGTCCTGTAAACCGATGTCAACATGATGCAATAGATGTTGGCTCAATTATTTTTTGAAATTATTAACTTAAAATGAAATGAACAAGGATGAAAGGCTCCATTTTATGAATAACTCCGAATTTGAACGTTACAACCGCTAGGATTATGGGATTGATTTCAGAATCGATGGAATAAAAAGCCTTTATTGAAAAGGTAGGCGAGTTGAAGAACAGGGAATCGCAAGTCATGGTGGGGATAAAAAAATTGAGACGGCTTCAACAAGCCGCCTCAAAGCCATGAAAACAATTAAACAATGTTCAGAAAACAGAAAACTAGAAACAATTATATCGTTAATATTTCGACGTTTTTATCGTCGAGCATTTTGTCAATTTTTTTGCTGAAAACAGTGATCATTTCTTGAACTTTATCTTCAGCGTCTTTTTCCATATCTTCAGAAAGGCCTGTTTTCAATAATTTCTTTAAATCATCATTGGCATCTTTCCGGGCACTTCTTAAACTAACTTTGGCAGTTTCACCTTCTTTGTTGACCTGCTTTACCATATCTTTCCGGCGTTGCTCGGTTGGTGCGGGTACATTGATGCGAATGATTTCGCCATTGTTATCAGGATTAAATCCCAGATTTGAATTGATAATTGCCTTTTCAATGGGTCTAATCATCGGTTTTTCCCAAGGTTGAATTGCAATTGTCCTCGCATCGGGGGTGCTGATATTTGATACTTGTGCCAGCGGGACCATGCTTCCGTAATATTCTACCAAAACCGAGTCCAACATTCTGGGAGATGCTTTTCCAGCCCGAATATGAACCAACTCTTTGTCGAGATGGTTAAGGGCGTGTTCCATTCTCTCCCTGCAAATATCCAAAATCATTTGAACCTCTTCCTGCATATGAACTAACTCTCTTCGTTTATTAAAAGTGTTGGCAACAAATATAGAAAAAATTAGAGAATTTCTAAATTAATAAAGTTTTTAATCAAAGAAACCTAATTTTTTTAGCGATGGACGTAGGTTCCAATGTTTTGGCCTTCCAAAACTTTTTTCAGGTTTCCTTTGATATCCATGTTGAAAACAATAATTGGAAGATTGTTTTCTTTGCACATGGCTGTTGCCGTCAGATCCATGACTTTTAATCCTCGTTGGTAGACTTCGTCAAATGAAATGGTTTCAAAGCGGGTGGCTGTTGGATCTTTTTCAGGATCGGCTGTATAGATGCCATCCACCCGTGTTCCTTTCAACATCACATCGGCCTCTATTTCAATTCCTCTCAGGGAAGAGCCTGTGTCTGTTGTAAAATAAGGATTCCCGGTGCCTGCTGAGAAAATTGCGACTTCGCCGTTCTCTAAAATCTCGATAGCCTTATCTTTCGAAAAGAATTCACCGATAGGTTCCATGCGGATTGCAGTCAAAACCCTTGATTTGCAGCCAACACTCTGAAGTGCGGAATTCAGGGCCAGACTATTAATTACTGTGGCCAGCATACCCATTTGGTCGCCTTTCACACGGTCAAATCCGTTGGTGGCCCCGCTCAATCCTCTGAAAATGTTACCACCTCCGATAACAATTCCGATCTGAACTCCCTGTTCGGCTATTTCTTTAATTTGTTCAGCATACTCAGTCAGCCGCTGCTGATCGATTCCATATTGTTGTTCGCCCATAAGCGACTCTCCGCTTAGTTTAAGCAGAATTCGTTTGAACTTTGGCATAGCATAATTTTTCAGCAAAAGTATATTAAAAGTTTTAAACGGCCTTACATAAAAAAGGTATCCAGATTTCTGAATACCTTAAAAACATCTTTTCCCAGTTCCCTGGAGTTCATTTATGAACAATTAAACACATGCCCTTTTACATACAATGTCCAAAGTGTCGTTGATATGTGTCAATTCCCTGATTTCCTGATCATCAAGTTGGATCTTGAAAAAACCTTCGAGATAATAAACAAATAGGGTCCAGTCGACCTGATCAAAATTTAAATCATCATTAAAAGAAGCATCAAGCTTTATTTGGTCCCGATGTACTCCAGTTTTTCTGAGAACCTTATACAAGGTCCGCTGAATTGTCTTATTTTCCATAGCTGTTTCTGTTTAATTCCAAATCATTATAAAGTCAAAAAATAATTCAGAAGGAACGAACAAAAGTAAGAAATAAAACATTCGACCAATCGATTGTTTGGGTCAAAAACGACATTCCCTTACAAAAACCAATGTGTTTCGACTGCTGTTAATATCGGTCCGAGGATGTATTTGTGTCAATATCTTGTAAATGAATGTGTTCTTGTATATGAAAAAGTAATGCAACAAGCGCGGGCAGATGTTACAAAAATTTAATATCGGCAAGCGATAACTCTAAAATAGAGTTTCGGCCCATTCCCGTTTCAGTAAGCTGTAAACCTCAAGATCGATATAAGAGTGATTGTGCCTTTCTCCGCACCGCTCAATTCCTTCGAACGAAAATCCTAGACGACGCGGAATTGCAGAACTCTTTTCATTGCCAACCCCACAGCGTATCTGAATACGGTTTACCTCCATATTCCGGAAGGCCAGGTTAATTAATTTCCGGGTGGCAGAAGTAGCAATTCCTTTTCCGGTCACCTTTTCAATGAGCCAGTAGCCAATCTCAATCTTATCGTTTATCCTGTCGTAATCTTTGAACCCGATTAGTCCGGCAAACTCGAATTTATACCATATAACATAGACATCATCCCGGATGGCAACAGGTTTTTCCAGTATTGAACGAACAAATTTCTCCGTATCAATAGGTTTATGGGTGAAGTCAACAAAAGGAAGCCATTTCCTGAGGAATTTCCGGTTCTGGTCAATGGCATTGAAAATACTTTCAACGTGCGAAAGGTTCAGTCTTTCAAGAAACAAATGATCGTCAATAATAAGCTTTTCCATGACTAAACAAGACGAATTAAGTCCACCCAAAATACAAGAAATTTAAATTTTACCGACATTCCGATTCCATTATATTTGTGTTAAACAAAACAATCTAAATTTTGACTTGATGAAAAAGATAATGCTGTTGGCCGTTCTTGCCGGACTTTTGATGAATCAATCATACGGTCTTCCCAAAAAGAAACGCGAACCGAAGGTTCAGATCAAAACGGAATTTGGCATCATTAAAATCAAACTTTACAACGATACCCCGTCGCATCGTGATAATTTCGTTAAACTAACCAAAGAAGGCTTCTATACCGACTTGTTATTTCACAGGGTTATTCAGAATTTTATGATTCAGGGCGGCGACCCGGATTCAAAAAATGCTGCTCCGGGCAAACTGCTGGGGGAGGGAGATCTGGGCTATTCCATTCCGGCTGAAATTAATCCGAAATATTTCCACCGGAAGGGTGTTCTGGCAGCAGCCCGGGAGGGTGATCAGGTAAACCCGGAGAAAAAGTCTTCGGCCTGCCAGTTTTATATTCTTCAGGGCAGAGTGTTCCGGACAGGAGAACTCGATTCGCTTCAAATGAAACTGGAAGAATCGCGAAAACGAAATATGCTTCAGCAGAAGCTTAAACTGATTGAACCAGAATTGAATAGACTTCGACAGGAAGGGAACCAAAATGAAATAATTGCACGGATCAATTCCTTGAAAGATGAAGTTATGGCACAGGTCGCCAAGCTGCCTCCAATCCGGTTCACGGAAGAACAGCGAAATGCTTACACTACCGTTGGCGGGTATCCGTCGCTGGACAACAACTATACGATTTTTGGAGAAGTTGTTGAAGGTCTGGATGTTGTTGATAAAATAGCTGCACAGGCTACCGATCAGAATGACCGGCCTTTGAAAGACCTTAAATTTTCTGTCAGCATGTTGAAACGTTGGCATCGCTAAGCTTTGGTAATTGTTTTGTACTGACATGTTTGAATTCCTTAAACTGATGTTAGGGTTAAAAAAGTCAGGATTCAGGAAGAATTGGTTCACTTTAAAACCTGAATCATTATCTTTGCCGATCAATTCATTAACATGAACCAGATGTTAGACAAAATCAAGGCGTTAAAGGAAGAAATTGAACAGATTTCAGTTTCTGCAAAAGAAGATGTTGAAGAATTACGCATCAAATATATCAGTAAGAAAGGGTTGGTAGGCCAGCTTTTCAACGAATTCAAGGATGTTCCGGCTGAATTAAAAAAGGAAGTGGGTCAGGCGATCAACGAGCTGAAAGACTTTGCGGTAAATAAGATTAACGAGCTGAAAGAAAATTTTGAGGCTGCCGAGCAGGGACAGTCGGGTGTGGATTTGACCATGCCGGGTGAGCCGCTTAAATTGGGAAGCCGTCATCCGCTCTCGATTGTGAAAAACGAGATGATCGAAATATTTACCCGGCTGGGCTTTACCATTGCCGAAGGACCGGAAATTGAAGATGACTGGCATGTATTTTCAGCATTGAATTTCCCGCCTGAACATCCGGCCCGCGACATGCAGGACACGTTCTTCATTGAAAAGAACCCGGACGTTCTGCTCCGTACCCATACTTCAAGCGTGCAGATCCGGGTTATGGAAAAAACTCAGCCTCCGATTCGTGCTATTTTCCCCGGACGGGTATTCCGCAACGAAGCTATTTCGGCCCGGTCGCATTGCATATTCCACCAGATTGAAGGTCTGTATGTTGACGAAAATGTTTCGTTTGCCGACCTGAAACAAACCTTGCTGTATTTTGCCCGTGAACTTTTCGGCGAAAAATCGCAGATACGGTTGCGCCCTTCCTATTTCCCGTTTACCGAGCCGTCGGCCGAAATGGATGTCAGCTGCTCGATTTGCGGTGGCGAAGGTTGCAATGTCTGTAAATATACCGGTTGGCTCGAAATTCTGGGTTGCGGCATGGTCGATCCAAACGTTCTGGAAGCCTGTAACATCGACAGCAAAAAATATACAGGTTTTGCCTTTGGAATGGGAATCGAACGTATTGCCATGCTGAAGTACGGGATCAAAGACATTCGCCATTTCTTCGAAAACGATGTCCGGTTCCTGAAACAATTTGAATCGGCCAATTAGGCCATAGTATTGTTGTAATAAATTCTTAAACAGTCAATAAAGAATCCCTGCTCCTGAACGAGTGGGGATTTTTGTTTTCAGACTGGTTCGTAAATCAGGTTCTTTTATAACGTAAAAAAAACCGTCCCAAATTATCTTTGGGACGGTACTTTAAAGGCTCTACCGGGAATTGATTGATTAGTTCGGAATTGACCGATAGATTTTTGGATGAATTTAAAATTCAATCGCTAATAAAACTTCGTGCAGGCTACTTTTAGTATGCCTGCTGTAAATTTTTTCATTTGCCCCTGAAATTAACTTGTGCCTGTTTGAACAATGATATTTGTACAACTTGATTTGATCATCATTTTATTACATTTGAAGCGAGTACGATTGTTTTGAATGATAGCACAGAATTGTAAAATTCAAAAACCAATATCAAGACCTTTTATGAAACTGCTTTATTCTCTTTTATTCATTTCTTTATTGCCTCTTTGTGGTTTTTCGCAGGGGGGAAGCCATTCTTTCAAGCTTGGCAAAACCGAGTTTCTGCTCGATGGGAAACCGTTCCAGATTATTTCCGGAGAGATGCACCCGGCCCGTATTCCGGTTGAATACTGGCGACACCGCATCCAGATGGCCAAAGCAATGGGCTGCAATACCATTGCTGCCTATATTTTTTGGAATTATCACGAATCGGAACCCGGTGTGTTTGATTTTCAGACTGGCAACCACAACATCGCCCAATTTATCCGGCTGGTTCAGGAAGAAGGCATGTTCCTGGTGTTTCGTCCCGGCCCGTACGTTTGTGCCGAATGGGAGTTTGGCGGATTGCCTTCGTACTTGCTCAGTATTCCCGACATCAAAGTGCGTTGCATGGATCCTCGATATACCGAGGCTGCTGAACGCTACATCAAAACACTGGCCCTTCAGGTGAAAGATTTGCAGGTAACCAAGGGAGGCCCGATTTTGATGATTCAGGCAGAAAATGAGTATGGAAGTTACGGCAACGACCGGACTTACATGAAATGGGTTCAGGAAGTATGGCGCAAAAACGGCATTGAAGTTCCGTTTTACACGGCTGACGGGGCTGCGCCCTACATGCTCGAAGCAGGGTCTTTACCCGATGCTGCCATTGGTCTGGATCCGGCTGCAAACGCAGGTAATTTTGAACAAGCCACCAAAGTCAATCCTAATGTTCCTTCGTTTTGCAGCGAACTGTATCCCGGCTGGCTTACCCATTGGGGCGAGGAATGGCAGCGCCCCGATACTGCCGCTCTGCTTAAAGATGTGAAGTGGCTGATGGACAATAAGAAATCGTTTAATTTTTACGTGATTCACGGTGGAACAAACTTCGCATACTGGGCCGGGGCCAATGCTTTCAGTCCAACTCAGTACCAGCCCGATGTGACCAGCTACGACTACGATGCGCCTGTCAACGAAATGGGACAGGCAACTCCTAAATATCTGGCACTGCGCAAGCTTTTGGCTAAATATTTGCCACCCAAACAAAAGTTACCTGCAATTCCAGCTTCCGTGCCGGTAATCGAAATTCCTGAAATCAGTCTCACTGCTTCGGCTTCCGTGTGGGACAATCTTCCGGTTGCTATTCCTTCAGTTCAACCCAAACCGATGGAAATGTTCGGGCAAAAAGGCGGTTTCATTCTTTACCGCACCCAGTTGATTGGCCATAAAGAAGGCAATCTCCGAATCACCGACCTGCACGACTATGCTACTGTTTTTGTTGACGGGAAATATGTCGGGAAACTCGACCGGGCCAAAGCTGAAAATATCATCGAATTGCCGGCATCCTCCAGCGCCAATCCGCAGCTCGACATCCTGGTGGAAGGCATGGGGCGCATCAACTTTGCCGAGTACATGATCGACCGCAAAGGAATTACCGATCGTGTTTCGCTCAACGGCATGACCTTGATGAACTGGCAGGTTTACACCTTGCCTTTTGACGGAGATTACCTGAGCAGATTGAAATTTACGTCCGGGAACACTGCTCGTCCGGGAATGTTCTTCAAAGGCGAATTTGACCTGGCCGCAACCGGCGACACTTATATCGACGTGAGTCAATGGGAAAAAGGTGTGGTTTGGGTCAATGGTCATAACCTGGGACGCTACTGGAACATCGGTCCTCAGAAACAATTGTATTGCCCGGCTCCATGGCTGAAGAAAGGCAAAAATGAGATCTTGATTTTCGACCTTCACCAACTGGAAGCAAAACCGGTGAAAGGAGTGAAAAACATGGAATAGACCATAAGGCAATCTTGCTGACAGTTGAACGAGAGCACTTTAGCCCGGAGAAGGGTAAAGGTGCTCTCGTCGTTTATGCCTAAATTAATCTGATAAAGAACATAACGGATCAGTCCGAAATTTTCAGTAACTTTCTCTTTAGTTGTCTGGAAATTAAACCTTCTGATGCCTTATGAATGCTCTTCTTTTTTATTTGTCTGAATTACTTTTCCCTCGGTTGTGTGTGGTCTGCGGCGACAAGCTGATAGAACAGGAGCATTGGATCTGCCTGCATTGCCTGCACCATATTCCCCGGACCAATTATCATCTTGATGCCGATAATCCTGTTGCCCGGCTGTTTTATGGTCGGGTAAAAATGGAATATGCCACCTCCTTCTTCTTTTTCAGCAAAGGGAGCGACTACCAAACGCTTTTGCATAACCTGAAGTACAAAGGGATGAAAGAGCTTGGTGAAGAAATGGGAAAGTGCTTTGGGATTGATCTGTTGCAGTCGCCCGAATTCTCGTCGGTTGATGTAATTTGCCCGGTTCCGTTGCACCCGCAGAAAGAAAAGAAGCGCGGATACAACCAAAGCTGGTGGATCGCTTCGGGAATTGCCCGTCAGATGCAAAAAGAATTGTCGTACGGGAACCTGAAACGGGTGGTTGCCACCGAAACGCAAACCCGCAAATCGCGATTTGAACGTTGGCAGAATGTTGAAGGCATTTTCGAGCTTTCTGATCCAGAGGCTTTCTCCGGAAAGCACATTCTGCTGGTTGACGATGTGGTTACTACCGGAGCAACTCTGGAAGCCTGTGCCCAGACCATCCTTTTGGCATCAAACGCCCGCGTGAGTGTAGCCACCTTAGCAACAGCCTGATTGATAATACGGGGACCGGGCATTAATTTTCTCAAGTGGGATTTATCAGACAATCAGTTCATTGAGCTGACAATTAAGTTGCTGAATAAAATCAGGATATGCAGCAGGTGTTGCCCTGTTGAGGTAAAGCAGCAATAATCCTATGACAATGAACCGGATCTTGCTTTTGAGCTGTTCGCCATTCCCGGATTGGATCAGCTTATGCTCCAAACAATATGTCCATTCTGCTTCACAAATCCGATCCAAAGAAAGACTGATCAAATCAATGGCAGACTGCTTTTGCCTGAGATCGCCCATTCGTTCCAGGAAAAACAAGTCGAAGATGCCCGGGTATTCAATAAAGTAGTTGGCATAGGCTACTATTTTTGATTTTAGTTTCTCAATGCTGTTGGGAATGTTTGCGGTTCGTTCTTCTGCAAATTCACGGCATTCATTAAAAAAATCTTCCACGCAGTAAAATACCAACTCATTCAGGTCCTTGAAATAGTTGTACATGGTGGTATAGGAATAGCCGGCTTTATCTGCGACCGATCTGACACTTAGTGATTTTAATCCTTCCGATTTTAGCATTTCTTTGGTGGCCTGAATGAAATACCCTTTCATTCGTTGTTCCTGGATGTCTTTATTTTTCATGATGGCTGTTGTTTTAACTAACGGCGCAAATATAATTAACAGTGTTAATATTTCAAAACAATATCATTTACTTTGTGTGCTTAAATCAGGTTGGGTGATTACCCGGGGACGTATATTCTATTGGTTGGTGATATACTACCGATGGTCGCCTTTGATTGAAGGAAGCCTGACCTTACTTTTTAGATCGGATGTTTGCATAAAGCAATTACCTGGCCACTGGCTGATTCAGGTTATTCAAAGTAATGAGGGACAAACCGGCTGGTATTGTTTGTGATGAGCCCGTCTGATTCGCGAATGCCCATTCCGGCAGCTTCACCTGCAATCAACCAGCTTCCGATTACCGGATGGTTCCCGTTGAAATCAGGCAAGGCGGCATATTGCTGATATACATATCCTTCGCTGCCATATTCTCCGTCTGTTTTTTCCACTGATTGTCCATTGATAAAAATATCGACATTGGCACCTTCGCGCGAGTATATTGGTTTTTTGACGTAATCGCCTGTTATCGGGCGGGTAGTTTTGCAGGGCAGGATGTAAGGAGAATGTGGAAAAAGTTCGTGTAGTACGCAAAGGATCATTTTATTGGAAAGCAACATTTTCCAGGCAGGTTCGATCCACCAGCATTTATCCCGGGTTGAAATCAGCTCAGGGCCAAACTCTTCGGATAACATCCATTCGTAAGGATAAAGCTTAAAGATGGTTTCAATTTCATCGAACTGGTCGTCGGTAAAACACTGTTTTTGGGTGTCGAAACCCAACTGGTCGATGTACATGAAACGGGTGTCCAGTCCTGATTGCCGAGCAATATCTTCCAGGTATTTAACTGTCATCAGGTCTTCCACACTGTCTTCCGAACAGCAAAAGTGCATCCTGTTCGATTTCATCCACCCACGAATCACCTGGTAATGTGCGATCAATCGCTCATGGATGGAATTAAACTGATCGGCATTAGGTTTTACGTCCTGAAGCCAATACCACTGGATAACCGATGATTCGAGCAGTGAAGTCGGGGTGTCGGCGTTGAACTCAAGCAGCTTGATGCTGCCATCGTTGACAGATAAATCCATCCTTCCATAAAGCGAAGGCTGATCTTCATACCACGACCAACGGATTAAATCAGCATATTTTCTGTCAATAAAAAAACGGTCGTGCCATTCTCGTTTTATGATGTATTCAACCGCTTCGCAGCACATGGAAAATATTTCGTTGGTAGCTTTTTCGATTGAAAATATTTCCGCTTCAGAAAAAGAATAAGCCGCATTCTCTTTCCAGTAATTGCTGCCGTCGTTAAATAGAAAGCCTTGCTGTTCGATCGTGTTTTGCCAATCGGGTCGGGGAGTAAATGGAATTCGTTTCATGGGCTTTAACTGTGTACCGAAGAGCTACTTCCGTGGAATCCAAATCCCCCGGTACGGATGTGCGTGGGCACATGTCCGGGAGTGCGAATCTGGTTGAGCGTTGATGGCCGGTACCTGCCAGGGTTAATCATTCCGTTTGAAATCAGGAACCAACCAGTGCCATAATGCCGGTAATGTTGGTTGTTGATCAGGGTATCGCGTGTTCGGCCTGTTTTGTCGGCACCGGTAATCCATTCGTCTTTTTCTTTAGGTTTATTGGAACAGGAGCTGATGGCTGCAAGCAAAACAGCTCCAAGAATGATTGATGGCGAACGTTTCATTTATTTTTATGGAATTTGAAGGCGAAAGATAACATTATCGCACAACATAATCAATAATTCCTTTCGCTTAAAACAGGGATCAAAAACCGTAGAAGAACCTTCAGAATCAGAAATCAAGCCGGTAAACCACGGTGGTGCTCAACAAATTATTGAACTGACTGTCTTTCCAGTACAACAGCACTTCGCCGGGGTTGTCCCTGACCGGTAAAAGGGAATAGGCTCCGCGAAGATCAAATGCCAGACGGCTGGTTAACTGAAAGCGGAAGCCCAGGAAACCCTGAAGGTCGAAATCGTTAAAAGGGTGCTGATCTTCTTTGACAAACTTCCCGTAGTTGTTGTATTCGATGCCACTTAGCAGGAAACCTGAAGACAAGCCAGCCAGAACCGAGATCCTGTCGTTGGTGCGGAAGCCCAGGTACACCGGCAAGGTGGCATAATTCAGACGCATAATGTATTTATACTGGTCATCCGACTTCAGATCCGGGTTTTTCCGGCTGCCTTTCTGTTCAAATTTTAGCTCCATTCCGGCATACACGGTTCGTGTGAGATTAGCCAGGACATAGGTTCCTGCCACAATGCCGGGTTTGTTGTAGCCCTGGTAGGTGTCGCCGTCAACCTGCGAAGCGTTCAGTCCTCCCAAAACGCCTCCTTCGAAATGCTGCGAATGTGCAGACAAAAAGGGAATTACCAGCATAAATACTATCAGGCCGATTTGTTTCATACCAATTCTTTTAGTTTTTCTTTGAGAATCTCAACCCCTTTCCCTGCTTTTTCCTGAATATAGGTCACATTTCGGATGTAAGCTGAGGGACGTGCCGGATCGATTACAAAAATCGGGGTCCCTTTCGAAGCGTAATTGACCAGCCCCGCGGCAGGATAAACATTCAGCGAAGTTCCGATGACCACCAGGATATCAGCGTTTTCAACCAGTGGTATGGCATCTTCCATCGCTGGGACGGCTTCGCCAAACCACACGATGTGCGGGCGGAGCTGGCTCCCTTTGGCACAACGGTCGCCCATTTTTAATTCCCACCCGTCGATGTCGTAAACCAGCGATTCGTCGACCGAACTACGCGCTTTTTTCAATTCGCCATGCAAATGCACGACTTTTGAACTGCCGGCCCTTTCGTGAAGGTCGTCAATATTCTGGGTGATCACATGCACATCGAAATCTTTTTCCAGGTCGACCAGCCCGCGATGTCCGGCATTGGGGGCACTTTCGTACAACTGTTTTCTTCGTTCATTATAAAATTTCATGACCAGCTTTGGATTTCGGGCCCAGGCTTCAGGCGTGGCTACTTCGTTTATATCGTATTCTTCCCACAGTCCGTCCATGTCACGAAAAGTACGGATGCCGCTTTCCTGGCTCATTCCGGCTCCTGAAAGAACAACCAATTTCTTCTTCATCGCTCTTTATTTTGATTTTTGGTGTAACGAATTTGTTTGACCAAAGATAAGAATAACGAGTGTTCGGTATGGATAAAAACAGGTTCCGAAAGATAGATTAATGCTGAAGAGCCGGTATCGATGCAGTTGCTGCCTGACAATTCATTTTCAGATTTGAGAACTGTTTTTAATTCCTGGAATTGAAAAATAAAATGTACTTCCTTTTCCTGGCTCACTTTCGACCCAGATTTTACCTCCGTGTTTTTCAACAAATTCCTTACAAAGCAATAGCCCAAGACCTGTTCCCTTCTCATTTTGCGTACCCAACTTAGAGAGGCTTTCTTCAATCCGGAACATTTTCCCGATGGTACCCTTTTTTATCCCGATCCCGTTATCGCATACGGCAACAACTGTTTCGTCAAGCTTTTGCTGCATGGAGATAACAATTTTGCCTCCGGGATTGGTGAATTTTATGGCATTCGAAATAAGGTTCCTCAAAATGGTGTTG
Source organism: uncultured Odoribacter sp. (assembly GCA_964488805.1). Taxonomy (GTDB): domain Bacteria; phylum Bacteroidota; class Bacteroidia; order Bacteroidales; family Prolixibacteraceae; genus Aquipluma. The sequence goes on along the minus strand of CAZAVU010000080.1, from coordinate 3,345 downwards.
ATCATGGCTTTATCGACAAATGCAAGCACATTCCGGGGGGATTTTTTGGAGATAGTAATTGATTTTTGTTGGGCTGAATCGTTGAATAATTTGGTTACTTCGTTAATCAAGGCACCCATTTCAACATATTCAGGGAAGAATTCCATTCTGCCGGTTTGTGATCGTGACCATTCCATCAGGTTCATTAGTAAATCCATTGCTTGCTGCGACGAATTCTGAATTATATCAGCATACTTCTCAATCCCTACATAGTCTTTTTCCTGAATCTGTTCCACCAATAGATTGCTTAGTCCAATAATGCTGTTGAAGGGGCTTCTCAGGTCGTGGGCAATGATGGAGAAGAACTTGTCTTTAGTCGCATTGAGTTCTCGCAAACTGGCTTCACTTTGTTTCAGGGCTTGTTCAGCCTGCTTGCGGTCGGTGATGTCTCTCAAAAAACACTGGAAAGTCCCATCAGTCATTGCCTTTGAATTCATCTCAATCAGAATCCGTTCTCCTGATTTTTTCATGAGTTCTCTTTCTGCAGTTATAGTGCCTACATGCTTTAGCTGATCATACCTTAATGGGTTATCAATTAAAACGTCTGCCGGGAAAAGTTCTGAAATATTCATAGTGAACAGTTCTTCTCTCGAGTAACCGGTAAGCTCAATCACTTTATTGTTTACTGTAATGAAATTTCCATTTGAGTCGCCCTGAAGAAAAGCATCGGGTGCAAACTCAAGAAGTGTACGGTATTTCTCCTCGCTTTCGCGTAACGCTTTCTCTACTTGTTTCTGTTCATTGATGTTTTGAAAAGACCCCTGTAGTTTATAAACTTCACCATTTTCGTTTCGAACGGCTTCACCGGTTGCCCTCACCCAAATACGTTTGTCTTGGGCTGTGATCAGTTCAAGTTCGTCATCAAACGGAATTTCTTTTTCAATGCAATTGTTTACCAACTGGGCGATTTTGTCCCTCCATTCGGGCGCATAAAATTTAATTCCCTCATCAAGTGAAGGAGAATATCCGGTGGGCATTTCGTGAATGGCCGCAACTTCATCCGACCAAATCACCTTGTTATCGGCAAGGATCAAGGACCAGCCCCCAAATTTGGCTGTTTTACCAGCAATTCGCAGCAGTGAATAATTTGTTTGAAGCGCCTCTACAGCTTTATTTCGCTCATCAAGAGTTTGCGCCAGTTTAAGGTTGCCGTAGCTCAAATTTGAAATAAATAACGATAGCCTGGAGTAGAATCTCATCACGCATTCAACTGTTTCACGGCTCCACCGTGGAACGCGATCGAGTGCATCCATGTATTCGTCCTCATTGAACCCAAACCTCCGGGCCTGGGCTCGGAAAGCCTCTATATCGGGAGTCTCGTCCTCATAGAAGAACTGGCCAAGGAAGATATTGCCCAAATGCTTACCCCCCACGATAATTGGTGTGGAAATATCCCACATATTATTCTCGCATTTATATGCTTTACTCTTTCCCAACAAACCTCCCAACGAAAGTATGGTGTCGCTCTCGATGCAATTCCGGCATGTTTCCGGATTTACCCGATGAAATTTGGTACAGACGTCTTGCCATCCATTGGCAACAAGCACTTTGCCGTTAAGGTCGATCAAGCCAACCCCAATATGAGTAATGTTGAAAAAATCGTCCATAATAGCCTGTATTGACTGCGAGTCGATAATGTCGGCCAGATTTAACGTACTAATATCTCCCTCAGGTGAAAGCACTGCGTCCAGTTTATTCCTGACCGTTCGTTCACTTTCCTGCAAAGCTTCTTCGGCCCGTTTGCGTTTGGTAATGTCCTGCGAAACGATCATCCCTGAAATAATCTCGCCTTTATTGTTCCTGATGGGTAGTATATTGGTTGAGAAACAATGGTCTTTGTAGTCTGAAATATAATTTTCAGTTGATATTCCTTTCAATGCGTTTTTATACAAAGGAGCCAGTATTTCAGCTCTTTCCTTCGGAAGTATATCCCACAAAGTTTTGCCTTCCAACTGGTTGGAAGCATAGTCAAACTCCGGATGCAGAGCCCCTTCAGCCAGGATAAAACGAAGGTCGTGATCGAAAAGTAAGACTGATGTATCCGGAAGATTACGTGCCAGAAGACGATAATTGTTCTCACTTTCCCTCAAAGCTTCTTCGGCCTGCTTGCGCTCGGTGATGTCGATGCTGCTGCTCAGGAGGGCATAGCCGCGTCCCTGCCGATCTTTTAAAACCTGATCGGCAACCAAAAAAGTCCGGGGGCCGGTGGGCAACTGAAAAGTATCTTCATATTCTTTATCGATTCCCGATTCAATAGTTTGGCGATTTCGTTCCAGGTACTTTTGTGCAGTTTCCCGGGGCAAAAATTCAAACATGGAACGGCCATTAATCTCATCAGCCTGAAGCCCCATATTTTTTGCCGCAAGCGAATTCGCTAAATGGCAAATACCGTCTTTGTCAATAACCACAATAGCGATACCTGAATTTTCGAAAATCGCCCTGAATTTCAAATCCGAGATCGCCTGGGCAGTAAGGCGAGCCGAAGCCATTTCCGGTGAATCCTTTTTCATTTTCCCCCCGTTTTTTCGTATAAATTTAGGCAAAATAAATGAAAATCACCTAGTTGATGTGACTATATTGCCTGTCTGCCTTCCTGTAAATAATGGGTTTCCTTTTTTAGCTGGATCTTTTCGGAATTGAGAAATAAAACGTACTTCCTTTTCCTGGCTCACTTTCGACCCAGATTTTTCCGCCATGCTTTTCAATAAATTCTTTGCAAAGGATTAGTCCCAAGCCAGTCCCTTTTTCGTTGTATGTTCCCAATGTGGAATTGTTTTCTTCAATACGGAACAATTTACTGATGAAATCCTTTTTTATCCCGACTCCATTATCGCTTACGGAAACGACCGTTTCGCCAGGTTTTTGTTGTACCGAAACATCAACTTTCCCTCCCGGATGAGTGAATTTCACCGCATTCGAAATCAGGTTTCTCAAAATGGTGCTAATCATGGCTTTGTCAACAAATGCAAGCACATTCCGGGGTAATTTTCTGGAGATTGTAATTGATTTTTGTTGGGCCGAATCGTTTAATAATTCGGATACTTCGTTGATCAAGGCACCCATTTCGACATATTCGGGAGAGAATTCCATCCTGCCGGTTTGCGATCGCGACCACTCCAAAAGGTTCATTAGCAAATCCATAGCCCGTTGCGACGAATTTTGGATGATTGCAGCATATTCTTCAATACCGCCATAGTCTTTTTCCTGAATTTGCTCCACCAATAGGTTGCTCAGTCCGATAATGCTGTTGAACGGGCTTTTCAGGTCGTGGGCAATGATGGAGAAAAATTTGTCTTTGGTGGCATT
>CAZAVU010000079.1:0-17264 GCA_964488805.1 uncultured Odoribacter sp. | reverse complement strand
ATTATGCCCAATGGGGCATAGGAAATGCCAGTTGTGGTTCCGATCCGTTGCCACAGTATTATATTCCGTTTAAGCCGGCAAGTTTGTCGTTCGCTATCCGACCATATAAGCCGGAATATAGTAGAGAAACTTCTTTTATTGATAGTATCAAATGATTTGTAAAACCAACTGAATGATGAAAGCATTTTTTACAGTTGTCTTATTGACATTTTATCAGATAATTTCGGCACAAGTTCCGGGCGGTGCATCTTCACCCGTCGATTACGTCAATCCCCTGATGGGAACCGACTCCGAGTTTAAACTTTCAACCGGAAACACTTATCCGGCCATTGCATTGCCCTGGGGAATGAACTTCTGGACACCGCAGACCAATATAATGGGCGACGGCTGGGTATATGGCTACGATGCTAATAAAATACAGGGTTTTAAACAAACACACCAGCCCAGTCCATGGATCAACGATTACGGTCAGTTCTCCATCTTTCCTGAAACAGGCGACCTGAAAATTGTCGGAGAGGATCGCGCAAGCTGGTTCTCGCACAAGGCCGAAGTGGCTAAACCGCATTACTACAGCGTTTATCTGGCCGACTACGACGTAACCACCGAAATCACGCCAACCGAACGTGCAGCCATGTTCCGCATCACTTTCCCGCAGAACGAAAAATCGTGGGTTGTAGTTGATGCGTTCGACAAAGGTTCTTACATCAAGGTAATTCCTTCCGAAAATAAAGTGATTGGCTACACAACCCGCAACAGCGGCGGAGTGCCACAAAACTTCAAGAATTATTTCGTTATTGTTTTCGACAAGGCTTTCACTGAAAGTCAGGTTTGGAGCGGCAAGGAAGTAGTGGCCGGAAAATCTGAACTTCAGGATAACCATGTGGGTGCTGCCATTCGTTTTGTGACCAAACGCGGCGAACAGGTTCATGCCCGCGTGGCTTCGTCGTTCATTAGTTTCGATCAGGCCGAATTAAACCTGAAAGAACTGGGAAAAGACTCGTTCGACCAAGTTTGCCAGAAAGGAAAAGACATCTGGAATAAAGAATTGTCGCGCATTATGGTTGAAGGTGGTACTTCCGACCAGATTAAGACCTTCTATTCATGCCTGTACCGCGCCATGTTGTTTCCACGTAAGTTTTTCGAGTTCGATAAAAACGGCAAAATGGTTCACTACAGCCCATACAACGGCGAAGTTTTGCCGGGAGCCCTATTTACCGACAATGGTTTCTGGGATACTTTCCGCGCTGTTTTCCCATTCTTCAACCTGATGTACCCAACACTGAACGCACAGATTCAGGAAGGATTGGTAAATGCCTACAAGGAAAGCGGTTTCTTGCCTGAATGGGCCAGCCCGGGTCACCGCGACTGTATGATTGGCTCAAACTCAGCCACTTTGATTGCCGATGCTTACCTGAAAGGTTGTCGTGGCTACGACATCAACACGCTTTATGAAGCGGTGATTAAAAACACCAAAACCGAAGGTCCGATATCGTCGGTTGGCCGCAAGGGAGTTGACTATTACAACAAGTTAGGCTACGTTCCTTACAATGTGAAAATCAACGAAAATACCGCCCGCACGCTCGAATATGCCTTTGACGACTGGACCATCTGGCGCCTGGCGAAAGAGCTGAAACGCCCTCAGGAAGAAATCGACTTGTTTGCCAAACGGGCAATGAACTACCGCAATGTGTTCGATCCGGAAACCAAAATGATGCGTGGTAAAAACGAAGACGGAACCTTCCAGAAACCTTTCAGTCCGTACAAATGGGGCGATGACTTTACCGAAGGAAACAGCTGGCATTACACTTGGTCGGTTTTCCACGATATTCAGGGATTAGTTAACCTGATGGGTGGCAAGAAAGAATTCGTGCATATGCTCGACTCGGTTTTCGTGGTTCCGCCAATTTTCGACGATTCGTATTATGGTGGCGTGATTCACGAAATCCGCGAAATGCAGATTATGAACATGGGTAACTACGCTCACGGAAATCAGCCGATTCAGCACATGATTTACCTGTACAACTACGCCGGCGAGCCTTGGAAAACACAAAAATGGGTGCGCGAGGTGATGAACCGCATGTACGCTCCTACGCCCGATGGCTATTGCGGCGACGAAGACAACGGACAAACTTCGGCCTGGTACGTGTTCTCTGCCATGGGTTTCTACCCGGTAACTCCGGCCAGCGACCAGTATGTGATTGGCGCTCCATTGTTTCAGAAAATAACCGTGAAACTCGAAAACGGCAACCAGATGGTGATCAATGCTCCTGAAAACAGCGCTGAGAATAAATACATTCAGTCAGCGAAATTCAACGGAAAAGAGTATTCGAAAAACTGGTTAAGTTATCCTGAACTGATGAAAGGCGCAATCCTCGATTTTAAGATGGGAAGCCAACCTAACACCAAACGCGGCGTAAACGACAGCGATTTCCCGTATTCGTTCTCGAATGAACTGAAGAAATAGCAATCGAATTGCACAAAATAAAAACAGGTAAAGCACGATCGGAAGATCGGGTTTTACCTGTTTTTTGCTTTGATATTTGATGTACCGGAAGATGTTTCGTTCCTACGGAACTCAAAAACCTAATAGCCTGAGTTCGATTATAAAATAGAGTCAATTTGTTTGATTTTATTGGTTTGATATTTGATTGCGGGCTTTTTGGGAAAGAACGAATAAGCGATTAGAGCAGATAATAAGTTGGTCATTAAGTTTTCAAAAAACCTGTGACGTGGATGTTCGATACTACAAATATTTTTCAGTTAATCATTAATGGTCTCAATAATAGAACGTTTCCTGAGAAATATTTTATCCTTCATTTCTGATTGGGATGCTTCCCTGTTTGGCGCTTGGTAAATCTGCTTCATGTCTTTAACCGCAGCCCTGCTTTCTTTGAACGGAACAAACTGCATAGCATTCCTTACCTGATGGACTACAAAAAGTTAAACATCGATCTGGGGGGGGAACTGGCATCAAATGTCATCGATAATGCCCCTTGGGAGAAAACGGCTAATAAACCTGTGTGCAAATTGTGTGCAAATAAAAAGAGGTTGCAACTCATATCATCACAACCTCTTGATTTACAGTAGCGAGAGCCGGGCATGATCCGGCGACCTCATGATTATGAATCATGCGCTCTAACCAGCTGAGCTACCTCGCCATAAAATTGTAGAACTTTTTTTCAGCAAAACTGAAGCTTTCGTGCTTTGTTTTTGCGGTGGCAAATATAGTACTTTATTCGTTCGTTGCTAGATGATGATAAAAAAATAATAAAAAAACATTGATGGATTTTTCTGACTATTGTATTTTCTTTATTATTCCATATATTGCAGAAAAGTACAAACCTTATGGCTGGAAAGATAAAGTTTCAACTCGAATATCTGATCAACTGCTCACCGAAAGTACTGTTTAACAGGCTTAGTACGGCGGCAGGATTGACCGAATGGTTCGCTGATGATGTCAGGGTCAGGGGTGATCTCTTCACTTTTGTATGGGGAAAATCTTCCCAGGTTGCTCAAAAAAAGCTTCACAAGGAAAATAGGATGGTTCGCTACGAATGGGTTGGTGATGACCTGGATAAAGATGAATCGTTTTTCGAATTCGTAATTACGCAGGACGATCTGACCAACGATGTTTCTCTTCTGATTGTAGACTTTGCCGAAGAAGATGAATTGGAAGAGATTAAAAATCTCTGGGATACACAGATCTCTAAATTGAAACATCTTTTGGGCTCCTGATTTACGTTTTTTATTTACCCTAAAGTCTGATTAGTACAGGAAAGGAGTGACTTTTCCCGGTTGAAAGTTTCTTGTCGATGTTGTCTTGTTTTTACGCTGTAATATGACCTAATTGGTGCGTCGTTCTTCGGATTTTGGTATTGGCCTGGCAAAAAGAATATTTTATGTTCCCGATCAATCTTTCCTCATCCAATTCTTCAGGGGTAAATAATTACAGATGCTTAATGCCTTTCACTTTTTAATTCTTCAAAATACTTTAGTTTTGTAATCGTTTTTTATTACGCAAGCTAAAGCATGAAGAAACTACATCTGTTTATAATAAAAAGTTTTCTTGGTCCTTTCTTTATGACCTTTTTCATCTGTGTATTTGTCCTCCTGATGCAATTCTTGTGGAAATACATTGACGATCTGGTTGGAAAAGGCCTCGAATGGCATGTTGTTTCTGAATTGTTGTTGTATGCTTCTTTTGGCCTTATCCCTCTGGCTTTTCCGCTGGCCATGCTCCTGGCATCAATCATGACTTTCGGTAACCTGGGCGAAAACTATGAACTTGTGGCCATGAAAGCTTCAGGGATTTCGCTTTTCCGGATCATGCGGCCTCTGCTATTTTTGGCAATGTTACTGACGATGTTTGCCTTTTATTTTTCCAATAACATTCTGCCGACGACCAACCTGAAATTTGGCTCTTTGCTCTGGAGCGTGAAACGACAAAAGCCGGAAATGGTAATTAAAGAAGGTGTTTTTGCCAACGACATGGAAAATTACAGTATTAAGGTTGAACGAAAGGCAAAGGACAGCAACATGTTGTACGACGTCATGATTTACAATCATACAAACAACAATGGGAATGAAAATGTGACCATCGCCGATTCAGGCAAGATGGAATTTACTCCGGATAGAAAGTTTATGACAATCACCCTGTACAACGGGCAAAGTTATAATGAAGAAAAAGAACAGGGGCAAAGTGCAGAACGTCGGTATCCTTTTCGGAGAGATTCGTTCAAAAAGGAGATCATTAATATCGATATGAGCGAGTTTGAGTTCAACCGGGCGGATGAGAATTTATTCAGGCCAATGGCCCGTATGATGAACCTTAATCAGCTGACCCATCATGGCGATTCGGTATTCACAGATTACAAGAGCCGGATATGGAGGTTCGTTACCTCGCTCAACTATTCCAGCGACATCAATCGTCAGATCAACTGGCTTGCCATGCCATTCGATTCGTTAAGGAAAAAACCGGATATAAAGCCGCAGCATTTGGTTGATGTCGATAAAACAATAGCTTCAATGAGCACTTTTGAAAAAGAAAGCCTTTATGAACGGGCTGTTGAGAATGTGCGAAACAACACGCAATCGATCAATCAGCAGATGGAGGACATGTACAGCCGGAAAAAGATGCTGAATAATTTTCCCATGGAATGGCACCGCAAATTCACCCTTTCCTTTGCCTGCCTGATTTTCTTTTTCATAGGGGCGCCGTTGGGGGCTATCATCCGCAAGGGAGGATTGGGAATGCCGGTAGTTGTATCGATATTGTTGTTTATCGCCTACTATATTTTCATGATTACAGGAGAAAAATTTGCACGGGAAGATGCCTGGTCGATGGTTGGAGGGATGTGGTTTGCCTCGTTTATTTTTCTTCCGGTTGGAATCTGGTTAACTTACAAAGCAGCAACCGATTCGGGTGTTATGAATATGGAAAGCTATCAAATGTTATTTAAGAAACTAACCCGGTTTGGTTTTTTGAAGCGTAAAAAATCTGAAAAATAAACAGATGCGAATACTCCAGCTCATGAACAAAGTGCCCTGGCCGCCTAAGGATGGCGGGGCTATCGCCTGCCTGAATATGACCAAGGGATTCTCTATGCTCGGTCATGAAGTCACTGTTTTAAGCATGAATACATCCAAGCATCATGTTCGCATCAAGGATATGCCTTCGCACATTCGCAATAAAGCTGAATTCAGACTAGTTGAAGTGCCGGCATCGATCAACTGGCTGGAGGCTACTTTCAACCTGCTTTTTTCGAAACTTCCTTACAATGCGCAGCGGTTTATTTCCGATGATTTCAGTCATGAGCTGGTTAAAGTGCTGACTGAAAAAAACTTCGATATCATTCAGCTCGAAGGATTGTACCTTTGCCCTTACATCCCGGTTATCCGAAAATATTCAAATGCTCTTATTTCGTACCGGGCTCACAATATTGAATATGAAATCTGGGAACGAACAGCCAAACTGTCGGAAGGACTGAAATCAAAATATTTGCGCAACTTGTCGCGACGGATCAAACAATTCGAGATCAGTTACCTGAACGCTTACGATTTGCTGGTGCCGATTACCGAGCGCGACGGGCAGATTCTTGATGCACTGGGCAATGTGAAACCAAGGCACACCTCGCAAACAGGTATCGATTTTGCTTCTCTGGTTCCCACAGCCCGGAAGCTTGAGTTTCCATCTCTGTTCCATATCGGGGCGCTCGATTGGGCTCCCAACCAGGAAGGACTGATTTGGTTTTTCGATCATTGCTGGACAAAAATTCATCAGGAGAATCCGAATCTGAAGTTCTACCTGGCCGGAAGGAATGCCCCCGAATGGTTCGAACGCCGCATAAAACATGAAGGGGTTGAATATCTGGGCGAAATAAACGATGCCTACGATTTTATCAATTCCAAGGCAATCATGGTGGTTCCGCTTTTCTCCGGAAGTGGTATGCGGATCAAAATTATCGAAGGAATGGCATTGGGGAAACCCATTATCACAACCGATATCGGCACCGAAGGCATCCCGACACAGGATCGGAACAACATCCTGATTGCCAACGACGAGCATCAGTTTATTGAAGCCATCTCCCTGCTGATCAACGATCGTGCCCTTTCCGACCAAATCGGGAAAAATGCCATCGGGTTTATTCAGGAGAAGTTCGACAATCTTTCGCAGGCTGGAGCACTTATCGAGTTTTACAAACGGCACTTGAGCTAAAAACTAAAAAAATCTCCCGTGGTCAGCATCTGGGAAATAATCTTTTGGATATCTGGACTAATCATCCTGTACACCTTCGGCGGCTACGGGCTTGTTCTGCTCATGGTTCTGAAAATCAGGTCGTGGTTTTGTCCTGAAAGGAAGCTACTGCCGGAAAGTTCCGAAGATAACCTTCCTGAAGTTTGCCTGATTATTGCTGCCTATAACGAAAAAGACTATGTCGATCAGAAAATCAGGAATTCGCTTTCTCTTGATTATCCACCTGAAAAACTTCAGGTTATATGGGTGAATGACGGTTCTGACGATGGAACTCCTGAACTGGTGATGAAATATCCTGAAATCACGTTATTGCACAATCCCGGGCGGTGCGGCAAAATTGAAGCCATGAACCGGGGAGTGGAACACTCAACAGCCCCGATTCTTTTGTTCAGCGATGCCAACACGATGTTGTCAGCGAATTCGTTGCGGGCAGTTATTCGTCATTTCCGGGATGCTTCGGTTGGCTGTGTTGCTGGCGAAAAACAATTTTTCCAGGCCGAAAATCAACCGGTTGCTATTATTGGCGAAGGTTTTTACTGGAAAGTTGAGTCGTGGCTCAAGCAACTCGACTACCGCTTTTACAGTACCATTGGGGCAACCGGCGAACTGTTTGCCATTCGTCGCGAATTGTTTCACCGCGTTGAGCCTGACACCTTGCTTGACGATTTTATGATTTCGATGCGTACTTTGTTGCAAGGCTTTCGGGTGGCCTACGAACCAACCGCAGTTGCCCGGGAAAACGGTTCGTCGGATGTCAGGGAAGAAATGAAGCGCAAAGTCAGGATTGCTGCAGGATGTTTTCAGTCGATGATTCGCCTGAAGAAGCTACTCAATCCATTCTTCAAATTCAGGTTGTTTTTTCAGTATGTTTCGCACAAGGTTTTGCGCTGGACGCTCGCCCCGCTTTCACTAGTGGGTTTGTTGGCGTCCAATGTCCTAATCCTGGCTGGGCAAGAGGCTTTTCAGCTATTTTCATTCTATTCCTTAACATTAATTTTACAAGTCGTGTTTTATGGCTTGGCGCTATTTGGCTTTTTATCGCAAAACAGTCCGGTGCGAATCCGGTACATTTACGCCCCGTTTTACTTTACAGCCATGAATTATGCCGTTTTCAAAGGTTTTTTCAGGTTTCTGAAAGGGAAACAGTCGGTTTTATGGGAAAAGGCAAGGCGAGCATGAGCGTACTTTTTAACCGGTATATCCATATTTTTTAGCTAGTTTTGCACCGGTATTTGAAACTCACTTTACAAAAATGGAAGAAATAAAACTGAACACGATACCTGAAGCTATTGAAGCCATCCGCAACGGCGAATTGGTTATTGTGGTGGATGACGAGGATCGTGAAAATGAAGGTGATTTTATTGCAGCAGCCGAAAAGGTGACTCCCGAAATGGTCAATTTCATGACCAAATATGGACGTGGGCTCGTTTGTGCCCCAATTACCGAAGAACGCTGCGACGAACTGGAACTGAACCTGATGGTTGGAAAGAATACCTCGACGCATGAAACCCCGTTTACCGTTTCTGTCGATTTGTTGGGTTATGGTTGTACGACAGGCATCTCGGCCAGCGACCGTGCCAAAACGCTGAATGCCTTGGCAAATCCCAATCTGAAACCGGAAGAACTTGGCCGTCCCGGTCACATTTTCCCGCTTCGGGCCCGTAGCCGCGGGGTTCTTCGCCGGGCCGGACACACTGAAGCTACCGTTGATTTGGCTCGACTGGCAGGATTAACACCAGCAGGCGTGCTGATTGAAATAATGAATGACGACGGATCGATGGCTCGTCTCCCTCAGTTATACCAGATTGCCCAACAGTTCAACCTGAAACTGGTGTCGATCAAAGACCTGATCAACTACCGTCTTCAAAGCGAGAGCCTGATTGAACGTGGCGAAGAAGTTTTCCTGCCTACAAAAAATGGCGACTTCCGGATTATCCCTTTCAGGCAGATTTCAAATGGGATTGAACACATTGCCTTAGTGAAAGGCGAATGGTCTTCAGACGAACCGGTTCTGGTCAGGGTACATTCATCGTGTATGACTGGCGATATTTTTGGCTCGAAGCGCTGCGAATGTGGAGAACAACTAGAGCAGGCCATGAAACTGATTGAGAAGGAAGGGAAAGGTGTGGTGGTTTATATGCAGCAGGAAGGACGCGGAATTGGGCTGATGAATAAAATAGCGGCTTATAAACTTCAGGAGCAAGGACTTGACACGGTCGAGGCCAATATTCACCTCGGGTTTGATGCCGACGAACGCGATTATGGTGTGGGAGCCCAGATTTTACGCAGTCTCGGAGTTTCCAAAATGCGCTTGATGACCAATAATCCGGTAAAACGGGTTGGGCTTGAGGCGTATGATTTAAACGTTGTTGAAACGGTAAATATTGAAATCCAGCCGAACGCATACAATCAGGCCTACCTGAAAACCAAACGCGACCGCATGGGGCACATGCTTCAGAATTTTAGATACGACAAATAAGACATTGAGAATCCTGCTTTTGCAGGATTTTTTTTGTCCGAAAAGTCCACTTTGAAATCTTGTTCTAGCTGTTCTGGAATCTATTGTTTCAGGCACTTTTCAAAATCGAATCCGGTAACCAGAAGAACTTTTGGGTGGGTTGTCTGTTTTCATTCCAAAATACTTTTGAAATGGGAATACTTGACAATATTTTTGAGCCAAACAAAGAAACCGGACCACAGGAAGGTATTGATTATTACCTGAGTCCAGAGGGATACCGGATCATGACTGAATATTTTCTGGTAAAGAGAGGATACTGCTGTTCGAACGGATGCAAACACTGCCCCTATTCGCCCAAGGCAATAAAAGGGAACCGTACACTTCGGGCAGATGTCGCACTAAAATATCAACAACCGTTTTAGTCGTCGATTTTTAATCCTTCAGATAGTCAATCTGTACCAGTTCGTTCCAGATTGGATCTTTGGGCGGCTTAGCCACTATTTTAACCGGCACTTTGGTTACCGGGTGAATAAATTCGAGTTTCCGGGCATGCAGGTGAATACCTCCATTGTCATTACTTCTTTCTGCTCCGTATTTCAGGTCGCCTTTAATATGCAGTCCGATGCGGTTGAGCTGCGCCCGGATTTGGTGATGCCTTCCGGTTTTCAGGTCAATTTCGAGCAAATGGTAACGATTGAGTGAGGCAACATGACGATATTCCAGGGTAGCTTCCTTGGCACCTTTACGTTCCTTATTGTGAGCATGAGATTTGTTCTTTTCTTCGTCTTTCACCAACCAGTGATGCAAAGTCCCTCCTTCTTCCTCCGGAAGTTTATCGACGACAGCCCAGTAAGTCTTTTTCATGGAATCCTTGTCCTTGAACATTTCATTTAATCGGGCAAGCGCCTTACTGGTGCGGGCAAAAATGACCACGCCGCTTGTTGGACGGTCCAGCCGGTGAGGCGATCCAAGATACACCTCTCCGGGTTTGTTGTATTTTACCTTGATATACTCTTTTACTTTATCGATTAAAGTTACATCGCCGGTTTTGTCGCTCTGAACAATCTCGCCGCAGGCTTTATTGACAGCAATAATGTGGTTGTCTTCGTAGATGATTTCCATTTGTCAGTAATTAAAATTTAGAAATGTTACGGGGTGCGAGTTGCACGTTACGAGTTAAAGGAAAAACTCGCAATTCGTAACCCAAAACACACAACAACTAATATTGCTCCTGTTCGTTTGGGAAATCTTTCGATTTCACATCCTGAACGTAATTGTTGACAGCTCCTTTAATCTCTTCTGCCAGGTTCAGATAACGCCTCAGGAAACGGGGCGAAAATGATTGTGAAATTCCCAGCATGTCGTGCAAAACCAGCACTTGCCCATCAACGCCGTTTCCGGCTCCGATCCCGATTACCGGAATTCTCAGCATCTGGGCCACTTTGGCGCCCAGTTCTGCCGGTATTTTTTCAAGAACAATGGCAAAGCAGCCAGCTTCTTCCAGCAATTTGGCGTCATCAATCAGTTTTTGGGCTTCGGCGTCTTCTTTCGCTCGGACGGTATAGGTTCCGTATTTATTGATCGATTGCGGCATCAGCCCCAGGTGCCCCATGACAGGCAACCCGGCATCGATAATTTTCTTGATATCAGTAATAATTTCCTTGCCTCCTTCAATTTTAAGGGCATCAGCGCCAGTTTCTTTCATGATCCGGATAGCTGCATTTAACGATTCCAGCGGATTCCCGGAACAGGTTCCGAAAGGCATATCGACCACCACCAGCGCGCGATTTACTGCTTTTACCACTGACGTGCCGTGATAAATCATCTGATTGAGGGTAATGGGCAAAGTTGTTTCGTTTCCGGCCATCACGTTGGAAGCCGAGTCACCCACCAGGATCACATCAATCCCGGCTTCGTTGACTAATTTGGCCATGCTGTAATCGTAAGCGGTGAGCATAGCAATTTTTTCGCCTCTCTGTTTCATTTCAGAAAGGACATGGGTGGTAACCCTTTTTATTTCTTTATGTACTGACATGGTTTCTGTGTTCTATAATTGGCTACAAAAGTAAGAATTTATAGATTGGGATTCCCGATTTTTCGGTGCAAATGATTTGAGGAAACTGACGGGCTTGTGTGGAGAAGTCCAGGTATCATTTTTTGGGACTTTTTATAAAGCAGCGAAGCCGAATCAATAGAATCGGCTTCGCTGTTCCTGTATTTTGTGTTTTCCGATGAATAGCAGGAATACAATCATCAATAAAAAACCATCATTTTATACCTTCAGGAAAATCTCTTTTTTAAACATGTAATAAAGCAGTGCCCAAACCAGCATGATTTCGCCTAAAACGCTTACCACCGGTCCAAAGTCACTCATCAGGACGGTCCATCCAAAGAAACGACTGGCAATAGCACCTGTATTCGCAATGCCATGAAATAGATAAATAAAGATGGAATTCATTCCGATTATCCTGAAGAAGAACGACCATTTTCGCCAGCCTTTCACGTCGATGATCCAATAAAAGGCAGCCATCAGCAGGAAGCTGATTCCACCGGCAAGTAGGTTAAAGGTGCTGGTCCAGCATTTTTTGACAATTGGATAGAAAGTACTCAGAATTAAGGCAGCTACCACCAATGAAGCTCCGGTTATCAGAAGAGTTTTGATTTTTTGCTGATCGGTAGTCTTTTTATCACGAAGGAAATGTCCGGCAACCGAGCCCATCAGCGTGATAGCAATGGCAGAAACAATACATAGCAGACCTTCCGGGTCAAACACTTTCCCATGAAGCGTACCGGGCAAGAACATCCGGTCGATGTACCCGTTGATACATCCTTCAGGAGTCAGAACTCCGGCGCCTGAGCCAGGTACAGGAATGAGCAACTGGATAATTGCATATCCGACCAAAATACCGCCAATCCAGTACAAACGGTTTTTGAACGATTTGCCGTAAATCACAATCAGCGATGCAAACATATAGGCCAACCCGATTTGTCCAAGAACGCTGGCAAATCGCGGACTTTCGAAACCATTGCTAAAAACTCCGTTATAGATGAGTCCGAGGAAAACCAATGTTAGGCCACGTTTTATAACTTTTTTGGCCAATTCATTTTTTGGAACTTTGCGTTCAAGCTTCGAGCCCAGAGCAAAAGGAATGGCAACCCCGCTGATAAACATGAACAGAGGAAAGATCAGGTCTTCGAAATGAAAACCAGCCCATTCCACATGTTCCATCTGGTCAGAAAGAGCCTTAAGCCAACCGGCTCCACTATATTGGGCCAGCACGGTTACCAGGTATCCGCCACCGGTAATCCAAAACATATCAAATCCGCGTAAAGCATCGAGCGATAAAAGGCGTTCGCGGGGAGCCGCCTGAGTAGGTTTGTGTGTCATGGTGTTTTGATTTAGAGCTGCTGAAGATACAGATTTGATAATTTAATTTGGAAAGTAGAACTGACTTTTCTAAAAAATTTTTTATCTCTCCTTTAGTATTCTTCTTTTCAGGTAGTTTAAACTTTAGGATCGACTAACATCGCGATCGGCGCAAATGTCAGATGCCATGACCTTGGGCGCTTGTTTCTGCCTTCTGACTGTTTTGCCAGTCTTTTCCGGATTGTTCCGCTGTCTTTTTGTCACGCGAAATGTCAGGAATATGCAAAGGCAAAAAAAACAAGTGTCAATTTTGCCAGATTTCTGGCCCGCCGTTTTGTGGCACACCGATTGAATAGAAAAGCTCGTGTTAAATTCTTCAGAAAATAACAAGTTTAAAAATATCATAAAATGGGAAAAATTATTGGAATTGACTTAGGTACCACCAACTCGTGCGTATCGGTTATGGAAGGTAACGAGCCTGTGGTAATCCCTAACAGCGAAGGGAAACGTACTACACCTTCAATTGTTGGTTTTGTTGAAAATGGCGAACGCAAAGTAGGCGACCCTGCAAAGCGTCAGGCGATCACCAATCCAGCCAAAACGGTTTATTCAATCAAACGGTTCATGGGCGAAAGCTATTCCAACTTAACCAGGGAAATTCAAAGAGTCGCCTACTCCGTGGCTCAGGGTGATAACAATACTCCACGGGTGGTTATTGAAGACCGCAAATATTCGCCACAGGAAATCTCGGCCATGGTTCTTCAGAAAATGAAGAAAACGGCTGAAGATTATCTTGGTCAGGAAGTTACTGAAGCCGTCATCACTGTTCCTGCTTATTTTAACGACTCGCAACGTCAGGCAACCAAAGAAGCCGGCGAAATTGCTGGATTGAACGTTCGTCGTATCATCAACGAACCAACAGCTGCAGCTTTGGCTTACGGCTTGGATAAGATGCACCGCGAAATGAAAATCGCCGTATTTGACCTTGGAGGGGGGACTTTCGATATTTCGATCCTTGAACTGGGTGATGGCGTGTTTGAAGTAAAATCGACTGATGGTGACACACACCTGGGAGGAGATGATTTCGACCATGAAATTATCAACTGGCTGGCTGAAGAATTTAAAAGAGAAGAAGGAATTGATTTGCGTCAGGACCCGATGGCTCTGCAACGTCTGAAAGAAGCTGCCGAAAAAGCTAAAATTGAACTTTCGAGCTCAACACAGACTGAAATCAACCTGCCATACATCATGCCGGTGAACGGTATTCCGAAGCACCTGGTAAAAACATTGACCCGCGCCAAATTCGAACAGTTGTGCGATCATCTGATCCAGGCCACGATGGAACCTTGCCGTAAAGCGCTGCAAAATGCAGGTTTGAGTGCCAGTGATATCGATGAAGTAATCCTGGTTGGAGGTTCAACCCGTATTCCTGCCGTTCAGGAAAAAGTACAGCAGTTATTCGGGAAAACGCCTTCAAAAGGTGTTAATCCCGACGAAGTTGTGGCTATCGGCGCAGCTATCCAGGGTGGCGTATTAACTGGTGAAGTAAAAGATGTGCTGTTGCTCGACGTAACTCCATTGTCACTTGGTATCGAAACCATGGGAGGTGTGATGACTCGTCTGATCGAATCGAACACCACCATTCCAACCAAGAAAACAGAAACATTCACCACGGCTTCCGACAATCAACCATCGGTTGAGATCCACGTATTGCAGGGCGAACGTCCAATGGCAAACGGCAACAAAACAATCGGTCGTTTCCACCTCGACGGTCTTCCACCAGCACCACGCGGCATTCCTCAGATCGAAGTTATTTTCGACATCGACGCCAACGGTATTTTGCACGTAACGGCCAAAGATAAAGCTACCGGCAAAACTCAGTCGATCCGTATCGAAGCCTCTTCTGGCTTGAGCGACGACGAAATCAAACGTATGCGCGACGAAGCGGCTGCCAACGAAGCTGCCGACAAGGCTGCCCGCGAAAAAGTGGATAAGTTGAACCAGGCTGACAGCTTAATTTTCCAGACTGAAAAGCAGTTGAAAGAATTTGGTGACAAATTGCCAGCCGACAAAAAAGGTCCGATTGAAGCTGCTCTGGCAAAACTAAAAACAGCTCACAGCGCTCAGGATATTGCTGGTATCGATGCTGCAACTGCCGAACTGAATGCTGTATTCCAGGCTGCTTCACAGGAAATGTACAATGCTCAGTCGCAAGCTAATGCACAACAGGGACCTCAAGGTGGTCAGCAAGCCAATGCCGGCGGCAGCAGCAAACAGGACGGCGAAGTAACCGATGTTGACTTTGAAGAAGTCAAATAGGAAATATAAAAAACAATAATCAAAAAATAAATAAACCGCAGTAAATCAAGCATTTACTGCGGTTTTTATTTTTATAAATTTATTGAATTTGATGTTTTTCTATCAATTTTTATCATACATTTGTACCATATATGTACCGGAACTTAATTCACGACGAAGTGGAACTTATGAGTACTTGTGAATACTTATAGGTACTTAAATAGCGATAAAAATAGCGATGGACAAGATTCAAATACAATGTGTCGAATGTAAAAGGCCTTTTGCACCCAAAACGGTGGACTCAATTTATTGCTCAAAAAAATGTAGCGATGCTGCATACCGCAAGAAGAAAGCTCAGCAAAAACTAGAAGAACAACGAAAAATCGTTGCAGATAAAATTTCCGCTGACCGTTTATATATTTCCGTACCAGAAGCAATAACTCTTTATGGAATTGCAAAAAGCACGCTTTATCGTCTAATTCGTCAGAGACGAATTCCCGCAATCAATCTTGGAACTCGTCTTGTAAGAATTGATCGTGCTGCAATAGAAGAAATGTTCCCAATTCGCCAAACGCCCCTCACAAAAAAAGCAAAACCAGAAATTAAGTTATATCGTCTTGAACGCGAAGATTGCTACTCAATCGGCGAGATAGCTCAAAAGTTTGGAATATCAGACAGTTCAGTTTATAAGCATATCCGAAGGTTTTCTATTCCAACTAGGCAGATTGGGAAATATGTCTATGCACCCAAATCTGAAATAGACAATTTGTACAAAACAAATCATAAAAACAAATCATAAAGGTACCACATGAAAGAGTTATCCAACACTAAAGTAACAGTGAGGCTCCGAAAGGCCGAAGACCGAAAGGAGTGGTATGTTTATATCGAGAGTTACCCCGTTTTTGTTCCCGGCAAGAAAAGTCCACAACGCATACGGGAATATTTAAATAGAAGTGTTACCACAATTGAATGGGATAAAAAACGAATTGCCCGGACCGAAGCAGATGGTTCTAAAACCTACAAACCCAAACGAGATGACAACGGAATAATCATCTGCAAAGGAGAAAAAGATCAGGAAAATATGATTTATGCGGATGGAGTTCGTAAACTTCGCCAACGAGAATATGATAATGCGGATTTATACAGCGATGCTGAAACCGCACAAGCTGAACAAAAGGAGCGTTTGCAGCAAAATTTCATTGAATATTTTGATAAAGTAACAGCAAAACGACACGCTAACAGCTCAACATCTATTTTAATTAACTGGCAACGCGCTGTTGAATTTCTGAAACAGTTTGCAGGAAACACGCTATTGTTTTCCCAAATAAACAATAGGATGACCGAAGAATATAAACTTTTTCTGCTATCTGCCCCTCTTGGGGGCAACAAAACTGGAACGCTTTCTCAAAATACTGCTTCAACTTATTTTTCCATCTTCAAGGCAGCTCTCAAACAAGCTTTTGTTGACGGTTATTTGACAGTTGATTTATCTGCAAAAATAAAAGGGATTCAGGATCAGGAATCACGTCGCGAATATTTATCCATTGATGAACTCAATACACTTGCCGCTACTCCTTGCGAACGGGATGTACTTAAACGCGCAGCCCTTTTCTCTGCGCTTACCGGATTGCGACATTGCGATATTCAAAAATTGCGGTGGCAAGAAATCAGTATTGATGGTAATCAGGCCAAGCTGAATTTTACGCAACAAAAAACTAAAGGCGTCGAATATACTCCCATTTCAGAACAAGCACTGCAACTTTGTGGAGAACCAGGAAACCCTGAACAATTTGTTTTTGAAGATTTGCCTGATCCTTCCTGGATTTCACGTCCCCTCAAGCAATGGGTGGGAGCTGCAGGTATTAAAAAGAAAATTACTTTTCATTGCTTCCGTCATACATTCGCGACCTTGCAGTTATCAAACGGCACCGATATTTACACTGTCAGCAAAATGCTTGGCCACACCAATGTTAAAACCACCCAGATTTACGCTAAAGTGGTTGATGAGAAGAAAAATAAAGCAGCCCAGGCGATACAGTTAGAAACAATAAAAACAATCAAGGAATGAAAAACAATCGGCTGGAGTTTATTATTTTATACGTACTGATCGCATCTGCTGCGTTGATAATTGCGACATTGGCACGTATATCTGCTCTCTCTTTAGGAGTTGATAGTTTTACTGCGTTTATGGTTTTTATTGTGGTTCTGGCCATTGAGGCTGCAGCATATTTAAGCATTCAGGTTGTTTTACAAGGATTGATGTTACCTTGGATTGCAATGATCTTACTGAAACTTCCCTATTTCAGAAATAAAACAAAAAGCACAACACAACCTATAGATAAAATAACTTTTCATACAACCGAACCATGCTCTTTAGAGGATATTCG
>CAZAVU010000078.1:0-17744 GCA_964488805.1 uncultured Odoribacter sp. | reverse complement strand
TTAGCCAAACTTCGAAGGTTAAACCGGGTGCCTGTTACCACCACCTTCATTCCTGAACCGGTAAAAACTTCGAACGGGTGTTCCCGATCTTTCATCACCTCAAAAAAAGCTTCACCTTCAAGAGTCACCTTCCGCGGATTCAGGGCATCGTATTTCAAAGTGGTTTGTGAATTAAGCCAAACATGACTTCCATCGGCCAGAACAACCTGTGATTTCTCTCCTTTTGGTGCTTCAAACTGTACAATAGCCGATTTTACTCCCTTCAGGAAATGACCGCTAATCCACCAACCTCCCAAACCAAGAGCAAAAATAATCGCAATGGATGCCGCTATTTTCCTGAAAACATCCAGATAACCCATTTGCCGGATGCCTCGCTCGTGAGGCAATTGATTGTTGATTTTATTCCATGCCTCATCCACATCAATTTCCGACCGATAGTGTTTGAGTTTACTTAAATGATAAGCGTGGTGGATCTTCCGAAAATAAACCCGGTTTTCTTCGGAATCGGAAACCCACCGAAGAATTTCAGCATTTTCCTGTTCGGAGGTTTCCTTATCCAGAAACCGATGTAGTAAAATATCACTTATTGAGTTTTCCATTTCTATGTTCTTTCATTAAGCCTATACAGGGAAACTGAACTTTACCCTTACAAAAGGTATGATTTTTTTTCGAAGCCCACGAAAAAGATTGAAAAGTCGGAATTGGCACCAACTTATCAGGCAGATAATAAGCAATATGACTCACACAAAAAAGTCATTTTTTTTGGCTGGAATATGGGATCAACTGTTCAGGAAAAGACTGACGATAAGGATGCAGAGATAATCTTTCAATTCAGTTTTTAATTTTGCCAAGGCGCGCCCCATCTGGGTTTCTACCGTTTTTACACATATTCCCAGGGCATAGGCGATTTCAGAGTACTTCAATCCCTCATCACGACTCATACTGAAAATCCTGCGGCACTCCTCCGGCAACAACCCGATAGCCTCATCGACCCGCGATTGAAATTCGGTGAACAATACCGATTCGTAAGTATTGAAATCTTCTGCCTGATTCTGATAAACTACCTCAATCACCGAATAGTAGTTATCGATTACCTTTTGATGTTCGAGAAAATTAAAACAGAGGTTCTGTACCGATTTGAACAAGTATGGCCTGATTTCATTGTCCAGCTTCAACTGGTCCCGTTTTTTCCAGATATTCAGGAAAACTTCCTGGACAATTTCCTCTGATTCAGCAGAGTTGGCAAGGAATTTATTGGCAAAACCGCATAAACGCACGTAGTACTTCCGAAACAGCAATTCAAAAGCTTGTTCTTCGTTCGATTCCGGTTTTGCGCTAATTCCCATTAAAAAAATTAGTTAAAACATTATCTTTCTTTACGTTTACATGAAGCCTCATGAGGAATTTAAAATCCGTTTTTGAAGATCATGCCCATTTTGTTCGAATACAAATATAGAATTAAGTATGTGAAATTAATTATTGCCACCTTTAATAATTCACTCGCCCCAGGCCACCTGCAGGCGAGTGAGTCAAAATAATGAATTTAGATTCGAACTTACTTTTTTAGCTTCGGCGGGCCTTGACCAACATCTCTTCGAAAATCTTTTTCTGTTCGAGCATCGCGGCAATCTTATCGGCAGGATCGGTACGACCTTCCATCAAAATCCAGCCATCGTACCCGATCTGAGTAAACTGGTTCATCAATTGCTGGTACGGATATTCACCCACGTTAAATTCGCGGACATGAACCGTATCGCCAAACCATTTCTTCACGGAGTTAAAATTGGCTTCCAAACCCGGAGGCAACAAATCCTGATCGTTGCAATTCCAGCACATCACCACGCTCTTTTCGTTTACCTGGTCAAAAATGGCTTTCATGTTCGGAATTTCCTGGGTGAGATTTCCATGCACCTCTACCCGCACCAATTGCCCAAGATCACTGGCAAACCGGCCCACTTCATTCAGCGAGACCGCAATCTGTGCAATGGTTTTCTCCCTGGCAACTTCTGCAGGCAGATTGTTGGGCTTTACTTTAATTCCGGAAGCGCCAATGTCCTTGCACAATTTGATGTAGGCTTTGGTCTGCTCAATGTTCTTCCGCAAAACAGCCGGATCGGGACTGTGATATTCAAAATTGGAACCGTAGCCCAGGCAGGTTACACGACTGTCGGCAAACCGTTTTTTTACTTCGCTGCGTTCATTGGGCGAAAGCTTGGTTTCAACCCCGTGTTTGTGGTCGCAGCGAAGTTCCACACCGAGGTAGCCTGTTTTTTCACAATTGGCGATTAAGGTAGGCAGGTCCCAGTCTTTTGCCCAAAGGTAGGTAACCAGTCCAAGCTTCATTTCTTTCCGTTTGACCGAGGCCAAAACAGAAAAAGGGTCAACCACTGATAGTCCAACTCCGGCGATTACGCTCTTTTGCAAAAAATTACGACGTGAGAGTGTTTTGTTCATGACGAAAGGTTTAGATGTTAGTATGTTAAGTTCAGAGAATGAGTTCTAAAGATAACCAAAATGAGTTCAATTGGGAAACAAGCGCTCTAAAAGAGTAATTGATTGGCCCTTACTACAAGCTTATGCCTTGACTTCTCTCATTCCTCGGACAAAAAACAGCATCAAGATCGCAGAAACAGCCGCAGTTGCTGCGCCAAAATAAAACGGAATGCTTGAATTAACCTTGTCGTAAAGCAATCCGGCGATCAGGCTTGCCGGCAACAAGGTAATGCCAAGCAAGGCATTGTAAATGCCCAAACCTGTTCCCTGTTTGTTTTTATCGATGATATCCGAGACAAACGCTTTTTGAACCCCGTCGGTCGCTGCCGAATACAAGCCATACAAGGCAAAAAGCGCAACAATGGCCGAGACACTGCCCGTTGCCCCGAAGCCAAAATAAACCAGCGCATATACAAAAAATCCGGCAATCAGTAGCTTTTCTTTGCCAATTCGATCGGAAAGAGCACCCAGCGGAACGGCCAGCGCCACCGAAACAATGCTGGTAACCAGGTAAACCAGCGGAATAAAAGCAACTTTTACGCCAACTTCGTTGGCCTTGACCATCAGCAGCGCATCAGTTGAATTGCCCAGGGTGAAAATAAAAATGATAGCCAGGAAGAGATAGTACCTCCGCGGAAAATCGTTGAAATGAAATTTCTTAAATAAGCTTTCCTTGTCTTTTTTGGCTTCTTTTATCCCGAAGAAAAGAACAAAAATCCCAAGTGCAGAAGGAATTCCTGCCAACAAAAATATCAGGCGGTAGTTGTCGGGAAAGAAAAGCAACAACCCAAAAGCGGCCAGAGGCCCCGCTATTGCGCCACTGTTATCCATAGCCTTTTGCAGTCCAAAGCTTTTCCCGGTTTCGCCGTTGGTTACCGACCCGGCAATCAGGCTATCGCGCGGAGCTGTCCGGATGCCTTTGCCAAACCGCTCGATAAAACGAAGATAAAGGACCTGCATGGGCGAAACAACCAGCGAATAAAGAGGGATTACAAGCGCTGAAATGCCATATCCGATCAGCATAAAAGGTTTGTTTTTACCAATCTTATCACTCCAAAACCCCGAAAAAGTCTTGATAAGGGCGGCAGTGCTCTCGGCAATCCCTTCGATCAACGACAAACTGGTTTTTGAAGCGCCAATGGAAAGTAAAAACATGGGCATCACCGAATAAACCATTTTGACAGAAGTATCGGTCAAAAAACTCGTCAATCCGGTAAACAGAATATTTTGATTAAATCCGAAAAAACGTTTGACTTTTTTGATGTCGCTATTTGATTTCATTGAGTCTGCACCTAATTTCCCTATGCTTCCATTTCTTTAATCATCAATTGAATCAGCTTTTCGTTCCCAACAATCCATACTTTATCGTCAACTTCAAAAGCCACATCCGACTCGGGATTCAGGATTCGTTTGCCATTTCGTTCTATTCCAACAACTAATCCCTGTGATCGTTCACGAATCCCGGATTCGCGGATACTTTTCCCGGCCAAAGTAGATTCCCGGCCAATTGTAAAATGATGAAGCGAAACATTTTGCATGACTTCTTCCTGATCGGCCTCCGTAACAGACGATTCCAGGAACGATCTGAATTTTTCGAGTTGTTCGTCAGTCCCGATTACTGAAATTTTGTCGCCCGGATACAAATGATGCTCCCGGGTAGGGACGGTAATCACAAAATCGCCCCGTTCGATGGCTACAACATTAACCCCGAACAATTCACGCATCCGGGTTTTAGCCAGCGTCTTCCCAATAAAAGGCGATCTGGCATTCAGCACGAACCTGGTAATATGCGAATCCCAGGGCATCAGTTCGTTCGAAATAACTGAACCGGCTTCACGCTCATGGAAATTAGCCATGAACCGGGCTTCAATTTTTCCATAGAAAGCCTTGATCTTTCGCGACAATATGGCCAGAATAACGCAACTGACAGCCATTCCGCCAAGGGCTACCAGCGGAGAGAACAACCTGAGAAATACAAAACCGATAAACAAAACTGCCAGTATAATCCGGGTTAGTTGTAACATGATGAGCGGCCCCCGTTGCCGGGTTTTCAACCACACATTGGCATAAGCCTGACGCTGTGTGCGACGGAAGGCAAGAGCCCACAAAAATGGTGATAAAACCGTCAGGGTAATAACAGCCAGGTTGGTTTTATTCCATCCAAATGCTGAAAAAAACGGGGCTACAACCTGAGTGCTCAACACGCTTATCGTGATGATGATTACCGAAAAAACCGAAACATTGAAAAAATATGACCTCAGCACTTTTTTCCAGTCACTAATCCCGGTAACCTGATGGGCATCAATACTGTATCTGGTCAACGTATTTTTCAGCCCTGAGGGCAAGACCGCCTCCAGCAGTTTATAAACAGGCTCCGACAAACGGATCATGTAGGGCGTTGTAAAGGTGGTCAGCACCGAAACAGCCACAGCAATCGGATATAAAAAATCGCTGGTAACATTCAGGCTAAGCCCCAGAGTGGCAATAATAAAAGAGAACTCGCCGATCTGAGAAAGGCTCATTCCCGACTGCACGGCAATTTTAAGCGGTTGTCCCGAAAATAAAGCTCCAATCATCACAAAAAGAGGCTTGCCAAACAACAACACCAACGTTGCCGCAACAATCGGGGTAACGTGTTTTACAAGCATCTGGGGATCGATCAGCATTCCCACCGACACAAAGAAAATGGCGCCAAAAAGGTTCTTTACCGATTGGGTGAGGTGCTCAATCTTCTCGGCTTTCGTGGTTTCGGCCAGGATTGAACCCATCACAAAAGCCCCCAGCGCCGAAGAAAAACCTACAAAGTTTGCCAGCACAACCAGCATGAAACAAAACGCCAGAGAGATAATCAGCAACGTTTCGTCGTTAATCAGCGACCGGATTTTCCGGAAAAACGTCGGGATAAAAAATATTCCTGAAACAAACCACAGGATCAGGAAAAATGCCAGCTTAAAAACAGCCTTCATCATCTCGCCTCCGGCAAATGTTTGGCTCACAGCCACGGTCGAAAGCAAAACCATGAGCAAAACAGCAACAAGATCCTCAATGACCAGAACTCCGGTAACAATTCCGGCAAATTTCTGACTTTTCACACCCAACTCATCAAATGCCCGGATAATGATGGTTGTTGAGGCAATTGCAAGAATCCCTCCAAGGAACAGGCTATCCATAAACTTCCACCCGAGCAGTTGTCCAACTCCCAACCCCAGGAGCAAGGTCAGTGTCACCTCGGTAACCGCAGTGATAACCGCCACTCCTCCAACCTTCAGTAACTTTTTGAAACTGAATTCGAGACCAAGACCAAACAGAAGAAAAATAACGCCAATATCAGCCCAGGTCTTAATGTATTCAGGCTCAATAACAGAAGGAAAGAGCTTGAAGTTCGGTCCAACCAAAAGTCCGGCAACAATGTATCCCAGCACCACCGGCTGTTTTAACTTACTGAAGACCAGTATCACCAAGGCAGCAACGCTCAAAATGAGGGCTAAATCCTTTATAAGTTCGGGTAAATGCTGCATTTCAAATTTTTGGTTATGATTTTGATATCTACATACCGGCTCTTTCAAGGGAAGCCGTTTCCGAGAACATCACCCTAAATTATAAAAATCATGCCAACCCGGATGAATAAAAGAAAAAGAAACAGCATTAAACAAAAAAACGCGGATGAAGTCAAGAGCTGTAAGCACTTCACTCATCCACGTTCCTATTGTTTTCCGCCCCCTTAAATTATCCACAAATCAAAGACAAGTTACATTGCAGCCGGGCTCTTGCAACATTCTCATTCAATGTCCAGATTAAAATCCGTCGCCATCCTGCTTCAGGAAAAACTCAGCCGACTGCAGTTTCCCTGCTTTGTCTTTCCAGCTTATCCGGTATTTGCCTTTAAAGCCGCGGAATTTGACAATTCCATCAGCTTCAGGTTTTATCGACTGGCTGGTTTTCCATTCATGATTGATCAAATTATCAAGCACATGATATACCGGTTTGGGATTTAAATCCTTGTCATAAATGCCCGAGAAAGAAGGTTCGCCTTTTGCTGCCCCGTTATCAACCACGTTCCACCAGGTGATTCCCATAATTGTGGGGTAGCTGAACCATAACCGATAGAGGTTCCGGGTAATCTCTGCCTGAATCTGCCATCCCTTGGGCGTTTCGTCAGGTGCCGTGATGGTTACTTCACTGATATGAATGGGGCGCCCGGCTTCTTTCAGGCAATCCAGAACGGCATAATTTTTCTCGGGTGATAAATTTTCGGCTCCTTCGGCAATTCGTTGAGCTTCCGAAGGGTTGAAAATGTGCATCTGCACGCCAACATTGTCGATACGGATACCGCGATCGATCAGGTCACGCACAATTTCCACATAACGTCGGGATGGTCCCCAATGTACATCACAATCGTTGATATTGAGCTTCACCGATGACGGGAAATACTTCATCGCCCAGGAATAGGTTTTAAATGTATAGTCATCGGGCATCAGCCCGCGATTGGCCTGATCGATTGATTCGTTGACCACATCCCAGCGCTGGATACGGTCTTTGTAGCGTTCGGCCAGTTCTTTAACATGCGCTTCAAAGATCGGTTCCATGGCCTTGCGGTCTTCAGGCATCCAGGTCGGATGCCCCCAACTGCGTATTCCATAAACAATAGCATGACCATTCATGTCGATTCCTTTGGATTCGCAGTAGGCAACCACCGGGTCGGTTGCCGGGCGACGGTACTCGTATGAACTGCCTGCAGCATACCGGGGTTTGCCCTGCTCCTGTTCCAGGGTTTTCCAGTAGAAAGCGACAGTGGCTGCATTGAAAAGATTACCGAAAGTTTCCTCATACTTTCTGTTCTTTTCCGGAGTTCCCAAATCTCCAAACAGGAAGGTATTTCCACCAAACAGGAACTGATGGCTGATCTGCTCTACTTTTACTTCCGTCCCTTTTTTAACGCCTTTCAGATGGCATACAGCATCAGCCTTACGGTTCTGATCAATATCCCGGTCAATTTTAGCCTGAGCATCAGAAGACCAAAGCTTATAGTAGGCTTCACTCATGATGGCACTGACTGTCGGTATCTGCTGCTGAGCGCCCTGCACTTTTCCTTGAGCCTGGGCCCAATTGCTCATCAATGCGAAAACCAGTAAAATAAAAGTTAATCGTTTCATCTTTATATCATTAATAATTAATCATTCTTATATCCCGTCGCCATCTTTTTTCAGGTAGAACTCAGCCTGCTGCAGCTTTCCCGATTTGTCCTTCCAACTTACCCGGTAGCGGCCTTTGAAACCACGGAATTTCACATTCCCATTTTCATCAGTTTTCACTGCTGTGTTGGTTTTCCATTCGTGGTTGATCAGATTATCAAGCGCATAAAACGATGGTTTTGGTTCCATATTCCGGGTAAACAATCCAGATACTGAAGGTTCGCCCGGCGCACCGCAATCGTCAACCACATTCCACCAGGTAATTCCCATCATTGGTTTAATGCTGAACCACAAACGATACAGATTCCGCGCGATGACAGCCTGAATTTTGAAACCACGATCATCGCTTCCCGGTGAAGTAATTGTGATTTCGCTCAAGTGGATAGGCAGGCCCGCTTTGGAAATAGTTTCCATTTTATTCCATACTTGTTGTGGACTTTCGATTGGCTTACCATCGGCAATATCGAGGCACTGTTTCGGGTCAAAAAGATGCATTTGCGATCCCATAATATCGATCCGGCACCCGTGAGCCAAAAGGTCTTTAACCTGGTTCGCGTAGTTTTCGTCGTTCCTGTAATCGTTGATATTCAGCTTAACGTTTTTCGGGAACAGTTGACCTGCCGTTTTGAACGCATTGTAAACGTAATCGCCCGGCATCAGTCCATAAGCGCTTTTGCACACGGCATCACCGATAACACTCTGCCCATGAAAGTCAACCGAACTTTCGTTCACCACGTCCCAACTTTGCAGGCGGCCACCATAATAATTGATCAGTTCGGCCACTCTCTTCTCAAATAACCTTTTCAATTCCTTGAAATACACCGGGGCAAGTTGTTCAATCTGAGCCGGACTTAATTTAGTCAGTTCTTCTTTCGTCAGTTTATTGAGTTTTTCCTTTTCATCGGCAGGGCAAAACTGGTCGAACAACCATTCTGGATGTTGCCAGGTGCGAATACCCCAGATCATGGTATGGCCATGCAAACGGATTCCCTTACTTTCACAAAATTCGACAACCGGATCGGAAGCCGGACGACGCCAATGCGGTTCCTGTTTAGGTTCCCTTGAGTTGTTCCAATAAGCTTCGGTATCCCAGTATTCTTCACGGAAACGTGGCCGGTTGGGTTGCATTTCGAATTTCTTCCAATAAAAAGCGATTGTCGCCGAGTTAAAAAGCGTTCCATACAAATCTTTGTATTTTTGATTTCTTTCTTTCGTCCCCAACTGATTGAAGTTGAAGATGTGAGCACCAAAAATGAAATCGTGCGAGAGTTGCTCAACCTTTACCTCTGCTCCTTTTGGCAAATTTTTCAACTGAAGTACAGCTTCAGCCTTACGGTTCTGATCAATATCACGATCTATTTTAGCCTGAACATCCGGATTCCAGAGTTTCCAGTAAGCTTCGCTCATCACATCCTCGGTACGTTTTGATTGATCGCCTGATTTTGCAGTCTGAGCTGGTAACTGTCCTAAACTCAACACCATTACAATAAGAAAAGTAAATCGCAGCCTCATGGTTTTATTCAATTTGTTGGTTGACTTTATTAAAACATCCTTGCAACAGCATCTTTTATATGACTGTCAATGTAACGTTCATGCATACAAAAGTAAGACGAAAAGGAAGAACAGACAATATTCTAATAAAATGCTATAAAACATTATTTTACATTATAAAATTAAAAGACGCTTCAAATTCATATAACTCATTGAATTATTCACAAATAAGCAAACAAGAAACTCTATATTCGCAATAAAAAATCTTCAAAATCAAGACAAAATAAATTTCAGTGCAAACAAAGCGTTTGTATTTTTACATTAACAAATATACATTTGCATTATAAAACTAAATCCAAACAAGAATACATCGGCATGACCAACAAAATCCAATATAAATGGGAACTGATCATCCTGCTTTGGCTGGCCTTCTTTTTTAACCAGGCCGACCGGCAAATATTTAATGTAGTATTACCGGCCATCCGTAGCGATTTAAATCTTGCCGACTCGGATATGGGACTAGTTGCCTCCATATTAATATTGGTTTACGGAATACTGGTTCCGGTTGCCGGCTTTATTGGCGACCGTGCCAACAAGAAATACGTACTGATGCTCAGCCTGCTGATCTGGAGCACCTCAACCTTTTTCTCCGGAATGGCTACCATGCTCATTCACCTTATCTTTCTACAGAGTGTGGCCACCGGCGGCG
The DNA here is from genome assembly GCA_964488805.1 of uncultured Odoribacter sp. Classification (GTDB taxonomy): domain Bacteria; phylum Bacteroidota; class Bacteroidia; order Bacteroidales; family Prolixibacteraceae; genus Aquipluma. The sequence continues at coordinate 7,859 of CAZAVU010000078.1, read as the reverse complement.
GCGAAGCGTTCTATTCACCTTCGGCCAATGCACTGATCAGCGAACATCACGATAAAACACGGGCAACTGCCATGTCGATCCATCAAACGGCCTTGTATGCCGGCATAATCATGAGCGGCTACCTTACAGGGTGGATTGCCGACCAATTTGGCTGGCGCGTTGCATTTTATGTTTTCGGAGCTATCGGGGTTATCCTGTCGTTAATTATAGCTGCCCGCCTAAAAGATTCGCACCCCATAAAAACCAAAGATGGAAGCAATACGGTTTCTATCAAGGAAGCCTTGTTTACTTTCTTTAAAAAACCGACGGCTTTGTTGTTAACCTTCGCTTTCGCGGGAATGGTTTTCGTGAACGTGGGATTTATGACCTGGATGCCAACTTATCTTCACGAAAAGTTTGGATTTTCACTGGCCCGTTCTGGCTTCGATGCCACGTTCTACCACTATCTGGCCGCATTCTTTGGCGTTTTGCTTGGGGCCCGGCTCGCCGACCGCTATTGCAAAAAAGTTACCGGGATGCGCGGATTAGTCCAGGCTTGCGGACTGTTGCTCGGAGCTCCGTTTATTTTCTTGATGGGAATTTGCAACACCCCTTTCCTGATCTACCTGACCCTGGCATTGTTCGGCCTTTTCAGGGGAATCTATGACTCAAATATCTTTGCTGCCCTGTATGATGTCATCGAGCCCAAAGTCCGGTCAACAGCTACCGGGTTGATGTTGATGTTTGCCTTTGTCACAGGGGCTTCAGCTCCGTATATCCTGGGGAAAATAAAACCGGTGCTCGGACTGAGCTGGGGCTTATCGGCCTTGTCGGCTGTTTATATTTTCTCCGCACTTTGCATTTTCATTGCCGTTCGCTTCTTTTATAAAAAAGACATCATCGAATAAAACTCCACACCATGATTCAAGTAATTCACAGAGCATTAGACATTATGGAACTGATTGCAACCGATCGTTCCCGTTTATACACCCTTAGTGAAATCTCAAGTCAACTGAAACTGAACAACGGGACCTGCGCCAACATCATCAAAACACTTGTTTCACGGGGATACATCGAACAGGAAGGCCGCAAAACAGGTTACCGCCTGGGGTCCATGTCTTATCTGCTTACCGGCAATTACTCGCACAAACAGGAACTTCTGGAAGCCGCAAAGGAACCAATGAACATACTTTCCTCTTCACTCAACGAAGGCTGTATCTTATCGGTTTTGAAAGACAATGCACGTATTTTGCTTCACGAGATAAAAAGCACCCACGAGCTTCAGGTTATCAACAAAAAAGAAAAAGAAGCCTACCTCACCTCAACCGGGCGAATGATTTTGGCCTGTCTGGAAGAAAAAGAACAAAAGGAATACATCCGGAAATTTGGGCTGCCATCGCCGGAAGTCTGGAACGGGATTGAAGATGAAGAAGATTTACTGCTCGAACTGACCAAAATCCGGAAGAAGCAATTGGCGACACAAATATCAAAAGCCCAGATTGTAGGCGTGGCTGTTCCAGTCTTTAAGAACGGGAAGGTAATTGCCAGCCTCGGGATCTATCTGCCCGAAACAAGATACACCTCGTCCTTCCAGGAGCGTGTTCTGGAAGAACTTAAGAATGCCGGAGAACTCATTAATAAACGATTGAATGAAACGAGCCATGAGAGCAATACTTTCACACACAAGGATGACTAATATGGCGAGTTCCATCTGGCAAATGAAAAACAAATTATAGACAGATGAAAAAGTAGAATCCTAATATTTTTTAAAATGAAAATAATTGATATGCGTGTCCGCACGGTGGCTATACCTATGAATTCCATGCTGAGACACAACACCGGGGTACATCCTGGTTATTTGATGAGAACCATTCTGGAATTGATCACCGATGAAGGAATTGTAGGTTTAGGTGAAGTAGGTGGCGGCGACCAGCGCGGCGCTTTGATGAAACTGAAACCAAGAATTATTGGCATGGATCCGTTCGATCTGGAAGCAATCAAGTTAAAGGTTTTGAGAAGTATCTATTACCTTTCCAACTCACGCCTGTACGGAGCCATCGAGATCGCCTGCCTCGACATCATGGGAAAAGCCTGCAATGTGCCGATGAACAAGCTGATTGGAGGAAAACTCCAGGATGCAGTACCTATGATTGCCTACCTGTTCTGGCGATACGACCGTCCGGGCGGCGGACACGACACCTGTGCCGAAGATATGGCTGATTTGTGTGTCGAACTGAAAGAAACCCTTGGCGTTACTGCCATGAAACTGAAAGCCGGAGTTATGGACCCAATGGAAGAAGTCCGGGTTCTGGAACTTTGCCGTCAACGGTTAGGAAAAGATTTTGGACTGCGTATCGATCCCAATGGAGTTTGGTCGGTTGCAACTGCCGTAAAAGCCGGACGCCGGCTCGAAGATCTGGAAATTCAGTATTTTGAAGATCCGTCGTGGGGATTGGAAGGAATGCGCCGGGTAAAAGAACAAGTGCGTATTCCGCTGGCAACCAATATGTATCCGAATAAATTTGATGATCTGGGACCAGCCATCCATATGAACAGCATCGACATTGTGCTGACCGATCTGCATTACTGGGAAGGCCCCCGCGGAGTGAAAGACCTGGCCGCTGTTTGCCAAACCTTTAACCTTGGAGTTGCCATGCACTCGGGCGCCGAATTCGGAATCGAGCTGGCTGCCATGCTCCACACCGCATCGACAATCCCAACCATGACCATGCCAGGCGATGCTCATTATCATTACCTCGAAGACGACATCATTGCCGGAGGGAAAATGCAATATGTGGACGGAGCCATTAAAGTTCCGGAAGGACCAGGATTGGGCGTGGAACTCGACGAAGAAAAAATGCAGAAATACGAACGCTATTTCGAAGAAAAAGGCGACTACTATGCACGCTTCCACCAGGATCCGTATCAACCAAACTGGTATCCCAAAGTAGGAGGAATCTAATCTGTCAAATGGAAATCAACACCATCATATCAGGATTGAATTTTCCGGAAGGACCCGTCTTTGATTTCGAAGGCAATCTTTGGTTTGTCGAGATCAAAGGCGGAAACCTTTCACGTTGGAATGGAACCAAACTGGATCGTTTCGATGTGGATGGCACTCCCAATGGCGCTATGATTGACCGTAACGGCCTGATATGGTTTTGCGACAGTGGCCGGAGTGAAATCAGAACATTCAACCCATCTGAGAATACATTTACGACCATTTGCAACCAAACAACTGAAGGCAAGCGACTGGTTCGCCCCAACGACCTGATCTTCGACTGTGCCGGAAATCTCTTGTTCTCCGATCACGCCGACGGACGCGAAGAACCGGTATCGACGATTTGTGTCCTGCCCAAAAAAGGCAACCGTGCAAAAGTCATTTCAAAAAACAAATTTTTCACCAACGGACTGGCATTCAGGGCCGATGCAAAAACCCTAATTTTTGCAGAAACTTACCGACAGCAATTGTGGATTGGCGACTGGGATGCCGAAAAACTGGAACTTCGAAACGAGCGGCCTTTTGCAAAAGCCGGGAACGGCCCCTGGGGACCCGACGGGATGGCTTTCGATGAACAGGAGAACCTTTTCACCGCAGTATTTAACGAGAGTTGCATCAATGTTTATGCAACCGACGGGAAACTAACCAACACCCTCCCCTGCCCCGGAACCCGACCAACCAGTTGCTCCTTCGATCCTGCCGGAAAGCTGGGGTTAGTTGTTACTGAAGCTGATCGTGGCGAGATTATTTCCTATCCTGAATTTAAGAACGGATTACCCATTTTTCATTAAACTGAAACTATGCAAATCAAAAATTTATTCAACCTAAAAGGAAAAACAGCGCTGGTTACCGGTGGTAGCCAGGGTATTGGGAAAGCTATTTCGCTGGCATTGGCCGAATACGGAGCCAATGTGGTAGTGAATTACCGTTCGGGAAAAGCGCTGGCTGAAGAAACCTGCCAGGAAATTAAAGCAATGGGCGTTGAGTGCCATCTGTTCCCATGCGACCTCTCGGCAATCGATTCAGCAAAAACCATCGCACAATATCTGTCAGAAAACAAAATCGGGATTGACATCCTGGTACTGAATGCATCCGTCCAGTTCCGTAAATCGTGGAACGAAGTGACGCCGGAAGAGTTTGAACTACAAATAAACACCAATCTTCGTGCTTCGCTTTTCCTTATTCAGGAATTATATCCAGCTATGCAGCAAAAGCAATGGGGACGTATTGTTACCGTCGGCAGTGTTCAGCAAGTCAGGCCACACCAGCAAATGATTGCTTATGCAGCCTCGAAAGTTGCGCAGGTAAGCATGGTTAAAAGCCTGGCGCCACAATTTGGACCAAACGGGGTGACTATCAACAACCTGGCCCCTGGAGCCATTGCCACCGGGCGCAACGAGGAAGTACTCCGCGACGAACAATACAAAAAGAATGTGGAAGCAAAAATCCCGGTTGGCTTTATCGGCGAACCGACTGACTGCGCTGCAACAGCCTTGCTTTTGTGTTCTGACGGCGGAAGATACATAACCGGACAGGATATTTTCGTGGACGGCGGAATGGGTCTGAATTTCTGAACCCATTTTGCCGAAAACAACAAAATAGTAAATCGTAAATAGTGAAATCGTAAATTATTAAACATGAGTGTCGACCAATACAAAAAAGAAGTCGGGATGATGAACCTGGAAAAACTGATCGCTGAGCGCGAAGGAATTTCGAAAGCCACATTCCCCATACCAGACAAAGAATTGCTCAGCCGTTTCGAGCAACTTTACACTGGCGCAGTAAACGACGTTTTGCGCGAGTTTTGCCTGTTGGAACAAGCTTTACCCGGACGAATCCTGCCTTTGCGCGAATACCGCACCGTGGCCGGATTTGCTTTCACGGTAAAAAGCTCACCCAACGTAAAAATCCAGGGCGAGATGGAATTTCGCACCCAAATGCTCGACGAAATGAAAGAAGATGATTTCGTGATTTGGGATACCAGCCGCGACAGCAAAGCCACCCTGTGGGGCGGAGTAATGACCGCCACGGCCAAAGGCAAAAAACTGAAAGCAGCATGCATCGATGGCGGAATCCGCGACACGCACCAAATCCTGGAAGCCGACTTCCCTGTATTTTACGAGTACCGCATTTCAAACGGAAGTCTGGGGCGTTGCCTGATTACCCACTACCAAATTCCGGTCAAAATTGGCGATGTGACCATCAAACCGGGCGACGTGGTTTTGGGCGACGTCGACGGCGTTCTGGTGGTTCCCCGCAACATTGCCTACGACGTATTAATTCGGGCTGAAGAAATCAAGGAAAACGAAAAGAAAATATTCGGCTGGGTTCACGAAGGCCAATCCATTCACGACATCACCGAAAAAGGTGGATATTTTTAACCTAAACCTTTTTTCTTGAAAAAAGCGGCTACTGGTAATCCAATAGCCGCTTACTTTTTATAGCTTTTGTAAACAAAATTATTTTCCTTTCACCAAAGCTTTTTTGCAATATGCCACACATTTGGAGACTTCTTTCACTGCATCCGAACCCTCAGGAATATTGTATTCCAGTTCAATGTCGCAGGTAATCGGCCATTTGTGTTTCTGAATCAGTTGAAGAATTTCAGTCACAGGCGTTTCACCTTTGCCAAATTCCTGATTTTTATTGGGCTCGGCGGCTTTTGGGCCTGTTTTGTCCTTGATATGAACACTGGCAATACGGTCGTGCAGACGTTCAATCAATGCACAGGGATTTTTCCCGGTAGCTCCGTAATAGTGACCAAAGTCCAGGTTGAGCATCAGCATCGGACCATAAGCCAAAACTTTATCAAAGCTAAAATTCGGGTCGCCAGGCTGTCCATGATTGTGGAAAATCACGTACAGCTTGTGTTTTTCAGCAAACGGTTCCATGCGTTTGGCTGCATCTTCCGAAATCTCCGTAGTAATACCTCTGGCGCCTAAAATTTTGCAAACATTAAAAGCATAATCAAGCTCTCCGTCCGACCAGGATGGAGCCCCCATTTTCAGGATATCGATTTTTACGCCTTTGGCATTGAACATTTTGCGTATCGCCTTGAACTTGTCCATCGAAACCGTAGTACGCCACTGGCTAATTACTTTTGGATCGTTACTGTCCGGAATTCCGGCATATCGTTCAACCGGATCGCCCATCAGCTCAACCGAACTAAGACCCGACTGCACGGCATAATTCAAAACAGACTGAAGCGACTGGTCAGGCATGCTGCGGAAACTGTAGGTGATTGTTCCAACCTGGACTCCTCCGAACTTGGAACTTTGCTTTTTTGCTGCGATAGCCTGAATACAGAAAATGCATAAAACAACAATAGCAATCGCTTTCAATCCTGAAGCAGCTATTCTTTTAATTTGTTCTATCATAATACAATAAACAATTTTAGTGGTTTGGTTATAATCAGAAAACCTACAATGAATAAGGTCTTCGGTATTCATAATGGTAAAGTCTGTGGTTAGCAGCTTCGGTATCATCGCCAAAGCTCAAAGTTGCAGGATCCCATTTAACAGGACGTTGCAATTCGGTTGCGATGTTGGCAATGCAGCATAAAGTGCTGGTGCTGCAACCCACTTCTACCGGAGCAATCGGGTTCTTGCGCGAACGAACCGCATCGATAAAGTTCTGCATGTGCGGAGAACTTACTTCATACTGACCTGCCTCAATTTTTTTCTCTTCCTTTTTCAACAGCGATGGATTTGAACATTCAATGAACCCGCGAGCCACCTTCAGCCAACCTTTTGTACCATTGAAGCAAATTCCCTGTCCGCCTTCTTTTCGGAAAGGTTGCTCTGTCATCACAATACCATTCTCGTATTTCATGGTCAGGTATTCTGCCCCATTATAACCTTTCGGAATAAATTCGCAGGGACCTGATCCATCCATTCCTATGGCAGCCTGAGAAATATCAAACATGTGAGCGCCCCAGTCAGCGGTAAAGCCATTACCGGTTTCGCGGTACCAGCGCCATGCGCCCCAAAGTTTTTCGTCCTGAACAGGCTCAAGCGAAATAGGAGGACACAGGTCAGGATGATAATGAATTTTAGGATCGTTCAGCGGGCCCATCCACTTGTTCCAGTTCAACGTCGCAGGAATTGGTTGTTCGGGCAAATCAAGCGGTTTTGGCGGATCACCTACTTTGGCATAAATTGTTTCGATATGCCCAATAGCCCCACCGCGAACCAGGGCGATAGCCTGCTGAAACTCCTTACTTGAACGCTGCTGGCAGCCAACCTGCAACACACTTTTGTTACTACGAACGGCTTTTACCATTTCCAACCCTTCGCGAATGGTAAAGGCCAGAGGTTTCTGTACATAAACATCTTTCCCATACTGGCAGGCATGAATGGCTGTCAGCGCATGCCAGTGGTCGGGTGTAGCGATTGAAACGGCGTCGATGTCCCTACGCTCAAGCAGTTCTTCGTAAAACTCGTACATGTCGCAACGCGCGGCTATTCCCTGCGACTTTTGCCAGGCTTCAACTTTTCCCTTGAAACGTTCGCGTTTCAATTGTTCGACGTCACAGCCGGCAACGACCTGCACGCCCGGACAACTGGAAAAACTGTTGAAATCAGAGCAACCTTGTCGGCCCAAACCGATGAAGCCCAAAACAACCCTGTCACTGGGGGCAATACGCATTCCGTTGGCCATCGTCCAACTCGGAAGAATGGTCAAACCGGTTAAGCCAAGCGCGGAATATCCAAGGAATTGCCGCCTGCTTAATCCTTTGTTTTCTTTTTTCATGATTTAATTAACACTTTGTTAGTAAATTAACTTTAGTTGGATATTTTGAATGACCACAAAGATAACAACAATGACATATTGATATCCTCAAAATCTCTTTTCTTATATCAATTTCGGCACAGAAAAA
>CAZAVU010000077.1:0-17873 GCA_964488805.1 uncultured Odoribacter sp. | reverse complement strand
TAAAGTAAAAAAGTTTGGAGACTGAGGTCGGAAGACCGAAGTATCAAAAATTATATCAAAAAGCCCAGTTGGATTTTCCGGCTGGGCTTTTTGCGTTACCATCGTGCGGGAATCAGTATCTTCGCTGGTGGTTCTGATAATTTCAATGGTCTGTGCCACGATATAAGTTTTTGTTCCCGAAAATAAATTTTTAATCCGATAGTTAGTTAATAACAGAAGGCAGCATTGTACCTTTACACAAAACTCAGGAGAATATGATTTTGACTGATACACTGTTTACTTTTAAAACATCGGTATTTATCAGCTCTTTTGTTACGCTGCTGGCCTTGGTCAACCCCATTCAGAAAATATTTCTGATGACCTCACTGCAAGACCAGTTGACTGACAAAGAGTTGAAATATATCTCCTTTAAATCATCGCTCACGGCTTTCATTATCCTGGTTTTCTTTTTACTCCTGGGAAATGTTATTTTCAGTTACGTTTTCCGTATCGACTTGTATGCCTTTCGGGTCACCTGTGGCGCAGTTCTTGTCTACAGCGGCTGGAACGCCCTTCAGAAAGGTGTTTTGATCAACATCAGCAAAGGAATGAGGATACAGGACATCTCCTCGGTCCCGATTGCCATCCCCATGATTGCCGGTCCGGGAACTATTACAGCCGCCGTGACTTTCCCTGCACAATACGGTACTTTGGTAACAGTTGCCGCCATCTTTGCGGCGCTTGGAGTCAATTACATCGTCATGTTTTATGCTAAAAGCATCGGGCGGGTATTGATCAGGCTGAATGTCATGTCGGCCCTGGTGCGAATCATTGGGTTGATCATTGCAACCATTGGGGTGCAGATGATTTTCGACGGGATTTCAGATTACCTTAAAATAATCTGACCCTGTTTATTAGATGAACCAATTTTAACAACAACAAAAAAGATATGCGGATATTAATTCTTAGTGTGATTTTGTTTCTGTCGGTGGGTTGCTTTGCACAGAGTGCAATCAATCAGACCGACGCACAGGGACGCAAACAAGGTTTATGGGTAAAAAAAACTCCTGAAGGCCAAATGCAGTACCAGGCAACATTTAAGGATGGCAAACCGGTGGGCGAAATGAAACGCTTCCACCCGAATGGCAAGACGATGGCCGTAATTACTTTTGCGGAAGGAAGTGAAATCTCGGATGCCAAATTGTTTGATGAACGGGGAAAACAGATTGCCCAGGGAAAATACATCGGGCAAAAGAAAACCGGGGAGTGGCAGTACTTACTGGATTCGAAAGTAGTTTCAACCGAAACGTACACTGACGGGCAAAAAAATGGCCCGGCCAAACGCTATTACAATACCGGAGAACTGCTTGAAGAATCAAACTGGGTAAGTGGCAAACTGAACGGGAGGTACCGCACTTTCTTCAAGAATGGTTCTTTGTATCTGGAAAGTGATTATGCCGATGGCCTGAGGAACGGGAAGTTTAAAACTGCATTTCCGAATGGAAGTCTGGAACTGGATGCTTCATATGTGAACGATCTCAAAAATGGAGATTGGAAATATTACAACGAGTCGGGCGAACTTCTTTACACCCTGAAGTATAACCAGGGGAATCTCCTGAATCCAGAAGTCCAGGATAGCATTGACAAAATGAAATCCGGCACTTTTAAGACCAAAGAGGACAACATTCCCGATCCTGAAAAATTCATGCAAAATCCTGAAGAATATATGCGTTTGATGCAACTTCATTAATTCAAGATGACAACTTCCAGGCTGATATTATTTCTGATTTTGTTTGCCGTATTTGGGGCTTCTGCCCAGAGTACTGCCCCGAACTATTATTGGGTTAAGCTAAAAGACAAGAAAGGAACAGCCTTTCAAATCAGTCATCCTGAAGACTTTTTATCGCAGCGGGCCATCAGCCGAAGAAACCGACAGCACATTGCCATCGACGAAACTGACCTGCCTGTTTTGTCAGTTTACCTGGACAGCTTAAAGAAACGGGGACTCGAAATCGTCCATACTTCGAAATGGCTGAACGGCACCACCGTGCGGACTGCCGATACCGCCCTGATCCGAAAAATTGCCGCGCTTTCGTTTGTTTCTTCGGTACAGTTGACCAAACCGGCTACCACGACCAAATCATCCTTCCTGAAGTTCAGGGAAGAAGAAATCAGTTCAGGGATTGCTGACTATGGAAACGCCAACAACCAGCTTACCCAACTGAACGGACAATACCTGCACAATCAGGGTTTCCGGGGAAAAGGGATTCAGATTGCTCTTTTGGATGCCGGATTTCTGAATGTCAACACGATTAATGCGTTCGACAGTGTTCGCAATTCCAACCGCATACTTGGAACGCGCGACTTTGTTGATCCCAAGACTGATATTTACAAGCAGAACTATCATGGCATGAGTGTTCTTTCCTGTCTGGCAGGCAACCTGCCCGGAAGTTTGATTGGTACAGCGCCCGATGCTTCCTATTATTTGTTCCGCACGGAAGACTCGGCCTCCGAATACCTGATCGAGGAAGACAACTGGGTAACTGCTGCCGAACTGGCCGACAGTCTGGGCGTGGATGTGATCAACTCATCACTGGGGTACTTTAATTTTGATGATTCGAAAATGAATCATCGGTATTCCGACCTCAACGGAAAAACCACCCGTGTGACCCAGGCTGCGAATATGGCTTTTCAGAAAGGGATGCTGGTGTTTGCCAGTGCCGGGAACGAAGGGAATAAAACCTGGAAATATATTATTGCTCCGGCCGATGGAGAGAATGTGATAGGCGTTGGCGCTGTCGATAAAAACGGACTTCGTGCCGCTTTCAGCTCGGTTGGACCAGCTTTTGGCGGAGCTGTAAAGCCTAACGTTGCAGCGTTGGGTTCGTTAACCTATCTGGTTACAAGTGCGGGAACCTCAGGATACTTAAGTGGAACATCCTTTTCATCGCCGGTTTTGGCCGGAATGGGTGCCTGCTTGCGGCAAGCCTATCCGTACGCGAGTGTAAAACAGCTCAAGGCGGCCATTGAACAGAGCGCCAGCCAGTACAGTAAACCCGACTCGCTTCTGGGGTACGGAATTCCTGATTTTGAAAAGGCTTCCAATTACCTTAATGCGAATAGCACAGACGATCTGACTCAGGAAAAACGATGGATCGTTTCGCCCAATCCATTCTGCGATTATCTTTTGATCAGAAATAACGGTCAGTTTTCCGGTGAAAGTTGTGCAGTCAGTATTTTTAACATGCAGGGAATTTGCTTGTGGCAGTCAACTTTCAAAATGACGGAACAACTATTATTGAAGAATTTGGCTAACTTGCCTGACGGGTTTTTAATACTGACCATCCGTTCAGGAGAAAAAGAAGAACGATATAAGTTGATCAAAACGATTTCAAAATAAGGATTGAAAACGTTACGCGTTGCGAGTTATCATACACCAAATAACCCGGAACCCGTAACACTCAATAAAATAGATGAGCGACAAGCAACTAACACTCTCGGAATTACAGCAACAGGTAAAAAGTAGTCTGGATGAAGCTTTTGCGTTGCCGGTTTGGGTGGTGTCCGAAATCAGCGAAATGACGGTGAACCGCAGTGGACATTGTTATCTCGATCTGGTGGAAACTGAGCCGGGCACCGATACCGTGATTGCCCGGTGCCGTGCAACCATTTGGTCGTATACGTTCCGAATGTTGCGCCCGTATTTCGAAACAACCACCGGGCAGACCTTTGCTGAAGGGCTGAAAGTTCTGCTGCAGGCCAAAGTTGAATATCACGAGGTGTATGGGTTCAGCCTGAATATTCGTGATATTGATCCGGTTTATACACTGGGCGATTTGGCCCGCCAACGTCGCGAGATAATCCGAAAGCTTCAGGATGATGGTGTGTTTGAGATGAACAAAGAACTTGAACTGCCGCTGGTCCCGCAACGGATTGCCGTGGTCTCGTCGCCTACGGCTGCCGGGTTGCAGGATTTTCTCGACCAGTTACACAACAATGCACATCAGTTTATTTTCTATACCAAACTGTTCCCGGCGGTTATGCAGGGCAGTGAGGCCCCGCGCAGTATCATGGATGCGCTGGAACAAATCTATTTGTACGAAGATTGGTTCGATGCCGTGGTAATCATCCGTGGCGGAGGCGCTCAACTCGATCTGGCCTGTTTCGACCAGTACGAACTTGCCGCCCATGTGGCTCAGTTCCCGCTTCCGGTAATCACAGGCATTGGCCACGACAAGGACGATACGGTGGTCGATCTGGTGGCGCATACCCGCATGAAAACGCCTACCGCTGTCGCCGAATTCCTGATTACCGGAGCGCTCCGTTTTTCACAGGAGTTGGACGAGCTGGAAAAACATTTCACGGAACTGATAACCGGTCAGCTTGAAGATCACCGGGACAGGCTGAACGATGCGGCCGATCAGTTGCATCTGCTGGTCAACCGGATGATTGTTGATCAGCAAAACCGGCTGAATATCGCCCGGATCCAGCTTTCAAACCAGACCGATGCCTTTTTGAAAAGTCAGCAGTCGGATTTGAAGCACCTGTTGGTTGATGCGAAAAACATTACCAGCCGTTTTGTGAGCAGGCAGGAGCATCAATTGGACCGTTCAGGGAACAAGATGAATTTCATTTTCAGCCAGCAGATGTTAAAAGACAAGAACCGGCTGAGCCAGTTTCAACACCTGCTCAAAATCAGGGCAGTGGAAGCTGTCCGTACCGAAAAGAAATACCTGAATTCGGTTCAGGAAAAGTTGCGGCTGGTTGATCCCCAAACTATTCTGAAACGGGGATACTCGCTGACTTTGAAAAATGGCAAGATCATCAAATCAGTCGATCAGGTAGCTGAGGGCGATTTGCTTGAAACCCGGCTGGGAGATGGAATCGTGGAAAGTACGGTCCGGAAAACATCCAAACAGACATGAGATGCTGAAACAAGTTCAGCATGACGCTTTGAGTATTGGATAACACTCTTGAAGCGACAATTTTGAACTTTAAACTTTGAACTTTATAGATATGGCAATTAAAAAAGTAACTTACAAAGAGGCAATTACCGAGATTGAAGAAATCCTGGCCAAAATTGAAAACGAAGAGCTGGATGTGGATGAACTGGCCGAACAGGTGAGCCGTGTTTCGGCGCTCATAGGCATTTGCAAAGACAAGCTTCACAAGACCGAAGCGGAAGTTGAGAAAATCCTTCAGGATATGAACCCTAAAACCAGTGAACGATGAAAAAGTTAACCATGCTTACACTGCTATGTCTTAGCCTGATTGTTCCATCGATGGGAGAATCGCCACAGAAGAAAATGCAGGCCACCATTGGGTCCGGGATCAATTACCTGATGTTTTTGCCCAAAGACTACTCCAAATCAGGCAAGCCTTCACCAATGATTGTGTTTCTACATGGGGCGGGCGAACGTGGAAACGATCTGGAAAAGGTAAAAACCTGGGGACCTCCGGCAATTGTGGAGAAGAACCCCGATTTTCCGTTCGTGGTGTTATCACCTCAGTGTCCCGACGGACAATGGTGGAATTCGTATTTACTCAAGGGAATGATCGATGATGTTTTGGCAAAATACAATGTGGATAAATCCCGTGTTTACCTTACCGGGCTAAGTATGGGCGGTTTCGGGACCTGGAATTTGGCAACGGCATATCCCGGATATTTTGCCGCAATCGCGCCGATTTGCGGGGGTGGAAATCCTTCGTTGGCCAAACGATTAAAGGATATTCCGGTTTGGGTTTTTCATGGAAAGAAAGATGAGGCTGTGCCTGAAGAACAATCTGCCATTATGGTTGATGCGCTGAAAAAAGTCGGGGCAAATGTGGAATATACCGTTTTGCCTGAAGGAAATCATGAGGATGCCTGGGTATACGCCTACGACAAAGCCGGTTTGTTCGACTGGTTTTTGAAATACAGCAAAAAGTAAAAATCAACCCTGTTTATTTGAAAATTTTCTCGTACAAAAGCGCATTTTCTCACCGACATTAGCATTTTCTAATTCAAACGAGAAAATTGTCATTTAAATGAGGACTTTCCCTGATTTTAGGGAATTTTCCTTAAAAAGAGAGAAAATCCTCTCTTTTTTGCCCGATGTTCTCCGATTTTAGGGAAATTTCCCTGAATTTAAGGGATTAGCTATAATTTTAGGAAATAGCTTCTAAATAAATAACATTCACAACAATCCGGTTCGAACTTAATTGACAGGCATGCCTGAAGATTATCTTTACTGCCCGACACCCAGCATTTATATAAAAACGAACAAAATGTACAATCCGATGTTTTTGCTGGAAAGAATATGGATAATGCCCTACGCTAAAGCCTGTAGGTCCCTCATTTTGGGTTAGCGACAATGCAGATGTTATTGGTTTGACCTTTGGAAGCAGAGTTATAAATTCAGGACCATTTATCCCTCATTACAAACGAGAAAGGACAGTCGCAAGATTTCGCAGAAAATAAAAATCAAGGCAGTGTAGGGATCCGATCTTTTCAAAAGATTGGATCCGTCTCTACCCTGTAAAAAAAATGGCCAGCCTCAGCATTCTGAAACCAAACTGCGGAAAGGTTCTGGCAACTGCGACTGCCCACTGATAGCTATTTTACCTTTTTACTTTGGCCTTAAAAACTAATATCCAATCCAGCCATAAAATTGATCCCGGCCTGAGGGAAATACCCATCCATCGCGTAGCGCTGGCCACCATAAATATAGGAATATACCCAGGCGTTGTTCTCGTATTTCGTGTCGAACAGGTTGTTCACCATCAGGTGCAGGTTAAGTTCTTTGGCAAATTTCTGAGGAACACTGTAGTTTATTTTCAGGTTATTAAGGATGTAACCATTCAGCTTCCGGTCGTTGCTCGACGAGTTGTCGATGTATTGTTTGCTCACCGAATTAGTCTGAAGGCTGACATTTAAACCTTTGGTGGCCATCCAACTGATCTGACTGTTAGCAATCATCTCCGGAGAGAATGCCAGGTCGGTGGTGCCAAGTTTCGTTTCTGCCTGTCCTCCATTATCCCAATCGTCAACATATTCAGTAAAGTCTTTGATTTTGTTTTTACTCAGCGTGACGTTGATATCCCACTTCAGGTTTTCAGTAAGCTTTATCCCTGCAATCAATTCCAGTCCGGCGCGGTAGCTGTCGTCAACGTTGGTCATGATTGGAGCGCCCACATCATTGATTTCACCGGTCAGGATCAACTGGTTTTGGTAAAACATACCATAGGCATTTGCGCTAAAGGCCAGCCGTTTTGAGTTGTATTTATACCCCAGTTCAAAGTCGTTGAGTGTTTCATAGTCCGGTTGTTTACCATTCGGATCGGCATCCACATAATTGTCGCGGTTAGGTTCGCGGTTGCCCCGTGCGAAATTGGCATAAAAGTTATTTTTCTCATCCATCTGGAAGTAGATTCCCACTTTCGGGTTAAAGAACTCGAAGTTGTGAGTTTGGGTCAGGTTGCGCAAATCGTCGTCAACGCCATCGATGCTGTAATCGATATTGCGGTATTGCAGGTCGGCAAACAGGTTCAGGTTTTCGGTCAGCACATAATTGTATTTGGCAAACAGGTTCAGGTCTTTTTTCAGCCCGGTTCCGCGGTACCATTCGTGGTCTGTTTCCGAGTCGGCGGCATACCTCATCCAGATAACCCGGCCAAAATGGTTTCCGTCGTAAACATTGTAACCGCCGCCCAGGGTGATTTCGCCATATTCCTCTTTGTGAGTTGTCGAAAAGGTTATGCCGTAAAAGTCATTGTCGAGCCATTTTCGTCGGACCAGATCGGATGTTTCAATCGTTTCGCCGCCAACAACCGGAGGAGTAATCAGGTAATCCACCAGCTTCTGATCGTATTTGTATTGTTCGTAATAGCCTTTCCCCGGAGTGTAAAACAAACTGGCATTGAAGCTCATTTCGGAGCTGATTTTGTGCGAAAACAACAATTGGAAATGATCCTGCTGGTAGTGGTCAATCTCATTTTTATAGGTGTACAGGTTGTAGGTGCGACTGTTCGAATTGATCATCTGATTGTAGCGTATCTGGTTTTCCCTTTCCGATCTTGAAGACCACAACCAATGATCGAGGTAACGTTTCATCCCGTCCTGATCGTTGTTCAAACGAACGGAAGGCACTCCGTTCCAAGCTTGGTAAGTATCTTCCAGACCGGAAAAAATGTTGGCTTTCAGAATGGTGTTGTCGGTGAAATATCCGCCGGAAACATAAAATGACTTCAGGTCAGACGAAGCGCGGTCGATAAAACCATCGGAACTCACTTTTGACAGCCGGGCTTCGAAAGCCAGTTTATTTTTGAGCAATCCGGTTCCGACAGCCACCGAGTTTTTGACCGTTCCAAACGAACCGGCAGAAGTACTGTATTCGGCAAACGATTCTTTGCTGATGTTGGATGTTTGTAAGTTTATTGTTGCCCCGAAAGCAGCAGCCCCGTTGGTTGAAGTACCAACGCCGCGTTGCACCTGGATGTTGTCGGTTGACGAGGCCAGGTTGGGAATATCGACCCACCAGGTTCCGTGCGATTCGGCATCATTCATCGGGATGCCGTTGATGGTCACGTTAATCCGGTTCATGTCGGTTCCCCTTATCCTGAAATTGGTGTATCCCACGCCCGTTCCGGCATCGGAGGTGGCTACAAATGAAGGGGTCAATGTAAGCAGGTACGGAATATCCTGTCCCAGATTGTTGTTTTGGATTTCCGATTTTTCGACTGTCGAAAAAGCCATTGGCATCTTTTCTTTAACACGGCTGGCCGAAACCAGGACTTCTTCTTCCAGGATGTGATTTTGATTCAGGACAATGTCAAGCGTTTGATCTCCGGTCATTTTCACTTCCTTGACCTGTTTCTCGTAGCCAAGAAAAGATACGGCCAACTGGTAAGTTCCGGCTTTCAGGTTTTTAATCAGGTAAGCACCGTTGACGTCGGTAGTCGTTCCTCGGAACGTGTTTTGAATTACGACATTGGCACCAGTCAGGCGTTCTCCCGTGTTGTTTCGTACCGTTCCTTTCAGCGTAAACTGGGCCATTGCCAGGAACGCCGCGCATTGCAGGAGCAATGTCAAATAAATCCGTTTCATTGTTGTTTTTTAAATGGTTAATAAATAACCAATGAGGCAAGTAATTCCCTTTCGCCATCCCTTCGCCGGCATTACCCGTATCAGGTTCGGTGGGTATGATCTCAGCCCGTAATTACCCCGGAATAAACCGGGAGGGCACCCCATTGCGTAAATTGTCGCTACAAAGTTAGGCTTTTTAATAGATCGGATCAAAGCGTTTTTGAAAGAAGTTGGATTTTACCTCTTCAGAAGTCCGATTCCTTCTCCGGATGGATATGAAAAACACGCTTTTCTATTTAGTCGGAAATATTGTCATTTCCCTGGTTTGAAAATAGGAAATATTGACTTTAAAAATGACTTTATGACACTAACAATCAACTATATACACACTGGTATTTAATTTGAAATATACTACGCGAAAACAATAAAAAAACAATAAAGTATAACTAAAAAAATGGAGGATTAAACTATGTTACCCGTATTTAGAAACAGAAATTTGCCGGATTTATTTGATGAATTCTTCAATTCGAACTTGCTTCCGAATTACATCGAAGAAGGAGCTTGGAAATCGACTCCGGCAGTCAATATTTTCGAAAGCAACGAAAAGTTTGAAATCGAAGTTGCAGCCCCCGGCCTCGAAAAAAATGATTTCAAGATTGATTTGAAAAACGACTGCCTGGTAGTTTCTTCTGAAAAGAAGGAAAAGAATGAAGAAAAAGAAAAAGGGAAAGTCGTTCGGTCTGAATTCCGTTATTCTTCCTTCCAACGTTCATTCACCTTGCCTAAGGAAGTTGATATTGCCGCCATCAAGGCAAATCACAAAAACGGTGTTTTAACCATTGAACTTCCGAAGAAAACGGAATACAAAGAAAACTGGTCGCGCCAGATCGAGATCTCTTAATGCTCAAAAGTTGATTGTGTGGTGTTTGGGGATTGTTCCTTTGTGGACAATCCCTTTTTTGTTGTCACAACGATTTTTTTGAAAAATAGAGTGGCAATAAACTTTCAACGCTCTGTAATACTAAAATCGAATCTTGTCCATCCATGATGATTCGGATCGGGCTTTCAAAGCGCACTTCAGCCTCGGCCAATGCTTGCCGGCAATCACCGCATGGCTTTATCGGCTCGTTGACCAGCACCCCGTTTTTTGTGGCCGAGATGGCGATAGCTCTTACCCTGGCATTGGGGTAATTGGCATTGGCATAGAACAATGCCACGCGCTCGGCACACAAACCTGACGGGTAGGCCGAGTTCTCCTGGTTGTTGCCTGTCAGAATTTTTTGGTTGTCAAGTAAGATAGCGGCCCCAACATGAAAGCCCGAATAAGGTGCATAGGCCGAAGCGGAGGTTTTCCGGGCTTCGAGAACCAAAAGTCGGTCGTTCTCAGGCAATTCATCGATATTATGGAATTCGTATACAAGAATTTTGATTTCCGTCGTTTTCATCCGTAAATAATTTGTTTTTTAATTGCCGGATGGAACTCGCCTGTGAGATTTTCATCCGTGTTTGTGTTTAACGAACATGCTCGTTTCATTTCAGTTTCAATTTTTCCAAATGTACATCAATACTTGTTATTTGTCAAAGGACAAACCTTACAACATTTTCTTATTTTTGTAGCACACTCAAAATAGCAGTTATGATCAAGTATATTTTATCTGTGATAGTTTTTTTTGCATGCACGTCTGTCTTTGCGCAAAGCGATAAAATGTCAAGAGAAGAATATATTCTAAAGTATTACAAAATAGCTATTTCGGAGATGGAACGCAGCGGCATTCCGGCCAGCATTACGCTCGCCCAGGGCTGTTGGGAATCCCAGAATGGCAACAGTACTTTGGCAACGGATGGCAACAACCATTTTGGCATCAAATGCAAAAAAGATTGGGATGGCAAGCGCATTTACCATGATGATGATGCCAAACACGAATGTTTCCGCAAATATGCTCATGCCGAAGCTTCTTATCTCGACCACTCCAATTTCCTGATGTCAGGCCCGCGCTACAGCTTCCTGTTTCAGCTCGATCCAAAAGATTATGTAGGCTGGGCACAAGGATTGAAAAAAGCCGGCTATGCCACCGACCCGACTTATGCCGAACGACTGATCAAGATCATTGAAGAAAATAAGCTTTACCTGTACGACGAATATGGCGACAACCGTCAATTGGCCTCATTGAAGCACGACTCGGGGCAACCGAAATTGTCATCCTGTCCTCCTTTGAATAAAACCAATGCAGCTCACAAAGTTGAACTTCGCAACGGATTGCGCACCATTGTGGTGGCAGAAGGGGAAACTTATGAAAGCATCACCAAAAGTCTGGGGTTGAAAGATTGGGAACTTAGTCATTACAACGATTTTGCCGAAGGACGGCAGCCCCGTGCAAATGAGATCCTGTACATCGAATCAAAATACAAAAAGGCTGATCGCAGTCACAAACAGCATGTTGCCGAGGACGGCGATACCATGCATTACATTGCACAGCGATATGGGCTAAAGCTGAAACCTTTGCTAAAAAGAAACCGGATGAAGGAAGGTGACGAACCAGATAAAGGGCAGGTGATCTACCTTCGGGATAAAAAGCCGAGAAGAGGCTAAGTCTATGGAAAAGTTAAAAAGGCAAAAGTTAAAAGTTCGATCTTTCCACTTTTGCCTTAAACCTTACATCTTCACTTTCCATTCGCCGAGGTGAAAACCCCGCAGTAATTCGTCAATTTTCATTTGCTTTTTCCCTGAAAGCTGAATGTCGGTAATCGATAGCCAGCCGTCGGAACAGGCGATCTTCAGATACTTTTTTCCATCGGTTAGCAACGTGCCGGGAGTAGCCGGTAGATTTTGGTAATCTTTTACGGCAGCGAATATTTTCGCACTCAGGGTTTCATTTCTTTCAGGATGGATCAATTCGGTCCATGCTGCAGGGTAAGGCGATAATCCACGAATCAGGTTACGGACCGACTCAGTATCTTTGGTCCAATCGATGCGGCAATCGTCCTTGAAAATTTTGGGAGCCTGCTTAATTTTATCGGGATTGTCAATCAATTGTGTTTGATCAATAGGCTGAACCTTTCCTTCAGCTAAGGCGTCAACTGTTTTCAGTACAAGTCTGGAGCCAATGTCCATCAGCCGGTCATGCAGATCGCCCACCGTATCGTTTTCGGCAATGGCTACTTTCTCCTGGAAAATAATCTGTCCGGTGTCAATCTCATGCGAAAGCAGGAAGGTCGTCACTCCCGACTCGGTTTCTCCGTTTATGATGGCCCAGTTTAAAGGCGCAGCTCCACGGTATTGGGGCAGCAACGAAGCGTGCAGGTTGAAAGTCCCCATTGGAGGCATATTCCAGACCATCTCGGGCAACATTCGGAAAGCCACCACTACCTGTAAATCGGCTTTCAGACTTTCGAGCTGGGCAATAAATTCCGGATTTTTCAGCTTCTCGGGTTGCAAAACATTCAGGTTTTGTTGAACAGCGTATTGCTTGACGGCAGATTCACTCAGTTGACGGCCGCGGCCAGCCGGTTTGTCGGGAGCGGTGATTACCCCAACCACATTATACCCGTTCTCAACCAAAGCTTTTAAACTCTCGACAGCAAAATCGGGAGTTCCCATAAACACGATGCGGATTTCTTTTGGTGACATTGCTTTTTTATGCAAATATACACCATGCAACTGAACCTCAAAACAGCAAGATGCAAAAGAAAATGGTTGTGGCACTCTGGAAATATATCCCTGAATGTGAATTGCTTAACATTTGATTAATGAACGATTGGGTTTGATTTGTGTCCTGAAAGTCAATTAGTTGCATTTATTTTAGGTTAATTTATTGTCAATATTTTGCTAAATAATTCACACACGGCTTATTAAGTGAATTTCGTACAATGCTTTAGGTAATTTTGTTTAGTCAAATTATACTATGAATCAAAAACCATTAGTTATGAGCTTGAAAAAACAATTTTTAAAATCGAAACCGGTATGCAAGGTTTCTTTCCGGTTAGATGCAGGCGATGCTTCTGGCGCTGGCATGGTACAGTTGTTGGGTGATTTTAATAACTGGGATCAGTCAGCAGAGCCAATGACCAAGTTGAAATCGAATGATTTCACGGCCACTCTTGAACTGGAAACCGGAAAAGAATACCAGTTCAGGTATTTAATTGACGGTGAGGCATGGAAGAACGACGATCAGCCTGACAGTTTCGTTGCAAATGGCTTTGGTGAAGAAAACAGCGTAATCTCTACTACACTGTAAGAGCCGATTTTACAGTGTAAAAAAGCAGGGATGGGTAGGCATTACTTCATTCCTGCTTTTTTATTATCCGAAAAATTGGATGGGTCAGAACCGGATTTCGCCAAAAGTCTTTCTTTTTCGGACATAAAACTGAAAGACAATACTCCTGGGAAGTTTTTCGGCAGGCAGAACGAAATGCCCGTTGAGGTGGGCTTGTTTCCGTTTGCGCTGCAATTCGGGCAGCGAACGGTAGAAATACCAGTGTGCTTTCAGCACGCTTCGGATGCCATTCAGGTTAAATTCGGACAAAAGTTTCAATGCGGCCACTCCGTCCAGGATCATCCGGATAAACAGGAGGTGGAAAAGTTGATTTCCGGGTAGGTTTTTATACAAAAGCCAAAGGTTATTCCTGAAGTTCAGATATAATTTCCGCGGATTGTCGTAAGGAAGGGAACCACCTCCGAGGTGATAAACGACACTTTCAGGAGTGTAAACCACGCGGCAGCCCTTATTCTTCAGGCGCCAGCATAAATCAATCTCTTCCATGTGGGCCCAGAAATCGGCATCAAACCCGCCAACTTCATGAAAAAGCCGGGCCCGGATGAACATACAGGCTCCGGTTGCCCAGAAAATATTGATAACCTCGTCATACTGTCCCCTGTCCTCCTCCACCTCGTTGAATATGCGGCCGCGACAAAACGGATAGCCAAACCGGTCGATAAAGCCACCGGCAGCTCCGGCATATTCAAAATGAGTTTTCTGCTGGTAACTTAAAATTTTGGGCTGGACTGCCGCAATTTCCGGATCGTTCTCCATCATGCGAATCGGCGCTTCCAGCCAACCGGAGGTTACTTCCACATCCGAGTTCAGAATTACGAAATAGTCGGCTTCAATCTGTTTCAGGGCTTCGTTGTAACCGCGTGCAAATCCGAAGTTCTGCTTCAGATCTAGAATTTTTACCGACGGAAACTTTTCCCTGAGCAAGGATAGCGATTGGTCGGTTGAACCGTTGTCGGCTACAATAATATCGATTGAATCTCCCTGGCTGAACCGAATCACTGATGGCAAAAACTGCTGCAACAGTTTCGATCCATTCCAGTTCAGGATAACAATGGCAACTTTGGCGTTCATGAGGACAGAAGGATTGATTTATTGAAGGGCTAACATCACGGGATCAGAAGCTTGGCAAGCACTTTCGCCAGATCTTCTTTTTCAAGATTACTCACGATGGTGGTGATTTTTTCCATCTTTCCCGGTTCTTCTGATTGCAAAATCAGTTTAATTTCCCGGATTTGTTTCCCGGTCAGCTCTTCTTCGAGCAATGACCATATCTTCAGGCTTTCTTCTTCCTGCGTGGGAATGCCCAGATGTTCCAGTTCAACCTTGGAGGCTTCCAGGATTTCCTGTGCCTTCAGGATTACCGGATCGGAATCTCTCCCGGTACCGGCAGCATCGCGCAGGTTCCAGCTTGAGTAGTCGTATTTCAGTTCTTTGATCATCTTCACCTTGGAGTCGTCTTTCCCGAAAATTCGTTCCAGAATAATAACGGTATGGATTTTCCAGGCTTCGAGATCGAAGTTTTTGGCTTTCAGACTTTCAAGCTGCCTGTTGATCAATGCAATCTCTTTCTCGACCATTTTATTGACGGTTTGGTTGATGCAATTTACAATAAAAACCCGACTGAAAAAAGAAAATTAAGACGGGATTAGTTACCCAGATATTTGTGTACAATGCTGTAAAATTCGTCGAAATAGTTGGCGTTGCTGGCAATCATTTCGCCGCCAAACAAATAGTTTTCACCGCCATTGAAATCACATAGTTTGCCGCCGGCTTGTTTCAGGATAATAATTCCGGCAGCCACATCCCAGGCGTGCAAAGCATGTTCGTAAAAACCTTCGAACCTTCCGGCAGCCACATAAACCATATCGGTGGCAGCAGAACCCAGACGGCGCATCCCGTGAGAGTTTCGCATAAAATAATCCATGGCTTCCATATAACGGCCAAGTTTCGAAAAGTCGTAATACGGAAAACCGGTAGCAATCAGCGAATCGGCTGTAGTAGCTGCTTTTGAAACCTGGATTTCCTGTCCGTTCAGGTAAGCTTTGCTTCCTTTCCAGGCATAGAACATCTCGTCGAGGCTGATTTCATAAACAACTCCCAGGATAACTTCCTGATCTTCCAGCAACCCGATGCTAACGGCAAAAGGTGAAAGACCGTGAATAAAGTTGGTGGTTCCATCGAGTGGATCGATAACCCAACGGTATTTTTCGCCATTGCTTTTGGCGGTACCTTCTTCTGCGATAAATCCGCTACCGGGCAGCAACTCACGCAAGGCAGCAACAATGCGGGCTTCCGAAGTTTTATCGACATAGGTTACCATGTCGGATTTGCCTTTGTGTATGATATCGTTCTCGGTAAATTTCAACCGTTCATCATAAATAAACCGGCCAACCTCGCGAGCCAGCTCCTGAACTTGTGTGCAAAGTATTTCGAGATTCATAGTTGATCGTTTATGTATTTTTAAATTATTGCTGGTTACGTGCCTCCTTCGACAAGACGTTCGACTGAGCTCATGCTGAAGTCTCAGGAACCGGACTGATTGACTGAATTACTGAAGGATTGAATTTCCAAATCTTCATATCCTCAAATCGTTCCCTCGTGCTTTCATGCTGTCGTACCTTCGTGTTGTCATCTGCTTTTTGCGACTGCCTATTGTGACTGAACACTTTCTTTTGTGTTTTACTGAGACTGAACACTGTTACAAAATAGCCTTTTCACCTAATCTCCTGACAGTTTCCGTTTGATGAATCTGTCGAAGAAACTACAGTTCCCCAAACATTTCCGTTGGGTAATATATTTTCAAGTTTTACCTGAACAATACGGTTTTCCAGCTCTTTGCTGTACTCTGTTTCAACTCTTATATAGTTATCGGTAAATCCTGAAATCGTTTTTTTGTGTTTTTGTTCTTCAAAAAGCACTTCACGCACGGTTTGCAGATTTTGACGGTAAAAATGTTCTGTTTTCCGGTCTGAAAGGGCAATCAGTCGTTGGGTGCGTTCTTTACGTTCGTCAACCGGGATCACAGGGGTCAGCTCCAGCGCTTTGGTTCCCGGTCTTTCAGAATAAGGAAAAGCATGAAGCTGCGTGACATCCAGATCGGCAATGAAACGGTACGAATCGAGGAAAAACTCGTTGGTTTCGCCATTGGTGCCGGCAATCACATCAACACCGATAAAGGCATGAGGCATTTCTGTTTTGATCTTCTCGACCCGGCTGGCAAACACTTCGCGCTGATATTTGCGGCGCATCAAGGTCAGCACATCGTTCGATCCCGATTGGAGCGGCAGGTGGAAATGAGGCATGATCCGTTGCGACCGGGCTGCAAATTCAATGATTTCATCAGTCAGCAAATTGGGCTCAACAGATGAAATGCGGATGCGGTGCAAATCTTCAATCTGATCGAGTTCACGCAGTAATCCGAGAAACGACTCTCCGGTAGATTTACCAAAATCGCCAATATTAACGCCTGAAAGGATAATCTCCATGGCTCCTTTTGAAACAATTTCGCGGGCTTCGGCCGCGGTGTTGCTGATGCTGTCGTTGCGGCTTCGGCCACGGGCATACGGAATGGTGCAATAGGTGCAGTAATAGTCACATCCATCCTGAACCTTTAAAAAGCTGCGAGTGCGGTCGCCAAACGAGTAGGCATGAAAATAGTTCTTGATTTCCCTGGGTTTCTGAATGTGAACTTCGGCCTGTTCCTTTTTCATCAGGGTTCCCAGGTATTCCGGAATATTCAGTTTTTCAGACGAACCGATAACCAGATCGACACCTTCAATTTTGCGGATGGTTTCGGGCTGAAGCTGGGCATAGCAACCAGTGACCACCACTACGGCATCAGGGTTTTTACGTACAGCCTGACGGATGATGTTGCGGCTTTTTTTATCGCCTTCGGCAGTCACCGAGCACGAGTTAATCACCACCACATCTGCCTTTTCAGAAAATTCGACCCGTTCAAACCCCACATCCTCAAAACGGCGGGCAATGCTTGATGTTTCCGAAAAATTGAGCTTGCACCCTAATGTATAAAACGAAGCTTTTTTACCTGAATAGTTCATTAAAATCCTTTTCCCTTCTGGTTATCAGGGGGGCAAAAATACGAAATTAATTAGTTGAAGGGTAAAATCTGAGCCACTAAGACACAAAGGCACAAAGGCACAAAGATACGTGTGAGAATAATTCACATTCGGAATCTTTGTATTCCCTCTTTAATTATGGGAACATTGAAGTTGATCAGATAACCCAATCTTAATTTTGTCATTCTTAGGTAACTTAGAATTTGAGCCTCATAAACCGGATTCATTAAATCAATTGCTTTAAGCTAAATAATCACCAAATCATTAACCAGCATATCTAATCTTAATCCTTCCTGAAAAATAATGCCATCATATTTTATGGGTATATCAACTTGCCGTTTTACTTTTAACCCACATTTTTGAAGTTCATGTGCCAGACAAGTTTCATAGATTTTTTCAAGTAATCCTGGACCTAAACTATGATTATCCCAAATTACGCATTAGAAAACCTCAAAGGGAGATTGACGTGATTAGCATGGT
>CAZAVU010000076.1:5473-18666 GCA_964488805.1 uncultured Odoribacter sp. | reverse complement strand
TGGAGTTTACAAATTATTTTCCTAAAAATCACCAACTATTTTTGACCACATTGCCGTAATTTCCGGCTTATTTTTTTTGCTTTAGCCTTTACTCTTTTGACCTGGAACGCTACCCCAGCTTTTTCATCAGCCACGCCATGTTTTCACCCAGCGTGTGCATGATACGGATGCCTTCCTCATCTTTCAGCACTTCGCCCGGAGCTCCGCCAAAAGCAAAATTCCAGTAACTCGATCCGGGAACAATCATCTGGTTGATCAGGAAAAAGTTGTTCAGTGTTCCGAAAGCGTGCATTGCCCCTCCGCGACGTTCAACAACGACTGCTGCTCCTACTTTCCGGCGCAGCAAATGACCGTTTCCGCGGGTCACATAGCCTGAAACATCAAGCAGCGCTTTCATCTCGGAAGTGATATCGGCGAAATATACGGGTGAACCGAGGATGATGCCATCGGCTGCAACCATTTTATCGATCAACTCATTGAGGTAATCGTTTTTAATGTGGCAATGGCCATCCTTTATTTCGCGGCATTTCATACAGGCGATACAACCATGTACGGGTTTCCCTCCCAGTTGAACCAGTTCGGTTTCAATGCCTTCTTTTTCGAGCCCGGCAAACACCGTTTGAATAAGAACTTCTGTATTGCCGCCCTTGCGCGGACTTCCGTTAATGCCTATTACTTTCATAATAATATGTTTTTGCCACAAAGACACTAAGTCACAAAGAAAATTCCAGGTTATTCTTCTTGACTTTGCACCTTCGTGGCCAGATTTTTACTGATTAAACACATACGAAATGAGATTTGCCCCCATTTGTAAAGCTTTCTGACGAACATCTTCCGGATCGTTGTGTACAGAGCGGTCTTCCCAGCCATCGCCCAGATCGCTTTCATAGCTGTAAAAGCAAACCAGCCTGCCTTTGTAGATCAATCCGAAGCCCTGAGCCGGTTTCCCGTCGTGCTCATGAATTTTGGGCAGTCCATTCGGGAATCGGTATTTTTGAGCATAGATCGGATGTTTAAACGGGAGTTCAACAAATTCGAGTTCCGGGAACACCTTCTTCATTTCGCGGCGGATGAACAGGTCGATCCCATAATTATCGCTGATATGCAGGAACCCGCCAGATTCGAGATACGTGCGCAGATTGGCGGCTTCGGCATCTGTAAAAAACACGTTCCCATGCCCGGTAAGATCAACGTAAGCGTAATTGAACAGCTCGGCGCTGCCTGGTTCTACCGCACCAGGTTCGGGATCAATGTTTGTCTTCAGGTTCTCGTTACAAAATGCGATCAGGTTGGGAACCGATGTGGGATTGGAATACCAGTCG
Source organism: uncultured Odoribacter sp. (assembly GCA_964488805.1). Taxonomy (GTDB): domain Bacteria; phylum Bacteroidota; class Bacteroidia; order Bacteroidales; family Prolixibacteraceae; genus Aquipluma. Next base: position 17,344 of record CAZAVU010000076.1, on the reverse strand, counting down.
CCTCCTCCGCCATATTTCAACACCGCAATCTTTACCGTGGTAGCCTGCGAAAAAGCCATCATCGGCAATGCCATCAACAATATAAGTCCAAGTTTTTTCATCTCAGCACAAAAATAAGATTTTTAAGCCGGTCTAAGTTTCTGGAACAGGCAATTGTTCGGGTTCCTGAAAATAAAAATGCGTCAAGGTTTTATGCTCAGAATAGTTTGATTTTAGATGTGGTTAGTTTTTCTGAAATAATTACCACTTTTGTTAGAGCAGATCGAAGATCAAAAGATGATGAATCTGGTCAGAATGTGCAGAAACAATTTATAAAGACGGACAAAAATGCAATGAGAAATAAACTTATATTTATCATACTAGCGACAGCCTTTATCACTGGAATTCGGGCAAAAACAGCAACAGCTCAAACCTATTGCAATCCACTGGACCTCAGCTCGGAATACCAGCCTGTCCCGAACTCAAAACCTGACATTGCCGACCCGACTATCGTGCTGTACAAGGACAACTATTTTCTATTCGCATCAAACGCCGGAGGCTATTGGCATTCAAACGATCTGCTTTCGTGGAAGTTCGTTTCAGGTGCAAACCTGCCTTTCGAAAACAGTGCGCCAACAGCAGTGGTAATTGATGGCTGGGTTTATTTTTTCACCTCGCTCTGCGGAAAAATTTATCGTTCCAATGATCCGGCCAGCGGCCGATGGGAAGAGTATGGAAATTCATTGTTGTTTTCGGTATTAACCGATTTCACGGTTTTTGCCGATACCGACGGAAGGGTTTATTGCTATTACGGATGTTCAAACAATGATGGGATAATGGTTCGTGAATTGGATGCAAAGAATCGGTTCAATCCGATTGGGGTTCCTACGGTTTGCCGCCGGATCAATCCATTGAAAAGCGTCCGAAAAAAAGGCAATTCTGCCAAAACCGGCAGCTATGGAATCAGAGGTTCCTGGATGAATAAATACAATGGGAAATACTATTTCCAATGTACCAAACCGATCAATAACCTAATGACTTACAGTGATTTTGTTTACGTTTCCGACTCTCCGACGGGGCCTTTTGTATTTGCTGAAAACAATCCGTTCTCATCCCGTCCTGATGGTTTTGTATGCGGAGCCGGAAACGGGTCAACCTTTACAGATAAGTACGGCAACTGGTGGCACGTTGCAACCATGACAGCACCCGCAAATCGCCTGTCGCCATCCAGACTGGGACTTTTCCCTGCCGGCTTCGATAAAGAGGGTAACCTGTTCGCGAAAACTGATTTTGGCGATTACCCGATGATCGTTCCCAATCAAAAGATAACGAACTTAAATAAACTGGATCCGCAATGGGCCCTGCTTGCTGACAACCTGACGGCACAAGCCTCTTCGAGTTTAGCCATAACACCTGTCGCTTTTGCTTTTGATGAAAATATAGGAACGTTCTGGAGCGCTCAAACGGGCAAGAAAGGTGAATGGCTGAGTGTCGATTTAGGTTCGGTTTGCACGATCAATGCCTATCAACTGAATTTTGCTGAAAACAAAGTAAAACCCCAGGGACAGGACAGCCTAAATGCTTTCCAGTATGTCATTGAATATTCCATCGACAAGAAAATCTGGAAAAAACTGGCCGATAAAACCGCCAACACGGAATACCGTCCTAACCCATTCGAAGCATTAAAAACTCCGGTTCAGGCCCAATATTTAAAAATAACCAATTATCATGTTCCGGATGGAACCACCTTTGCCATTTCCGGCTTACGTTTTTTTGGATCGGGAACTGACCGTCTTCCTAAGAAAATCAATGAATTTCGTGCGGTAAAAGATTACCGTGATCCTCAACTGATTAAAATGTCGTGGAAGAAACCGGCAAACGCCAAAGGCTACAACATCAGGTATGGTACCGACAAAGACAAATTATACCACAGCTATCAGGTATATAAAAATAGCCGGATAACAATTCATTGTCCCGACAAGGACAAGTCGTACTGGTTTGAAATTGATGCCTTTAATGAGAACGGAGTAACACCGGGGAAAGTGCTTCCTGCGAAGTAATCAACAGCAACGTCCTATTCGTTCAACAGGTTGAACGTATGACACGCTACCACGCCGGCCGTTTCGGTGCGCAACCGACTGTCGCCCAAGCTTACCGGGCGGAACCCTGCCGTCAACGCCATCTCAATTTCTTCGGTCGAAAAATCGCCTTCGGGACCAATCAGAATCAGGTAATTCTGTTTGACCTCAACCAGATTTTTAAGCAAATCGCGATGCTGTTCCTCGCAATGGGCAATAAACTTCTGACCATCAAACGGTTGTTTGATAAAATCGGCAAATTTGGTCAGATCATCCAGTTTCGGCAAATATGCTTTCAGCGACTGTTTCATGGCCGAAACCATCACTTTTTCAAGCCGGTCGTGTTTGATTTCCTTTCGTTCCGAATAGCGGCAAAGCAGCGGAGTAACCCGATTGATGCCTATTTCAGTAGCTTTCTCCAGGAACCATTCGATGCGTTCGATATTTTTGGTTGGCGCGATGGCAATATGAACCCGGAAATCCCTCCCCCCGAAATCCGGTTCCGACTTGATCACAGTTACCGCACAGCGCTTGGGATTCGGGTCAGCTATTTCGGCAGTAAAGAAGCCTCCGCGACCATCAACCAGGGTAATTTCATCACCTTTTTCAAGCCGAAGTACGCGCACACAATGTTTCGATTCTGTTTCATCGAGGATATAAGTATTTCCAGAAATATCGGGGGTATAAAAAATGTGCATAAAAACAGTTTCAAAAATTTAACCAAAGCTTACAACAACACGATTTACACTCTTCCATGGTTTTAAACGGAGCAGGAACTCCACCTGAAGAATAAAAAACACGCCTGCATTTCTTCGCTTTTCGATCATAGTAATATCCAGATCTTGAATCTCTTGCCATCCCTGATCGGGGTATGACGTTACATTCTTCGCAGGAGGTAACCTTTTCTTCGCAGTCGCAGCTTTCTTCATCAACTACACTACTTCTTTTCATGGGATTATCCGGACCAACATGAGGCCGTAAAGATAATTGCAAAACGCCGCAACCAGTTAATGTGAAGAAAAATAGAACGACCAAATATCGCAACCAGGTTTTTGAATGTTTAGATTTTAGGAAAGGAATCATGCAAGCTACGTTTAGGCGGATTTGGGAGTTAGCTGAATGGCAACTTTTCCGCCGCGGGCCGAAACGTCCGCCCAGTTTTCAACTTCAAAATCAAGGACTACCGTTGAACAGGTGGGCATATCAGAATTAAAGTATTTCACCAGATTGTAAACCAGGTAATAAACCGATGGATTGTGACCAAAAACAAAAACAGAATGAACCGTTTCGGGTAGTTGCTGGAGCATATCAACAAAACTCTGGGTTGTCAGGCCATCATACAAAGCGGCTTCCTGGCGAATGTGGTTTACATCGTAGCCCAGGTTCTGGCAATAAATAGTTGCAGTTTTCATTGTCCGCTTGGCCGGGCTGGCGATAACCATATCCGGGAGAATCTTTAGTTCCTTCAGTTGCAGGCTTATTTTTTCGGCATCAGTAATTCCCCGTTCGGTTAACCCGCGATAAAAATCATCGTTGTAACCATAGGGCACCGACTTTGCATGTCTGACAATTATAACACGTTTCATAGCTGATCGTTTTGTACAAAATTACGAAATAATCAGCTTCATTTTCCCCCTGCATTTTCTGTTGCGTTCAAGATCGTAAACAGTCGTTTGAGGGTATTTCCATGTTCATCAGTCAGGGTAATCAGATGCTGCCCCGGGGTTGGGCACAAGGTTTTTTGATGAATATAGCTGGTTGTGCCGATGTATTGCTGATCGAGGTGCCAGAATATCTTGGCCGAAGCTTCCCGATGAGCCACTTCAAAAACAACATTTCCAGGAGTGCCATCAACCGTTTTGGGAATGTAAATTTTATCGTTGTCGCCCGGATAAATAAACTCCATCATCCGCAGGTCACTTTTTTCGGAATCGACATTGGCCGGTGCCGACAAGTAGCCCGGATTGTATTTCCGATAATAAAACTCCATGGCCGGAGGCAAAACAAACCATTTCTGAACATCAACATCTGTCAGAACATTGATCGTTTGATTCGCTCCCGATTGACTTCTTGCAACTTTAACAGACTTGCAGAATGGACAGGACTCAGTTTTCAGGCCACTCTCCGGAATTGGCACCGTTTTCGTTTCCTGGCAATTCTTCCCGGCACGATATCCACTGTGGCTGCACACTTCGGCGTACGTCATCTCGCCGGCAGGCTGATGGTGCGGGGCCGATTCGGGGAGCAAATTCAGAATATTAAAAAGAAGCGGAGCGGCAGCGGTAATGCCGGTCAATCCCGGTCGTCCCTCTCCATTGGAATTGCCCGCCCAGACCCCGACAACATAATCAGGAGTGCTGGCAATGGCCCAGGCATCGCGAAAGCCAAAGCTGGTGCCGGTTTTCCAGGCTACCTTCCTCGACGACTGAAAATTTTCCCATCCTGAATATCCTTCGGGACGATTTACTTCCAAAAGCGCCTGAAAGGTAAACCAAATGGCATCAGCATCGACAGCACTTTCCTGAGGGCTCAGCCGTTTTTTTTGTTCCGAAGGAATCAGCAAAGGAGCTTCAAAATTCTCACGGTAATGCTGCCGGTGAGGATTGAAATTATTCAAGGTACGTGAAAAACCGGCGTAAGCCGAACACAGTTCCCACAAAGAGGTTTCGCCGCCGCCCAGAATGAGCGACAATCCGTAATGATCGGAGCTTTTGTTAAACGAAGTGAATCCAAATTTCTTCAGCTTATCCAAAAAACGATCGATGCCATACCGTTTTAGCATATAAATCGCCGGAATATTTAACGACCAGGAAAGGGCCTGTGATGCCGGAACTGCACCATGAAAGCTATAGTCAAAATTTTTTGGGGCATATCCTGACAGAAACACCGGGATATCCGGAAGCAGTGCGTTGGGAAGCATCTCGCCGTCGGATAACATCACGGCATACAAAAATGGTTTAAGAATGCTTCCCGTACTCCGGTTGGCGCTTATCATATCAACCTGGTTATTACATGCGTCAAGGGTATTGGCCGGAGAATTTCCCACATAAGCCCTGACCTGGTTGGCTTTTACGTCAATAACCATCGCCGCGGCATTGAAAACACGTTTCGCTGCAAGTTGCGCACTCTGCTCTTTGACCAGCTCACGCACTTGCTGCTGCAACTGGTAATTAATGCCGGTAATGACCCGTTGTCCGGGGTTTGTTTTTTTGATCCGCTCTGTAAGATGAAATGAATGATCGGGCAAAGCAAATGGTTTGGCCGGAAGTTCTTCTTCAAGCGCCAGTTCATAATCAAGAGGTTCTATGATTTTGCGCTCCAGAAGTCGTTTCAGCAGTTTATCGCGCTTGACCTTTAATTTCTGATCGTTATTCCCCGGGAAAATAAGCGAAGGTGCATTGGGTAATACCGCCAGGGTGGCAGCTTCGGCCCACGACAAATGCGAAGCGCTGTGCCCGAAATATCGCCAGCACGCGGCATCGAGTCCTACCAGATTACCTCCAAAAGGCGCGTTTGAAGCATACAAGGAAATGATCGTTCGTTTCCGGTTGAACAGCTCCAGTTTCACTGCCGAGAAAATTTCGACAATCTTGTTGCCAACCGAGCGTTCCCGGCCATTTCCCGCCAGCCGCGCCACCTGCATACTGATTGTGCTTCCGCCGCTCACCACTTTACGGGCTTTCAGGTTTTGCGCCGCAGCCCGGCACAATGCAAAAAAGTTTACCCCGGGATGATATTGAAAATACTGGTCCTCGAACTGAATCAGGCATATCCTGAATTTTTCAGGAACAGTGTCATTCTTCGGAAACCGCCACTGTCCGTCGGCAGCAATGCGGGCTCCGAGCAACTGCCCGTCACTGGCCAGCACAACCGTTGAACAAGGCTTGTCGAAACGGGGCATCGGCGCCAGCAAAACGACAGCTCCAAACAACACGAATGCCGACACCAGGATGCGGATCGAATACTTCTTTAACTTCATTCCGGAATCAATCAGGGTTTGCTCACTTCTATCCACTGCCCCGGAATCACCGACAGGTAATTTTTATCATACATGGCCTCAACCTGAATATTCGGGAAATAGTATTTTCCCAGGTAGGACGCGTTTAGAACCATCACATAAGTTTTAGTTTCGCCCTTCTTCAAGCCAAAATAAGTGCACACTTTATCGTCGCGGAAGTCGCGGTAATCAAACGCAGACTCATTCTCTGAGGTGGTTTGGCTAAACAGCCTTGTATTGCGGATTTCCCAGCCCGACGGGACCTGAAACGTCAATGCACATTCCGAAACATCTTCCGGTGAAGTGTTTTTAATCTGAACAACCGCGGTAAAATCAGTCCCCTGCTTCATCCGGGATACATCAACCGGGGTTTTATCCCTGCTGATGAATCTGACCGAGCAAGTCAGGTTCCGGTCAATTTTTACCGACTGCCCTGCTTTCGGGATTCCTTCGGTGTAATAATTCACAAAGGCTGTTCCAGCCGAAGTATTTCTGACAGATATCTGCTGACCGGCATCAGCGGTCGTTGAAAAAGCAGTACTGAACAGCGCCGATGTTTTAACATTCTGCGCCTGTTTCCGGTCAACCGATATGGTGTATGAAAGACCTTTGCTCCCCGCCTTCATCTTTTCCATTGTTTTGCTAACCGCAACAAGTGCAAATGAAGTGCTCTGGGTGTTCATCCATTCTTCGCTGTTCAGGCTTTCGGCAATACGCTTGAAAAGCGGGAAAACGTTGTTCGGATCGTTCAGCCTGATCATGCACAACAGCAACATAGCCCGGTCGCGTGTTTGATCGCCATAGGTATGCGTATTAAAATCTTCAGCAGGACTGGTATTCCGCATATCGATCAGCTCGTAAGCCGCTTCAGGCCGACCCGCCTCGGCATAGGCTCCGGCCAGGAACCACCGTCCGGCAGTGGGCAGTGTTTTATCTTCGCGCAGCCGGTTCATCGCGCTGAATGACGGTTTCTCGGTCAATGCCAGCGTGTAGAGACGATAGGCCTGCACCACTTTCTGATACGGATAAGTTCCTTTCCAGTCTGAGGCCATGCGCGCCTGGTAACTCAACCAGCTCTTTTTCATTTGTGCCGGAATGGTAAAGCCCTTTTGTTCGGCCTCACAGAAAAAATGCCCGGCATAGTTGGTCAACCATTCGTCGTTTGCAGAGCTTCCCGGCCAGAAACCGAAAGAACCGTCCACATTCTGATGTTTTTTAAGCTTCGAAATCCCCTCCTGAATATTGATCCCGGTTTGAATTTTCTGTTCAGCTTCCAGTTCCTGAATCCCGGAAAGGTATAATTGCGGGAATATGGCCGAGATGGTTTGTTCGGTGCACCCGTGCGGGTACCGGATCAGGTAACTCATCCGCGATTGCAGGTTAACAGAAGGAAGCCCGCTGACCGTCACCACGGCTTTGTTGCTCCCTTTGATACCAAACGGAACGATAGAATAACTGAGCTCCTGACCTGGATTCAGCATTCTGGTTTCATTCCTCGAAACGGGCAGCTCTCTGGACTGGACTGGTATGTTGATTTCGTATTTGGTTGTTTCGTTGCCCGAGGTAGCCGAAAAAGTGATCATTCCGTTACCGGCCAGTTCTGCTGATTTGATCCTGAATTCAACTTCCTTCTCGCCAACCGCCGAAAAATTGACGCTGAGTTCCGGAGCCGACAGGATACTAAAATGCCCGGAACAGCTCATTTTTACGCGGACATTTTTTACTGAAGCGTTTTGGGCAAAAACAGAAACCGGGATGGTAATATCTTCGTTGAAACCGAGGCTCCGCGGGGCTACCGGCATGAGCATGACCGGACTTTTCACAGAACTCGCTTTTTCAGCATATCCGTAAGAGCCTTCGTTCCCGGCAATGATCATGGTCCGCACCGATCCCGAATAGGCCGGAATATCAATTGTATGCTTTCTGGTTTCACCTTTTTCGATACGGAAAGGCCCTGCAAAACGAACCACGGGCTTAAAACGGCTGGCCTTGTTTTTTGCCGGATCAATAGGATTCATATCGCCACCGATGGCAAATAGTTTTTCGATACGCCCACCAAATGCGCCAAGAACATCATCAAACAAATCCCAGGTTTTCACACCCAGCGCTTCACGTTGATAAATGCCTGACCACGGATCGGGAGTAGTAAAACCGGTCAGGTCGAGCAAACCTTCGTCAACCATCGCAATCGTGTAATTCATCGCACGCCCGTTTTTTTCGCTCACCGTCAGGCTCACCTGCTTTTCAGGACGGAACTCGGCAGGTATCTGTAACACCGGATGCAACCTCGATCCGGGATTTTCGACCGGCAACGGAATCACGCCGTACATACGAATGGGATTGTCGTTATTCCGCTGTCCAAAAGGCTGAATCAGGCTGATATGAATGTATGCACAGGGCGCCATTCCTTCTTTCGCCTTTATTTTCAGTTCATTGTTCCCAGCCTTGGTATCGATCCAGAATTTATCGATGACTGAAGTTCCATTTTCGATGGTAATGAATGCCCTTCCCTGGTCCGGCGCCGGAAAGCTGATGTGAATATCGTCGCCGGTGGTGTATTTCTTTTTATCCGAAGTGAACGTGAGCATCGTGGCCTGATTGGAAGCCTGATCTTCATAATAGTAATCGGGATTATTGTACACCGTTTGGCTGCACGTGTGGCCTGAGGATGACTGAACTACAATCAGGTAACGCCCCCAGTCCAAACGGGCAAACGGGTTCGTCACTGCAACTGCATCATTCCCGATCTGCACGGTTGTTGAACTTACCAACCTGGCATTGTTGCGCGAAATATAACTGCCGATATTCTGATCCGACGATTCCCACCACCAGCGCCATTCCAGTTTGTAAACCATAACCTCCAGCCGGTCAGAGCAAACGTTGCCCGACGGGTTGACAGAAACCAGCTTCATCGACGAATGCTCATCAACTTTGATGTAATCGTTGTTGTCGTTCGCGCGGGCAATAAACAGCCCGGCATATTTACCGAATGGCGAGTATTTTTTGGTAAACTGCCGGATGCTGGCGTCGCCGCCTGGTTCAAACACCCGGATCGTAAAATCAGCATTCAGCATACCGGGGGCGTCGCGGATCTCGCCCAACCGGAGCGGAAAATTCAGGATCCCGTTCTCATCCGATTTGTTATCAATCAGTGTTTTAGTTTCGTACTTGAACGTTTTGGTAGCGTCGTCGAAACAGTATAACGGGAAATTACCGAAGCTTGTTTGGCCAGCCCTCAATCCCAGCTCGACAACATTGCGCAATCCGGGAGCTTTTATCCCGGTAAGCCAGGCCGACTCAATCCGGGCTGTAGTTTGGAGATCGTCGCACCTGATTAACTCGCCATTACAGTCAAAATTGATTTTGAGGCGGTTCGGTTTGATGGTTTCAATCCGCAGATGTTTAGCGAACTCGGCCCCACCTATGGAAATCAAAGCCTTCCAGACCCCGGTTTCGGCATCGGGTGAAGTTGACGTACGGAATGTCAGCAGGCGCTTTTTGTCGAGGTTTTTAATCTGTTCCTGAATAATCTGCCCTTTGGTATTAATCAGTTTGAAAATAACAGGATGTTTGTCGGGCAAAGGTGCGTACCGGTCGTCGATAAAGGCTGAAACATAAATCGAATCTCCGGGCCTCCATACGCCACGCTCGGTGTAAACAAAAGCTTTGATACCATCCTGGATTTTTTCACCCGAAACATCGAACTGACTTAAAGACAAAGCATTGGAATCATTCAGTTTCAAAAATGATTTTTGATCGTTGAGACCACCAACCAGCAGGAAAGGCTTCTCGGTTACCTGAACAGTCGCGAACCCCTGATCATCAGACATTCCTGAACCAATAACCTGAAGCTGGTAATTGTAAACATCGAGTTTGACTCCTTTCAAAGGCAGCGCGGTTTGAAGGTCGGAACAGGCAACCAGAATTTCGTTGGCCAGACCCTTTTTCACTGTCAACCCGATGTTGCTGACCAGAATATTGCGTTTGATATTGCGGTCGGGAGTGTAATAGGCCTGGGAACAGGGATTATTATGCAACTGCCAGTTGTAGTAACGGTCGTAATATTTATTTTCCCAGGTCTCGCCATTTTCCCAATACTCCTTTTCATTTTCCAGCGCATGATCGCTGTCATAAGTTTTTTCCACATCGTCCTTATCGGGGTTTTCGCTACAGGTATAAACCGAGTAGGCCTTTTGCATCCCGATTTCCACTTCGTAAATGGCTCCTTTTTCGATGTTAATGTGTTTGGAAAGATCGATCGAAAAAGCATTCCATTTGTTAAAGTTCACAAATTCGCTGGTTACCAAATCAATTCGTTTGCTGTAAACGAGTTTTCCAACCCGTTTCATATCGTAAGTATCATCGAGCGATGAGTTTTGCAGAAAATTGACAATGTTGGAAGGGAAAACCTTCACAATGCGCAGGTCAACTGCCTTGAGATTGACAGCTTCGAACGGAAAGATAACCGAACCGTTATCGGGCATAATCACGCCGCGACCGGGCAGACGAAGCTCTGGTTTTAACAATCTGAAGTCCAGCTTCATCTCCTGTCCATCAGGCAATGTTTGCCCGTTGGCGTTACGAATGTTCCTGTCGATAGCCAGCTTATATTCTCCAGCCAGACGTTCCTTTACATATACCGTTAATTGGTTGACTTCAACGGCTATCTCATTCGATGCAGCTCCTTTTATTTCGACAAGCCCTTCCATATCCTGATTTTTGTCGAGAAGATCGGAGAAAATAAGCTTCAATTGCTGCTCCGGCTGATGAACAATGGTGGTGCTGATGAGCTTAAACTCGTTAATTGCCGGTATCTCGATGTGCTTTTCACCCTTTTCCTTCACGCCAACAGCTTTCCCGTTCCACGAAAGATCAACTTCCGAGGCCTGGTTTTTCCTCAGGATGCCTGTAACCGAAAAAAGATGGCGATTGTCGTTATCCCGGTGTTCCCATTGAATGTTCAGATCCTTTCCGCCCTGTTCAGCCTCAACGATTTGCTCCACATCTTTATTAGCAAGAGGCACCGAAGTAAGCACTTCGCCCTGAAGTGAATATTGATCCGGAGCTGAAGAATTGGCCTTCAACCCCTCAATACTGACCGAAAAATTGCGTTTCATCGTGAAGGCGTTGAACCGGATGACTTCGTACTTTGCCGGAACATCAAAGATATTTTTCAGATTAAAAGCAATTTTATACTCAGTGCCTTCTGCCAGATTTTCGCCGGGTTTAAAAGTAAACACGCCATCCGTGTAACTGCATTCGCCATCAACCGAAGGGTCAATGGAAAAGAGTTTGGACAGATCGACAGTTCCCATTTTATTTTCGATGGACGAAGCAACTGCGGGGGTCAGCCTGACACGAAAAGAAGCAGTAACCAGGATAATTCCACTGGAATATTCTTCAATGTAGGTGCTGAATCCGGGATCAACCTGGATTATGTGAACAACCTGACCTGATTTACCTTGTTGCCGGCACGAAGTAAAACAACACGTGAACCAAGCAACAAAAAGAAGTTGCATTAACACCAGCTTTTTCATGAGAATGTGATTTTGTATTTTATGTAAAAATAAAATTTTTCAGGGGAATCAAATACATATCTGAAATTTATTTTAAACAGATTCGAGTATATTTGCCCCTTTGTGGCTTGGAATGAAAAACCGAACTGGAAAGAATGAAACGAATTGGCTTACTATCAGATACGCACGGAACACTGAGTGCCCGGATCTTTAGATTTTTTGAACCGGTTGACGAAATATGGCATGCCGGCGACATTGGCAACGCCGAAACCGCCGACCGGCTTTCGGCTTTCAAACCACT
>CAZAVU010000076.1:2046-5373 GCA_964488805.1 uncultured Odoribacter sp. | reverse complement strand
GTCAATCCTTCAGTCAATCAATCCTTCAATCCGCCAACCACTTCTCAACTTTTTGGGCGGCTGTCTGTTTCTGCTGAATAGAAAAATACAATCATGTTCAGATTTCTATTCATCTTAAATTTGTGTATTATGACAGTTTCCCCAGGTTCAGGACAAACAGAAACTGCCACCTTTGGCGGCGGATGCTTTTGGTGTACAGAAGCCATTTTCAAGAGTTTGAGGGGCGTGACGATGGTCGAATCGGGTTATTCCGGGGGCCAGACCAAAAAACCGACCTATCAGGAAGTCTGTACCGGAGAAACAGGCCATGCCGAAGTGGTGCAAATAACATTTGACCCGCAAGTGATCAGTTTCAGTGAACTTCTTGAAGTCTTTTGGAAAACTCATGATCCAACCACACTCAACCGGCAAGGCGCCGATGTGGGCACCCAATACCGCTCTGTGATTTTTTATCATTCGCCGGAACAAAAGGAAATTGCAGAAAAATTCAGGGCCGTGCTGAACCGCGAAAATGTGTTCGACAAACCAGTAGTAACCGAGATCGCAGCATTCGAAAAGTTCTATAAAGCAGAAAGTTATCATCAAAACTACTTCTCCGGCAACCGGGCACAGGGATACTGCCAGTTTGTAATCGCGCCCAAACTTGACAAATTCAGGAAAGCATTCAAAGACAAGTTAAAATAAGGGAAAGGCTGAATTGCCTGATTTTTCAACCCATTTGCAGATGGTATTTACCCCAATGCTATTTCACCTGAATGGGAAATAAGATATATTTGGCAGATAATTATTAACCCAAAATAATACAGTAGGTTGTGAAGGTCAGATTCCCACTATTCCTGATTCAATGTTTTATCGTTTTCGTGATAAGTGCCCCGGCAAGCGGGCAACCGAAAAAACAGGTAAAAAAAGCCACCCAGATCATTAAAAACAATTCGGATTTGCTCGACGACATCCACCACCTGCTCGTTGTCTTTAATGAAACGCCGGAACAAAATTCGGCCACATTAGTCGCGATGGAAAAGAAGAATAACCGCTGGATTGCGGCATACTCTCCAATCCCGGCAGGTATCGGGCACAAAGGATTTGCAGCGCCCCAGACCAAGCTGGAAGGCGATCAGAAATCACCTACCGGTCTTTTCAGGCTGGGACAATTGTTCTGCTACGATAAAACTGCCGAAACCCAAATGCCATTTATTCAGACCACATCAGACGACAAATGGATCGACGATCCCAACTCGCCCGATTATAACCGTTATGTAAGGGGAACAACCAGCGCCGGCTCGTACGAAAACCTTAAAATTGGCAGCGACGAATACAAATACTGCATGGTGATTGAATACAACACACATCCGGTGGTTAAAGGGAGAGGCAGCGCTATCTTTCTTCATCTCAGTCAGGGAGAAACGCCCAACCCCAGTTCGGGCTGTGTAGTGGTCACAAAAAAAGATATGGAATGGCTGTTGAAATGGATGAATCCGAAATCACCCCCCTCGATCATGATGGGTAACGGAAAAGTTCTGATTGCCGGGTTAAAGAAAGACAGCATTCAAAACTAATTTAACTCACGCACCAAAGCAGGAGTTGACCCAATCAAAAGAGCCGATCCTCAGCACCTTGCTGCGAACCGGCTCTTTTCAGTTTTTATTCTGACTGGGAATTCTACTTCATTCCGAATTCGATCAATTCTCCCAGTTTCAGGTATTTTTCGTACAAAGCCTGATATTTGGCTGCATTTTCAGCAATGGGATAATATGTCGTTTCAAAACCTCCACCCATTTTTTTCTGAGCTTCTGAAATACTGGGATAAATACCGGCAACAACAGCTGCAGCCATCGCCGATCCCAGAGCACAGGCCTGTTCTGAACGGGCCACTTTAATCGGCATATTCAACACGTCGGCCACAATCTGCATCACAAAAGGCGACTTCTTCGCCACGCCTCCCAATGCAATTACACCATCGATACGCACCCCTTCGCGAACAAAGCGATCAGCAATGGCTTTCGAACCAAAAGCGGTTGCTTCAACCAGGGCGCGGAAGATACGCGGTGCATCTGATCCCAGGTTCAAGCCTGAAATTACGCCCTTCAGGTTTTGATTGGCATCCGGTGTGCGACGGCCATTCATCCAATCCAGAGCCACAATACTGCTTTCATCAATCGAAATTTGTTCGGCAGCTTTGGTCAGCTCAGGAATCAGTCTGGACGAAATTTCATCGAGCATTTTAGCTTTGGTTGCCTCATCAATCATAGTGCTTGAAGCAATAATCTGTTCCGACGGCCACATCAGCACCCGTTTAAACCAGGCATAGATGTCGCCAAAAGCCGATTGTCCGGCTTCCATTCCCAACATTCCGGGAACAATCGAGCCATCAACCTGTCCGCAAATACCGCTGATCAGTTTGTCATCCACTTCTTCCATCGGGGCAATCAGCATGTCGCAGGTCGAAGTTCCCATTACCTTACTCATGTAATACGGTTCAATTTCGCCGCCAACAGCTCCCAGATGAGCGTCGAAAGCCCCTACCCCAACTTTTACATTGGCAGGCAATCCCAATTTGGCCGCCCATTCCGGGGTGATTGTTCCGGCAGCAACATCACAGGTAAAGGTTTCCTTAAACAGGCGATCTTTTAAACCACTCAGCATCGGATCAAGTTTTACCAGGAATTCTTCGGAAGGTAACCCACCAAAAGCTTCGTGCCACATGGCCTTGTGACCGGCAGCACAACGCGACCGTTTCAAGGTTTTCGGATTGGTATTTCCGGTCAGGATAGCCGGGATCCAGTCGCAATGTTCGACCCATGAATAAGCAGCGCGATAAACGCCGGCGTCTTCACGAATCACATGCAGCAGCTTTGACCAGAACCATTCCGAAGAATAAATACCACCTTCGTATTTTGTGAAATCTATTGCCCATTCTTTCGCCAGTTGATTGATCTCGTCGGCTTCTTTAACGCCGGTATGGTCTTTCCAGAGTACAAACATGGCATTCGGGTTTTCTTCAAATCCGGGAGTTAACGAAAGCGGTGTTCCTTTTTCGTCAACGGCAACCGGAGTCGAGCCGGTAGTATCAACCGAGATACCCACCACATTTTCAGCAACTCCGGCAGGAGCCTGCTTTAAAGCTTCAATAATGGTGTATTCCAACCCTTCCAGGTAATCTTTGGGATGCTGGCGAAACTGATTGTTATGCGCATCGCAGTACAACTGCTTTTTCCAGCGCGGATATTCAAAAACTACGCTGGCTAATTCTTCTCCTGTTTCAACATTCACAATCAGCGAACGCACAGAATCGGAGCCGTAATCAAGACCAATAGTGTATTTTGCCTG
>CAZAVU010000076.1:0-1946 GCA_964488805.1 uncultured Odoribacter sp. | reverse complement strand
TGTCCATAATACGCATTCTTGCCATGTTTGCGCAGAAAATGCTTGTCGAGCAAGACCTGATCCATGCTAATTTCAGGATTCAGCACCATGCTTCGGAAGGTCATTTTTGCCACCTCTTCCATGACTACGGCATTGTGAACCGCCTCGTCAGCATTCTTTCCCCAGGAGAATGGGCCATGATTGTTAACCAGCACTCCCGGAACCTGATCCGGATTCAGCGATTTAAACCGCTCGACGATAACCTTTCCGGTTTCCAGTTCATATTCCCCCTGAATTTCTTCTTCTGTCATTTTCCGGGTACATGGAATCTCACCATAAAAGTAATCGGCATGAGTTGTACCAACTGCCGGAATACCTTTGCCCGCCTGCGCCCAGCTCGTTGCCCATTCGGAATGAGTATGAACCACCCCACCAATATTAAGGAACTGGCGGTACAATTCAACATGAGTTGGCGCATCGCTCGATGGCTTCAACTGGCCTTCGACGACCATGCCATTCAAATCAAGAACAACCATGTCGGATGGCTTCATTGTCTCATACGAAACACCACTGGGTTTAATCACTACCAGACCATTCTGGCGGTCGATTGCACTAACGTTTCCCCAGGTAAAAATAACCAATCCGTATCTCACCAAATCCAGATTGGCCTTCCATACTTCTTCTTTTAATTGTTCAAGCATATTCTTAAAGTTTCAAGTTCCAAAATTTAATCCGATCAAAACCGTTAAACAGTCCTGATAAAAGCAAATTAACTGTTTCGGGAGAAACAGCACGCATATAAAATGTAAAAATAACACTTATAATCACATCTCAAACCCGAATCCGATGGGATTGTCATTTGCTTGTATCTCTAAACAGCTCTTTTCCACCTTATGAAAGTACAACAAAAATATGCTCAGTAAAATTCAAAAGAAGAACAATTCGCTGTTAATGTCTGATTTAATCGAGTCCTTCAAATTGAAGAATTGTATGTCTTTACAGCACTGAAGAGAACAATCAGGTGAAATAAACGTTTAAAATGTGTCGTAAAACACAACATCTGGTTTAGCGACAGAATCTTCCAACAAATAAAAAAGACAGAAAAATGCCAGTAAATATTCCGGAAACGGCTCAAAAACGAATTGTAATTATCGGCGCTGGATTTGCAGGCCTGAAACTGGCAAAAAAGCTTGTCGGATCTGGTTATCAGATCGTATTAATCGACAAGAACAACTATCATCAGTTTCAGCCGCTATTTTATCAGGTAGCCACTTCGGGCATTGAACCGAGCTCCATTCTTTTCCCGCTCCGCAAGATATTCCAAAAACGAAAAGATGTGTATATCCGGATTGCTGAAGTCTTTTCGATCGACCCGATCCGAAAAGAACTGCACACCAGCTTAGACACGGTATGGTACGATTACCTGGTAATTGCAACTGGCGTTAACTCCAATTACTTCGGAATGAAACAGATGGAGGAATTTGCCGTGCCGATGAAATCGGTAGCCGAAGCCATGGCGTTGCGCAACAGGTTGTTGCAAAGTTTCGAGAAAGCAGTTACCCTGCCCGATCCCAACGACCGGAAAACACTGCTAAACATCGTGGTTGTGGGCGGCGGACCAACAGGGGTTGAAGTTGCGGGCGCCATCGCCGAGATGAAAAAGTTTGTGTTGCCCAAAGATTATCCCGACATCAATTTCGACATGATGAAAATTAATCTCATCGAAGGATCAGGAGCCGTCCTGGGAGTGATGTCGAAGCACGCTTCTGAAAAAGCGCTGTTCTACCTGAAGCGATTGGGAATAAACGTTCTGCTGAACTCAAGGGTAACCGGTTACGATGGAGATACGCTGTGTTTAGCCGACGGTCAAAAGATAAGCACCCAAACAGTGATCTGGGCTGCCGGAATCAGCGGCGAAGTTCCAGAAGGAATTCCTGCGGACTCAATTGGGCGTGGCCGACGGCTGG
>CAZAVU010000075.1:13261-18975 GCA_964488805.1 uncultured Odoribacter sp. | reverse complement strand
CGGATACCGATCCCAAACCAACGTTCACGGCTCCTGAAGTTTCGGCGGATACACAGTACACCTTCTCGCTGGTGGTCAACGACGGGAAAGCCGATTCTCCGGCTGACCAGATGATCGTGAGTGTGTTAAATGTAGATCATGCTCCTTACGTGAAAGATTCAATAAAGGATGTTTCCGTATATAAGAAAGCACCTGATCAGGTAATCGACCTTAGCAAGGTCTTTGCTGATGATGACGCCGGTGATATTCTTTCATTTACTGTAACTTCAAATTCAAACGACAAAGTAGTCACAGCAAAAATTGCCGGTTCAACCCTGACATTAAGCTTTTCTACTGAAAATACAGGAACCGCTGATCTAGTCATTACGGCCAGTTCCAACGGGAAAGAAGCCCAGTCAAAATTCAATGTCGAAGTAAAGATTCCAACCGGAATAGATCCGATTCCTGACAACAACGAAGTCCTGATATATCCCAATCCGACCAAAGGATATGTTTTGATAAAGTTTAGCCAGGCTCCCAAATCCGGCACATGGATATCGGTCTTCAACGCGACTGGCAATCTGATCTGCAAAACGTTAGCAACAAAAGACAAAGAACAATCGCTAAACCTGAGTGGTAATTCCGCAGGGGTATACTTTATTAAGATCGGACAAAAAGAATTGAAAACTTATAAACTGATTTTGGAATAACGAGTAAATCTCTACTAAAGAATCTGATTACATCATGGGGGCTCTCCTAAGAAGCATCACACTAAGAATGAAAAATGCCCAGGTAAAGGTAAGATCCCCTGATTCATTTTGAGCTTTTTGAAGGATCCGATCTCTTTCTGAAGATCGGATCCTTTTTTAATTCCCCAATTATCAATAACGATTTGCCAATTTACCTTTTATGTGTTTCGATTTCACGAAAAGAAAGGATTCAATCCAGATCTTATGAAAAAAACCAAATCCCTGTTTTTACTGGCATTCCTGTTTTTACTGGCAAAACCAATACATTCCCAAAGCTTGATTGCTGTACAAAATGGTAATTCTCCAAAATTCTATTCCATTTTGCAGGACGCCATCAACAATGCACAAATCAAAGATACAATATACATCCCTGGAGGTCCGTATTCATTTACTAATTCGA
Organism: uncultured Odoribacter sp.; assembly: GCA_964488805.1. GTDB lineage: Bacteria > Bacteroidota > Bacteroidia > Bacteroidales > Prolixibacteraceae > Aquipluma. Next base: position 17,847 of record CAZAVU010000075.1, on the reverse strand, counting down.
CTATTACCATCGATAAAGAACTTCACCTGATTGGTGCAGGCCATCATGCGGATTCAATTGCAGTGACTGGCACAACCCAGTTAAACGCCAGCATCCACCTGATTACAGGCTCAAATAACTCAACATTCGAAGGCTTTATTTTGAATGGAAATTTTTATTCCGGCAAGTCAACCAATGATGAAGATGTTGATAATATTACCATCTCAAGATGTATTTGTTCAGGAATACTTTTAAGCCAATTCTCAACCAATTGGCTTGTGCGGGGAAATATAATCCGAGGAATAGTTCAAGGAAACAATTTTAGTTCTTCAACTTCTGCCCAGAACAATATTTTTTCAAACAATGTTTTTGAGGGGCTAACAACCAATTTTGGGCCGAACAATATATTCAGAAATAATATTTTCTTATCCGGCGATGTTCCATTACTTTCGGGTATCGATGGATGTATTTTCCAGAATAACATTATAGTCAATTTCACCATTTCCTCCTTAACTTCCTGTATATTCGACAACAACCTTTATTTCTCAACATTTTCAGTTCCGGTAGGATCCATTAGCAGCAACAATATAACAAATCAAACCAACACTTCAACCTTTGTCAATCAAACAGGAAGCACCTTTAGTTATTCACACAATTACCATTTGCAGACAAGTTCTCCGGGCAAAAATGCCGGCAAAGATGGAACCGACATTGGTATTTACGGTGGAGCATTTCCATGGAAGGAAGGCGCTGTTCCATCCAATCCTCATTTCCAATCGGTCAAAATAAACCCTATAACCGACAGCAACGGAAAACTGAGCATTAAATTTAAGGTGGCAGCACAAGACTATTAACTGCATAAAAAACTCAATAGGTATGCAAACAATACTTTTCAAGAAACAAAAATACCTGCTGTTTTTTCTGCTGATAGGGCTTGCAAAGCTTGGCGGAAGATCACAAACTCCAGCCACCTACCCCGACATATTTGCTCTTGAACTAAGCACAAATGGTGACCCCTGGGATAATTTATCCAATCATATTAAACCCCAATCGGGCATTGAAAACAATCAAAATGCCACTTCTGAAAATGCAGGCGTTTCTCAAACTTTAAAAAATGAAGCAACTGAAAGAACTTATTCCATTCAAATTTGGGGCAGCTCTGTCGGAAACGAACCAGACATACCTGGCTCTTGTTGGCTCCCTTATACAAAAAACCAATTCGAGGTAATTTATCCGACTGCATTGGCGGTTTCTACAGAAAGTTTACTGTTTTATGACGTATTTATTGGCAATACGAACCTAAAAAAAACAACACTAACTAATAATGGAATTACCAATATCAGAATTTCGGCGGTCAATTTGACTGGGTTAAACGCAGACCAATTCTCCATAAAAACCCCATATCCCTTCGAAATTGCTGCCGGATCAAGTTGGGATATAACTGTTGAGTTCGCCCCTGGCAGTAGCGGAGCGAAAGAAGCTGACGTGGTATTGGTCACCAATTCTCCTGACATTCCCCCAAAAATCATTACTTTAAAGGGCTATGGAACTGATCATGAATCGAAAGTATTAAACATTGACTCTTCCACTTTATATTTTGGTGACACAAAACTTTACACGGGAAGAAATAAAACCGTCTCGATACAAAACTCCGGTTCTAATCCTTGTAGCATTAGTAACTTAAACCTCGAAGGATTTAACCCAGACCAATATTCCATAACTTTCCCTACTGTTTTCCCCTTTGATATTGGTTCGGGTGAAACAAAAACAATTTATTTGAAGTTTGAACCCACTATCATTGGTTCAAAAAATGCTGAAGTGGTCATTAGCAATAACTCTGATAATATTTCGCCCAAACAAGCTATCGAGTTATACGGAAATGGAATTGCCAATAGCAATTCGGAGAAAAACAACAAAATCGTCGCCTACCGATATTGGTTTGACCGAAATGAAACAGATATCAACACGGTTATTTTACCATCTCCGGCCAATCCTTTTCTGTTAGACCAAAACATCACTACCTGCAGCTTATCCGAAGGTGACCATAGCATTCATTTTCAGTTCCTGGATTCGAATCATCTCTGGAGCTCAGTTTTCACCGATACAATTACGAAAAGTGCAATTATAAAACCGGAAATTACAGTAACCGGAGAAAAAACAATTTGCCAGGGTAACCAGGTTATCCTCACTGCCAGCGCTGGCGATTCGTACCTGTGGAATAACGGGGAAACTATCCAAAGCATCTCGGTTTCCGAAACGGGTAATTATTCTGTCACGGTCACTAAAAACTCCGGGTGTGGAGTAACTTCGGAAGTAACTGCTATCGTGGTTAATCCCCTGCCTAAATCCGGCGGAGTCATCGCCGGGAAAAACAGAGTTGCCCGAAACCAATCAAATGTTACATACAGTGTTGCTGCAATCGACAATGCGACCTCATACATCTGGACTTTACCAATCGGGGCAACCGGATCGAGCACGACAAACAGCATTTCAGTAAGCTTTGGCAACGATGCTGCTTCAGGTGAAATCAAGGTCTTTGGGCAGAACAATTGTGGCAACGGACCGGAAAGTTCGTTGGCTATTACAGTCAGTTCAGTGCTTGAACAGGACATTTCACTTAGCACCGGATGGAATATTATTTCTGCCGATGTCATTCCTTCGTACCTTGACCTGAAAACCCTCTTCCAGCCTTTGATCAATACCGGGAAGCTGAAGAAAGTGATGGACGAATCGGGAAAGACCATCGAAAACTTCGGCGCATTTGGTGGCTGGAAAAACAACATCGGCAATTTAGCGGTGAGTAAGGGATATAAAGTAAATGTCACAGAATCATCAATACTCTCGTTTGAAGGAGTGCCCGTTTCGTTGCCTCTGGATATCAGCCTGACCGTGGGATGGAACATTATATCCTATCCTTCAACAGCGTCACAGGATGCCAAAGCCCTTTTCCAACCTTTGATTGACGCCGGGAAACTCAAGAAAGTGATGGACGAGAGCGGAAAAACGATCGAAAACTTCGGAGCTTTTGGCGGCTGGAAGAACAACATCGGCAACGTCGTGCCAGGGAAAGGTTACAAGGTGAATGTCACCGAAAGCTGCATGCTCACTATCCCTGCCAGCGGAACCAAGTCGGCAGTACGTGTTCCTGAGCTGCTGGCTTCAACGCATTTCAGGCCTGTGTACATAGGGAATGGAACCGACCATCACAACGTCAACCTAGTTGATCTGCAATCGTCCGGATTGCAGGAAGGCGATGAGATCGGGATCTTTGACGGTGACCTTTGCGTAGGCTCAGCAACCATTGGAGCAGAACAAATGCACCAGGGGGCAATAAGCATTCCTGCTTCCTGCAACGACAATCTGAGCGAAAAACAGAACGGGTTTACTCCAGGCCACCCGGTTGAACTTCAATTGTACAGGGGAAACCGGTTTTATACACTTGACCAGACCAAAATTAGCGGGACCGAATCATTTGAAAAAGACGAATCTCTGTTTGTCGAGGTTAATTGCAACGAACTGCAAACACCTCCCCCCAAAAGCGATTCATTCCATTTTAAATGCTACCCTAACCCATTTAGCGGGGAAATTACCATTGAAATTCAGGACGGCAGAGAGTCAACAATCACGGTTAACATTTATAGCATAACCGGACAAAAAATCAGGAACCTGTTCAACGGGCCAATCCAAAATGTCCTGGTACTGAAATGGGATGGAACCAACGATGCCGGGCAACTGGCGGCTCCGGGCATTTACCTGTGTAATGTAAACGGCATGTCGAAACAAGTGATCCTCGAAAGGAAAAGATAAAAACGGAAACATTGTATTGAAGCAACTAAATCATCAAACATGAAAAAAATTACCCTACTTATCCTTGGTACGCTACTCTCTGTGTTCGGTTTGGCACAGGGACATTTTGTACTGGCCTATACCGGAAACGGACAAGACCACATGAACATTAATGTGATGTCGGCAACCATTGGAGGCGCTGCCCTGGAAGCCGGCGATGAAATCGCTGCATTTGATGGAACAATCTGTTGCGGCAAGGTAACATTATCCGTTCCAATTGTTACTACCGATATTAAAACCTATGCAGCTGTTGCAGCATCAAAAAAAGACGACGGCCAATCAAACGGTTACACCCCCGGAAATGCGATCAGTTATAGGTTCTGGGATTCGAGCAAAGGGAAGGAGTTTATCGGAATAAACACCGAGTACCTTGATCCGGCAACAGGCAATCCCACAACTGCTCCAACCTACACGGCAAATGGCTCAGCATTCGTCAAACTGTCGGTAGCTGCCCCAACCAATCAAGCGCCCGTTTCGAATGCAGGGGCTGATCAAACGGTCAATGAAGGTGACAATGTTACATTAGATGGATCGGCTTCTTCCGATCCCGACAGCAACCCGCTTACCTACCAGTGGACCGCACCAGCAGGAATCTCTCTCAGTTCAAACACAGCTGCCAAGCCAACTTTCACCGCACCCGAAGTCAGTGCCGATAGCCAATACATTTTTTCGCTGGTGGTAAACGATGGAACGGTTAATTCAACTGCCGACCAGGTTATTGTAACTGTCAAACAAATTAACAAAGCTCCGGTAGCCAATGC
>CAZAVU010000075.1:0-13161 GCA_964488805.1 uncultured Odoribacter sp. | reverse complement strand
CCGACCAGGTTATTGTAACTGTCAAACAAATTAACAAAGCTCCGGTAGCCAATGCAGGAACAGATCAAACCGTCAACGAAACAACAACTGTAACTCTCGACGGATCGGCTTCTTCCGATCCCGACAGCAACCCGCTTACCTACCAGTGGACCGCACCAGCAGGAATCTCCCTCAGTTCAAACACGGCAGTCAAGCCAACTTTCACGGCGCCCGATGTAAACACAAATACAAACTATACATTTACATTAATTGTTAATGACGGGTTCGTTGATTCGCCAGCCGACCAAATCATCGTCACTGTTAAACAGGAGAACAAAGCACCGGTAGCCAATGCGGGACCAGATCAAACCGTCAACGAAACAACAACTGTAACTCTCGATGGATCGGCTTCTTCTGATCCCGACAGCAACCCGCTTACCTACCAGTGGACCGCCCCCGAAGGAATCACCCTCAGTTCAAACACTGCGACCAAACCAACTTTCACCGCACCCGAAGTCAGTTCCGATAGCCAGTACACTTTTTCGCTGGTGGTAAACGATGGAACGGTTAATTCAACTGCTGACCAGGTTATCGTGAGTGTGTTAAATGTAGATCATGCACCCTATGTAAAAGATTCGATAAAGAACATCTCGGTGTTTAAAAAAGCACCTGATCAGGCAATCGACCTTAGTAAGGTCTTTGCAGATGATGACAGTGGTGATATCCTTTCATATACGGTAACTTCAAACTCAAACGACAAAGTAGTCACTCCCAAAATGACAGGTTCCAACCTGACGTTGAGTTTTTCAACCGAAAACACCGGAACTTCCGAATTAGTCATCACGGCAAGTTCAAACGGAAAGGAAGCCAAATCAAAGTTTAAAGTCGAGGTAAAAATACCAACCGGAATACCCCATTTGCTTAACGACCCGGTAGTTCAGGTTTATCCCAATCCCACCAAAGGAAAGCTGTACGTGAAATTCGACCGCACGCCCCAAACCGGAACCTGGATAACCGTTTATAACTTTACGGGAAAAGAAATTCTGAGAATACCAGCCGGGAACATCGAAGAATTTATCAACCTCGAAGAAAAGCCCAGTGGTTTTTATTTCATCCGTATTGACCAAAAAACGCCCAAAACCTACAAAATCATTCTGGAATAGTTTTTAAAGGTTTCTTCAAGGTTTTCCATATTTCCCGTCAGCAGTTGCTGACGGGATTTTTTTTGCGCCAACCTGCATTTCCCATTTTTCTATTAACATTTGCGCTCTTTTATCAACGGTTTTTACTTTCAAACATCCATTTCTGTTATTTTTATCCTTTAACTACACTTCAAACGTAATTTATGAGCGGATTTTTTGGAAGTATTTCAAAAGAAGATTGCGTTTCCGATGTTTTCTACGGAACGGATTATCACTCCCATTTGGGAACAAAACGTGCCGGGGTGGCTTTCTACTCCGAAAAAAAAGGGTTTCAACGCGCAATCCATAGTCTGGAAGATGGCTACTTCCGGAACAAATTTGAAGCCGACATTGCCGGATTTAAAGGCAATATCGGAATTGGCGTAATTAGCGACACCGAAGCACAGCCTATTTTAGTCACCTCGCATTTAGGGAAATTTGCAGTGGCTACGGTCAGTAAAATCGTAAACATCGAGGAACTGGAAGAACGTTTCATGAAAATGCACCGGACCTTTGCCGAAACCAGCCAGGGATCGGTAAACCCAACCGAACTGGTCGCCATGCTTATCGCCGAAGGACAGGATTTCGTATCGGGAATCGAGAACGTCTACAACCGGGTAAAAGGTTCGTGCTCGATGCTTATCCTGACCGAAAACGGGATTATCGCTGCCCGCGACCGTCTGGGACGCACACCAATCATCATCGGCAAAAAAGAAGGGGCCCATGCAGTCAGTTTCGAAACCTGCGCATTTCCAAACCTCGGCTATGAAACAGAAAAATTTCTCGGTCCGGGCGAAATCGTTTCATTGACCGCCGATGGTTATGAGCAACTTCGCAAGCCCAACGAAAAAATGCAGGTTTGCTCGTTCCTGTGGGTCTATTATGGTTATCCGCCATCCTTTTACGAAGGAATCAATGTGGATGAATGCCGCTACAAATGCGGGGCCGCGCTGGCTAAAGACGACACAATTGAAGCCGATTTCGTGGCAGGAATCCCTGATTCGGGAGTTGGACATGCCATGGGTTACAGCAACGAAAAGAAAATTCCGCTGAAACGGCCCTATTCGAAATACACCCCAACGTGGCCGCGAAGTTTTATGCCTCAAAATCAGGCGATGCGCGATCTGGTTGCCAAAATGAAATTAATTCCAAATGATTCCATCATCAAAAACAACCGGGGTGTTTTTCTTGACGACTCCATCGTGCGTGGCACACAATTGAAAGACAATGTAAAAGACCTGCACGATGCCGGCATTAAAGAAGTTCACATGCGAATTGCCTGCCCGCCACTCACCTACCCGTGCGAATTCCTGAATTTCAGCCGCTCGCGGTCAAACCTCGACCTGGCAACGTATAAAGCAGTAGAACAGTTGGAAGGAAAAACCAATGCCGACATGGCTGAATATTCCGACAGCAACAATCCTAAATATCAGGCCATGGTCGAACAAATCCGAAAAAATCTGGATCTGACCACCCTGAAATTCCAGAAACTCGACGATTTGGTCGAAGCCATCGGCTTGCCGAAAGAAAAACTGTGCACCCATTGTTGGGACGGATCAAGCTATTTTTAGTGTTGTGTTAACTCGATGTTGTCGGGTCTCGGTCACCCCGAATTTATTTCGGGGTCTCATCCTCAAAGGGATGCCGAAACGAGTTCGGCATGACGTTTCGTCAAAAGATTATTAACACAACACTAGTCGAAAAAAACCACCAGATTTTCATTTGGTGGTTTTTTTTATCCTGTTCAGGCAACTCTCTTCCTGAAAACAATCACATACCCCAGTATTCCCACAGTCACCCCGATACAGTTGGCCAGGATATCGTACCACGAAAACGAACGCCCCAGGTGCATGTCGAGCTGCATATATTCCATGAAAATGCCCCACCCAACTGCAACAGAAGCAACAATCAACAGACGGAACGGATTCATCTCCGTTCTAAGCGCCCAGCAAAACAGAACAGAAAAAATCAGGTACATCATAAAATGCACGACCTTATCGACTCCGGCAAACAACTGGACCTTGGGAAGGTCCTGCGGCGGAATTAACGAAAGAGTCATGATAAACCCCACATAAAGGACAACCAAAAGCATCCGAAAAGGCTGACGGACATTTAAAAGGAAAGTTATCATTTGTTCAACGTGAATTTTAAGGATTGAGCCTCACCGGCCTATCTATTTATCCGACAAATATCGAACCTTTTTATTAAACAATCATCCCTGAAAATCTAAATTGTAAAAAATAAGACCTCAAAACCATTTTTTTAAATTTATTTTATTCCTTTAATTCATTAAACCAAGCCAATGAACATGAGAAATAAAACCCTGCAATATCCGGTATTTCTTGCCGGAACTCCGCAACATTTCCGGCCATTTCATTTTCAATCCATCATCATTTCCTTTATTTGTTTCCTGATTTTGTTCGGAATCTCAGCCTGTGGTAAAAAAGACCTGAACACAAAGAATGCCAAAGGCCGAAAGTCGGGACCGGTTGCTGTGGAAGTAAAAGTAACCACACCGGAACAGCTTATCAATGCCATTTCCAGCACCGGAACCATTCTGGCCAACGAGAAGGCAGAGATTCGCCCCGAAATTTCAGGAAGAATTACCAATATTCTGTTTGAAGAAGGATCGACTGTACAAAAAAACAAGTTGCTGGTCAAAATGAACGACAGCGACCTTCAGGCCCAGTTAAAAAAGAATGAGGCCCAGGGCATGGTATTAACCAACGACGAATTCCAAAAGCGCAGATTATTGGAAATCAAGGCCATCAGCCAGGACGAATACGACGCAGCCAAAAGCAACCTGTTGGTTAATCAGGCCGACAAACAACTGCTGCTGGCTCAAATTGCAAAAACCGAAATTTATGCCCCTTTCAGTGGGAAAGTTGGGTTGCGCACCGTGAGCGTTGGCCAGTACATTGCCAGCAACACACTGATTGCCACCATTCAGCAGCTCGATCCGGTAAAAATCGAGTTCGATATTCCTGAAAAATACAGTGGTTTTATCCATCCCGGCATGGATATCAATTTCGGGATTGATGCTTCTGACTCCACTTTTTGGGCAAAAATTTATGCCGCCGAGTCATCAATTGCCAGCGATACCCGTACCCTAAAAATCAGGGCTCTCTGTGCAAACCCTTCCAACATGCTGAAACCCGGAGCCTTTGCAAAAGTCAGCATTGTTCTTGAAAAATTTCCTGAAGCCATTAAGGTTCCATCCGAAGCTGTACTTACCGCGTTGGATGGCAACTCCGTATTTATCTGCAAAAACGGGAAAGCCCATCTGGTACCGGTAACTACCGGCATCCGAACCGAAAGCGAAATTCAGATCACCCGCGGAATATCGTCTGGCGACAGTCTGATTGTAACCGGACTTTTACAGCTTACCGACGGAGCCCCGGTTGTAGTAAAGAAGAAGAAAACCGGGAGTCATCCCGAACAGGCAAAAGAAAAAATATAAACGCTCCGGGCGCCTTACCACTAACAAAGTTACCATGAACTTTTCAGGAATATTTATCAAACGACCGGTACTGGCAATGGTAGTTTCCATTCTGATCGTACTTTTCGGGATAATCGGATACGGCTTTTTGGGGGTTCGCGAATATCCGAGCGTCGATCCGCCAACCGTTACCGTCACAACAACATACGCGGGAGCCAATGCCGATGTCATTGAAAGCCAAATCACTGAACCTCTTGAGGAAAGTATCAACGGAATTTCAGGAATCCGGACTTTGACATCCTCATCGCGCGACGGGAGCAGCAACATCACCGTTGAATTCGAAATCGGCATCGATATGGAAGCTGCTGCCAACGACGTTCGCGACCGCGTTTCGCGTGCCCAGCGCAAGCTTCCCTCTGACGTCGACCCGCCGATTGTGGTCAAGTCAGACGCCGATTCAAGCCCGATTTACGTTTTAACCGTTCAGAGCGACAAACGCAACCTGATGCAATTATCCGAACTGGCCAACAATGTGCTGAAAGAGCGCCTCCAAACCATTCCCGGAGTCAGCGAGATCCGCATCAACGGCGAAAAAAAATACGCCATTAAATTGTACATCGACCCGCTGAAACTGGCCAGTTATGAACTTACACCACTGGATGTAAGCAACGCGCTGAACAAAGAAAATGTGGAACTGCCAACCGGGAGCATTGAAGGATACAATTCGGAACTTTCAGTCCGCACACTGGGACGCATGACGACTGCCGAAGAATTCAACAACATGATCATCAAGGAATCGGGAGGAACACTGATCCGTTTCAGGGATATTGGGAATGCAGTGCTAACTGCCGAGAACGAGAAAACCATATTGCGCGGCAATGGCGGCATCCCGATGGTTGCCCTGTCGATAACCCCTCAGCCCGGAGCCAATCACATCCTGATTGTTGACGAACTGAAAAACAGGCTCGAACAGATAAAAAAAGATTTACCCGAAGATATTTCGCTCGGGATGTCGACCGACACGACCATAACCATCCGAAAAGCCATTACCGAAGTTGAAGAAACCATCCTGATCTCATTTTTACTGGTTGTGATGGTTATCTTCTTTTTCCTGCGTGAATGGAGGACCACGCTCATCCCGGTTTTCGCCATACCCATTTCGCTGATTGGAACATTCTTCCTGATGTATATGGCCGGATACACCATCAACATTCTGACCCTGTTAAGCATCGTGCTTGCCACCGGACTGGTGGTCGACGATGCCATTGTGGTACTCGAAAACATCTACAGCAAGATAGAAAAAGGCATGAAACCTTTTGAAGCCGGAATGGCGGGCTCAAAAGAAATATTCTTTGCCATCATCTCGACAACTATCACATTGGCTGCCGTTTTTCTGCCCATCATTTTTCTTCAGGGATTTACCGGTCAGTTGTTCCGCGAATTTGCCATTGTGATGGCTGGCGCTGTAATCATTTCGGCATTTGTTTCACTGACGCTCACCCCAATGATGAGCGCCCACTGGCTCCGTCACAGCACCCATCACAGCAGGTTCTACCAGGTCACCGAAAAATTCTTCGTAGCCCTGATATCGCGGTACAACCATTCACTGCAACGTTTTTTAAGGCACCGCTGGATTGCTTTCGTGATCATGGCCGTTTCGGTTGCCCTGATTGCCGGCCTCTGGCCGTTAATCCCCTCGGAACTGGCGCCCATGCAGGACAAAAGCCGCATCACGGTATCGGTTACCGGCCCTGAAGGAGTTTCGTACGAGAAGATGGACGAATACATGAAAAAACTAACCGCGATAGTTGACACGATCCCCGAAAAACTTTCTTTCATCAGCATGACAGCTCCCGGATCAGGAGGTTCGTCTGTCAATACAGGGTACATCCGCATGACACTGGATCAACCGGGGGAAAGGGAACGTTCACAATCCGAAATTGCAGATATGCTCTCAGGAGTGGTCCGCAAAATGACTTTTGCCAAGACCATTGTCAGCCAGGAACAGACCATTCAGGTTGGACGAGCTTCAGGATTACCGGTTCAGTATGTCATTCAGGCCCCCACGCTCGAAAAACTTAAAAAAGTACTTCCCCAGTTTATGGAAAAAGCACAGGCCGATCCTGCCTTTCAGGTGGTCGACCTTAACCTGAAGTTCAACAAACCGGAAATGACCATTCAGATCGACCGCGAACGGGCAAGAACCATGGGCGTTACGATCCGCGACATTGCCCAGACGCTGCAATTGTTCTTCTCGGGACAACGAATGGGCTATTACATTTATAACGGGAAACAATACGAAGTTATCGGACAGGCCGCCCGCACTTTCCGCGACGACCCGGTCGACCTGAGCACAGTGTACGTGAGAAACAGCCGGTCGGAACTGGTTCAGCTTGACAACCTGATTACGGTAAAATATACCTCTGCCCTTCCCCAGCTTTACCGCTTCAACCGGTATGTTTCGGCTACCGTTTCGGCAAACCCGGCCAAAGGTTACACCCTCGGACAAAGCATCGATGCGATGAACAGCATTGCGTCTGAAGTTCTTGACGATACCTATTCCACCAGCCTATCGGGCCCTTCGCGCGACTTTGCCGAGAGTTCCAACACGCTGATCTTTGCTTTTGCGCTGGCGCTGGTGCTTATCTACCTGATCCTTTCCGCACAATTCGAGAGTTTCAGCGATCCAATGGTAATCATGTTCACCGTTCCGCTTGCCATCGCCGGAGCTTTGATCTCGCTGATTTTATTCGGGCAGACGGTCAACATCTTCAGCGAAATCGGGCTGATCATGCTGATCGGGATCGTGACCAAAAACGGAATCCTGATTGTTGAATTTGCCAATCAGAAAAAAGAAGCCGGGGCCAACCTGATGCAGGCAGCACTGGAATCGGCCACCCAGAGGTTCCGTCCGATCCTGATGACCAGTCTGGCAACTGTACTGGGAGCTTTGCCTATTGCCCTGGCGCTTGGAGCAGGAGCCAAAAGCCGCGTTTCGATGGGCATTGTCATCATCGGAGGGCTGATGTTTGCCCTGGTGCTGACGTTATACGTCATTCCGGCGCTGTACACGTATTTCTCAAGAACCGGCAAGAACCATCGGGAGACATCGGTTGTGCCTGAAAACTCTGAAATCTCTGAATAATACTGTAAGGAATCTGAAACTTGAAAATTGGAATTTTGAACTTTGCTGAAATGAAACTTCGAATCGCAATAACCGCCATCATCATCTTTTACGGAATGCTGTCCATGGCTCAGGATACGCTGAAATTGAAAGATGCCATTGTACTGGCCCTTCAGAATAACTATTCCATTTCGCTGTCGAAAAATTCAGTTCGGATCAGCGAGATCACCAATTCACCGGGAAATGCGGGCATGCTTCCCAAACTGGATTTGGCCGGCACCCGCTCGATGGCAATAAACAATTCGCACGCCGAATATTTTGATGGCCGGGTACGCGATGTTCCAAAAGCTGAAACGAACACAAAGAATGCCAGTCTCCAGCTTTCGTGGACCATTTTCGACGGGCTGAACATGTTTATCCAACGCGATAAATTAAACGAATTGCAACAGTTGAGCAACACCCAATTAAGAGGCGTAATCGAGAACACCGTTTCGCAGGTTAGCCGGGCTTATTTTGAAATCGTAGTCCAGCAAAAAACACTCGATCTGTATCGCGAAGCGCTACAAATTTCGTTGCAGCGCAGGCAATTTGCCAAGGCCCGGCTCGATCTGGGCAGCGGATCCGAACTGGCATACCTTCAGGCTACCGTCGATATGAATGCCGACAGCGCCAGGGTAATGGAACAAATGTCCATAGTTAAAAATTCTGTATCCGATCTCAACCTGCTTCTTTGCCGCAATCTGAAAACCGAAGTGCTGACCGAAAAAAATATACCTGTTGATAACACACTGATTTATGACGACCTCTGGAATAAAGTTCAGGAGCAAAGTCCTGAATTACAGGAAGCCCGGAGCACGATAAATCTGGCCAACCTGTATACCAGGGAAGTCAAGTCGGCGCGGTTGCCCCGTCTGAGCCTCAACTCAGCCTATGCTTACAGCAAAACGCTTTCCGACGTTGGAACCTTCACCAGCAACCGGAACCTCGGATTTTCAGCCGGAGTAACCCTGAACTACAACCTGTTCAACGGGTTCACTACCAACCAGAAACTGAAGGTTGCCCGGATCAGGGAAGAATCGGCGATCCAGGATGCCGAACTTCAGAAATTGAATCTGGAAGCCAATCTGCAGCAGGTTTATACCGATTTTCAGACCAACCGGAAGCTGGTCGGTTTCGAGAAAGAGAACATGCAATTTGCCCGCCAGAACTGGAACATTGCACAGGAAAAATACAAACTGGGGGCGCTCAACGATGTGGAGCTGCGCGAAACCCAGAAGAAACTGCTGGATGCCGAGAATCGCCTTTTGCAGGCAACGTTCCAGTGCAAATCAGCCGAAATTGAGTTGCTGCGCATCAGCGGACAGCTATCTGCCCCGATCGTTCCGGAGAAATAGAGCATTGCTCCCCTGGAATATAACACAAGCCTGGCAAGCCTTTCGCAGCAGTTGTTGACTTGATCTTTCCCTGTTTTAAAACAATTCTTCGATTTTTATCGTTTCAGGAGTAGTTAACTTGACAATATTTACTAAGTTAGTAAACAGGAAACCACAGCATTCGTAAAAAAGATAACAATTTGTTGCTCTGGACTTTGTTTTTTCTCAAATTGGTATGACAAGTGACAAATTGTTTTAAAATATGCTCTGACTGGTGTAAAACTTAAAACTGATCGACATGCAGATTGATTTATTTAAAGTTCAGATTCGCGAAATCGGTATTCCCGACGTTGAACTTTTCACAACGTACCGGATGGCCTATCTCGCTGAAATGCAGGGTGAACAAAATGAAGTGTACCAACAGCAACTGAAAGAAGAACTCATTCAGTATTTTACCCAGGGTTTGACCGATGGCAGTTTTTTTGCTTTCGTGGCCGAACAGGAAGATAAGATCCTGAGCTTTGGGGCCATGGTTATCAAGAAAATCCCAGGCGATTTCAACCAGTTGTCGTACCTCGAAGGAGATATTCTGAACATGTACACAGTTCCTTTTGCCCGCCGAAAAGGCATTTCTGCCATGATCCTGGAACAATTGATTGCTGAAGCAAACCGCAGAGGAGTCAGTAAAGTAACGTTGCACACAACGAAAGAAGGAGAAAAGCTGTACCTCAAATTCGGTTTCAACAAACCAGTTTATCCTGTATTGGAGCTGTGCCTGTAATTTAAGACACTGACTTTTGAAAACAGATCGTAAACAGCGAATGCTTCAAATTTGAAAGCGCCCGTTTTGCCCAGGCATCAAACACCATGGTACCTGAGGGGTTAAAATATTGAAAATGAAATCCTATTAACATGAACGAACCTCAATTACGCATTGGAATAATGAACCAGCCTGAAATTAATTTCAGGCTAAACGACCGATATTTGCTGGCCCCAAACGGAGTCGCGTTTAAAGGAATCCAGAAAGTAAGTTACCGCGACGGAAAAATTTGGTTAAACGATGAAGCGATCAACGAAGAAACACTAATCTTCGAACCAGCCAGGTACCAGGAAGCATCGTTCGAATTGAACGATGTAACCATTGGCATTCAGTTTCACTGGGAAAGAAAGGAAAATCAGAGGTTCAAAGGATCGCTGCAAATCATCATTGAAAACGAAAAACTTACAGCCATCAATATTCTTTCGTTGGAAGATTACCTGGTGAGCGTAATATCTTCGGAAATGAGTGCAACCAGCAGCCTCGAACTGCTGAAAGCCCACGCCATCATCTCGCGTTCGTGGCTTCTGGCCCAGATCGAAAAAGGCAAAGCGCTCAAAAAATCAGGTCAACTCTACCAAAGCATCACCGAAACCACAGAGGAATACATTCGCTGGTACGACCGCGAAGACCACCTGAATTTTGACGTTTGTGCCGACGACCATTGCCAACGGTACCAGGGAATAACGCGCCAATCGACCCCTTGGGTAGAACGAGCCATTGCTGAAACCCGTGGCATGTTGCTGATCTCGAACGGGAAAATCTGTGATGCGCGTTTCTCGAAAAGCTGCGGCGGAATCACCGAAACCTTCGAAAACGTGTGGGAACCCGAAATCCATCCATACCTTCAGGCAATTGCCGACTATACAGAAATTCCTCAAGACTATGATTTTGACCTGACCAACGAAGATGCCGCCGAAAAGTGGATCAGAAATGCTCCCCCAGCCTTTTGCAACACCGGGGACAAGGAGGTGCTCTCGCAGGTTCTGAACGATTACGATCAGGAAACCCATGATTTCTACCGCTGGAAAGTCTGTTACAAACAAGATGAACTGGCCAAACTGATCGCCCGTAAATCAGGCCGGGATTTTGGCGCCATTGTCGACCTGATACCGGTTGAACGGGGCAATTCAGGACGGCTGAAAAAGCTGAAAATCGTAGGCACCAGGCTGACGCTTACCATCGGCAAAGAACTGGAAATCCGCAAAACCTTATCCGAATCGCATTTGTACAGTTCAGCATTTGTAGTGGATAAACTGAATGTGACCGACAATATTCCCGGCGAATTCATGTTGACCGGCGCCGGATGGGGACATGGCGTTGGCCTTTGCCAGATTGGCGCCGCCATGATGGGAGCCCGGGGCTACAAATACTACGATATTCTGCTGCATTACTTCCGGGGAGCAAGCATTTCGAAAGAGTATTAAAATCACTACAAAACAAACAATTAAAATAAACTTTTTATGACCGAAAATACCGGAGCTACCAAGCATCGCAATCCGTGGGCATGGGTGCCGAGTCTTTACTTTTTCCAGGGAATGCCCTATGCCATCGCCATGCTCACATCGGTGGTCATGTTCAAATCACTGGGCATCGACGGCGCTTCCATCGCATTCTGGACCAGCCTGATTTATCTGCCGTGGGCCATTAAATTTGCATGGGGGCCTTTCATTGACGTTACTTCGACCAAACGAAACTGGGTAGTTTCAACCCAGATGATTCTGGGAATGGGCTTTATTGCTTTAGCGCTGGCCTTGCAACTTCCTGTATTTTATGCTATTTCAATCGGAATACTCTTTGTTGTAGCCTTCTCATCGGCCAGTCACGATATTGCCGCCGACGGCTTTTACATGCTGGGACTCGATCAGCACAACCAATCGCTGTTTGTGGGCATCCGTTCTACATTCTACCGTCTGGCCATGTTGTCGGCCATGGGAATTCTCCCGATCATAGCCGGATACATCGAGAGCAACACCGGGCTTCAACCTGTTACCATCGACGTTCGAACAACCTCCGAAATAAGCCCGGCAGCGATCAACCCCGATTCGATCAAAATAGTTGCCCAACCCGGTGAACCCAAAATTTTAATGTTCCCCGAACACATAAAACTGCCTTTATACAACGCCGAAACCAAGGTCGACAGTTCTGTAGTGTATGTGGCGCTGTCGGCACCTCCTGCGAAAGACGAAAAAGTAGTGGTTAACCTGAAGCTGGCCAAAGGGAGCAAAGACATCTCGCTGGCAGCAGGTTCACGCTTCGAGTTCACCGAAAACAACTGGAACAAGCCGCAGCTTACGGTTTTCCGCGTTGACCACAAACTAAAACAGGAAATCACCTCAACCTACAAGGCCACAGCCGGGAATACCCCGTTTGCATGGTCAGTTTCGATGACTTGCATCGGCATTTTAATGCTTTTGCTGGCCTCGTACCACAAATTTATTTTGCCCAAACCCGAAATTATCGGCGCCGAGAAAGTAAAACAAGGTCTTTCGGTTTTCAAGGATGTTTTTGTTTCTTTCTTCTCCAAACCCGGCGTGGTTCCTTCGGTGATTTTCTTCCTGATTTACAGGCTGGGCGAAGGCCAGTTGGTGAAAGTGGTTCCGATGTTCTTCCTCGATCCGGTTGAAAAAGGAGGATTGGGCCTCACCACGGCCCAATATGGACTGGCTTATGGCATTACCGCCCCTGTTTTTCTTACCCTGGGCGGAATCTCCGGAGGGATAGTGGCCGCCAAATACGGCCTTCGGAAAATGATTTTCCCCATGTCGCTGATCATGAGTTTGCCCGTGATGGTTTATCTCTACCTGTCAAGATTTCAGCCTGCAGCCATGGACTGGAGTATCTTCGTATCCATTGCCCTCGAACAGTTTGGCTACGGATTCGGGTTTACCGCCTACATGTTGTATATGCTCTACTACGTTGGCGAAAGCAAATTCAAAACAGCCGAGTTTGCACTGGCCACTTCGCTGATGGCTCTTGGAATGATGCTTCCGGGAATGATCAGCGGGAAAGTACAGGAAATACTGGGATACCAAAACTTCTTTATCTACGTGATTATCTGTGCCATTCCAGGTATTTTCATTGCCAAATTCCTAAAAATTGATCCTCAATTCGGCATCAAGAAGAAAGAAGAATAACATATCAATCCATTCAAACGATATAGCCGGAAAAAACAGGGATTTCCTGTAATTTCGGCATATTAGTCAAAAATAGTTGGTAAAAAGCTTTGAAAGGCTTGCCAACATTGA
>CAZAVU010000074.1:17181-20131 GCA_964488805.1 uncultured Odoribacter sp. | reverse complement strand
TACCGAGCAATTGTTGTTCAGTACAACAGCATCGTAGTTTTTCAGGCTCTTTTTTCCGAACTTGTAAATGTCTTTGCTGAATTCAACTTCGAAAGCGCCGGTTTTTTCGGCCAGAACTTTCATAACCGCATCGGTATGAGGAACAACCCAATGATCGAATCCCGTGAACAAACTAAATACAAGCACTTTGTGATGTTTTTTCGGTTGAACATCAGGCTTTGCAGGAGCAAGTTTCTCAATTTTCTGCACCCACTCATCAGTTACAGCGAATTCCTTCAGTTGCGCTTTTGCCGTGCAAAACGAAAGAACAATTGAAATTGCAAGAAATACTTTTTTATACATGGTTTAGTTTTTAAGCTATTGTTGGTCTATCTCTTCGTTATTCCATTGTCAATCTGAATTGTAGGTGGATTAGCAAATGCTTGCCAGTAGTTTTCGGCTTCTTCGGGTGTCATTTTTCCGTCAAAAACCACTAACCGGTATTTCAACGTATAGTCATCTCCTTTTTCCAGTTTCCATTCTTTGTGCCTGATGGGGCAAAACTCGAAATACACATCGCCGCGTCCGTTCTGATCTTCGGGCCAAACACGCATCGGTTCAGGATGCATCCGGTTAGCCGGATAACTCAAAAATAGAATTCCCGACCGCCCTGCCTGCGTCGCAGATTCTCCTTCTATAATTACCCAACGGGCATTCGATCCGTCGGCTGTTTTGCGGTCGTGGCCTTCCGAAGTCAATACCGAGCTGTTTTGCTTGTTCCATTTTTCGGTAGCGCGGTAGCCAATTCCGCCACCATAGCGGTAGGCCGCAAGCAAAATTCCTGAATCGAGCGGTGTATTGAGCGTGCTCATGTAATCGAACAGGTAGCGCTGATTGGCAATGTTCCACACGCGAACATCGAAAAGTTCGTTCATAGCTACCGCGTCAGAACCTTTGGCACCAAAGTCAATGTGCTCCTGATGCGACTTGAATCCTGTGAAAACCGGTCCTTCCACCTGCGAAAGCATACCGGCAAATCTTACGGTTCCTTCACCTTTCATCAGGTTCCAGAAGTCGACTTCGCGCTTGCCGATAAAGGTCAAGGTCCAGGGATTCCACAATCCGTAATGGTGGTAATGATCGGGCGCCTGAATGCGCGTCAATATTTCACCTTCAGGAGAATACAGCGGATGAATAAAGGCAGAGCGCTTGAAAAGCGGGTTGATGCCTTTGGGCGGATTTACGGTTTCGATTTGGTAGCTCAAAATGGGCTTTCCGGCTTTCGATAAACTTAAAGCCCCATCTGTTACACCTTCTTTAATTTCAGTTGAAAACACCTGTGGATTGGCTGTTTTTCGCAGCACAAACGTCCGCCTGGTATTTTTCAGTGTTGTTCCGTTCAGGATAAACCACAGATTTGCTCCTGAACCCGTTTCCAATTGACATGGCACGGCGGTTTCAGTTTTTCCTGAAATTTCGAAAAGCGCCAGTTGCAGCGAGTCCGTATTGCAGTTTATCTGATCGATCGATAAACTTAGCGGGCAATCCTGCCTGTCAATAGTTCCAGCAAGAACATCAAATTTCAACAAATCCTGTGCAATCAAACTCAGATTGATCAACATCAGAAAAAAGAATGCTGCTACTTTCATTGATTTACTATTTATCTATTTACCATTTACTATTTAAGCGAACGCAATGTGCTTCACAATTTGAGAGATGGGATTTAATTGTCAATCGTAAATTGTCAAATTGTAAATCCGGCTTCTACTATTCTAGTTACCTTCAAGTTTCTTTATGGTTTCGATGAACGCTTGCATATTTTCGGTTGGCACATTTTGCGGAACCCCGCCACCGCACGACCACACAATGGCTTTCTTATCTTCAACTTCGTTCCACATTTTAATGGTTTCAGCCTTTATTACTTCAGGAGTAGCCGACATCAAAACATCGCGCGGTGGCAAATTGCCCAAAAGTGCTACTTCTGGACCGGCCAGTTCGCGAATTTCGTTGATCGAATGCTCGAAGCTGAAATTGAACAGGTTTACGCCAATTTCTTTCAGGAAGGGCGTGCTTATTAGTCCCTGTGCATCGTTGTGGAGGAAGCGGACTTTGGTTTCGAAGGTGGCAAAAATAGGTTTCAGGTATGGCACAACAAATTCGCGGCATTCGTCTTCGCCCACAAAACCAACAATGTCGTCCAAAACCAGAATTCCTTCAATGGATGGGAATTGCTCTTTCTGGTAGCGCAACCAATCAATAATAAATTCGGAAATGACTTTCAGGAGTTGATGTGTTTCTTCCGGATTCATCATGATGGCCATCATAAATTCGGTGGTTCCCATCAGGAACGACGCAATATTGAGCGGTCCGCGGGCAATGGCAAATTTAATTTCGTGCCCAATTTCGTGAATGGCAGGCTCAAACTCTTTCAAGCGCTGAATAATGAACGGAAGCAACCCGTCGAGCTTTGGATTGGGTTTGACGATGCTGGCAATGTCTTCGATGGAATGAATCGTTTTGTCGGCGTGAGGCAAGTTGCTTTCGTACCAAACCTGTTTGGCACCAAACGCCGATGGCTCGCTGCACATGCCATACTCTGACCAAAATCCGGGAAGGAAGATCGTTCCGGGAAAAGTGTCTATGGCTTTTTTATTGGTTTCGAACCACCGCTTGCTACTGGCATAATAATCGAGGGTTGAAATGCCCGCCCATCCGGGAAGCCAGGGACTATCGATAATAAAGCCCACAGGAGCAGGTCCCTGGTGTTTGCGTTCGATCACATCAACCAATATTTTCCATTGTTCGTTTGTCATGTTATTTCGGTTTTGAAGTATTAAAGACATCTCAAAATTTGTTCTCTTTCAACCAGTTGCTGGCAGCTAGCCGCTTGCAACTGGCAAACAATTCAAAAATACCTGTTTCACGACAGCTTATCCAGTACTATTTTAGCAGGCCTTTGTACTATTTTTGC
>CAZAVU010000074.1:0-17081 GCA_964488805.1 uncultured Odoribacter sp. | reverse complement strand
GAATTGCTGAAAAAAGCTTCGCGTGGGATAAACTTTACCAAACCTGAAAACGACAAAATAGGGCGATTGCTGAAACGCCTTCTGAATTTAGGCGGACTCGAGCGAATGTTGCATTTCATTAGGCTGATGGACATCATGGCTCGAACGGGAAACTACAAACTGCTGGCCAGTAAGGGTTACCAGCTCGAAGAACACAGGGATCTAAACAGCAGGCTCGATAAGATTATGCACTTCATCAACACCAATTACCAGCGAAAGATTACCCAGGAAGAAGTGGCCCAGCGAATAGGAATGACTACAACTGCTTTTTGCCGGTACTTCAAAGAAAAAACGGGCAAAGGTTTTATCTACTTTGTGAACGAAATGCGCATCGGATATGCCTGCAAATTATTGATCGAAAATCATTTGTCGATATCGCAAATTTGCTTCGAATGCGGATTTAACAACCTGTCGAACTTCAACCGGATGTTCAAACGACAAACCGGGTTTACGCCAGGCGAGTACCAGCAACAATTCATCAAAGCAACTGTTTGAATTTACGATTTGTCGATTGACAATTTACTATTTCAGTCCTTCAGTCCTTCAGTAATTCAATCCTTCAATCCGTAAGCCTGAAAAATTTCATAAAACGAGAAAATCTGAATCGATATTTTTACAGTCATAAACGACAACTAATTTTCATCCCCATGGAATACATTGAAAAATACATCGAAGAAAACAAGGAACGCTTTCTGGAAGAATTATTCGGATTAATCCGAATCCCATCAATCAGTTCAAGCACCACCAACAAACCAGATATGTACCGGGCAGCCGAATACTGGAAACAAACATTACTGAATGCTGGAGCAGACAAAGCCGAAGTTTTTGAAACCGACGGCAATCCGGTTACTTATGGCGAAAAAATTATCGATCCGGCAAAGCCAACCGTTTTGGTCTATGGCCACATGGATGTAATGCCGGTTGATCCGCTAAATTTATGGACAACTCCCCCATTTGAACCTGAGATACGCGATGGTAAAATATGGGCACGTGGTGCCAACGACGATAAAGGACAAGGTTTTATGCACGCCAAGGCTTTCGAACTGATGGTGCGCACCAATACTTTGCCTTGCAACGTAAAGTTCATGATTGAGGGAGAAGAAGAAATTGGCTCGCCCAACTTGGGCAAATGGTGCGAACAACACAAGGATACGCTGAAAGCCGACGTGATTTTGGTTTCCGACACCATGATGTTTGCTCCTGATGTGCCTTCGATCACCACCGGGCTGCGCGGGTTAGCCTACTGGCAGGTTGAAGTTACCGGCCCAAACAAGGATTTGCACTCGGGATTATATGGCGGAGCAGTAGCCAATCCGATTAACGTATTGGCCAAAATGATTGCCCAAATGACCGACAAAGACGGTCATATTACCATTCCCGGATTTTATGACGACGTGGTGGAAGTTTCGGACGAAGAGCGCGCCCTGTTGGCCAAAGCGCCATTCAACCTCGAAAATTACAAGAAAGAAATTGGTGTGGAAGAAGTATTCGGTGAAGCAGGTTTTTCAACTACCGAGCGCACCGGAATCCGCCCAACTTTTGATGTTTGCGGAATCTGGGGCGGTTATTCGGGCGAAGGCGCCAAAACCGTGCTTCCTTCAAAAGCATTTGCCAAGATTTCGTGCCGTTTGGTTCCCAATCAGGATCACCACAAAATTGAAGTATTGTTCAAAAAGCACTTCGAAAGCATCGCCCCAAAATCGGTAAAAGTTGAAGTGACCTACCTGCATGGCGGACAAGCCTACGGTTGTCCCATTGATGTTCCGGCCTACCAGGCTGCCGAAAAAGCGTATGTTGATGTGTACGGCAAACGCCCGGTTCCGGTACGCAGCGGCGGCAGTATTCCTATCATTTCAACATTCGAGCAGGTGCTGGGTATCAAATCCATCCTGATGGGCTTTGGACTGGATTCAGACAACTGCCACTCACCCAATGAAAACTTCGCGCTCGAACAATTTTATAATGGAATACGCACCATTCCACTGTTTTACAAGTATTTTGCTGAAATATAGAAGCCCCCTTCCCGTTCCCCCGTTGGGGGAAAGCTTTGGGTAGTGAAACTCACAACAAAATTCCATTCTTCGAAAGAGGGATGGAATTCTTTTTTAGTAAGGTTCAAAAATAATTCAACAGAAATATCCACGCCAGAACCCAAACCTGGATATTTCCTACTCCGCCACTTCGCAAACCTCAGCTCCTGTCATTTTTACCAGATCTTCAGGATTGAGTTTGAGCTGAAGTCCGCGCTGACCGGCGCTTACAAAAATGTGATCGTATAACTGGCAGGTTTCGTGAATGTAAATCGGGTAATGCTTCTTCATTCCCAGCGGAGAGCAGCCTCCACGAATGTAACCGGTCAGCCCGAGCAGTTCTTTTTGAAGTACCATGGCACAATATTTATTCCCGGATACTTTCGCCGCTTTTTTCAGATCAACCTCGGCATTGCCCGGAACCACGCATACAAAAACGCCGGTTTTATCGCCCCGCAACACCAAAGTCTTGAAAATCTGCTCCACATCCTGACCAATTTTTTTTGCCAGGGTGGTCGCACTCAGATCATTTTCGTCCACCTCGTATTCAGCCAGTTCGTAACTTATTCCTGCCGCATCAAGCAAGCGGGCGGCATTGGTCTTTTTCATGATGGTGACAATTTCAAACAAGAAGACACAAAGACACAACAAAACCACAGTTGCGTCTTCGTGCCTTTGTTTTCAGCGTAATTTATTCTTCCAATCCAATAATCGCAGAGGTTTCGAACGATTCGCCGGGGTTCAGGCTTACCGGGTAATCGAAAGCATTGGTGGCTTCCACGCACACAAACGTATGGAATCCCTCGTCCGGGATGTCAACAATATTGAGGCAATTTTCTTCACCCGGATTCCAAACCGTTGTGACTTTACTTCCGGCTTTGCCCACTTTTATCCGGCGCCGGAAAATACTGTCGGCAACAACAACCGGACTTTCAGTATTCAGGTAATGACGGGTTGTCGGTTCCTGAATGGTCAGGATTTCTTCGTCCTGAACACCATTTTCGCCCGTATTCTGATTGTAATAAGTAGTTCCCTGCAACCCTTCAATAGTCAGGTTTTCAAGCGACGACAAATTGTAATAGGTATGCAAAGCGCAGGTATAGTTGAACGCTTCAGCCGAAGTATTGGTTACCTTGAGGGTAGCCGTCAAGGTAAGGCCAACGTTAATAATCAGTTCGGCACAAAAATCAAAAGGCCAGTATGCTTTGGTTTCGTCCGAAGAGCAAAGCTGCAGGCGAACCAGTGTTTCTTCGTTGGGTTTAGCAGTAGTTTCCTTCACATCCCAGTACATCAGGCGGGCAAAACCATGCTGAGGTTTCTCAGGATCAGTTTTGTGCGGGCCAAACCATGGAAAGCAAACGGGAATGCCACCGCGAATAGGCTTGCCAACTTCAAAGAAGCTGTCGGGGCTCATCCACAACACCTCCATCGTGTTGCGTGGCCGGAAACTGGTGATATGCGCTCCGTACAGACAAATATCGGCGTCGGCATATTTGTTTGAAACGGTCATAAAAACGAGGTCATTTTCGAGTTCGGCGAATCCAACTTCACCTTCAATGCTGAACTTTTCGTCCAGTTCGTCGATATCAATCATATTGAATTATGAATTAAAGTTATGAATCAGTGTTTCCCTGTTGATCAGTGTTTCTAAGTTTTCAGCGCAAGGTAGCAAACCTTTTCCGGAGATGAAAGCCTGCAATCTGAATAAAACTGAGGTAACGCAAACTCATTTTCATACCAGACCAGCATTTAAATTTTCCGATTTACTATCTTTCGTTTTTCAAATTCAAAACAGATCAAAATGAAGCACAGGCTCAATATAACAAAGGTTTCAGGAGACGTGGAAAACTTCTCCCGAATTAAACTCATGCATTCGCTGCAGCGTTCGGGGGCCGACGAATTAGTCGTCGATTCTATTGTAAAAGAGGTGGAAGCGTTGCTGTACGATGGCATTTCGAGCAAAAAAATCTATGACATGGCGTTCCGGCTTTTGCGCAAAAAGCAGGCTGGCACCGCAGCCCGTTATAAACTCAAGAAGGCCATGATGGAACTTGGTCCCACCGGCTATCCGTTTGAGTATTTCGTTGGAGAAGTCTTCAGACTGAAAGGCTTCAATGTTGAAGTGGGGCAGGTTCTTCAGGGACATTGTGTCACTCACGAAGTGGATGTGATTGCCACCAAAGGGAAAGAGCAGCATTTCATCGAATGCAAGTACTACCAGCGGACCGGCAAAAACGCCAATGTGCAGGTGCCTCTTTACATCCGCTCAAGGGTCGACGACATCATCAAAAAGAGAAATACGATGCCCGAATTTGCAGGTTATTCGTTCCACGGCGGAGTGGTTACCAACACCCGTTTCACCGACGACGCCATTTCGTTTGGCGAATGTACCGGACTGCACCTGCTGAGCTGGGACTACCCCAAAGGAAACGGACTGAAGGAATTTATCGACCGGGAACACATCTTCCCCATCACCGCACTGACCAAACTGTCCGGCTCCGACAAGCAAAAACTTATGGAAGAAGGGATTGTCATTTGCAGCCAGTTGCTTGAAAATCCAGAGAAGCTGAGTATAATCGGAACAGACCGAAACAAGCACCAGAAAGTGCTGAACGAAATCAGATACCTGTGCGATCAGTAGAAAAAACTTGTTGAAATGGACGACTATGGAAGCAAGGAAAAGTAACTGGCAGCCACCGACGGAATCTATTAATAATTTTCGTTAAACTTCTCTTTCACAATTTCTTTCACTTCCTGCATATCAACCTTGCGGCCCAGTTCCCGTTCGATGGAAGTCACCCCGTAGGTAACAAATCCGCACGGATTGATGTAGCTGAAGTAGCGCATGTCGGTATTCACATTCAAGGCAAAACCGTGCATCGAAACATAACGACTGACCCTTACCCCGATGGCGCAAATCTTCCGCGCTTTGGCCGGATTGGTCGAATCAAGCCAAACGCCGGTGGCCCCGTCTTTGAGCGCTCCGTCCAGCCCGTATTCAGCAATGGTTTGAATAATGGCCTGTTCCATCTTGAAGATATAGTCTTTCACCCCGATTTTATAGTTTTCGAGATCGATTATCGGATAGCCAACCAACTGCCCCGGACCGTGGTAAGTAATGTCGCCGCCCCGGTTGATCTTGTAATAAACGGCGTCAACCTTTTTCAGGAAGTCGGCATTGACCAGCATATTATGCTCGTCGCCGCTTTTGCCCAGAGTGTACACATGGGGGTGCTCCACCAACAGGAAACGGTTTATTTCACTGCTTTTTTTATTGGCTAGCTTGTCAGCCACCACCAGCCCATGGATTTCTTCCTGGTAATCCCAGCATTCTTTATAGTCTTTCAGACCAAGGTCTTCGTAATTGAAATTTGCCATTTTGTATTCAGTAAATCATTCCTTCAATCCTTCAATTATTTCGCTCCGGCATGTAACTCAGCCCGGTACGACGACCGGACCAGAGGACTGCTTTCTACAAAAGCAAAGCCTTTTTCGAGCCCGATAGTATGGTATTTTTCAAATTGTTCCGGAGTAATGTATTCTTTAACCGGAATATGTTCCAGCGTTGGCGCCAGGTATTGCCCAATGGTCATCACCTTGCAACCCACCGACCGCAAATCGTCCATCACCTGCAAGACTTCGGCTTCGGACTCGCCCAGCCCAAGCATAATGCCAGATTTGGCTACAATACCCGAATCGGCAATGCCGCGAAGCACTTCAAGGCTGGTGCGGTATTTGGCGGCGCTGCGAATCTGCGGCGTCAGTCGCTCAACGGTTTCCATGTTGTGCGAAATTACTTCCGGGGCCGCATCGATCACCTTTTGGATCAGCTCAGGCTTTCCCTGAAAATCGGGAATCAGCACTTCGATTTTCGTTTCCGGGTTCAGTGATTTGATTTCGCGGATCGTTTCGGCCCAGAAGCCAGCTCCCAGATCAGGCAGATCGTCGCGATCGACCGAAGTAATCACCGCATGTTTCAACTGCATGATTTGCACCGAGCGGGCAATACGACGCGGTTCTTCCGGGTCGGGAGGAAGCGGGCGTCCGGTAGTCACCCCGCAAAATTTACAGTTTCGGGTACAGATGTCGCCCAAAATCATGAAAGTTGCAGTTCCCCGGTTCCAACATTCGCCAATGTTGGGGCAGTTTCCACTGGTACAAATGGTATGAAGATGGTGATGGTTCACCAGGTTTTTAACCCTCGAATAGCTTTCTCCTTTGGGCATCTGCATTTTCATCCATCGCGGAAGTCGTGCGCGTTCGTTCATTTCTGAAAGTTTTTCATCAAAAGTTGCAGCAAAATTAGACTTTAAATCGGAAGTAGCAGGTTCCGCTGCCATCAAAATAGCGACATAAAACCGCCTGAAACGCTCGGGATTGTTATTTTTGTACTTCAATCAACAGATCCGTTAATGAAGACTTTTATCCGGATATTTTTTCTTTTGGCCCCTGTGCTTGTGTTTGGACAGGCAAAAGACCTTCAGAACATGTCAATTTTGGCCAGCCAGTATTACCAAAACAAAGAATTTGTCAAAGCTGCCGAGCTTTACGAGCAATTGTATTCGGGCACCCGGGCCGAAGGATACCTGACCATTTATCTCGATTGTTTGATGAGCATCCCCGATTACGAGAAAGTGGAAAAAGAAATCAGGAAAGGGCTGAGAGGCAATTTGTCCGATTCGTACTGGTACGTGCAATGGGGATTCCTGAAAAAAGCCCAGGGGCAGGTTGCCGAATCAGTAAAACTTTACGAGAAAGCGATCAGTTCACTATCGAACAACCCAACAGAATACCCCAATCTGGCCAATCAGTTTATCAACCGCCGGGAATTTGAATATGCCGAAAAAGTCTATCTGAAAGGCCGGTCTGTTCAAAGCCCCGGACAATACAATTACGAACTGGCCCGCATTTACTACTACATGCGCAACTACGACCTGATGATGAAAGAGTATCTGGAATGGGTCAAACAGAAAGAAAGCAACATCGAAATCGTAAAAAGCGCCCTCCAGTCGGTGCTGATGATGGATAATGACCAGGAGATCAGCAAACAGCTCAAAACCTACCTCCTGAAACGGCTTCAGGAAGAACCCGGCCAGATTGTTTACACCCGGCTGCTGATCTGGATGTTCATTCAGGATAAGAATTTTACGGCGGCTATACGCCAGTCGATCTCGCTCGATAAACGCACCGGAGCCGAAGATGCCAGCATCCTCTCGTTAGCCAATATTTCGGCAACCAATAAAAATTACGACGAGGCTGCCAAAGCCTTCGACTACCTGATCGGGAAAGGGAAAAAATCAGAATATTTCAACCTGGTCTACCAACAACGGATGCAGGTGCTTTACGACCGTTTCATGGACGAAGATTTGCCCGACATGACACGGGCCAACGAACTAAAAGCACAGTTTCAACAGATGTTCGAGCTCCTGGGAAGCACCCCCGAAAATTCAATTCTTTTGACCGAATATGCCCACCTGCTGGCCTTCTACCTCAAACAGCCCAATGAGGCCATCAAAATCCTGACAGACGGGCTGACAGCAAAAGGCATCAATCAGCAACAACTATCCGTATTGAAAGCCGAGCTGTCGGATGTGTACGTTTACTCAGGCGACCTTTGGGAAGCTGTCATCACTTATTCACAGGTGATTGAAAGCAACAAAAACAATTCGCTGGGCGACGACGTGAAGTTCAAGAAAGCCAAACTTGGGTATTATATGGGAAACTTCAAATGGGCCAAAGCTCAGCTCGATGCCCTGCGGGCCAGCACTTCAAAACTGATTGCCAATGATGCCATGGATCTGGCCTTTTTCATCAACGAGAATCTGGAAACCGACAGCACGGCCAAGCCCCTGCAGGTTTTCGCACGAGCCGACCTTTCCCTGTTCAGAAATAATTACACTGAAGCCCTGACAGCACTCGATTCGATCAGCCAATTGTACCCGTTTAACTCACTGGCCGACGACGTTGATTTCAGAAAGGCAGGCATCTTTCAGAAACAGGGGAAATATGCAGAAGCCTCGCTCCTGCTCGAAACCATTGTAAAAGAACATAGCCGGGAAACCCTGGCCGACGATGCCCTTTTTCAGCTTGCCGACCTTTACCAAAACAAGCTGAACCGGCAAGCTGAAGCTATGGAGCTTTACAAAAAGATGCTGACCGACTATCCCGGAAGTATCTACGTAGTTGATTCACGAACAGAATACCGAAAATTGCAGGAGAGCCAAAATAAAACGCAGGCACCGGCAACCGGCAAATAACAAGCAACATCCCGAATGGAAAACAAGCCGATAAAAATAATGGGTATCGACCCGGGGACCAATGTAATGGGGTACGGAATGGTGGAAGTGGTTAACAACAAACCCCGGATCCTTCAGGTGGGGGTAGTCAAAACCACCGGTTTTGGCGACCATTATCAAAAGCTCAGGCATATTTTCGAGCGGACCAACGCGCTGCTGAACGAGTTCACACCGGATGAACTGGCTATCGAATCCCCATTTTACGGAAAAGACATTCAGGCCATGCTCAAGTTAGGACGTGCGCAGGGCGTGGTGATGGGGCTGGCCCTCAGCAAGGATATTCCGGTTTTTGAATACGCCCCTCTGAAAGTCAAGCAATCGATTACCGGGATGGGCCGCGCAGCCAAAGAGCAGGTGGCTTTTTTCCTGAAAAACATGTTTACCTTGACCGATCTTCCCAAAGAGCTGGACGCCACCGATGCGGTAGCCGTAGCGGTTTGTCATTACCTTCAGATGAGGAATCCTATCGCCAAATCAGGAATAAAAAACTGGAGCGATTTTGTAAAAAAGAACCCCGAGCGGGTAAAGAAGTAGGCAGAAGGCAGAAGTTCACCAGAAACATTCCCTGTGAACAAAATTGGATAAGCCGCATTGATCTGTATTGAAAAGCAGAGGGCTGGATGTGTATTTTAAATTACATCTATTTTTTGCGTAATTCAACTCTATGTAAAACAGGATTTTCAATGGCGATTCTCCCTGTAAGGATTTTGGGTTTGTTGCCATGACTTTGCTCATTTTTATCTAAATGTCCTTCCATCTCGGCTGCAAAAGCCATCTCGATAAACTGTTTTAATAATGAGGGAAAAGTTCCATCTTTCCCTGTTAGCGACTGGTTCGGATGCAATTGCTCAAGGGGTGTCGTCTGCATGGCCTCGTCATCGGTCAAAAAAAAAGAGCGACCCGTTTGAGCCGCTCTTTTCAGTATCTTTTGGGATTCCGGTTATTTCACGATATCCTTGAATTTTGCTTCGTTGAAGTATTTGGCAAATTCCATGTCGGTAGCAATGGTCGATTTCATTTCGGGTTTAATTTTAACCACGTTAGCCAGGCTTTCGTACATCAGGTTTTCTTTAGCTGTACGGGCGCCAACTACGGCCTTGAAGTATTCTTTCATGTAGCAACCTTCCCATGTGCAGTTTTCCAGCGATTTCAGGGCGCCATTGTTGTCGCCTGA
Organism: uncultured Odoribacter sp.; assembly: GCA_964488805.1. Taxonomy (GTDB): domain Bacteria; phylum Bacteroidota; class Bacteroidia; order Bacteroidales; family Prolixibacteraceae; genus Aquipluma. The sequence continues at coordinate 7,542 of CAZAVU010000074.1, read as the reverse complement.
AAGGATTTTAGCCAAACCGGTGTTTGGTGAATCAGAGTCGCCCAAATATTTAACAGCTTTGCTGTAGTCACCTTTCATGATGCTCAAAATACCCATGTTGTTGTTTACAGCGTCGCCGGCGCCAGAGGCAGCTCCGAAGTAAGTTTCGGCTTTAGCCAGATCGCCTTCTTTCAAAGCGCAAACACCTAAGTTGTTTTTGATGATGGGTTCGTTGCTTTTCAGCTTTTCAGCTTTTTCGAACAAGCTTTTTGCATCAGCATATTTCTGTTGTTTTACCAAAACCAAACCTGCATTGTTCGGGCCTCTCCAGTCGGTTGAATAAATTTTCATGAACGAATTGTAGATAGCCAGTTGTTTGTTCAGGTCTTTGGTTAAAGTAGCAGCGTAAAGCAATTCGGCAGGGTTCAGTTTCGAAGGATCAGAATCAGCCAGAGCAGCAATTTCTTCGTCAGTTTTTCCGATCAGGTCGATGCTGGTAGTGAATTTCGAACGACGCAGTTGAGGAAGGATTTCGCTGGCAACATTGGTGAAAGCAGCCGACAGGTTTTTGATTTCGCGTTCGCGAACTTCAGGATCGGTGTACATAGCCAGTACGCGAAGGATCAGTTCTTTATCCTGGATGTTCGATTTGCCCATCAATTCTTTGAAACCGTCCCAGTCTTCAGGAGTGAATTTAGTTTTGAAAGCAGCTTCAACTTCGTCTTTCTTCAATTCTTTGGTCAGGAATTTAGAAGAAGCATCCTGGCGTTTTTCAGCCAGTTTGGTGTTGTAATCCAAAGCGCCGTCGGGTGAAGCATAAGAAGAAACTTCAATGCCTTTAATCTTTTTCCGTGGATCTTTAGCAGCCGATTTGTTGTATTCTTTCAGCTTGGCAATTTCAGCTTTAGTTAATTCTTCTTTACGAAGATCGGCTTTGTTGATCAGGTATTTAATATCAGCAGTGTATTCATCAGGAACAATGCGTTGGAAAGCATCGATGTTTGGATCGTATTTGCCGGTAGTGTTTTTTTCGCGTTGAACGCCAAGGATTGGAGTTGGGTAGTTAACCACCAGGGTTGGAGTGGCAATAACACCTTTAGCCAATGCGATTGGAGCAAAATCAACACTTTTTTTACCTTTTGAAGCTGTGATTCTCAGTTCGAGATCCGACAAACGCATCGCTTCAGCGTAAGGAACTGCATCTTTGTATGCAAAGTTTCCGCCGTTCGAATAAGAAATAACCTTGTTGTTGGCATCAACTTTTTCGCCCTGGAGCGTTACCGGTTCGAAGGCTTTTTCGCCGCCCTGGTATTTCAGAACAGGAGTGGCAACCAATACAGCTTTTTTTACGAAATACTTTGTCGGGAATTTACCGTCGATGGCAACATCAACTTTTCCGGCATGAGTTTCAAGGATTTCAGGTGTAGTTTTAAAATTGATCCGGTTTGCATTTTTCTTCATTTTCTGCAAACTCGCGCAGCTTGATAACATAACCGCTGCCAAAGCAATAGTGGAGAGTGGTTTTAAGTTAATTTTTCTCATAGTATGTAAATTAATTATAGTGTGTTGTTTCAGTTAAAGCTCACAAAATTAGCAATGTTTTATTTAAAAAAAAGTAAAAACAGGGTTTTAATCCAGCAAGATACGAGTTAGACCCTTGTTAAAAACGTTGCCAAATAAAACATTGGTTACTTTCTCAAAATCTTCCGACCGGTTCACAAAATCTATACCATTAGTGTCGATAACCAGTATCGGGAAGTCTTTTTGCTGCCTGAAATATCTAAAGTAGCCCCGTGCAATCTTTTCGAGGTATTCTTTGGTAATGTTTGCTTCGTAATTACGTCCGCGAAGCGCGATGTTCCGAAGAAGTAGATCGGCGTCTTTATGCAGGTAAACGTATAAATCGGGGCGTGGCATTTTGTCGTAAATAATGGTGAAAAACTGCCGGTACAAGTTGTATTCATCCGCATGGAGGGTGTTCTGCGCAAAAATCAGCGACTTCATGAAGTAGTAATCCGACACGGTGAAGGTGCTGAACAGGTCGAAGTGGCTCAGTTCGCGGTGCAACTGGTTGTACCTTTCGGCCAGAAAGGCCATTTCGAGCGGAAAGGAATACTGCTCCTGATTTTCGTAAAAATTGGGTAAAAACGGATTGTCGGCAAACTGTTCGAGTACCAGTTTGGCCCCGTACTTTTCGCCGATCATGCGGGCCAGGGTGGTTTTCCCCGCCCCGATATTTCCTTCTATAACCAGATAATTCAGATTCATAGTAAAATAAGAATCCCGGGATTTGATTTCCCGGGATCCTAAAAATACGATATTTTGGATGAATTGATGTGATTTTTTTTTACGGTTTATGCTTAGTGAGGGCTTGACTCCAAGTCAAGCCCTCACTATTAGTCGTCCGATCACGAAACTACATTTTCATTCCCAGATGATAGAATACAAACGACCAGATATCAGCATATTCTTCAATGAGCTTGGCTGTCGGTTTTCCGGCCCCATGCCCGGCTTTGGTATCGATGCGCACCAAAAGGGGAAGTTTGTTGCCGGCGCCATATTCCTGAAGCCGGGCCATGTATTTAAACGTGTGTGCCGGCACCACGCGGTCGTCGTGATCGGCTGTGCTGGCCAGTACTGCCGGGTAGGCTGTTCCTTTTCTGATGGTATGGTACGGCGAATAATTGTAAAGGTATTTAAACATTTCCTGGCTGTCGGCACTGGTTCCGTAATCGCCGGCCCAGGCCCATCCAATGGTGAATTTATGAAAGCGGAGCATATCCATAACACCCACCTGCGGAAGTGCCACTTTAAACAGCTCGGGCCGCTGATTGGTCACCGCACCAACCAGTAACCCGCCGTTCGATCCGCCCTGGATAGCCAGTTTATCTTTCGATGTGTATTTCCGACTGATCAGGTATTCGGCAGCAGCAATGAAATCGTCGAAAACATTTTGCTTTTGCATCTTGGTCCCGGCTTTGTGCCATTCCTCGCCATATTCGCCGCCGCCACGAAGGTTGGGCATGGCAAACACACCACCTTTTTCGAGGAAAGCAACGCGCGCGGCCGAAAACGATGGAGTCAGGCTGATGTTGAACCCTCCGTAGGCATACAAAAGGGTTGGATTGTTCCCGTTTAGTACCAATCCTTTTTTGTGAACGATAAACATCGGAACTTTGGTGCCGTCTTTACTGGCATAGAATTCCTGTTTTATCTCGTAATCTTCAGGGGTAAATTTAACTTCAGGACGGAAATGCAAGGTTGATTTCCGGGTTGCAAAGTCGTACTGGTAGATTTCGCCGGGGGTATTAAACGAAGTGTAGCTGTAAAAGGCAATGTTCTCATCCTTCTTTCCCGAGAAAGCGCTAACCGAGCCAATGCCGGGAAGCTGAACCTCATGTTCAAAGCCTCCTTCGCCTGAATAAACTTCCACTTTGCTTCGGGCGTCGGTCATGTAATTTGCCACGATCTTTCCTGCGATCAAACGGGCCGATTCCAGCACATCTTCTTTCTCCGGAATAATATCCACCCAGTTCGCTTCTTCGGGTTTGTTGACATTGATCCTGATCAGGCGGTACCGGGGAGCCTTGTAATTGGTGCGGATATAAAGATTGTCTCCAATGTTGTCAACCGGCGTAAAATCATACTCGTAGCGGTCCATCAGGCTGACAAAACTGCTGTTGTCTTTGCCGAGATCTTTGATGTCAAGGGCGTTGCCGCTGGTTTCCTGGCTTTTCAATATCAGCAGGAACCGCTTGTCTTCGGTAACCCCGGCGCCAAACATACGCCTCGGATTGGTTTTGTCGCTCACAATCAACTGATCCGACGATTGATCTGTTCCCAGTTTGTGAAAATAGACTTTCTGAAATTCGTTGGCTTTCGACAGTTCCTGTCCCGGGGCAGGTTTATCGTAAGCGCTGTAGAAGAATCCATCATTGTACCAACTGATCCCCGAAAACTTAATCCAGGTCAGGTGATCGGGAAGCATCTCTCCGGTATCGATGTTTTTTACAAAAATCTCGTTCCAGTCAGAGCCTGATCTGGCAACCTGGTAGATCAGGTATTTCCCGTCGTTGGAAATCTCAATGCCTGATAGTGCTGCCGTTCCGTCGTCGGACAAGGTATTCGGATCGAGCAATACTTTAGGTTCGGCTGCAAGGTCGTTGGTGGTGTACAAAACACTCTGGTTTTGCAACCCGTTGTTTTTATAAAAGAAGTATTTTCCTGCTTCTTTAAATGGAATGCCATATTTGGGGTAATCCCACAATTCGGTTAGCCGGCTTTTAATCTGGTTGCGGTATGGCAAATTTTCAAGGTATGCGAAAGTGGTCTGGTTTTGCATTTTGACCCAATCGGCAGTTTCCGCCGAATTGTCGTCTTCAAGCCAGCGATACGGATCTTCGACCACCGTACCGAAATAGGTGTCTTTCACGTCAACTTTTTTGGTGACAGGATTTTTAGAATAACTCATCATAAATGACAATAATGGGAAAAGGATAAAAACTCGTTTCATCGTTGAATGATTTGTTGTTTAAATGCTACACGGAATCGTCATTGTTTCGTGTAGAATACAAAATTAATTCTATGAGTGTTTACTCCGGCTGTTTTATTACACGATTGAAAGGAGGACTTTGCCCCGATTGAATACATAAAATGAAAAATGCCCGACATGCGGGCATTTTCAAGTATCTCGTAACGATTGTTTCGATTAGTTCCGGTCGCGGTTGTCACGGCGGTCTCCTCCGCGATAATCACGACGGTCGCCGCCACGGTTGTCACGGCGATCACCTCCACGATGGTCACCGCCTCCGCGGTTGTCATCACGGCGTGGACGATCTTCGTTGCTGCGTTCCGGACGTTCCACATATCCTTCCGGTTTTGGAAGCAATACCCGGCGTGACAATTTCATTTTGCCGTCACGGTCCATATCCAGAAGTTTTACTTCGATTTCCTGACCTTCGGTCAACTCTTCTTCAACTGTTTTCAAACGGTTCCAACTGATTTCAGAAATATGAAGCAGACCTTCTTTTCCCGGCATAATTTCGATGAAAGCGCCAAAAGTGGTGATCGATTTCACTTTGCCCTTGTAGATTTCGCCCTTTTCAGGAACGGCAACAATCAGTTTGATGCGACGGACAGCTTCATCAAGCGATTCCTTGTTGGTACTGGCAATTTCAACATATCCCTGATCGTCTTTTTCTTCAATGGAAATAACTGTTTTTGTTTCTTCCTGAAGTTTCTGGATATTCTTTCCGCCTGGACCAATGATAGGACCGATGTATTCTTTAGGAATTACAACCACTTCAACGCGAGGTACGTTTGGTTTGAAATCAGGACGTGGTTCAGAAATCACTTTCATGATTTCGCCCATGATGTGTTTGCGCCCCTGTTTGGCCTGATGCAAAGCAGTGCTCAGGATTTCATAAGAAAGTCCGCCTACTTTGATGTCCATCTGGGTAGCAGTAATCCCTTTTTCGGTACCGGTTACTTTGAAGTCCATGTCGCCCAGGTGATCTTCATCACCAAGGATGTCAGACAGAACCGCGAATTTATTGTTGGCAGGATCAGTGATCAAACCCATGGCGATGCCTGAAACCGGGCGGCGCATTTTAACACCAGCGTCGAGCATACACATGGTTCCGGCACAAACGGTTGCCATTGACGACGAGCCGTTCGATTCCAGAATGTCAGAAACAACCCTTACCACATAAGGAAAATCCTGTGGAATCATGCGTTTCAGTGCGCGGAAAGCCAGGTTGCCGTGACCGATTTCGCGACGGCCAAGTCCGCGTGGAACTTTAGCTTCGCCGGTTGAGAATGACGGGAAATTATAATGAAGCAGGAATTTTTCAGTTCCCTGGAAAGTTACGCCGTCAATTTTCTTTTCATCCTGTTTGGTTCCGAGGGTGATCGAAGAAAGCGACTGTGTTTCACCACGGGTAAAAATGGCTGATCCGTGTGATCCGGGTAAGTAATTCACTTCACCCCAGATTGGACGGATTTGAGTGGTTGTACGACCATCCAAACGGATGCCTTCGTCAAGAATCATGCGGCGCATGGCTTCTTTTTCAACGTCGTGGTAATATTTTTTAATCAGCTTAATGTTGGTAGCCAGATCGATTTCTGAATTTTCTGCGTTGGCTTCGGTATAGCTTTCAATATATTCGGCAACAATGGCTTCGAAACCTTCGACTCTCTTGTGCTTGTCGTTTACATTTTGCGTTGCCAGAGCGTAGCATTTTGGATAAAGATCTTCGAATACTTTGGCTTTCAGATCGGCATCGTTTACTTCGTGGCAATAAGCACGTTTCACTTTCCCAACTTCAGCAGCCAGTTCTTCCTGGGCTTTGCAATGAATTTTAATGGCGTCGTGTGCTACCTTAATGGCTTCGAGCATTTCTTCTTCCGAAACTTCGTCCATTTCGCCTTCCACCATCATGATGTTGTCGTAAGAAGCGCCTACCATGATGTCCAGATCAGCGTTTGCCAACTGTGAATAAGTTGGGTTTACAATGAATTGACCATCAACGCGTGCTACACGAACTTCGGAAATTGGAGTTTCGAAAGGTACATCGGAAACGGCGATTGCGGCAGAAGCGGCCAGTCCGGCCAGAGAATCGGCCATTACTTCAGTGTCAGCCGAAATAAGCGCGATCATCACAACGGTTTCGGCGTGAAAATCAGCCGGGAATAAAGGACGAAGAGCACGGTCGACCAGGCGGGCAATCAGGATTTCTTCGTCGGAAGGACGAGATTCGCGTTTGAGGAATCCCCCGGGGAAACGTCCGGCAGCCGAGAATTTTTCGCGGTAGTCAACCGAAAGTGGCATAAAATCGACATCTTCCTTGGCTTCTTTGGCCGATACAACCGTTGCCAGCAGCATCGTGTCACCCATTCGAACAACTACCGCACCGTCGGCCTGTTTTGCCAGTCGGCCTGTTTCGATGGTAATGGTGCGGCCATCTCCAAGATCAATTGTTTTAATAATTGCTTGATTCATAATTTCTTAAATAAATAAATTTTTCTGTGGTACGAACTTAAATGGGTGTGGTGAGGATTTTTTTCAGAAAAACAAGTTAACTGAAGAATCTGTTTAAAAAAGTGGTACCGTCAAGTTTTTAAACGCTTATAAAAATAAGAAAAGGCAATGAAATATTGCCTTTTCTGTGATAAATTATCGACGTAAGTTAAGGTCTTTTACAATCGCGCGGTAGCGGTTGATGTCTTTTTTCTTTAGGTAATCCAAAAGACTTCTGCGTTTACCTACCAAAGTAGTCAATGCACGTTGGGTACTGAAATCTTTTTTGTTTGCTTTCAGGTGTTCGGTCAGGTGGCTGATGCGGAATGAGAATAAAGCGATCTGAGCTTCCGATGATCCTGTGTTTTTAGCCGAATTTCCGTATTTCTCGAAAATTTCGACTTTCTTTTCTGGTGTTAAATACATGTTACAGTTTTTATTTGTTATACAATGTTTAAGCTGCAGCATTGCTCTCAATAACAACAGCTTAAAATTAGTTTTTTAAAAGCTGGGCAAAAGTAATCAAATATCTTTGAAATTCAAGA
>CAZAVU010000073.1:0-20927 GCA_964488805.1 uncultured Odoribacter sp. | reverse complement strand
TCGGATTGGTCTTGATTGATCGTCAGAAGTTAAGCGCTTCTTTGATGTTTTTATATCCCGACTTGCTGACTTTGAGCTTGGTTTTGTCTTTGTCTTTCAGGATAACCACGTACGATTCCTTTTCATATTGCTGAATTTCGGCGATGTTGTCGACACGGACAATGTACGACCGGTGAATCCGTATGAAATCTTTCGGGTCGAGGTTGGTTTCGAAATACTTCATGGTTTTCTGTTTCATGTGCCGTCCGTCGTTGGTGTAAATCATCACATAATCGTCGAGCGATTCGATGTAGCGAATTTGGTCGACAGTGATGATGTGAATTTTATGGCGGTCTTTCACCACCACGCGGTCGATGTATTCTTCGCCGGGCCTGAAATTCGTGAGTTCATCCAGTTTTTCGGCATTGTCTTCTTCGCTTTGGATGCGGTGCTTCACTTTTTCAACTGCCGAGAGCAGGCGCTCTTTCGAGAACGGTTTCAGCAGATAATCAATGGCATTGAGCTCGAAAGCTTTCAGGGCATATTGGTCGTAGGCAGTGGTGAAAATAATCTGCGGTTTGTAGTCGAGCAGTTCAATCATCTCAAAGCCTGTAATTTTGGGCATCTGGATGTCGAGAAAGACCAGATCAGGCTTTTTTTCGTTGATGGCTTTCACCCCGTCGAAGCCGTTTTCACATTCGCCAATCACTTCAATATCGGGATGGTCTTTTAAATAGGAGCGTAACAGGTTGCGGGCCAACTCTTCGTCTTCAATAAGGAGGGTTTGTAATTTTTCGCTCATGACACGACTTGTTTTTGTGGTATGATTAATTGTACTTCAAAGCTGTTTTTGTGATCGGTAACCCGGATCAGATCAGGCTGATTGTAGATGATTTCCATGCGTTTCCGGATATTCTGCAGGCCGATGCCTTCGCCTTTGCGTTTGATGGTGCCCGCATCATAATCGTTCCTGATGGAAATGCGCAGGGCGTTTCCTTCGCATTTGCAGATGGTTTTGATGGTTACCTGCTCGGTGGTTTCGTAAACCCCGTATTTGATGGCATTTTCAAACAGCGGTTGCAAAATCATATTCGGAATTTCGGCGTTCAGACAACACTCTTCAACGTCAAATTCGGCGTTCAGTTTCCGTCCGAAGCGAACTTTTTCGATGCCCAGGTAAAGTTTAATGTTTTCCAGTTCCTTCGAAAATGTGACCATTTCCTTTTCGTTGTGCATCAGCGAATAGCGCATGAAAGTAGAAAGGTTGATCACCATTTCCTGGGCTTTCTCGGGATTGCTGATCGTCAGCGACGAGATGGAATTCAGGCTGTTGAAAAGGAAATGAGGATTGATCTGCGACTTGAGCGCCTGCAGTTCGGCCTCCCGGATCAGGGCTTTGTATTCACTTTCTTTCTTGATTTTCTCTTTCAGGTTTTGGTAATAATCGACCGCATAAAAGAAAATCAGGAAAACGATGTACATCACGTAGCCCAGGAATATTTTGGAAGGAAGCGTATTTCGCATGAAGTTTTTGTCGTCGCCAACAAAGGGCTTGTAAATGGCATAGGTGAGATAAACCCAGATGCCGCAAAGGATTGATGCCGCGATAAAATGGAATAAAATGACACGCCCGACCGACACGTCTTCCAGACTGTTGTACCGGATGCTGTACCAGATGCTTGACCCGAGTAAAGGAAACAAAATGTAGCTGGTGCCGGAGTCGAGCAGTGAATAGATTGACGGGACATCATACCAAAACACCTGCAACGCGAAGTTGATAAATCCGATGATTACCCAAAACAAGGCATACGAAACAAGTAGCCTGTAATTATTGGTTAACGGGTGCTTCATGGTATCAGAAGTGTTTAACCTCAATGCCTCCGAAAATAGAAACACCTTTAATTACCAGTGTTTTTGACGGGTCGTAATAACGGTCGTTGAAGGTTTCCCCGCGTTTGTCGGTAAAGGCGCCGAAAATGGTTGTCACCTCGTTGCGCACGTTCCAATCCATCGGGATTTTAAATCCGCAGCCGCCAAAAACGCTGACGCAGTCGATTACGGCGCCCCCGGGCTGCAAGCGGGCCTGGCGCAAATCGAATTCGATACCGCCAAAAATGGAGGTAGCTTTTCCACCGGCCAGGGCCTGCGAATTGATAAAGATTTCGCGGCCTCCGAAGATGACGAAATCATCGAACGTGTTGTGCGAGTTGTCGTTTGGAATATCTGTCGCCGGTCCGTTTTCAAAAGATGCGGGGGGAATCTGACGATCGTGTCGCCGCACCAGAATGGCAATTCCAATGGCAACCAGTATTACCGGCCAGTAAATTCTTCGTATTTCGTGGGGAACGGTTATCAGTTCGGGAACCATAAAGAAGACCCCGATGACAATCAGGATCGTCCCGGAGGTGCGGTTTCCTCCAATCAGCGAAAGGGCGCCAATCCCGACCAAAAGCATTTGCCATGAAATAAACAGGTCGGCCACCGATTCGGGAATTAGGTCCAGCCTTTCCAGAATTAGAATGATTCCCACAATAATCAGGATGATTCCAAAATAAAACCGCTTGTCGCTTCTCCTACGTTCCATGGTGTGCTTTTTTACTTTATCACAAATGTAATTACTCTCCAATTTAAATCGACTTCAGATCGGTAAAACGAACGATCTTGTCGGTTAATCCTTACTATTTACCTCATCAGAACAGCTTTGTCAGTATAATTATCCCGATGATGATCAGAATCAACGGCAGAAAGATGATCGTCAGGATGCCGGGAATGATCAGAAATGGCGGAAGAATAACGATTGCCAGCAAAATCAGCAGCAGTGTTCCGAAAATCCGCCGACCGGCTATAAGGATGATCCCGGCCAGGATAATCAGCACGGGCACCAAAGCCAGGGTTGACAAATGGAGCAGGCTACCGAAAAAATGACCGATACCGGCAAAGAGTTCCCCAAAACCAGGAAGATTAATATCCCAACCGCTTTTGCTCAGCATCCACAAGATACCCAAAATAATCAGGGCATAAGCTAAAAATGATCCTGAATGCCTTCTGTGTTCACAATGTCTTTCCATCAGATGATAATTTTTGATGATGTAAAAATACATTGTGCCACCCCCCGGAAATATCAATGATCGGTCAGTTTGAGCTTAAAATCGGCGAATGGATTTAAAATCAGTTGTTGTGGGGAGGAATGCGGTAAGTTTCTATTGTTTCTGAAGTTTCAGGAGTTGGGGACTTGCTTCGAAGAATATTCCCGGATCATTTGTCAGTGCGGTCTTGATCTATCCTGATGTAATGCGTTTTAATGTCATACATGAGGTGCTCTTCCTCTGTATAACCACAACCAACTCCATAATAAACATGCCCGCACCGATAAGCTACGATCAAATTATTCCGGTCAACAAACTCTATTTTTGAATCGTAGTAATATTTACCCCGGATAATATTAGTTGTAACGATAAGCGAGTCAGGTTTACTTAAATTCCAGGTACCAATAATGGTATCTTTAGAATTAATCATCTGAAAAGAACCGTCACCCTTGATTTGGATGGAACTATTCCTGTAATCAACTGATTTAAACCCATCAGGTTTTACCGGCTTTATATACTGAACAAGCGTATCCACTTTTGTGCTTCCCCAGGCTCCGACCAGAAAATCCGCTGCCGAATTTGTCTTCTTACAAGAGATTAAACCGATGAACAGTAACACAAGAATAATTGCCCTCATAGTTCTGTGATTTATTCAAAAATACCTGTTCTTATTGATTCCTTAATCACGTTTCGCTGTACTTTCCCGGAAACAGTCTCCGGAAATTTTTCCATAAAAACAATGGTTTTGGGCTGTTCAAAGGAAGGGAGAAGCGTTCTGAGCTTGTCCGTCAGCGATTCGGTTGAAAAAGGTTTCCCCTCAACAACCAGCGCCAGCTTTTCGCCCAGCTTTGGATCTGGGACCGATGAAATCACAAAACGCTCCCGGAGCAAACCTTCCAGCTTCCTTTCAAGGGTTTCGGGCGAATACTTTATTCCTCCTGAAATGATTACCGAATCGGCCCGCCCCAGAATACGGAAGCAAGTATCCGATTGAAGTTCCGCCAAATCGTTTGTCTGTAGCGGTTCCCCGAATTCGGGAACATGAATTTGCAAACAGCCGGGGTCATTCATGCCAACCGAAATACCGGGCAAACACCGGTAATAATCCGATTTCCCCGAGCCAGAAAGTTCCCGGATGGCAACATGCGAAGCTGTTTCGGTCATTCCGTAAGTCAGTACAATGCGAGAGGAAAGCTGGCTGACGCGGGCTTCCAGTTCGGATGATATAGCCGAGCCTCCAATAAGCAGGTTTCGTATATTTTGAAGCCTCTCCCCTCCTCCGGGTTGCTGCAATATTTTGAAAACCTGGTTGGGAACCATGGCCCCAAAGTCGAACGTTTCGTGCGCCAGAAAATCGAAGTCGCACGACGGATCCACGGTAATCAAGTTCATTTGACCAATGACCGCGCGGACAACCATCATCTTCCCAGCAATGTAGCGACAGGGTAAACTCAACAAAAGCCGGTCACTCTTCTGCAATCCAAAATATTCAATGGTCCGTTCGGCGCTTCGCTGCATCACCAATTTAGGCAATTCGATGGGTTTCGGTTGCCCGGTGCTTCCTGAAGTCTGGGCGAGCACGAATGTTGCATCCGAAAACCATTCGTTCAGGAATAAAAACAACTCCTTTTCCCATTCCGAAACAGATGGATTGGCTGCTGTTTCAGCAACCCGTATCGCTATTTCTTCAGCGGAAATCCGTTGCCCGTTCAGGAAAATATATGCAGGAATTGTCATTCTTTTTAGAGTTCAAGTTATTATGACCAGAAATTCATCTTTAGAAATCGTCGTCAGTTTCTTCTTCGGTCAGGGTTCCAAAATTCCATTCTTTGTCAGGCCTGAACCACAATTGTTCACCTTCAATTTCGAGCGGAGAATCAAAGTTGTTGGTGAAAAGCTGACCGGTGCCAAGTCCTTGTTCCATGGTGGTATCCTGTTGGAAAGTCCATTGTGCAATGGCATTTAGCCCGATGTTTGATTCAAGGGCCGAGGTGATCCACCAGCCTATCCCCATGTTTTTAGCCAGTTCAATCCATTTCTCGCAACCAGCAAATCCACCGTGCAAGCTGGGTTTCAGAATCAGGTAAGCCGGGCGGATGGTTTCGAGCAACCGCTGTTTTTCTTTGGTCGAGGCAATCCCGATCAATTCTTCGTCGAGACCAATTGGGACCGGCGATTTCTCGCACAGTTTGGCCATCTCATCCCATCGCCCGGTTGAAATTGGCTGTTCGATGGAATGAATCTGCAAATCCGACAGTCGCTTCAGGTTTTCAAGAGCAGTCTGGTACGAATACGCGCAATTGGCATCCACCCTGAGGGTAATTTCTTCCGGAGAGAATTCCTTACGAACGGTTTTCAGCAACTCAAATTCGGTTTCAAAATCCAGCGCTCCGATTTTCATTTTGATGCAACGAAATCCGGCATCCAGCTTGGTCCTGATCTGTTGCCTCATAAATTCCGGCGTACCCATCCAGATCAGTCCATTGATCGGAATCCCCTTCTCTCCACGGGTAAAAGCCGAAGGGAAAAGAATTTGCTTCCCTCCGTTTTTAAGATCGAGCAAAGCTGTTTCAAGGCCAAAACGGATGGAAGACCATTCGCGCAATTCATCGGGGAACTGGCAGAAATAGCCTGTTTCATTACAAACCTGCAACAGTTTGTTACTCATTCGCTTCGGACTTTCCATGCTCAGATCGGGCAATGGAGCACATTCGCCAATGCCGGTGTTTATCCCGTCGGATAAAAAAACAAACCACGAATCGCGGGTAGTATAAACGCCCCGCGACGTTCCGGAGGGCTGCTTAAAATTGAGCGTGTATTTTTTGAATGAGGCTTCCATGAAATTGATCGATGATGATTGTTGAATGAATTCAGTTTTAAGCATCGGGAGCTATCCGTACGTCCAGATTATCCTGACATTCCAGAAGCAGTTGCGCTATGCTTTTATGAAACACCGGGTGAATCAGTCCGGGAGCTATTTCATTGAGCGGGATCAGTGCAAATTTCCGTTCCTGAATCCGGGGATGCGGCACTGTCAGGTTTTCCTGATCAATGACCCGATCGCCGTAAAACAGGATATCGATATCGATGACCCGCGAGTCGTACTGATTGGCTTTACGAATGCGACCCATTTCTTGTTCTATTTGCTGAGCCTGGAGCAAAACTTGTTCGGGAGAAAGTTCGGTTAACACTTCGATCACCTGATTCCAGAACATATCTTTGGATTCAAAGCCCCAGGGTTCGGTTTCATAAACGATTGATTTAGCAGCAATTGTCCCGACGCGTCGGGCTATACGGGAAATGGTTTCCTCAAAAACCTTTTTTTTATCGCCCAGATTACCACCCAACAACAAATAAAGCCTGATCATAACAGTCCGAAATGTGTAACAAAAACGCTAAATTCGTACAAATCTATTGCACATTTCACTCGAATCAAACAAATTCAAATAAAAACACATGAAGCAATTTTTGAAATTTACCCTGGCTTCCATCGTTGGAGTGATGATTGCCGGGCTTTTACTTCTTTTTATCACCATTGGCATCATCTCGGCCATGGTTTCCGTTTCCGAGGAACCCACTCAGATTGAGGACAACAGCGTGTTATTACTGAAATTCGATCACCGGATTGTGGACCGGGCCAAAAAGAATCCTTTCGAAGGATTGGATTTTGGCATGTTTCAGGGAGAAAAAACAGTCGGACTGAATGACATTCTGGCCTGCATCCGGAAAGCCAAAACCGATGACAACATCAAAGGTATTTACCTGAACCCGATGGAAATTCAGGCAGGCATGGGCACGGTCGAGGAAATACGTTCGGCACTGAAGGATTTTAAAACTACAGGAAAGTTCATTTATGCTTACGGAGAAAACCTTACGCAAAAAGCCTATTTTCTGGTATCAGTCGCCGACTCGGTAATCTTAAATCCACAGGGGATGGTCGATTTCAGGGGACTTGGAGGCGAACGCACCTTCTACAAAAAAGGTCTTGAAAAACTGGGCGTCGAAATGCAGATTGTCCGTCATGGCAAATTCAAGTCTGCTGTCGAGCCCTTCCTGCTCGATAAAATGAGCGATGAAAACCGGCTTCAGACCGAAACCTATCTGAAAAGTTTGTGGAATGAAATGCTGACTGAAATTTCTGCTTCACGAAAAATCGGGGTCGACGAACTGAACCGCATTGCCGATATGGTAGCTTCATTCCGTAAAGCCGACTTTGCCAAACAAAAAAATCTGGTCGACCGCCTGAAATACAAGGATCAGGTGATTGATGACCTGAAGAAGCTGACCGGAACCAGTGAGACGAAAGATGTTAAAGCCGTTGATATTTATAAGTATATAAAAGTGCCCGAGCATCGCGAACAAAAAGGACTTGCCAAAAATAAGATTGCCGTTATCTATGCTTCTGGAAGCATTGACGGCAGCATGTCGGATGAAGATGGCATCAAGTCGGAAGAATTATCAAAAACCATTCGTGAGGCTCGCCGCGATTCGTCGATCAAGGCCATTGTATTGCGCATCAACTCTCCGGGAGGAAGCGCATACGGTTCGGAAGTGATCTGGCGGGAAGTCCAACTGGCAGCCAAAACCAAACCGGTGATAGCTTCAATGGGCGACGTGGCTGCCTCGGGCGGTTATTACATTGCCTGCGCTGCCGATACCATCCTGGCCGACCGTACCACCATTACCGGTTCAATCGGCATTTTCGGCATGATCCCGAACTTTCAGAAATTACTGACCGACAAACTCGGAATAACCCAGGACGTAGTCACTACAAACCAACACTCCGACATGATTTCAGTTACCCGTCCAATGACAGTTTTCGAACGCGACCTGATGCAACAAATGATTGAAGTTGGGTACGATACGTTCATTTCCAGGGTGGCCGACGGACGTTCGATGAACAAAACCACCGTGGATGAAATTGGCCAGGGCCGGGTGTGGGCTGCACCAAATGCCAAAGAAATTAAACTGGTTGATTCCTTCGGAGGGCTGACCGATGCCATTGACCTGGCAAAAAAAATGGCTAAACTGGATAACTTCCGCATTGTTAACCTGCCTAAGCTGAAAGATCCGTTTGAAGAACTGATGAAAGAACTGTCGACCTCGGCAAAAGCCCGGTTTGTAAAAGACGAACTCGGCGAAGGTTATAAATACTATGAACAGTTGCGCGGAGCCGTTTCTCAGCAGGGAATTCTGGCCCGAATGCCGTATGATATCGATATTCAGTAACTTTTAGCATTTTGCTTATGCGAGGGACAAAATAAGTGCTGCAACTTATTTTGTCCCTTTTTTATGCCATTGATTTCACCAGTAAAATGGTATCTATCCCAGGGTCCGTCACTTTTCTGAAGTGGCGGATTTTTTTATTCCCCTAAAGTATTTCGGCTCTTGACTTTGGTTTCGGATTGTCGTAAATTTATATAAAACTGAAATTCAATGTTTTGTCAATCCAAACCACCCTTCTTTATTGATCAGATCCACTTTGGTCAATACCACTTTCCGGTAGAAGTTCTACCCGACTTTAAACGAACAGAGGTAAAATTTAAATCCTAATTAAAGCATTTTACATGAGCACCAATAATTATGACATGCTGGTCCAACTGGACGAAAGGCTTCTGAACAAAGCGCTGGCAATGGTTTATTACAAGGGGTTCATCAAGTTTGAAGGTGAATACAACCTGGTTGAGGGAGTTCCGGACGAACTGACCGGGTTTACCAGGTTCAGTTATTGCCTTAAGCTAAACAGTGAGCCATTTGTTGATTTACGGGGCGGCAACGAGGTTTATGTGCGTATTTCAGGAGCATTGAATCTAGTTATATTAACCGGAATTCCGGTCAGCCTCGACATTGAACTGAATGTAAAAGCACATGCCGAGTTCGATCTGGGAACACAAAGCTTGAAATACCTGATCCGCGAAGTGCAGATTATAAGCCTCACCCTGAATGACAAGTTTCAGATGCACAAAAATTTTATCACCAAACTCAATCAGATTTTCAGCATCCTGCTCAACGATTATTTCAAAAATACACTGAAGGTTTTCCATATTCCGTTTGCCCTCCACAACCTTTCCCTGCCCATGATGCCCGACGATGCAGCTTCGAAGCTGCCGGTTTCGCGGGTCGACGTGAAAATACTGGATAAACGGACATTGGGTGTTGGCCTCAACTTCTTTGCCGATACCCCTTCGGTAAGCCTTTCGGGCCTGTACGCCAATGGGAAAGACGTGTATTTCGGGATGAAAAAAAGTGCGCTCATTTCAATTTTCAACTTTTGGTGGGACCATACCACGTTTAACAAGGAGAAAGAGTTTACCGGCCAGACTCAGGTCGGCTTCGATGCCACCCTCGAAAAAGGAGTTGACCTGGCCACCAGGGTTTTGTCGCTCGGATTTATTGAGTCGGATACGAATTACGAAAATGTGGTGCTGGATTATGGAGGAACCATCCAGATTACCCAAAAACCAGAATTCGAGTTCTCAGGTCAGAATACAGTTAAATTGAGTAAACTGGTTCTGAAAACCGATTTGTTTGCTTCGCTAACTGCCGATGTTTTTAAAGAAATCGATCTTGATACCAGTTCATTCGTTCCTGATAATATCACCCCCTGGCAAGATGACATCAACCTGAAAACCATCAACAAGAGAAATGAACTGGTGAAGGTGAAAGATTCGTTTGAACTGGAAATTATTGATGCTGAAGGTCAATTGGGGTTCAATGAAGATAACAACCTGGTGATCAAAATTAAGAAGGCTGATTTTACAATTGACTTCAAACACAAAGGCACCAAGCTGACCAAACGTATGTGGGAGAAACTGATGACATTTATTAAAGAAAAGGTAGTCGAAAAGATCCCGGATATTGTGCTGTCGCCATCGCTGATCCTTTCAAAGGTGAATATTTATGGGTTTACCGGCGCTATTGACGACACGGTACTCCAAATCAATCCCGACGAAATCACTATTCAGACCAATGTTGTCATCAACGAGCTGAAACGCCTTCCTGTTGCTGTTCCGCTTTATATTGCCAATAAAAAATCGAAGGTCATTCATAAGTTTGAATGTCCGCAGGTGTCGGATATTGATCCAGACAACCGCATCGGGTATTTTGTGGTTTATGAGGCTCTGAGCGAGAATTACAAAGCGTGCCAGACATGCCTGAGCGCTTATCACATTTACTAACCCAACCAAAATCAGAATCATGAAAACTGCCGGATATGATGTTGTTTTACTGCTCAACGAGAAATTTCTGAGTCAAATTTCAGGAGCGCTTTTATACAATGGCTTTTTTACCTTCAACGGACGTGAAGATCTGAGTTTGCGTCTGAAACCCGATCAACTGGCAAAGATTCCGACCGATTTGCGCAGGTTCTTAAACATTGACTTTCGCTTTAAACTTAATTATGAACCGCATATCGATTTTCAGGTTGGGAACAAGGTAGGTGTTTCGTTCGATGTAAGGTGCTATTTCTGGTTTTGGGAAGGACTTGAAGTAAAATTTGATCTGGCTTGCACAATAATAGTTCCCATTGCCATCGATGATCAGAACAACAAGTTCTGTATCAAATTTGAAGACAGTCAGGTGCAGGAACTGACCATCAAAACCCGGTACACCCTCGATGAATCGGTTACCCTGGTGATCCACCCGCTTATTCAAAAAGCCATTCATGCCTATTTTAAAAAGAAAGAAAATCATTTTGCCATCGACCTTCCCACGCTCGAAACATTTCTGCCCTACACCAAAAAGGTTGAGGCCAACAAATTCCAGATCGAGCTCAAAGCCTTTAAAACCGTGAGCTCCGATGCGATGGTCGTTGCCTTTAACCTCCTGAACTATACCGGTGGAAATGAAGCCCTGCTGAGCGATTTTGCCAGAAATTGCAGCGTGGGTGTGGCTATCTCGGAAATGGCCATGAACAAGGTATTCAACTTTTTCTGGTACCATACTTATTGGGATAAAAGCTTCAGAAAAACAGATACGTTCCACATCAACCTGGTTGACGACGTGCTTGGCGTCGTGACCGACATTGCCAATTTTGTGGTTTCAACCGGTATCAGCCTGGCCACTTTCGGGTTTGTTGAAACCGAGGTCAAATATCTGGGAAGTGATTTTGAATACACCATCGATATTGATTTTAAAAACAAGCCCACATTCGAGATTTTTGCAGGGAACAAAGTCGCCATTTACAACCTTGGGTTCAATTTGTTTGTCAGGCTGAAAATGTTTGTGACACTGCAAGGAAAGATCCAGATAGATACCTCCGGCCCTATTCCGGACAAGTGTACACCTTGGGAAGACGACATTACCATTTCGGAAACCCGCAAGACCATCAAAGTTTTCGACATCGGCGTTCCTATCCGGAACATCCTGATCCGAAACTGTACCGGCCAGATATTGTTGAAAGAAGAAGAGAATGTACTGGAATGCAAAGTGGTCGATTTCGAATTCAATTTGTCGGACTTTGTTCCCTCAAACTGTGTGTTTCTGACGCTGCCGGCTGTAATTGCCGATCTGCTCATCGACAAGTATAAAAGCAAGATCATCGATGCCATTCCGCCATATATAGTTTCGCCAAAGTTCTCGTTCGATATCTCAAAACTGACTGAAAACATTGATTCAATAGAAGTTACCCCCGGACTGACGATTGAAACTCCGGATATACCCTGGAAATTACATGTTGACGGCAAGAAACTGGAGATTACCGATTCGGAAGCCATTTTGGCTGCCGACGTTTATTTCGAAGAATTGAACGAAGTGATTTCTCCGGTTCCGAAGTATGTTGTGAACGTGAACAACAACGAAATCCACAAATCGGGCTGCGATTCCATCATGGATACCTACGAAGAACACCAACGGGGCTATTTCCTGCTTGAACGGGCGCTGAAAAAGAATTACGATGGCTGTAAAAAGTGCCTTCCAGCGTTCCATAAACGTTAAAAATTTCGTATATTTGAGGAAGGGTGAAGACGGGCTAATGGATTAAAGGAGAGTGGTTAAATAAGCGTTCAGAAGTGGAATTGTAAAAACATAAAAATCGAAAGAGCCATTCAGAAGTTCGGGTTCGGCTTCACTTTATTGTGAAATGATAAATTTTAACAAGGTCCGGCACTCGCAAGAGGCCGGATTTTTTATGCCCATCCTATGGCATGGAAACTAAAATGAAAGGAGATTGATGTATTCATAAAACCCTGTTCAGGAACCGAACCTCAACAGATAAAATTCGATCTCCCCCTCCTTGACAACTGGTTAACAAACTCATTACAATTAGATTATCATGTATCTACAACAGATTCACCTGCACATATTTCAGCTTTTAAAAAGGCCAAAATAACAGGTATTTTTAGTAAATTTGATTATAGGACTAAAAATAAGTTCTTCCTGATTTAGTTGAACTGTTTATTCCCAATGGAAATAGATGGTTGGAAAATAAAATACCAGCCCATGAAGGGCAGATATTAATCTCTGTTAAGTCATACTTTGTTGCTGTCGGGAAATTCAAAAGAAACATAAAGGATCAAAGCGAAAGATGTCATTCCGAAGCACCCAGTTGGATTAAAGCTCAACGTAGCAGTAGTCACGGTTATCTTTGTCAATTTGCTATCATACAAACCATTGCAGTCGATATATGAAAAAGCAGTTGTTTATCTTTATCATCCTTACACTTTTTATTGTTTTCTTGTTCGGATTCCTCGTATTTTGTCGCCATAATGGAGACAAAATCGTTGACGAAACAAGAACTGTTTTCATTAAAAAGAAGGACAACGGTTTTCAGCTTTTTAGAAATGGAAAGCCTTTTTACATTCAGGGAGCCTCCGGGAATTCTCATTTCAATGATCTATCGTCAATCAATGGAAATACCATTAGGTTATATGATACATTAAATCTCTCCAATTTTTTGGATGAAGCTAACCGTTATGGCCTGGCTGTTATCGTAGATCTACCATTACCACAATACAATAAAAAATACAACTTCTATTTAAATGAAGAAAATACTAACATATTAAAACAGAGAATAAAGGTATTCATCAAAAAGCATAAGAATCACCCGGCTCTTTTGATGTGGAATTTAGGTAATGAACTGTTTTACCCTTTTATTTTTCGGAAGAATAATTTTGTCAATACCTTTAACGAATTAATTGACTATATACATAAAGAAGACCCTAATCATCCGGTTTGCACTTCAATTGCCGGCGTGAGCAGGAAAGCCGTTACCAGCATCTACCTGCACTCGCCCCAAATAGATGTATTGTCGTATAATATATTCGGTAACACAAAAGACTTTTATAAGAATGTCTCTCAGATTTCCTTTTTATTTGGAGCCAGGCCATACTATATAAGCGAATGGGGATCTGACGGGATGTGGGAATCCAGGCTAACCGCATGGCATGCTCCGATAGAACAAACCAGTACAAAGAAAGCAGAACAAATCAACACGAGATATAATATTATAACCGAGAAAAAGGATGCAGCCTGCCTTGGATCATTGGTTTTTTTCTGGGGCGATAAACACGAATTTACCTATACCTGGTTTAGTTTCTACAAGGATGGCTGCAAATCAGAAATTATTAAAGAACTCAAAAATCTCTGGGAAAACACAAATAGAAAACCAGCTCTAATCGGGTTAGATTACATGCTGGTCGACGGGAAAGGTGCTGCCGACAATATTGTTTTTTTACCTAACGAGATAAAAACAGCCGAGGTTCAGTTTTCCAACGGGAAAAGCGATAGTGTCATTATCAGATGGGAAATATATCAAGACGCCTGGTATAATGGCTGGCTTGAGAAAAAACTCAAAACGAAGGTGAAACCCAAAGAACTTGCCGACTCCTTTATAGGAGTTTACAACAACCGAGCAATGTTTATCACTCCAAAAGAAGAAGGACCATATAGAATTTTCGCTTATGTATATGATAAGAACGGATACTTTGCTACCACAAACACTCCTTTTTACGTTTTAGAAAACAAATGAGCAAACCAAATAAAATAAAGGTTCCCTCTAAAAAAGAGAAAATTACCCTAAGGCTTATGATACTCCTTGGAGTACTAAGCTTTGTTAATTTTTTCTATTGGTTTTTAAATCCCAATCTAATTAAAGTACAGTTTCTTTTCTGGCTGCTTGTGGTCTCAATGGGTTATGACACGTTGAAGATATTCTATATGTGGTATCACTACTGGGATATTTCTGTACCTGTAAAACCGGAAATGTCAAAAAAATTCAGCGCAGATGTTTTTACAACTTATTTCCCCGGAGAACCCTATGAGATGGTTAAGGAAACTCTTCTTGCCATCAAAAGGATCAAATATCCACATACCACCTATTTATGTGATGAGGCCAACGACAGCTATTTAAAAGCTTTTTGTAAAGAAAACAACATCATACATGTAACAAGGAATAATAGAATTAATGCCAAAGCCGGGAATATAAACAATGCCCTTTTTCAGGCCAAAGGTGATATATGCCTTATTCTGGACCCGGATCATGTACCTCTGGATTCGTTTTTAGATGAAGTAATACCATATTTTGAGGACGAGTCGATTGGTTTCGTTCAAACAGTCCAGGCTTATTACAATGTCAGTGAATCGTATGTAGCCCATGGGGCAGCAGAGCAAACCTACCATTTTTATGGTCCAATGATGATGACCATGAATTCTTATGGTACAGTAAATGCCATTGGAGCAAATTGTGTCTTCAGGAGAAAAGCTCTGGACTCGATAGGAGGTCATGCCGCCGGATTATCAGAAGATATGCACACTGCCATGCAATTACACGCCAAAGGATGGAAGTCTGTTTATGTTCCCAAAGTGCTTTCGAAAGGATTAGTCCCGACATCACTCACTTCCTATTACAAACAGCAATTAAAATGGTCAAGAGGAACATTGGAATTGCTGGTTGCTGTGTATCCAAGACTTTTTAAAAAGTTCTCCTGGCGTCAGAAATTACATTTTGGGATTCTGCCACTTCACTATTTCTCAGGGATAATCTACATGATCAACTTCTTGATTCCCATAATCTCCTTGTTTACTGCAATAACGCCATGGAGAGGAAATCTCCTGAATTTCGGACTGATTTATTTTCCTATATTCATGAGCATCATCGGGATACGCTTTTATGTCCAGCGATGGGTGATGCATGAACATGAGCGAGGAATTCATCTGACAGGTGGGTTATTGCAGGCTTGTACCTGGTGGATTTACAATGTCGGTTTTATCTACACTTTAATCCGGAGAAAAGTCCCATATCTCCCTACGCCCAAAGAAGATAAAGAAGGTACAAACTGGAGAATACTTATTCCCAACCTGATAGTCGGCACAGTTTCGATAATTGCTTTGTTTTACGGACTATCGATTGATTATACCCCATTCTCGCTTTTTATGTCAGGCTTTGCCTTGATCAATGCCTTTTTCATGTTTTATACTTTAATTTTTGCCTACCAAAGACAAAAGGTTGTTTTACTGAATTCTCATATAGAAAATGCCAAACATTCGGTGTTAAATAAAGCTCAGAACTTTGGATTTCATATCTGGCGTAAATTAGCATTGCCCATTATCGTTATTGTTTTGGCTACATCAGCATTTACCCTGCATGATATTGAATATGGCAAATGGGGAGGAGTAACTCCAGAAGTACAAAAAAAACATACGATCAACTACCTTGGCGTTTTTGCCCCCAACACCGATAATGGAATCACTACTCTTAAAAATGTAAAAGTTTTATCCAACCAAATTCAGGAGAACTTTGACATTATTTCATTTTATGTCGCTTGGGACAAAAACACAGAATCAACTGTAGCCCAGGACTTGATGGATTCCATCTATATGCAAAGATCTATACCCATGATAACCTGGGAGCCCTGGTCGAGTTCGTTTCAGGACATTCCACATAAGGATAAACATATTTTTGAACTCATCGTGGAAGGTTATTTTGATGTTTATATCTCAACCTTTGCTGAAAAACTAAAAAACCTGCAAAGGCCTGTCTTTTTGCGATTTGCTCACGAATTCGGCAATCCCTTCTATCCCTGGTATATAGATGGGGATGAAGCTCCTTTAAAATTCAAAAAAGCATGGATTCACACGTATGAGATTTTCAAAAATATTGGGGCTACCAATGTAATCTGGATCTGGAACCCCTGGAAGTCCGACAACGTGGTATCGTTTTATCCAGGCAAAGAATATGTCGACTGGATTGGCGTGAATATCCTCAATTACGGACATTTAAACCAGGATGGAAAATGGCACGACTTCAAAGATATGTATGAGCCTTTTCATATCGAATTCCAGAATCTTCCTGCGACCCCGGTCATTATTTCGGAATTTGGAACTCTAAAAGATAACCAAAAGCAAAATGAATGGTTCGAAAATGCATTTAGTTCGATAGAAAATAACTTCAAGGAGATAAAATCTGTCGTTTATTTTAACAGCAAAGTAGATGACAACTGGCCCAAAGGCTTGCAAAGAAACGAGGCTCTTCTTGACTGGACCATAGATAAAGATCAGGTAGTCAAAAATTCATTCAGCAAAAAAGAAGTGCCAAACTACGTGTTTTACCCATTGCAAAAACTACAATCCAACAGTACACCGAAACGGACAACAAAAGTTTATGATTTAAGGAATATAAAGGGGATTAACCTAAAGAAGGGACATGATTGGAGAAAAGATTACCATGTACTAAATCGAAAGACTCTTTTGTCTGACTTTACAAAAATAAAACGACTGGGGATTAATACGATCAAATTTGAAGGAAATACCATTTATGAGTATAATGTTTTGAATATTGCAAGAGAATGTGGACTAAACATTTCCTATGGGTTCTGGATTCCTGAATATATCGATTTTGTCAACGACACGGTATGCACAAAATCACTAGCAAAACAAATTCTTCAAAGGGTAAACAAGCAAAAACATTGCCACCATATTACTTCATGGAACATTCAGAATGACGTACAATACAATCAGAAAAACTTTTACCACAAACCTGAACTTCTTTTTCAAAATCTGGCTTATGCGAACTGGCTGAAAAATTTGGTAAAGAAGATTAAAGAAGTGGATTCGACCAGGCCTATAATAGTTGATCTGGAAAGCAACCTCCAATCAATCCACCATGCGAAAATGCTTGTTGAGAATATCAAAGAATTAGATGGATTCGGATTAGTTGTCAAAAATGATAAATATCTGAATTCTTTGATTTCATATTTCAACCAATCCAGGATCGATTTTATATACAGCGAGATAGATGTGAACACGTTAATTCAGCCGGAAATATTCAAAACCCAAACATCTTTCTTTATAACTGCCTGGCAGGACCAGCACGAAAGTAACAAGCTAACCTTTAATGGCATAACGGACCGAAAGGGACGGTACAAAACTGACTATTTTACTCTATTAAACGCTTTGCAAAAATCCAATTTTAACTTCAGCTACCCTAAAATCAGAATTCTAAGGCCTGCTATCCCGATTTATGAAAATACAACGCTGGACTATTATGCCATGTACTATGATGGCACGAGTGGATGGAAAAATGGAACCCAAATTAACGATTTAAGTTTTGAGTGGTCGTTGATTAAATGTGATAAATATGGCAATTACCTTGCAGTTAAGGATATTGGATTCGGGGGCAAAATTTCAGTTAAAATACCTCACGATCATGAATATTTCAGGTTATTACTCACTACCTCCAAAGGAGAAATGGTTACCACAACGATTACTTCATTAAGTACGCCTATCTGGGAAGCATCTCCTCCTCCCGGCTATTCATCGCTTAAATATTTCAGGAAATGGTAGAATGTTTTTTTTGAAATACTCCAATCCGGTGGTTTAATATCACCCCAGGCCTTAGGAGTATCAGTCATATTGAAGTAATTAACACCAATGATCCGGGGATTCGTTCGGATAACTTTTGCGGCTGCCTCCAGCCATCGTGTCTGGTAGTCTTCCGGGCCTTTTACTCCAAATTCGGTTATAAAAACCGGTTTGTCCACAAACCGGAAACGCCAGTACTTTCGATTAAAAATAGCAGCAAAACTTTCTTGTTTTTCGGGATCTGTAATGTTCTTATCGGGCAGCCCATAAACAGCAATACTTATAAAATCAACAACGTCCTGTCCGGGCCACCATTCCAAAGAACCCCTGTCGCCAGCAGGACCCCATATCCGTTTGATTGTTGGAGGCAATGGATCTTTAAAAGTCATAAAATACCGAAATGATTTGATGTAGTCAATAGGATTCTGACTTTGCCATGGGTAACGGGTAATCGGTATTTCCATTTCATGGGCATAACGTAAATATATCCGATGATTAGTCGTGAGGAGAATGGAATACAACTGATTAATTTCCCGATCGTATTTTCCTTCGGCTACATGTTTAAGTATTTGTTGATCAGTATCGCCGTCAGGATTACGGAAAGGCTCGAAAGTTACAATGATATCATGACCTCGTTTTATCACCTTGTTGAATTCATCTTGAAAGGTTTTGTTGTGCAGGTTTCCAAAATCCGCAAAAAGATGTTCCACCGTCACAGGCTTCTCCTGATTCAGTAACGATTGTGGATCATACAACCCAATTTCAATCGGCCTTTGCGGATCAATCCTTACGTTTGATCCCGGACGTTGGAAGTTTTCTTTACCATACACAACAGTTCTTTCTTCATCAATCTTCTGTGTGAGAGCTGATACCAACCGTTCATTAATAGAATCTTTGGCGATCTGTCCGGATCCCAAAATAAAAATGGGTTTGTCAATAAACCTTAGGCGATGCAATCTTCTGAATAAGTCATACGAAACCGTGTAATTCGCCGGATATACCTTTAACGGTTTCTCGGAATCACTTTTCAGGGTTACTGAAGCTGCATCTACAAAATTATCTCCGGGATAATACTCCATTGTTCCGGGATAACCAGCCGGCCCCCAAACCTGCTTAACCTGTGGAGCAAAGTTCTGACACAATGCAGCAAAATGACTAAAAGCCTTTATATAGGAAGGTCCTCCATATTGTTGCCAGGGAAAACGGTTCGAAGGAACCTCCATTTCCGGGTCAAACCGAAAATATACATTGGGACGCGTACCAATGAGCAGGGTGCACAACTTCTCAACAACATAATCATACCTACCCTTTACAACATCCTCAAGAGGGTTGCTAACTAAAGCTGAAATAGTATTCCTTCCCCAGGTCTCTACGGTAATTAATAGTGGAATACTATCAGCGATTTGCATGATATTCTCTTTTTTTATGGACCAATCTTCAACATCGTAAAGTCTTATGGTACAATGGATAAATTGCCCAAGGATCTTATTTTGTGCTCCGGCTTGAAATGAAAACACTGCCAGAACCGGCTCCGAAGAATTTACTTCAATGCTAGTTGGTTTCCATCTCATCAATAATCTGTTAATAAAATCATTGCGTTTCAACATATAGCCTATTATTAGCATCGCACTTCCTGAAATAAGAAGATATAAAACCATTTTCTTCATGGCAACAACCATTAAATCATTGAATATAATACATTTACACAACCATCAAGGTTTATCGAGACATAGTTGCTTAATAAATTTATCCTGGAATTGCACCCAGGCGGCCACCCTAATCCTGGCTTCGGCAATTGCATCCTTCATCCCCGGCTGAAATAAATTTGTTTTTTCGGTTGGATCCTTGCTTAGATCATACATTTCCACGGTATTCCGGCTTTCATTAAAGATGTATTTCATGTTTCCTTTTCGATAACCAAAAAGATAATCAGACCAGGGGGCAAAGAAAAAAGCTTCATCGGAATTGGTGTTCAGAAGATCACGCCCCTGCCATTGAGCGGGAATATCTGCGCCAATCACAGAAAGCACGGTGGAGGCCAAATCTTTCATTCCGGCAATATCACTTTTATGCTCTCCGCGAAATAGCTGTGAATTAATAAAATAGAGAGGTACCTTTAAATTTTCTTCGTAAAGGGCAGTTCCATGACCGTACTGCTGGTGTTGACCGAAAGCTTCTCCGTGGTCTCCGACTACCACCACCAGTGTAGAAGAAGCTAAACCCCGATCTTCCAAAGCACGCATTACACGACCGACAAGTTCATCGTTGTGCTTCAAGCAATTAAGATAGCGATTGAAATTGTAGTTCGAAACTCCAAAATCTTCTTCCTCTTTTGCAAAGAAATAGGGATAGTGTCCTTGGACGGTCCAAATCATAGAAAAGAAATTTTGCGTTGTATCTTCATCTAACCAAGTCGTCAATCGATCAGCTAAGCAGATATCGTCTATCCCATTTCCTTCATTATAATCAGCGCTTTCAAGATGAAATTCCTCTGAGCATTTAATTGCTGAGAAATCTTCAATTCGATCAAATCCGCGATGAGCTAAAAATTGTCTACAGTTTTGAAAACGGAGATCTGCTGAGGAAAAAAAGGAAGTTCTATAACCCCGATCTTTAAGTACTGAAGATAATGTTGGTTGATCGAATTCAGGAGCTTCCTGTGTTAAGCTTTTATAGGATAAAAATGGATACAGAGATCCTAGAATAGAAACAAGAGATCGATTAGTCGCCGGGGCATGGGCGTACATATTATCAAAAATCAGAGCATTACTTGCATATTTATTTAAGTTTGGACTGAGATTATATGTACCGCCAAAATTGTCAAAGTAAGCAGCGCCAGCTGATTCCAGAATAATAAATAGTATATTCTTAGCTTTATGATCTCGTGAAAATCCATAAAATTGGTCTGATTTAGTACTTTGGGCCGGATCAAAATATTCCATATCAGACGGGATTTCGGCAGAGAAAAAAGATGAATTCGAATTAGCAGTGAATATTGAATAAACCATAGCTGTAATTGCATTTTCAGATTGCCCTTTCGTCCAGGTAACTTTAGTTTTAAAAACT
>CAZAVU010000072.1:0-21197 GCA_964488805.1 uncultured Odoribacter sp. | reverse complement strand
CGTGTTGATCCGTAGTTGATCTGGAAACGCGAGATACGGAAACCGAATCCCCAGGAGAATCCAACAGTCGACATTTTTTCGTCAAGTTTCATTTCCTGCCGCAACTGGTAATTGTAACCGGCACGGATGGTAAAATTGGGAGAGGGGAGCAGTTCGACTCCAAGGATTACATGGCGCATAAACTTTTTGGTGAAGTTGTCTTCTTTCAAAGTAGTTGAAGTTTCTGAATCATCTTCTTCGGCCTGAGCCAAATCCCAGTTCTGCAAGTGCTGCAAGGTGGCCGCAAAACGTATGGGCGCATGTTGCAGCCTTTGCGAAAATCCGAACTGAAGATCGAATGGGATATCTTCTCTTTCGGCGCCATCATAATAGGTTGTGATCTGTGTTCCGATATTGCGCGCAACCAGGGATGTCACGGTACATTTATTCTTGCTAAAGTAACTGAGCCCCAAATCAGCAGCTAATCCAACCGATTGGTAGTTTTCGAACGAAGACAAAATCGGCTTCAGATTAATCCCGTAGGTGAACTGTTTGTATTGGTTCGACCATATCAGGTTCAGGGCATATTCGGCTGCATTAAAAGTGGCACCTGTTTTTTCGCCATTTGCCAGCGCTTCGATGAACTTTCCGTAGTTGATGTAGTGCATCCCAACGGCAAAATTACCGGGCAGTGGAGTGCCAAACGAATAAGACGCATACCCGTAGTTTATCCCGGCAAAATAACTCACATAATTGATTGCCAGCATGTTTTTCATATTGGGATCAAGCAGCGAAGGGTTGTTGTACGATACATTTAAATCAGTTGAATCGTTAAGCGCCACCTGATTACCCCCAAGAGCCGCCATTCGGGCCGAGTTGGTCAGGTTCAGAAAATCGTAGGTGTATTCACCTCCAATCTGGCCATAAGCCCCGGAGGAAACAAATGCCAGAAGAGCAATCAGGATATAGAGTTTGTGCATATTCATCGGGATTCGGGTATTAGCCGAACGGTAAAATCCGGCTTTTAGTATTTTTAATTACTGAATTACTGAAGGATTGAAGGACTGATCTTACCTGCAGATTCCTGAGCGTTTTAGTTTAATTCTTCATCAAGCTGTTCCGGTTTCGGGATATCGTTGAAATGGTATTTTTTCAGGATCGTCCCTTTTTTCAGAATTAATAAGCCTGGATTTGAACGTATTATGGTTTTCAAAGTAATTTCGTCGGTATTGAAAAAATCAAAGTTAGCTCCTGTTTCCGATTTAAACGATTCAAAACTGTCGGGCGAAGTTGCTGTCAGCAAAAAGAAATTGTATCCTTTGCTTTTGGCTTCTGTTGCCAGGGCCGCAATTTTCTTCATTCCTTCGCGGTTGGCTTTCTGGAGATTGTACGCCACTACCATGAAGGTATATTTCTCGTCGTAAAGGAAAAAGTCCTTAATGTCGTCACCTTCGGGTGATTCTATCCTGAAATCATGAATCGGAGGGGTGTATCCTTTCTGAACCAACACCGGGTCTTCCATCTTTACAAACGTCCAATTGAGTGTATCTTTCCACGGATAGTTTGCCTCAGTGAATTCTTTTTCCTCTCCCGTTTTTTTGTTTTTATAAATCAAAATATTCTGGTAAACATCCTTGGCCGAACCTTCGGGAATCTTCATTGCGTCAGGGATATTTACCCCAACTTTGTAGGGACTAAAATCGATAACAGGCAGGTGATTGTATGAATAATAAACCAGCGCAAAATAAATGACCAGGGCAAGCGTGGTCAGCGAAACGGGAAGAATCGTCTTCGTTTTTCCTTCGAAGTTACGGCGCTGTACAAAAACAAAAATGGCCAGTGCCAGTAAAACGATATTTTTATAGAATGTTTGCCAGTTGGTTAAAATCAGCGCATCGCCAAAGCAACCGCAGTCGGTAACCGGATTGGTGAGTGCCAGCACGAAAGTCAAGCCAGTGAAAAACACCATAAACATCAGTACGGCCCAGCTTGTAACACGTATAAAAAAGTTGAATATCAGGGAGGCCCCCATGGCAAATTCGGCGGCAGCAAGCAATACGCCCAGTGTGAAAGCCAAACCGGTAAACCAGGGCATGTGAAAAGCATTGAAATAATCGGTAAACTTATAAGCCGATCCCCAGGGATCGATGCCTTTTACAAACCCCGAAAAAACAAAAGTTAATCCCAACAGAATACTGACAAGGCGTTTAAACATGAGTTAAAATTTTAGAATTCAATTTTAATCAACGCAAAAACGGCATAATTGATCATATCGAGGTAGTTGGCTTCAATTCCTTCCGATATTAACGTTTTGCCAAGGTTGTCTTCTATTTGTTTGGTACGTTTCAACTTCATCAGGATCAGATCGGTATACGAACTCATCCTCATGTTCCTCCAGGCTTCGTCGTAATCGTGGTTTTTATCCATCATCAGATCCTTAGCCTCTTTAAAATGAGCACGATAAAGTGCAATGGTTTCCTCTTCAGTCAAATCGTCGGTTTCCGAAGTTCCCTTTTCCAATTGGATCAGGGCCATGATGCAATAGTTCACAATCCCAATGTATTCAGAGCGAACACCTTCATCAATCTTGCTGACCCCTTTTTCTTCAATACTCCGGATTCGTTGCGCCTTGATATAAATCTGGTCGGTCATCGAGCTGGGACGGAGAATACGCCAGGCAATGCCATAATCCTTCATCTTTTTGGTGAAAATATCCTGGCACACACTGATAACGTGGTCGTACTGTTGACTTGTATTATTCATATTCGGTTATTTTTGAGGCATAAAAGTATTAATTTAAAGTGTATTTTAATTGTATTTTATTTTACTTTGTAAAGTACATTTTGATTATGAGGCTAATCTAAATCCTATGCTAATCACCACAACCGCATCTAAGTTCCTGAAACGCAAGAATACCATTAATCTTAACGGACGAATTCTTGATCTTGCAAAGCCCGTTGTAATGGGCATCTTAAACGTGACCCCTGACTCATTTTTTGATGGGGGAAAGTATAAAACTGAAAAAAAAGTAGTTGCCCGGGCCGAAGAAATCCTGGAACAGGGCGGAACAATCATTGATATTGGCGCATTATCCACCCAGCCTGGCACCAACGGCATCTCAACCAAAGAAGAGATCGACCGCTTACTTCCGGCTGTAAAAGCAGTTAGGAAAAGCTTTCCGCAGGCATTCATTTCCATCGATACCTATCGTTCCTGGGTAGCCCTGAAAGTGATCGAAGAATGTGGGCCGTGCATTGTCAATGATGTTTCAGGCGGAAATTTTGATGTTCACATGTACGATACCGTCGGGAAACTGGGCGTTCCTTACATCCTGATGCACATGCAGGGCACTCCGCTGAAGATGCAGGAAAATCCGCAATACGATGATATTATTCGCGAAATATCCTTTTTCTTCACCGAGCGCACCAAAATGCTGTCGAAAGCCGGTGTGAAAGATGTGATCCTTGATCCGGGGTTTGGCTTTGGAAAAACGCTCGAACACAATTACGAACTGCTGAACCGGCTCGATTCGTTCAAAGTATTTCAATTGCCACTTCTGGTGGGAGTATCTCGTAAATCGATGATTTATAATTTATTGGATGTTACCCCAAACGAAGCACTGAACGGCACTTCAGTCATCAATACCCTGGCCCTGATGGGCGGTTCCGACATTCTTCGCGTTCACGATGTACGCGAAGCTGTTGAGACCATCCGGATTATGGAAATGGTCCGTTCGACCATCGAATAGAGCCTCAGAAGATAAGAGGCACTAGCAAAATAGAAAATGCTGAAAAAGAGACCAGTTAACTCAGCTGATATGAACAGTTAATTCTTAAGTATGAATTTGTTTATCACCATACGGGTTTTGGATATCATTGATATTCTTCTGGTTGCATTTCTGCTTTATCAGATGTACCGGCTTATCAAAGGAACGGTTGCGTTCAGCATCTCTATCGGATTTTTTCTTGTCTATGTATGCTGGTTGGTCATCAAAGCAATGAACATGGAATTGCTCGGAACTTTGATGGGACAGTTTATCGGGGTTGGCGTGCTGGCCCTGATTGTGGTATTCCAGCAGGAGATCAGACGGTTTTTGCTATTAATCGGAACCAACTACCAGCTCAGCCGAAGTTTTGGGCTTGAAAAACTATTTGCATCCGAAAAAATCAAACCGGCAAGTAATCAGCAAATCAAGGAAATCATCAGGGCATGCGACAACCTGGCTCGTTCAAAAACAGGGGCTTTGATTGTAATTCCTGTCCAGTCTGAATTGAAAGATATTATTCGATCTGGCGAAAAACTAAATGCGCGGATATCATCAGCCTTGCTCGAAACCATTTTCTTCAAAAATACGCCCTTGCACGACGGCGCCGTGGTTATTCTTGGAAACCGCATTGCCGCTGCCCGCTGCATTCTCCCATTAACCGAAAGGCACGACCTAGATCCGGGGTTGGGCCTTAGACACCGTGCTGCTGTTGGTGTTTCGGAAGTTACCGATGCTATGGCCATTGTAGTTTCTGAAGAACAAGGCTCTATTTCTCTGGCAGTCAGAGGCGAATTAATTCATAAAATATCACTGGTACAACTCACCACCGAACTCGAAAAAGTAATTGTTGAAGAAGCCTGATATTTTGTTCTTTATTCCTGGAGGTAACATTTCTATTTTCAGGTAGCTCTACTCTTTATTGCGGTTTATTTATGACCAATTCTTCAGACAGGAGTGTCTGATTGCAATTTGCATTCTTCGTGAAATAGTGGTTACGATTTATTTGTTAAACTTCTCTTGTCTTTTCTTGTAAATTACTCACTGGTAGATTTTGATCAAAAACACCACCTATGTTAAAAAAAATATCATTGTCTTTTTAAAATTAATAATTTTTCCGAAATTTGAGATCCAATAGTCTAAAATTTAATCTTTTTCTTGGAAAGATTATGGATATTGATTGTTGGAGGTTCATTCAACCCAAACACAATTTTATATGAAAACGTTGAATTTTCTTAGCAAGGGCAAGCTTGAATTTTTATTAATTATTTCCGTTTTTCTATTTTCTTACAACCTGGCAGGTGCAAGCATACAGATTAAATTTTCAGTCGATCTAAGCTTGCTTATGAATCAAAATAAATTTAATCCTTCAACAGACAAGGTTTACGTTCGGGGTATGTTCAACAATTGGGATACCAGTAACGAACTAACAAGTGTCAGTAACAACGTTTACTCAACGACCATTGCGCTGGCTGAAAACAGCTATAATGAGTACAAGTACTTTATTACCTCGAAGAATGCCGAAAACGGAGGATGGGAAAATAATTTTCCCGTGTCTCAAAGTGGGAACCGCATGATTTCGATTGGAGTAAAGGATCTGATACTGGCACCTGTATTTTATAATGATGCCGAAATCGACAAATTTAAATCGACCGAACATTTTAATTTTTATTACAGTTCGCAAGACAATGGCTTGATCGATGATTTTGCGATTCGGGCTGAAAAGTGCCATACATTGGTTTCAACGGCATTACAAACTATCCCAACTTTAAAGACCGACATTTATTTCTACAAAGACCTGGACCAGCTTCATCTGGCTCAGGGGTATCCTGAAAACGGTGAAAGCTCAATAGGTTCGGCTTATGGGAAAAGTAAGTTGATCATGTTGTCGCCATATAAAATGGGATTTGAAGAAGCATTGGGATTAGTGGCACATGAGTACACTCATTGCCTTGAAGCTTGGAAAACCAAAGTGACACTTCCGGCCTGGCTCAACGAAGGTGTTGCCTGTTATTATGGCCGGAATTTTTCAACTAAAGATTGGATAAAATCTGAGATTTTAAAACAAGGAAAACCCAATATAGCTGAAGTTTTCAATGGATATATGGGGTATGCCTACTCAGGTATAATTGCTTATTATATCATCAAAACAAAGGGCGAAGCCGCCATGGCAAAGTTTGTTGAGAATATGAATTACGCCGACATCGGCTATGCAAATTTGGCTGCATTACAAACTGATTGGTGGAACTTTCTGGATGTTTACCTTGATTATCAAACCACTGTTAATGTAAAGTTTTCGGTAGATATGACCGATATGATAAGTGTTAATTATTTTAAAGCCGGAACAGATAAGGTATATGTGAAAGGTTCGTTTAACGATTGGACACCACAGCAATTAACCCTTGAAAGTGGGACTGTTTATTCAGGAACTTTTGCAGTAAAACGGTACAATTTGTTTGAGTACAAATTTCTCACCAATTCGGCTACGGCTCCCAATGGAGGACTTGAGTTAAATGTTGATGAGACCACTCTTGGAAACCGATTGCTGGATGTTGAAAATGCCAGCAAGACTTTGCCGGTTGTTAAGTTTAATTCGAATGCTGTGCCGGGGCTTGATATGACACCTATTAATAACAAAATAAACGTATTGAAGGTACATGGATTACCTTATACAACCCCTTCATTTTCAAATTTTAAGTACTCATTTAAAGTGTTGACTGCCTCAGAATATGAAGCACAAAAGCCATCAGATGCGCTTCCTTTTGATGTTGGATTTGTTGCTTCCGATGGAACCATTAATGTAAGCGAACCTACTACCGATGCTCAAAAAGCTGTCTTTAAGGATATTAATAAAGCTGCCGTTTATTATTTGTGTCAATCTTACATGTATTTTTTTTATCAGACCAAAGGTTTGCCTTTGCTGTTTAAGGTTGGCTTCAGCGCTTATGAGGCGGGTCTGAATCCAACCGATACCACAATAAAAGAAGCGATTAACAAATTTGGAGGTTCATTTTCTTCATTTGATTTGCTGAACAATTCCACAACATTTATTGCCAACAGCGGCTGGACAGTCGCTTATGCTTTTGGTGAGTTTATGAATGTATATAAGAACTGGGGCTATCCATTGATTCTTAACGTAACAGCCAATTCGTTTGATGCGGCATCTTGGTGGTTTAATACAGATAATTTGAAAGGACTGCTTGATGATTTTAACCGTTATCTTTACGCACGTTTTCTTGAAACAGATGAAGCATTACGTATAAAACTGATGCAGGAGACGGAGCATTTTCAAATTTATACAAGACTGCGCGATGCTAATATTAACTTTCCGTACTTGCCCAATTCTCTAGAAAATGCCTACGTAGAATTCTCCACCAATTACGATATAAAAGCGTATGGTAAACTTTCAGTATTTACATTATCAGGTTGTGCTGATGCAGCTATTGAAGGCATTGCATGCGACCCCAATTCAACCGTTTTAGGAGGAACAGCTTGGTCTTCAGGCACTCATTTTGGATGCTTTGCATCTGTAGATCAATTAATAGATGTGAATAGTATGGGGCGTCATGAATTGGCCCATGCTTTTCAGGGGCTTTTGCCGATAGGAGCAGGCACACAATGGTTGGGAGAAGGATTTGCATTTTTTAGTGATGCTGGTCCATTTAATGCTGATTATTCAAATATGGGTATGGGATCAGGATTCTGGAAACAAATGTTAATCTCCTCCCTTGAACGAGGAACCAAGTTTTTTGGACACCGCCCAACATATGAGGATACAAAAATTTATCCAGGCTACCAAACAGATTATGGGTATAAATACTTGGGTTGGTATTTAACTGATTTTATTTACAGAAAAGGAGGATACACGGCAGTTAAAAATGTGCAATTGGATGATTTGAGCGGATATCAAAAAATGGGCTATTCATCCGGTCAGGCGTTTATGAACGACTTTTATTTCGACTTTGATGTTCGGGTTCAGGATAAACCGGTTGTCACTCTAATAAGCCCGAATACCGGAGCAAAGTTAACTGCCTCTCAGGTAAATATTTCCTGGACGCCTTTGAAAACTGATGTAAAATTCAATATTCTGGTCTCCACCGACAATAAAACGCACTGGACTGAAATAGTTGACAAAACTACTCAGACATCTTTTGTCTGGGATGCAGGTTCATATAACGGAAATTTTTTCCTGAAATTTGTTGCTCCGGAAAACCTGAACCTGGAAAGCGTGTTTGGGCCATTTACCGTAACTGATCTTACCAATTTACACCTTAGTTTTCCCAATGGCGGCGAATATTTTATTGCAGAGGATACTGTTAAAATTCAATGGTCAGATACCTCAATTCCAAACATCAAACTCGAATATACCGATAACAACGGAACAAGCTGGAAGCAGATAAATGCAAACACACCGACAACAGATAAACTGTATAAATGGGTGGTTCCTAATACTTCTTCGAACCAATGGAAATTGAGAATCACGGATGTATCCAATGCTTCGAAAACAGATGTCAGCGAGAAAGCATTTACCGTATTGAAAAGCAACGCGGTTGGTGGACCTTATCTCTATGATAAGAATACCATTTTACTTTTACATTTTGATAACGATTTAAATAACAGATCCTATTATTCGGGAAATGCCATTGGTTCTGTTGATAACCTCGTTTCTGATCCATCGGTAAATTCATCAATGGGGAATTGCCTGAAAACCATTTCGCAGATTACGGTTCCGCATAATGCTAATCTCAATCTGACTGGAGACTGGACCATTGAAGCCTGGGTGAAACTCAAATCCTTTAACTCCAATAACAATATGTATCTGTTGACCAAACCGGGCGACTCAAATTTGTATGAAGCTAATTATTCGTTGGAATTAAATCCCTGGTGGAATAATGTTTTTCATGGATTTTACTTTTCGGGTACCAACTCCCGGATAGGTTGCTCTACATTTACACCTACCCTCAACGAGTGGTACCACGTTGCATTTATCCGCGATACTAAAAATTCAGAAATACGGGTGATTGTACGGGATAAAAACCGGAATGAGGTCTCAAATAATTCGACAAAATACACCGGTACATCAACATTTGTGAACACAAAAGACTTGATTATCGGAAGTGGAATTGATGGATATATCGACGAAGTAAGAATCAGTAATAATGTGAGGTATTTTAAAACGGTTACTCCTGATCTAATGACCAATGGGACTGTTTCTTTGTTCCCAAATCCTACAAATGGAATTGTTCACATTGAATATGATCATGCTTTAACGGGTGAGCTTGAGATTCAGGTAATAAGTGTTTCAGGACAAATAATTTATTGCCGTAAAATAGCTCCAAATGGGAATATCACTCTGAACCTGACTAATTTCCCCAAAGGGGTTTATTTCATCCAGATAAAAAGCAAGGACCATTTGGTAACACAACGGTTGATTCTTCAATGACAGATTCTTAAGGTTAATGCAAAACGGTTGTGTAGGTTGTGAATTGTAGAATGCTTTCCCTTTTAATTTCTACCTTTGGCGCCTAAATAGATTTTTGCTATGGAAAACCGGATTTGTAAACTCTTCGGAATAAAATATCCTATCATATCAGGGGGAATGGTGTGGTGCAGCGGCTGGCGATTGGCCTCGGCTGTCAGCAATAACGGCGGATTGGGCCTGATTGGCGCCGGTTCCATGCATCCAGAAACGCTTCGCGAACATATTCAAAAGACCAAACTGGCCACCGATAAACCTTTTGGAGTGAATGTTCCTCTGTTTTATCCCGAACTGGATACAATCATGAACATCATTGCTGACGAAAAAGTGCCGGTGGTATTTACTTCCGCCGGAAGTCCGAAAAAATATACCACGTGGCTGAAAGAGCGCGGGATAATTGTCGCTCATGTAATTGCCAGTTCGGCTTTTGCCGTGAAATGCGAAGAAGCCGGAGTGGATGCCATTGTTGCCGAAGGTTTTGAAGCCGGTGGGCACAACGGGAAGGAAGAAACCACCACGCTGACTTTAATTCCTGCTGTTCGGCGCGTGACATCACTGCCGCTGATGGCTGCCGGAGGTATTGCTACCGGCAATGCCATGCTGGCTGCGATGGCTTTGGGCGCTGATGGGGTACAGATCGGTTCGCGGTTTGCCATTTCCGAAGAATCGTCGGCTCATCCCGATTTCAAGAGATTGGTTACCGGGCTGACTGAAGGCGATACCAAGCTGGCCCTGAAAAAAATCGGAGCAGTACGGTTGATTAAAAATGGGTTCTTCCAGACAATTAATAAAATGGAACAGGAGGGCGCCGATGCTGAAAGCCTGAAAGCCATACTGGGCAAGGGACGTGCAAAACTGGGCATGTTCGAAGGCGATCTGGAAAAAGGTGAGCTTGAAATCGGACAGGTAGCCTCCATCATCAATGAAATACTGCCAGTGAAGACCATTATGGAAAATCTGATTGCTGAATTTCAGGCGGCAAAAGAACGAATAAACAATTTGGAAATTTGAAGATTTGGGAATTTGGAAATTTGAAGGTGGAAAAACAAAACACTATTTCATCTTCAAATTATTTCATTTTCAAATTTTCAAATTATTTCATTTTCAAATTTTCTTATGATACATTTTGAACGGACCAAATTAGAAAACGGATTGACGGTCATCGTCCATCAGGATAAAACCACTCCGATGGTGGCCATTGATGTTTGCTACAACGTGGGCTCACGCGACGAACATCCCGATCACACCGGTTTTGCTCATCTTTTTGAACACCTCATGTTTGGCGGTTCAAAGCACATTCCTTCGTACGACGAACCTTTGCAAAAGGCCGGCGGCGACAACAATGCATTTACCTCGAACGACCTGACCAATTACTATCTCACTTTACCCAAGAACAACATTGAAACCGGTTTCTGGCTTGAATCCGACCGGATGCTCGAACTGGCTTTCTCCAAGTCGAGCCTCGATGTTCAGCGAAATGTGGTCATTGAAGAGTTCAAGCAACGTTACCTGAATCAGCCTTATGGCGATGTGTGGCCGTTGCTTCGCGAACTTACCTACAAGGTGCATCCTTACCGCTGGCCTACCATTGGACGCGAAATCAGTCACATTGAAAAGGCGACCATGCAACAGGTCAAAGACTTTTTCTTTGCTCATTATGCTCCCGACAATGCAGTGCTGGTGGTTACCGGTGATGTGGATTTTGACCAGGTGCTGAAACTGGCCGAACGCTGGTTCGGGCCGATTCCCTGCCGAAACGTCAAACCACGTAACATTCCGCAGGAACCCGGGCAAACCGAACTTCGTGAACTGACCGTTGAACGCGATGTTCCCAACGACATGATCTATATGGCTTATCACATGGTCGACCGGCTCGATCCGCGCTATTATGCCACCGATCTGGTTTCGGATGTGCTTTCGAATGGAAACTCATCGCGCATGTACGTCAACCTGGTTCAGAAAGAAAAATTGTTTACTGAACTGGATGCTTATCTTTCCGGCGATTTTGAGCCCGGACTGTTTGTCGTTTCCGGAAAACCGAGCGACGGTGTTTCGCTTGAAACTGCCAGAAAAGCAATTGAACGGGAACTCAACCGGATGAAAGAGGAGAGAGTTTCGGAATATGAACTCGAAAAGGTGAAAAACAAAATAGAAGCCAACATCGTGTACGGCGAGATGAATTACCTGACCAAAGCTATGAACCTGGCAACCAACGAAATTTTACAGGATGCCAGCCTGATCAATTCTCAATCCGACTTTTACAGTGCGGTTACTTCGGCTCAAATACAGGAAGTTTCCCAACAGATTTTCAGGCCCGAAAACTGCTCGGTACTCAATTACATTGCTAAAAAGTAGACTCATGCTCAATCGTTCCATACACCCCACGGTTAATCCCATCGAACACATCGACATGCTTCAGGCCGAAAAACGGCTGCTTTCAAACGGTCTTCCGGTTTATCTGGTCAATGCCGGATCACAGGAGGTGGTTAAAATTGATTTTGTTTTCGAATCCGGGACTTGGTACCAGCCAGCCAACTTTATGGCCAGTCTCTGCACTTCGATGCTCGAAGAAGGCAGCAAAAATTACACGGCGGCCCAGATTGCCGAACAGTTCGATTTTTACGGGGCCTATCTTCAGCTCATGGCCGACCAGAATCAAGGTTTTGTAAGCATTATCAGCCTTTCGAAACATTTACCTGAAATACTGAAAGTAACCGAAGACCTGATCAAGCGCTCGATCTTCCCGGAACATGAACTGGAAGTGCTGATTGCCAAAAACAAGCAGAAATTCCTGCTCGAAAACGAAAAAGTACGCACCCTTTGCCAGAAAAAATTCACACAGGTGTTGTTTGGCGAGGCCCATCCGTATGCGATCAACAACAAGCTGGAGGATTACGACCGTATCAGTCGCCATGAATTGCTCCGGTTTTATCATTCGTTTTACCACTCCGGGAACTGCCACATTATCGCAGCCGGTAAAATCGACGAAAGCGTTCTGACCATGCTCGACCAGTATTTCGGAGGGACCGACTGGCAGCATGAGGCAATGGAAATACCTGATTACACGATATGTCCCGATGTGCAAAAATTCCATTATGTAGAGAAGGCCAACGGCATACAGTCGGCTATCAGGGTAGGGAAGATGTGGGTTGACAAAAGCCATCCCGACTATCACGGGCTGTCGGTTCTTTCAACCATTCTGGGCGGATATTTCGGCTCGCGGCTTATGACCAACATCCGTGAAGAAAAAGGCTACACCTACGGAATCGGCAGTTACCCTCTGACGTTGAAGCGAGCCAGCTATTTTGTGATCTCGACCGAAGTGGGTAATGAATATGTAGAGCCAACCCTTGCCGAAATTACTGCCGAAATGAAAAGGCTGCAAACTGAAGCAATATCGGAAGACGAACTGGAAACCGTGAAAAGTTACCTACTGGGCGAATTTTTGCGCGACTTTGACGGCCCTTTTGCATTGGCCGGAAGCTTCAAGTCCATCAACGATTTTGGGCTCGATTACTCGTTTTACGACAATTACCTGAAAGTTTTGCGCAATATAACCTCCGGCGAACTGATGCGCCTGGCTCAACAATATCTTAACCCTGACGATTTTTTTACCATCGTTGCCGGAAGTTACAAGTAAAATAGTCAGTTGAAACGATCATGCCGCGGTTAAAAAATTGGATATACTTACCGGATATCCCACTCTCCAGGGATTTCATAGAAGGGGAAAATGCTCTTTTTGCCCGGATACTTTAAAAGGTACGAGATTGATACTTCAATAGCGCCATGTGAATTCAGTCCAACGCCCCGAAGGTTGACATCATAAGTAATGGCAGTCCTTAATTGTTTGGCAATAAAGCCGACCATGAAAATCAGATCGGTACTTTTTTGAGTGGTTTGCCGGTTCCAGACCCCAAGCGAATAGCCTTTCCTATTTGCATAAACGCCCAAGGTAATATTTTGCTCATTGCCCTGCGACTGGATGATGACATTAGGGGTAAATGTGTAGTACTTCCGCCAGTGTCCCGGCTTAAACCAGGGAAGATTAACCTCCAGATGCATGGTGTATTTCCGGGAAAGTTTTTCGGAATACCCAGAATAGAACGATTGATCGGGCTCACTGAGGTGGTCGGCTGAAAGGCCAAAAAAATATTGGTCGTTGAAAAGCAGGATTCCTGTTCCGAAATCGGGAAAGAGTTGATGGGCATTATCTGGAGCAACTTCGGCTGTAGGCAGGTGATGCCCGAAATTGGCATCCAATCCGTCAGAAAATACTAAACGATTAAAATCCAACGAATTGATCTGAGCTCCTGCCGAAAGGCTCCCGCACATGGTCCACTCACGACTCAACCTGATTTCTTTGGAATAGATGAATTTCATGCAGGTTTCCGAATAGATCCCGTTGCCCTGATCGTCTTTAAATAAAAGTACGCCAATCCCGCTTTTTATTTTGGGTAAATAAGTGTCGAATGAAGCAAAATAGGTGGTGTAGGCATTGTTCATGGCCGGCCATTGATTTCGGTACTGTACACCGGCACGCGGAACTTTCATGGTTCCGGCATAAGCAGGATTCATGTAAACCGGGTTCAGAAAAAACTGGGAGAAATATACATCCTGAGCATGCAATGAAATGTGTAATCCGGATAATATACTGAATATCAGAATTATTTTCAATAACTTCAGGGTTGATAATGGCATGTCAGGTTTAAGAGAGGTTGCAAATCCAAATGTATAAAATAAAACACAAGAGTATCCAGCTCAATTCTTTTAATTCCTCTCAATTAAACGAAATGAGGAGAACACAAAAAATATGTGGGTCAATTGATTTTTCCCGGTTTAGCCTTTAAAAAAAATTATTTTTGCATAAAAAATTAAACTCATGATACAGCGCATTCAATCGTTTTACTTGTTGGATTCAATAATTCTAATTGGTTTATTGTTTTCGCTTCCTTTGGCTGAAATGGCAAAAGATGGAGCCGTTTACCTATTTACTAGTCAGGGCATTCTGCTTAACGGAGCCATAAAAGAAAATGCCTATTTCATATTGGGATTAATTTTTCTTTCCTTGGCTACTCATATTTATGCCATCCTGAATTTCAAGAACCGGAAAAAACAAGTGAAAGTGATTGTCGCTGCCATTGTGATGTTGCTTGTATTGTTTGGCCTGTTTTTCCTTAAGATTTTTACTTCTGTACCCGGAGCAGTGATTAGTTACAAGATCGGCTTGGCATTCCCTTTAATTGCCGTTATTTTTGACTACCTGGCTATTCTCGGCATCAAAAAGGATGAAGCCCTGATCCGTTCGATCGACCGAATCCGCTAATTGAAAGTCGTTTATTATCGGCATTGATTTCGCAGATCCATTAGCGGAAACAATTTCCCGACGTTCTTTCTGTTTGATCTTTCGGTCGGATGCACTG
Source organism: uncultured Odoribacter sp. (assembly GCA_964488805.1). Taxonomy (GTDB): domain Bacteria; phylum Bacteroidota; class Bacteroidia; order Bacteroidales; family Prolixibacteraceae; genus Aquipluma. Next base: position 6,556 of record CAZAVU010000072.1, on the reverse strand, counting down.
CTGCAAAAAGGCTAAATCATGATATAATGCGTGGAAAAATGATCGCGAACCGCTTTGATATCAATCGTTTCAGGGATATTAAAAACATATTCACCTCGCTTCGTTCGCGAAACTACCGCCTTTATTTCACTGGTCAGGGTATCTCGCTGATTGGGTCGTGGATGCAGAATATTGCCCTGAGCTGGTTGGTCTATCGGCTTACCGGATCGGTGTTTCTTTTAGGATTGATCGGCTTTACCAACCAGATTCCAACTTTCATTCTTGCTCCTTTTACGGGCGTATTGACTGATCGGTATAACCGGCTTCGAATAATGATTCTGTGCCAGGTATCTTTCATGCTTCATGCCCTGATTATCGCTCTGCTGGTACTGTTTAACGTGGTCGAAGTCTGGCATATCATCTGTTTAAGTCTGATTTATGGAATAATCAGTGCATTTGATGCTCCCGCCCGGCAATCGCTGGTCATTAATCTGATCGACAAACCTGAAGAACTGGGGAATGCCATTGCCTTGAATTCGGCTATCTTTAATGCCGGACGGTTAATCGGTCCTGCCATTGCCGGAATTACGATAGCTTTGGTCGGCGAAGGAATCTGCTTTCTGCTGAATGCGATCAGCTTCGTAGCTGTTATTGCAGCTTTGCTCCAGATCAAAATTCAAAATAAGCAAGTAACTGCTACGGCCTCTAATTTCAAGAAAAGCTTCACCGAAGGGCTGCATTACACCTTTCAGTCGATGCCCATCCGTACCCTGATTTTGTTACTGGCCAGCCTTAGTTTGGCCGGACTTTCTTTTACCGTATTGTTGCCGGCTTATGCCAAGGAAGTTTTACATGGCAGCTCCGATACGTTGGGATACCTGATGTCGTCTTTGGGCGCAGGTGCATTGGTCGGGGCCTTGTATATGGCTTCGCGCAAATCGGTGCTGGGGTTAGGCAAAATCATCAACCTGAACGTGAACTTGTTGGGATTGTGCATCATACTGGGAGCATTCTCTGCAAAACTGCAATTTTCTTTTGTTGCATTCTTCTTTGGCGGACTTGCAATGGTACTTTCGCTTTCTTCCATAAATACGATGTTACAGACCATTGCCGATGAAGATAAGCGTGGCCGGGTAATGAGCTTTTATTCGATGGCTCTGATGGGAACAAGTCCGATTGGAAACCTTCTGGCCGGAACTATTGCCAGTAAAACAGGGATTCCCAATGCATTATTAATCAGTGGTATCATCACCGTATTTTCAGGAATCTGGTTTGGCATAAACCGAAAATCACTACGGAAATATATCCGGCCAATTTATATTAGCAAAGGAATTTTGCCGGGCATCCCTGAAAGTTTGAACTAAAATCTGGAAAATTTTCCTGGACCAAATTACAAATTTTACATTTTTCTGTCCGAAGAATCCCTGATAATCAGTTCGGTCGGCAAAACCAATGTCTGAAAAGTCTTTTCTTTATTCTCGATCTTGTTGATAATCATTTCGGCAGCTTTTTGCCCCATTTCAAAACCAGGTTGAGCAATCGTGGAAATGGAAGGAGATACCACCCTGGAAAAAGGTTCATTGCTGAATCCTACAATCCCGAAATCCTGAGGAATCCGGATTCCTTTGTCGCGCAGATAAATCATCACGCTGAGGGCCGTTGTATCATTACCGCAAAAGATCGCATCCGGGGGATGGGGAAGGCTCATGAGTTGCTGAACAGCCGTGATTCCTTCATCACTGGTCAGCGTATTAATGATCACCAGAGAATCGTCGTAGGCAATGCCATTCGACTTTAGCGCTTCGGCATAACCGTTTTTGCGGTCGAAATAGGTCATCAGGTTTTGTGGCCCGGCCAAATGTCCGATCCGCGTATATCCCTGATCGATTAGATGTTGAGTAACCCGGAATCCTCCGGCAAAATCATCTACCACAATTTTATCGGCATCAATTTCAGGAGCAACCCGGTCGAAAAAGACCAGCGGAATGTTCTTTTTCCCAAAAAGCTTCAAATGGTCAAAGGTGTCGGTCTGCATGGCTATGGAAATAATCAGGCCATCAACCCGATTGGAAAACATCGAATGAACAATGTTTATTTCTTTCTCGGCTAAATCATTCGACTGCGATATAACCACATTGTATCCGGCTTTATAGGCCACATCTTCCACACCACTGATTACCGAAGAGAAGAAATGCCGGTTGATCAACGGAACCACAATACCAATGGTATTCGATTTTTTATTTCGAAGGTTGGAGGCCAGCGTATTGGGCCGATATCCCAATTTATCGGCAACAGCCTTGATTTTTTCCTTTGTTTTTAAGCTGATGCGCGGATTGTCGTTCAATGCCCGCGAAACAGTCGATGCCGAGATTTGTAATTCTCTGGCTATATCGTGAATGGTCGGTTCTGTGTGCTTATTCATAACATTGCTGTAGGATATGCAAATATGGGAATATTTTCTTTTTCATATACGTATTTTAAAATAAAAATGCAATCGATTGCACAATTCCCCAAAACCTTTTATATTTGTCCTATTCTTTTTTCAAAATGTCATTCCAAAATTATTAACACATAAACTCTTTATTATCATGGCAATCATTTACGAAGAACGTTTTGCTTCTCATCCTCAGGATGCAAAGAAGTATGATACCGCCCAGTTGCGCGAACATTTTCTGATTGAAAAAGTGATGGAAAACGACAACATCCGTCTGGTCTATTCGCATTACGACCGTTATATTGCCGGGGGAGCTGTTCCGGTCAATGGTCCGCTGGAACTGACAGCCATCGATCCGCTGAAAGCTCCTTTCTTTTGCGACCGCCGCGAACTGGGGGTCATTAACGTTGGAGGAAAAGGATCAGTAGTTGTTGACGGCACCGAATATTCGCTCGATTTTAAAGATGCTCTTTATATTGGCAAAGGCTCCAGACAAATCGTTTTCAAATCGGATGACAAGGCCCAACCGGCTCATTTCTACCTGAATTCGACACCGGCTCACAAGGAACTGCCAACCCGCCGCATTACCATGCAGGATGCCAATGTATTGCAAATGGGTTCGCAGCTTACATCCAACGAACGACAAATCAACCAGATGCTGATCAGCAAGGTGATTGAAACCTGCCAGTTGCAGATGGGAATGACCGAACTTCGCCCCGGAAGCGTATGGAATACCATGCCTGCCCACACTCACAGCCGCCGTATGGAAGTTTATTTCTATTTCAATGTGCCGGAAGGCCAGGCTGTTTGCCATTTCATGGGAGAACCGCAGGAAACCCGCCACATCTGGATGGTCAACGAACAAGCAGTGATTTCACCAAACTGGTCGATTCATTCAGCCGCCGGAACCAGCAACTACATCTTCATCTGGGGTATGGCTGGCGAAAATATGGACTATTCGGATATGGATGCTGTTCTGCCTAATGAACTGAGGTAACCTATTTTATCCATGCACAGGCGCGATATTTTTAAATATGTTCCCCTAATCGGACTGGCTCCGTGGGCCGGTAAGTTGCAGGCTTCGGCTATTGTTTCTTCTCCGGAAATTCCGGACAGGGAATACTGGCTGAAGACAATGACCCGTATAGCCACCCCCTTGCTTGAATCATTAAGCAAGGGTGAGCTCCGGAAGGATATGCCGGTTGAATGTAAACCTGGCCTGGAAGCTGATCGCCGCACAGTGACTTATCTGGAAGCATTTGGCCGTTTGATGACCGGAATGGCTCCCTGGCTGGAGTTAGGTGCAGATGATACTGCCGAAGGTCAGCTTCGGAAAAAATTCATCAATCTGGCTCAGGCTAGTATGAAAATGGCTGTTGATCCGCAATCGCCTGATTTCATGAATTTCAATCACGGAGGACAGCCTTTGGTCGATTCAGCATTCCTGGCTCATGCCATTTTGCGGGCGCCGAATGTGCTGTGGAAACAACTCGATCAAACCACCCGGCAGCAACTGGTCGCTGCCATGAAAAGCAGCCGGGTAATTACCCCAGGATACAACAACTGGCTCTTGTTCAGCGCAATGGTTGAAGCGTTCCTGCTCTTTGCCGGTGAACAGCACGACGAATTGCGCATGGACCTGGCTATCCGCAAACACATAGAATGGTACAAAGGCGACGGATTGTATGGCGATGGCCCCGATTTTCATTGGGATTATTACAACAGTTTCGTTATTCAGCCGATGCTGGTGGATGTATTGCAGGAACTGATGAAACACGGCAAAAAGTACGAAAAAACCTACGAAACCGTTCAGAAACGGGCCAAACGCTATGCGGCTGTTCAGGAGAAACTGATTTCACCCGAAGGAACATTCCCAGCGATAGGCCGCTCATTGCCATACCGTTTCGGGGCATTTCAGCTTTTGGCCCAAATATCGCTGCAACATCAATTGCCCAATGAACTGAAACCGGCACAGGTCCGTTGTGCCCTCACGGCTGTCATCAAAAGGATGATTGAAGCTCCGGGGGTATTCGACCCGAACAGCTGGCTGACTATCGGTTTTTGCGGCCACCAGCCCAATATTGGCGAAAGTTATATCTCCACCGGAAGTTTGTACCTCTGCTCCGTAGGATTATTGCCTCTCGGACTCCGTCCCGACGATCCGTTCTGGGCCGATGCTCCGCTCGACTGGACTTCCCGAAAAATCTGGGGAGGACAGGATTTTCCGGCAGATCATGCCATATCAGACTAAAAGATTTAAACACAATAAAAATTGACGAAAATGAATGAATTATTCGATTTAACTGGTAAAATAGCCCTGATTACTGGTGGAACCCATGGAATCGGTATGGCTATTGGGAAAGTGCTTGGTAAAGCAGGAGCCAAAATCTGTGTAAACGACCTGAGCCTGGAAAAACTCGAAGCCTGCAAAGCTGAATACAAAGCTGAAGGCATCGATGTTTTTACCCTGGTTTTTAATGTGACCGACGAAGCCGATGTCGATCGTGGAATTTCACTCATTGAAAAAGAAGTGGGAACCGTCGATATTCTGGTTAACAATGCCGGTATCATCAAACGCATCCCGATTCTGGATATGCCGATTGCGGATTACAAACAGGTAATTGATGTCGATTTGGTTGCCCCGCTGATTGTTTCAAAACGCGTTGCCCCGGGAATGATCGCCAAACGCGCCGGAAAAATCATCAACATGTGCTCGATGATGAGTGTTTACGGTCGTAACTCGGTTTCAGCCTACGCTTCGGCCAAAGGTGGCTTGAAACTTTTAACTGCCAACATGTGCTGCGAATGGGCTAAATATAATCTCCAGATCAACGGCATCGGCCCGGGCTACATTGTCACTTCACAAACCGGCCCGATCCGTGAAAACGGACATCCATTCAACGACCTGGTGATGACCCGCACACCTGCCGGACGCTGGGGAGAACCTGAAGATGTAGGTAACGCCGCACTCTTCCTGGCATCAAAAGCCAGCAATTTCGTGAACGGCCATATCCTTTATGTCGATGGAGGAATCCTGGCTAATTTCGGCTATGTAAAAGGCGAAAACGATTTACCTGAATGAAAAAGCTTTCAGTCATGTGTGCAGTGCTCCTGATGGGAGCCACTGCATGCACGAAGAAAAATACACTGGTGCTGACCAATCCGCTGGCTGTCGATCGTCAGGATGAAACCATCATCATGACCCGTGCCGATGTGGAAGCCAAACTGGGCGCGGTTTCTGAGGGTTTTGCCCCTGTTTTGAAGCTGAACGGGCAAAATGTTCCGTCGCAGGCCGATGATCTGAATGCCGATGGCAAATGGGATGAACTGGCTTTCACCGTTAACTTCAAAGCTTCGGGAACCCTGAATCTGGAGGTTGAAAATGTTGCTGTTGCCCAGTATCCGGCATTTGAAAAGCGCACCAACCTGCGACTGGGAATTTTGCAGCCCGACAAAAGCTATCTCGAAGTGGACCACTATGTCGCGCCATCGTATAAAGACAGCTTCAAAATCATCGCGCAGGGCGAAAGCGTGAGTTGGGAAAACGACAAAATGGGTTTTCGCAATTACTTCGATTGCCGCAACGTGAAAGACCTGTTTGGCAAGCTAAAACCCGGCATGATCATCGACAAGATCCACACACCGGAAATCCCGGATTATCACAAGCTTTCGGATTGGGGAATGGATATCCTTCACTGCGGAAGTTCAACCGGATCAGGTGGTCTGGCCATGTTGGAAGCCGATTCGCTTTACCGTCTGGGCTCAACCGAAGGCTACGAATACCAGAAAGTGGTTGAAGGTCCGGTTCGTTCGGTTTTCGACCTGAAATATACCGGATGGCACGTTGCAGGACAGGATTTATCGGCTGTTGAACGAATCTCCATTTATCCGGGCAAATACTGGTTCCAATCGGATGTGACGGTTTCAGGATTCTCGGGCGAAAAGCAAATCGTGAGCGGCATCGTGACCAGCCTGTTGAAAAATGCACCGGTTGACTTTGACGCTAATGCTAATTACCGTTCGATAGCCACGCTCGATAAACAATCGCTGAACAACGACGAACTGGGAATGGCTGTCCTGCTGAAAAAAGGGATCACTTCATATTGTTGAGGGGAAGTATTAGTTAAGCATAAATATTTGATA
>CAZAVU010000071.1:1182-21960 GCA_964488805.1 uncultured Odoribacter sp. | reverse complement strand
AAATATTTCAGGCGAGGACATGCGACCCCGCCGGGGTCGAACTCATACCCAGATTTGTCTTTCTATAAACATTTGATGCCCCAGGCATCTGACAATATTTACTAAATGCCTAATTCCATTGATCTAAACAAAACGGCAAGGCACGCTCATTGTACCTTGCCGTTTATCGGATTTACTTTATTTATTTGAATGCGCTGGCATCAATACAACTTAATTCATAAGCCGTTACCCCACCATTGGTATTCAGGAAGTAAACCGTCATGGTAAATCCATCCTTCGAAACCGGGCCAACAGCCACATCGGCTGTGATGTTCCAGTTTGGCGACGGACTTGCAATGTAATCGCTCTCGCCATCAAACACATGGAACGCGGTATAAGCATCGCCCGAACCTGCCGAAGTTGAGATCTTCGACAGATCAGTCACATTGAAGATGTGCATGGCGCTGCTGTATGCGCTGGCATCGACAACTGCCGTATATTTTGCATTGTTGAACTCGAAATACGTCAACGCCGGAGTGGCATCGCGCATGGCTGCCAGGTAATTCGCACTGAACGAATTCAATACACTGTTATCGGACCCATTCACATAGTCCATGTAGATAGGCAGGTTCGAGCAAACAAAATAGTTATCGGTTGATTTCGTGCCGGTAGGAACAGCCTTGGCCACCCAACCCCAGACTTTTGGATATTCAATTGACACAGGATCCTGCGATACAATGGAACCATTTTTGACCGTCCATTTTAAAATCCGGTTTGCTCCGCCCCCATTGGTTCCATCGGTAGTGGCCATAATAACGGCATCGCCATCCAGATCACCATAGACCGACAATTTTCTTCCATAAAACGTACTGGCCACCGACGACCAGTCGGAACTGCGGGCCAGCAATTTTGGTGCGGCTGTAACACTGCTCCACTTGAACAGGCAAACATTTTCGCCGGCATAAATATTATTGATACCCACAATATTTCCTTTGCTGTCGTTGGCTACCGAATAGAGTCCGTTGACTCCGGTAACATCCAACTCTCCGGCATAGTTCCCGGTTTTCCGGTTGTAGTATTTGGCTGAAGATCCGCCAACCCATTCGTTCGAGAACGGAAGTACGAAATAATCGCCGCTAACGGCAATCGAGATATTGGCATAATCAGCAAATTCAAGATCCCCGGCCGATTTCGACCAAAGTTTCTTAATGGAGGCAAATCCCTGAGCTACTTTCACCGGAGTTCCAAGTTCAACCGAATAAACGGCGGTTGTCCCGTCATCAGCAGTTACGGTGTACTTAACCGGTTGGCTATAATCATGAGGCAATGCCGGATCGGGTGAAATCTTGGCATAATAAGCCAGCTCAACCGTTGCAGTCTGTTTGGTAATATCTTCGGTGGTGTAAGGAATGATTACCTTGTTGTTCACCACAATCCCGTCGATATTCACACCATTGAGCTTAAAGGCCTTGATGTCGGTCTTGTTGCTTCTCTTCCGTACCGCAGTGATCGTATAATTTTTCTGGGCGCCGTTCTGGGCCGTCAGGGTGAACACTTTGGCTGAAGTCAGATTAACCAGTCCGAAAGCGGGTTTCATATATGCGCTGTTCGGAAGAGTGGCGGTCACAAATAAGCTGTCCAGTTTGGTTTCGGTATAGGAACCTTCCGGATAATACCAGGGAATTTCGACCGTAAGATTGTCGCCATAAGGTTCTGCTTCGTTGGGCTTAAAACCTCCGGTTCCATCAGCAAAAGTAACCATCAAGGTTCTGAGCTGATTGGCGTCGCTTTTCACTTTAAAATCGTCGTCGATCTGGGCGCAGGCACTTATCAGGAATATCAACGATAAGGCGACTGCTGTATATTTTAAATTCTTCATACTTTTTTCCATTTAAATGTTTGTACTACCATCCGGTTATTTGTTCGCAGGAAGGATTGTTTGAACGTTCCGTAGATAAGATCGGGAAAGCATAGAATTTTTCCGGGAACTGACGTGGCAGGTCATCGCAGGTGATGTAATCGTATGTAAATGAGTCGCCTGTTTTGGTCACTTTAATTCCATGAACATACAAGCCGGTCAGTTGGCTTACAGCATCCTTCCACCTTCTTAAATCCCAGTAGCGTTGTCCTTCTCCGGCCAGTTCAATCTTGCGTTCTTTCTTGATCTGGCTGTACAGTGCGGTGCCCGACAGGTTAAGTTTAGGCAATCCAACGCGCTGGCGAACAGCATTGATCCCGGTATTGGCATCGGCTGCTCTGCTCAGCTTATAGGCAGCTTCAGCAAAATTGAGGTAAACTTCGGCCAGACGAATTTCAACCAGGGTTTGCGAACTGGCTTTATTAATCAGGTCGGTATGCGACTCGTCGACGTTTTTCTTCAGGTAATAACCGGTAACCGAGGCGCCTTTATTACTTCCGGCTGCAGGCGGATAGGCAGTCCATCCATCAACTCCGCCCACATAAGGTTCAATGGTCCTGCCCTTCCAGTTGCAACCGTTATACAAAACAGTGGCCTGGAAACGAGGTTCAAGGGTTTCCCAGGGAGGAGTGGAAGTTACTCCGCTGGCATGCCAGGCTGTCCAGTCGACAGTACCGCCGCCAGCTTTTTCGTACGACTCAACCAATTCCTGGGTAGGTTCGATATCGCCGCCAAAGCCGGTGTAATCGCCGCCCGGACTGGTAATCAGGTCGTAATTGTGAGTCAGGTTCGGATAGCTGTATTTGTATTCCAGAATGGCTTCCTTGTTGTTGTCGGCGAAATACGAACCAAAAGCATTTTCGTAAGAAGAATTCAACTGATAAGTTCCGTCGGCAACCATTGCCAGTACTTTATTGGCGGCATCGTAGGCCGATTGCCAGCGTTCGGCATAAAGCATGGCCCGCGACAACATGGCGTAGGCAGCGCCCTGGGTTACCCGGCCTGCATCAGCGCTTTCCCATGCTTTGGGCAGATTTTGTGCGGCAAAGTTGAGTTCCGATTCAATGTAATCCCAACATTCAGAAGCCGTGCTGCGTGCATGGATCGGATCGCTGGTCAGTTCCTTGAGCAGGATAACACTGCCGTGGTTACGCATCAGCAAAAAATACAGGTATCCCCGGAAGAAACGGGCTTCAGCGTTCAAACGGGTTTTTACGGTCGAACTAAAATTGGCGCTTTCGTCCAGCCCTGCCAAAAATTCGTTGATCAGCCGGATGTTGTAATAGGCGTTCGTCCAGATATCCAGCGAATTCTGGTCAGGAGTAATCAGGCTCGGATTGGTGGCATACATGTTGGCAACCGCACCGTTTGAGCCAATGGTACTTCCGGCAGTTTTAACAATATCGGTGAGACCATCCACATACATACAGCCGCTGAGGTAAGCGCTGCCAAACAATCCGTAGTGACTTAATATGGGATAAAAAGAGTTGACGTATAGTTTTGCATTCTTTTCGCTGCTAAAAGCTACCGACTCGGAGTATTTGTCAGTCGGATCAGGAGTGAGGAACGTGTTACACCCGGAGAACCCAAGCATTGTTGCAGCAACTATAATGGATAAAATATATTTATTCATAATTCTGTTTTTTTACGGTTAGAAAGTTATTGATGCGCCAAGGCTGAACGTCCGCTGTTGCGGATAATAACCATTGCTCACGTTCGGTGCTTCCGGATCAAGGTATTTGAAGGAAGAAATGGTGAACACGTTGGTTGCAGCCACCGAGAAGCGGGCTTCAAAACCCAGGCGACTGGTTAGCACTTTGGGCAATGAATAGCCTAACTGAATGTTTTTCAAACGGGCATAGGCGCCATCCACAATCCACAGGGTCGATGCCCAGTTGTTATTGGCTCTCCATTGGTTGTCCAGACGCGGGTATTTTCCGTTCAGGTTGGTTGGCGACCAGGCACCTTCAACCAGGTATTTCGGCGTATTGCCTCCGTTATAGAACGGACGGGTGAATTGCGTGTCGTCCCATCCAATTCCATCATACCAGCCCATCAGGGCATTGTCGCAAATAGCGGCACCCTGAACCAGGAACGAAAAATCGAAATTCTTCCAGCTTGAGGAGAAATTCAACCCGTAGTTCAGTTCCGGCAGACTGCTGCGGCCAACGATGGTCACGTCCTGTTCGTAGGTGATCTTTCCGTCACCATTGAGGTCTTTATAAATGATGTCGCCGGCACGAGCCGATGAGTTAACCACCGGCGAAGTGGTGGCCTGACGGTCGGTCTGGAAGAGTCCCTGGTAAACAAGGCCGGTTTTGGCGCCCATCGAACGTCCGATCAGGCTCTGGTATTCAGGAATATCAACCGACTGGTCCATATTCAGGATACGGTTGTGTGCCCAGCTTACCGAACCTCTTACCGAATAGGCAAATTCGCCTATTTTGTTGCGGTGTGTTAAAACCAGTTCAAATCCACGGTTATCCACTTTCCCCGAGTTCACCGTATTCGAATAATAGCCGCCTACCGATGGTGGATACGTTCCGCCAACGGTTGTAAGAATATCGCGGGTAACTTTGTAGAACCAGTCGAATTCGGCGCCAAACTTTCCGTTCCAGAGTTCAAGGTCGAAACCGGTATTGGCGGTGTACGATTTTTCCCAGGTCAGGTCTTTATTGGGATACGAAGTGGTGTAAATACCATTGACATTGTTTCCGCCAAAATTGGCCACCGGACCGTTGATGGTCACAAAACGCAGATAGTCATAACTGCCATTGGTCACGTCGTTCCCCAAAACCCCGTAAGAAGTGCGTAATTTCAAATTGGTGATCGTTCCTTTCAGCTTCTGGAAGAAACCTTCTTCAGAAACCCGCCATCCGAGTGATCCTGAAGGGAAGAACCCATAGCGCAGGTTTTTCGGGAAATTGGTCGAAGCGTCAATACGAGAAGAGAACTCGGCCAGATAGCGGTTGTCGTAAGTATAGTTGAAACGTCCGACCCAGCCAGCCCGGTGAGTGGTAGTGCTCCAGCCCGAAGGTTTGGTCGGATTTTCTTTGGCAAATACAAATTCAGCAATATCATTCAGGTCGAAATTACGGGCATAGGCGCCAAGTCCGGTTCCTTTATATTCCGATTGTTCAGCCACCAAAAGTGCGTCGACCGCATGTTTCTGGTTAAACGTATTTTGATAGGTGATGTATTGTTGGGTAGTCCAGCGGGTTCCCTGCGAATAACCTTCGGTCAGCAATGCCACCGTGCCATAAGGAGCATCAACTTCAGTAAGCGCACTGGAAGTAGAAGTTGGATTGACCGCCCAAACGGTATACGGAGTATAGAACGATTTGGAATGGTAATAATTTTTGTCGTAGCTGCCCACAACTTTAAACGAAAGGCCTTTCAGGAAAGGAGCGTCGTACTTCATCGACAGGCTTGTCTGAATGCCGGAGTTGTCGGTATTGTTAAAGCCTGAAAGATCGCGTGCTGCCATTGGGTTATTGCCGGTCAAAAGCGACGAAGCAAGGTATTTCCCTTCCGATGTTTTGGCATTGATATATGGAGGTGCCGTAATAATCTGGTTCATCAGGTTAAGCGACACCGTGTTTCCGTTACCATCAAAATTTGAAATCTGCGGATTATGGCTGTCAGCAACATTCCCGCTGACATTCAACGACAGCGACAAAGCATCAGTAACTTTGGCATCCAGGTTCGAACGCAGGTTGTAACGCGAATAATCCACTCGTTTGATAACCCCGTCCTGGTTCAGATAGCCCAGCGAAACGAAATATTTAACGTCTTTGTTTCCACCGCTCAGCGACAGGTTGTGCTGCTGCATCGGGGCTGTTTTTTTGATCATCTGGTTCACCCAATCGGTACTTCCATAAATGCCATCCGGATCGCCATTGGTAATTTTATTAACCACTGCATCCGGGAAAGTATGCTGACGTCCGTTGATCTCGTCGGCATAATTGTACCATTTTACATACTCTTCGCCATTCAGGTATTCGGGCATCCGGGTATTGCTGCTCAACGTGTAAGATGCAGTGTACGAAATTACCGGCTTGCTTTCCTTACCGCGTTTGGTGGTAACCAGGATCACACCGTTTGCACCGCGCACCCCGTAAACGGCCGAAGCCGAAGCATCCTTCAGGATGGTAACCGATTCTATTTCAGAAGGGTCCAGGTTATTGAACGAACGTTCAACGCCGTCAACCAAAATCATCGGCGCATTGCTGTTCAACGATCCAAATCCACGAACATACATATCCACACCGTCGTTTCCCGGCTGTCCGGATGACTGACGGGTAATCAAACCCGGCAACTTACCAACCAGCGCCTGCGAAACATTTGCCATAGGTGCCTTGACCAACTCGGTAGAATTAACCGAGGCCACCGAACCAATCAACGACGCTTTCTTTTGGGTACCATAACCAACAACCACCACTTCGTCGATGCCAATAGCTTCGTCAAGCAATACCACGTTGATGGAGTTTTTTCCGGCGACCTTGATTTCCTGGGTTTTCATTCCCACGAAAGAATATACCAAAACTGAATTTTGAGGAATGCTGCTCAACGAATAGGCCCCGCTGGAATCGGTCACGGTTCCGTTGGTCGATCCTTTCACCGAAACGGAAACACCGGGCAAGGCATTCCCGGCCGAATCGGTAACTTTCCCCGAAACTTTAACCTGAGGCTGGGACGTTGCAACCGCAGACGGGGCAATCACAATTTTACGGTCGGTTACCTGAAATTCAACCGGCTGACCTTTAAAGATATCCGTCAAAATATCTTTAATTTTCTGGTTATCAGCATTAACTGAAACATTTCGATCAACATCGACCAACTCATTATTATAGATAAAGAAAAACTCCGAACTGTTCTCAATTTTCAGAAGTACATCTTTGATAGGTGTATTCTTCAGGTTCAGGCTTATTCTTGTATCTTGAGAATAACTTTCAGCGGCCATCAGGCTAAAAGTCGAAATCAGGATGATAAGTGCAGTTAATTTCATGACAAATAGTGCTTTTTTTAGGACACACCCATGCCGGTCTATCCCCGTTCTACTGTTTTTTTTCATAGATTTGTTTGTTTTTAGATTTTTAAATCAATAAACCCTGCCTGGCAGGTTGATAAACAGGGAAGTGCGCCAACACTTTCCTGTTTTTGCATTTTCTTCATAGGCAACTTTATTTAGTTTTGACTTTGCTTTTTAAAATTACTTTTCGTTTCGACATTGAATTATCAGCCTGTTTCTTAGCCGGTTGAACCTCGTAAGTCATGGGTGAAGTCAGGCTAAGAATATTCAGGATTTGTTCGAGCGACTCGTCGATAAATGTTCCGGTGAAACTGTAATTCTCCAGCTTCTTATCCGAAATGACGATTTCCACGTTGTACCATTTCTCCAGCTTTTTCACAACCGTTTGAATAGGGTCGCCAAAGAACACGATCCGCCCGTTGATCCACGCCGTATATTTATATAAATCAGGCATATCCGCTTTCGATAATGAATTGGCTGCCAGATCCAGGGTTGCTACCTGATTGGGTAAAAGGTCCATCAGGTCTTTACTTTGTTTTCCCGAGCCGTCCTGGAGCATCACTTTTCCCTCGACCAAAGCCACCCGAACAGCCTGGTTATCGGCATAGGCATCGACATTGAACACCGTTCCCAGGACTTTAACATTTATGCTGTTGGTCCGGACCACAAAAGGCTGGCTTTCTTTTTTGACAACTTCAAAATACCCTTCCCCATCCAGCTCTACGTTTCGTTGTTGCTGATTATCGAATGTTTGCGGGAACCTAAGTTTACTGCCCGAATTCAGGAATACCTTTGTTCCATCGGCCAGCTCCACCTTTGCCTGGGTACCGAATGCCGCTTTCACTTCCTGATAAACGAGTGAAGACGACTGATCGTAAGAGATCTGCCCCGCATTTTCGCGGTTCCAATAACTGTATATTCCGGAGAAAATTAAAGACATGACCAACACCGCAGCAGCCTGAATGGCCCAATTGATCCACCTTTTGGATGTGGAACCAATCCCCGACTTTTCCCTGATCCGGCTCAACGCATTTTGATGATCAATGGCCGAAGGCATGGCCATCGAAGCCGACTGCGACCAGACAGAAACAAAATCGTCGTATTCCTTCCGGTTTTCACGACTTTCCAGCTTCCAGCTTTCGAGTTCCGCAGTTTCCTGTTCATTCAGCGTTCCGGTCAGGGACTTCGCTATCAGTGTGTATATATTTTCGGTAGGGGGATTCATCTTTCTTTTGTTTTTACAAATCAGTGACGAATCCCGACAGGAACAACCCTACATCAAAATGAAAAAAAATTTATCCGTGGAAAGTCTGGAATCAATCCAGCGATTCTTTGCAGCGGCGGGGTTTCTCCGCCTAAGAAGAAAAAGCGTTAAAAAAACCGAAGTAGTGGAGCGTTAAAAATTTTCCCTGTCCGACGACCAACGGGAGGAGTTTGGAAAATTTTAGCGGAACAAATGCGGTTTTTAGCTTTTTATTCTTCAGCGGCGGCTCTTTTTGGTTCCTTTTTCCAGCTGCAGGGAAAAAGGAACAGCCTGTCCGGCTTGAGGACAGTTCCATCCTTCTCTGGTCCTGAGGTTTCGAATTTGATATCTTTCAAAAAGAAAACCATTATTCGGACGGAATTGAGCATGGAATTCGTTCTGCAAGTTGGGAAACACCATTTCGTCCGAATAAAGAATTGATCATTGTTGATTGTATTCCCGCGGACGATTCTCTTTCTCGTTCTTCAACCCAGTGCGACACTCCTTCGTCGTTTGCCCTGGGCTAGATTATTCTGGCCCTGCCCGACTAGGCTGGTCAGGCGGGCTTTCAGGCCGTTTTTTATTTTCTCTGTTATTATTATTTTCACATCAAAAAGATTTCACTTGTTACTTGCCATTAACAAATTCCCAGCTTTTCAAGGCGTTTGACGAACAGCGAAAACAAAACAGGGACCTCTCCCCTTTGTTTTTTGTCGTTCTCCGAAGGCAAAAATTCCTGAAGCTCCGTACGAAGGAGTTTTAGCGAACGGCCAATCAGCGCTTCGACACCTTTAACCGTAATCTCCATATTTTGGGCAATCTCCTTGTTGGTCAAACCGTCAAAACGGCTCATTTCAAAGGCCATGCGGCACCTTTCAGGAAGTTTTTGAATGGATTCGAGCAATTTTTCCTCGAAATCATTCATCAAAACTTGTTCTTCGGTAGTATTTCCAGATTCTTCGGGCTTAACATGGGAGTAGGTTTTGGAATCTGCTTTTTCCTTTCTCAGGTGGTCGATGCTTTGGTTGCGGACCATCCCCATCAGGTACGAAAAAAGATTTTCGACCGAATCTAACGAATTCCGTTTCTCCCAAAGCTTAATAAAAACTTCCTGGACCAGACTTTCGGCTTTGTCCTGATCTTTGACAAACGAATATGAAAAACGGCTCAGTGCGGCATAGTACTGATTAAAAATGAAATCGAAAGCCCGTTCATTTCCCTTTTGGAGTTCATTCAGAATGAACTCCAGATTATCTTCAGAATCCCCAGACAACTTCGCCATATCACTCAAAATCGTACACCCAAAGATATTAATCTATGCTTATTATTCAAGGTAGTGACAGATACCATCTGTCATTTTTTCAGTACGGTCCTTGCATTCGATATCAGCATTCATAATTATCCGGTTAAAGTCGGGCTGGTTACAATCCAGAAGATTATCTTTACAATTCAGCCCATGATTATGCAAAAAGAAAGGGTTGATTGAATTTGTGGTGGTTTAATCGGATCGCAGATCCATAATTTAGAGGTACTCATTGCAAGTCAGGACGAGCCTCATTAAATCGTAGAAACATGAAAAGATTTATTTTATTCCTCCAATTTTTATTTGTCTTGAATATCGGCACATTCAGTGCTAATCGGGATTCCTTGATATGGAAAAATTTAAAAAATGCAATTGAACTTGGAGCAGAACAATATATAAAAGATGGAAGGGATAAGCCAATTGGGAATGAGGTTTTTGTGATCAAAGTTATTTCCTGTTCAAAAAACCGGGGCGAATTTTCAATCAGTTATATATTAAATGACTACGATTACGAAACAGTGAAAGCTTCAAATTATTGCGAATCAGGCAATAAGTTGATTTTGATAAAGACAGATTCATTAAAAGCACTATTCACGAAAAAGAGCGGGTTCCCTTTAATAAACGACCAAACCAGGGAAAAGGCATATTCTATCTTAGCCGGCCCCAATGAATGTATTACCGCTCAGTGGCCAAGTGTTATGATTTTTAATTACAAAAGGAAAAAGATCACTCATAAATATTTTCTTTCTTGTACAATGACAGAATGGAAGTATAATTACCTCAATGACAAAAGATAAAAATCGGTTGCCATCAAAAGCTACTCCGCATTCAACAAAACAGGTGCAAACCGACAGGAGCGAAAGTAAGACTTCGCTGTTTTGGCCTGTGTTCCACTGAACCAATAATTTTAAGATTTTTTCACAATTATTTTCACATTTTTTGAATTTCAAGGCCTATTTTTGTGGTACATTTTTTTTCATAAGTTTAGGTTTAGTTAGGTTAGTTAGTTTAAGAGAGAGAAGGTAGAACAGAGGTTCTACCTTTTTTGCTTTTATAGCCTATCCTGTTACCTTCCCGACTCATTTTCGTTCAACCGTAATCAGTTCCTGCCCCCAACCGGGCAGTTTAAGCTCCAGTTCTCCATTTTGAAGCTGCCGGCCTGAAAATTCGCCCAAATCTTTTCCTGAAAACAAGGCGGTAAGGTGGTATTTTTTCTCCGTTAACACCCAAGGAATGTTTACTTTCTGAGCGTCAGCACCTGCGCCTCCTCGCAAAACAACAACAGCGCCACAACCATCTGTATTGAGTTTTCCCCACCAGTGCCAGCCTTCGTCGGTAGGCACAGGAACACCGCTATACTGGAAACAGGAATAAATGCCATATTTTCGCTGAAGTTCCTCAATCATGGCAAAACGGCTTTGGTACTGATTGATGTTTGCTTCAGTCAGCGAACCCAGATCGCCAGAGAAAGAAATCGGGGCGCCCATCAGCCAACTACAAATCTGCCGATCGATAATTTCAGCACTCAGACTACCTTTGAAATTGGTAGTCACCGCCCCAAATACTTCTACCCTATCCAATGGCAACCCACGGTGGGCATACCATAAATTACGGGCGCGAAAAGCTCCCTGGATAAGCTTCTGCTTCAAGCTGTCGACCTTAAATTTCCAATCCGGCGAAACCGGTTTGCTGCGATTGCCTGCTCCCCAGTATTCGTTAGGAGCCGAATGGTACGAATCCACATGCTTCAACACAGCTAAATCGGCTTCCGGTCCGGGCGTTTCCCAGTATATTTCGTGCGACAACTGAAGCCAAATGTCCGGAGCCTGACGGTGAATCTCGTCCTGCGTAGCCAGCAGCCCGCGCAATCCTCGCAGGTACGATTCTTTCAAAGTACGACTTTCGTGTCCACGGGCCAGATCGCCATAACACACGTTGCTCAGGTCCTGCTTGAAATAGTCGGACTGATAGGTTTTATGCAAATAAACGATCTCGCCGACATATTTATCGCGCGATTTTTCATAACAAAGACTGAGCCCCAGTCCGCCTGAACGCCTGATCAGCGGCAAACTGAACAAAGGAGGTTCATTCGCCGGCTTTTCCGTTAACTGTTCACTAACGAAATCGGAATACCACAAGCCCATCTTCATATTTTTCGAACGGATGTATTCACTAAGCCCACTTAAATCCTTAAAGTTTTGCAGGTTAGGTTTAGGCATCGAAACGGCCCATCCGCCATTTGGCCCGGTATCCGACCAACCTGCGTCCAACTGGAAACATTTAAAGCCCATCCGCGAAGCGATATCGGCAGCAGCCCGCATATTTGCGTCGTTGATGTTTGCCGAGTAATTGGTCCAGGAACAAAATACCGGAGTTATACTTTTGGCCTCATCGGGCCGATACAAAACCTTTTCATTCAAAAAAGCATGAAAATCGTTTTCCACACAACGATCCAGAGCTGTGGAAACCGCCGATACCGTAGGATAACTCTTTCCGGAGAAAGCATAAACAAACACCGGCTCAGAATCGAATGATTCGCCCGGACCGATCACCCACTCGAACAATGCCGGATTGTAACCACAGGAACCATCAACCGACAGATGCCGCAGTTTGGAAGGAATTTCATTACCCACAATGATTCCGGCAGAAGCCGAAGAATCGCTAAATGCCACGATGCTGGGATCAATTCCCCGCGAATTAGGCGTCAGCAAAGTAGTCCGCTGAAATTCATCTACCAATGAAAATTCCTCCAGCATCAGGTCTGATATTTTAATCCACTGATCCCCCTGATTCCGGAATTTCACCCATTTCCGGATGACCGGATAGCCTGCATAAATTTCATAGTTGATCTCCATCGAGATACCTTTCAGAACCGTGTCCGAAAAGAAAGTCAGGGTCAGGTGTTTGGTATTTTTTGCCGGTTCCGAAATCTGAACGGTATGTCGGTTAAAAAACTTTGGAAATGTTTCTTTGGAAAGCTGAACGGAATCAACCCATTGAACCTCCTGCCAGATTGTGTTTTCCTTCTTTTTCACAGCCAGGGCATCGGTCTGGTTTTTCACCGCATCGGTTTGTTCCACTCCGCCATTTGTTGAGAATTCCATTCCCTGCGGTTCCTTGTTGGGTGAAGCTTTCCGGAAGACAACACGGATTTCGCCACCTATTTCCAACTTTCGGCCATTCAACCAAAGCGCAGAAGAACAATAATTTTTGGAGCAGTCTATCGTACGCGTCAACATTCCGGACTGAATGCGAATAGTATTGCCGTCCGATTTGATTTGCCATTGGGTTGCCGGTTTACTGGCTAAACCTGCAAGGCCTTCAAACATCAAAAAACTCAAGGCTGCAAACAACTTCAATGAATCAGGGCTTTTCATGATCATTTTATTTTCCAGATTATAGAAACATAAAATTTTTAGTCCTATACCTTCAGGAATTTTCCTTTCCGGTACATCAGCCAAAGAATAAAGAAAATGATGGAAACATTACCCAGCTTGATCAACGTGAGGTAATAGTTTCCCATGAATTGTTCCAGGCCATGAAAAACCGATTTGACCACACTGCTGAAATCCACAATTTCGTAAAGCATGTAAGCCAAAATCGAGTTCATTCCATAGATTTTCAGCCAGTTCAAATACGTGCCATAGTTTTTATAATCAACCAGGTAATAAAACAAGGCCATCAGAAGAAAACAGATGCCACTGCTGAAAAGGGTCATCGAACTGGTCCAGATGTGCTTGATAATCGGCATTTGCAGGCTCCAGATCAGTCCGGCAACGATCATTACGGCTCCACCGAACAACAGGTACTGAAATTTTTTAAGCTTCGGCAAGCTGCCCTTCAACAATTGACCTGCAAACACACCGGTCATAACCGTCACACCAAAATTCAGACTGCTCACCAGCCAGGTGTAGCGGTAATTCCCGAAATCGATTCCAGCCTCGGTAAGTTTCGAACCGTCGCGGAAACGCCCAAGGACAATCCGGTCGATGTATTCAGCTAAATTGTGGTCCTGGGTAAAATCGCCTCCTCCATAACCGTTGACCTGAACAAAAGTAAGAAGCGCCCAATAAAGCAACAGCAAACCCGAAGTAATGATCAATTGCCCTTTTTGCTTACAATGAATCAGCAGAATTGCTGCAATCAGGTAGCCCATAGCAATAGCCTGAAGGGTATTTGAATACAAGAAGATGCGATTTGAATCGAAGGCCAGCAGGTTTCCCTGGCACATCATCCCAAACACCCAAAGCAACAGCACCCGCTTCAATATTCGTTTATACAACTGCAATTTGCTCTCTGTCCGAAGATGTTTGGCAAAGGCAAAAGGCATGGAAACGCCTGCCATAAACATGAATAAAGGCATGATGATGTCCCAGAAAGCAAAGCCTTCCCATTGAACATGCTCAAACGGTGAACAAATTGTATTCATCCAGGGAACATCCATTGCCCTCATTAATGAGCGAAGCACGGGTTGAAAAAACACAAGGCAAAACAAATCGAAGCCCCGTAAAACATCCAGGGAACTCAGTCGTTCCGGTTTTTGGTTTCCCATGATTTTTTAGTCGTTAGGTTCTTATCATTTACTTCTGTTTCCCGGAAAAAAACCGTTCGGCATTACGGTAATATATTTTGTCGATCACTTCGCGCGGAAGCTGCAGCCCAGGCACTTTCCGGTTTCCCAGGTCACGTACCACAACCGACGAATCCGTCGCCAGATACGTCCAGTGATTCTTCCATCGTGCACGAATTCCGGCAGTTACCCGAGAATAGTCGGTATCTTCTTTACTGATGGTAATATCGGTGGCATACAAGATCCGGTCCTGATATTTGATCAAAAAATTACGGACTTTATCCCGATCAGCCAGCGACTGGTATTGCATATTCCCTATCCGGGCCGCCAAATCAGCGGTCATGTTTGGAAACTGATCAAACCGCCTGGCCAATTCATCCACGCTCCATTCCAGACTGGCCAGATGGGCCCCGGTAAACTGAAGATCGGGATGTTTTTTTAGCAGGTTATCGCGGGCGGAAATCTGATCTTCGTACGAAGGCGCTTCGGGGTGCATGTACATGTAATACTCCGGATGCTTGGTATAATAACGGCGGTCGTTATCCACGGTCATTTCCTTTTCGGGCAGCCAGCAATTCCGGGGTTCGCCCAGATGTGTAATCAAATGAATGTGATTAGCTTCCATGTAATTGAATATCGGATCAAAAGCCGGATTATCAACCATCACATAATGTCCGGCAGTATCTTTCAGCTCCATGCCGATATTTTTCCAGATTTTTATTCCACAAGCCCCTGCTTTCATACACTGATCAATCCTCGCGATGGTCTTTTCAGCAAAACCGGCTTTCCCGAAGCCGTCGATGGAGAAGGTCCCGAAAAAAGCAAACTGATCGGGGAACTGCCGTTTGACCCAACTGGCAATTTGCAACTGACTGTCGATCTGCATTTCCGTATCCACATTGGGCGAAATCAGCCGAAAGTTCAACGAATCGGCAAACTTCAGGTAGCGTACATCGCGGGTGTTGTAATGAAAATGCGAATCGGTTTTGGGCACTTTTTCAAAGTCGGCAACCGAATAAGAGCCAGGTTTTTCTTTACATGAAGAAAAATCAAATACACATAAAAGAAAGATTATCAGCATTCTATAATTAATATCATTCAAACATTTTTTCAATTTCATTTTGTTTAGGTATTTTAGTTTTCAGTTATTTTTCTGTCTGTATCAGCTCTTCAGATTTGCGTATCGGATAGCTTTCCAAAGCTCGTCGTAACCAGGCATACCGGCCCTCTTTTAATGCAGTCTTTATTTCTGAAATCAATTCTTCTGTACCTGTAGGCAAATCAATTTTTGTTTTATTCAATTGTTCTATGATTGCAATTGTCTTTGCTACCTTTATTGTAAGCTGAGCAACAATTTCTGATGGCGGAGTTGCTGTAAAGTCAGTGACTTCGGTTTCGGGAAGCATCAAAAAAGACTGTAATTCATAAGGTTTGAGCGTTATTTTTAAATCATCAGAGACCTTCAGTTCTTCTCCTGTAACCTGATTCGTTAACTGACCCGATTGATGATTAAACCGGAGTTCAACGGCAATCGGATAGTATTCCCGATTAATCAGGTATAGATAACGTTTCCCGTTTAATAAAAGATTTCGGACTGCCACCGGATCGGTGGATTGACCTAGCGTTTTGAACTTCATAGCTGGCAATGTGCGATATGCTTTGGCAAAATTCTGAATCATATGAGCATGTCCGGTATCGGTAAATAAACCACCTCGTGTTATCCGACAGGCATCCAGTTCGGCTAAAGCATGAGCAAAGTATTCCGCATAATGGGCACCGCTCTGAAATGGAGGAGTAATACGGAGTTGCGAATTCCACCAAAAGTTATCTTTTGGATACTCTGCATTTGCCCGGCATATCCCTTCAACAGGTTTACCAAATAAAACGGATAAGTCTTTTGCCTGTTGGTCGTTGTGATCACATGGGAACCACGAATATTTTCCCCATGCTTCCACCCAGGAATCAAAAATGAATACTCCGGGATGTTCCTGATTACTTAAAGCGTTTAACATTGTTTTATCCAGAAAATCATGATCGCGGAAAGAGCAGGTTTTTTCCAAAGGGGCCTCAGTTCCTGATGTACCCCAGGCATCGCGATCTCGTGCCGGAACCATCGAATAGTCTATTTCTATACCGGGATCGTTGCGATAGAGGTTTACATCAAAACCACCTTCGCGGTAAAGTTCGTACAACGATTTTCGTGCAAAAATTTGGTGCTCTGGCTTGTCAGGGAATCCGAACCAGCCGGGAATGGTCGTTTCTGTCCACATGGTAACCGTTAGTCGAAGGTCAGGACGAACAGCAGTAATGATGCTCCGCATTTTTTGAAACAATTCCCTGATTTTCTTACATCTCCAGTCAATCCATACGTCAGCGAAGTTCGTTGTTAAAAACTCGTATCTTTTTGAAAAGCGGTCAGGAGCTTTTGGTTCCACAGGGATTTTAACTCCGGTTTCTTTTTCAAAAAGGTTGATCGTATAATCGTCATATCCTGATTTTAGTGAGAAGAACCAGGTCATCGTGGCGTGCCACATATTGATGGAAATACCTTTAAAAGCTGGTGATTTCACATATCTATCGACAATTTCCTGAATGATTCCCAACATTGCTTTTTGCGTGGTTGGATGGAGCGGATTGAACATCGGCCCTTTTCCGTATGGTCCTCCATGTTCGCCATAAGCCCATTCGGTTAAGGTTCCGTTGGCTTTCTTTTCGAAATTCAGCACATTGTACTCCATCGTCCAATCCTGCGTTGAAGACTGAACGCAATTGTTCCAGAGCATGTTGTTGTAGGTGTCTTTCCCTGCTTTTATTGAATCGATATTGACATTCATATTTTGCATCAGGCTACCTAAACGCAAGGGTGTTAATGCTGCCTGAAAACCGAGGCCTTCTTTCTCGAACTTTTTCAACAACATAGAGACCCAATCTTCCGGATGAGTAGTCCATCGATTATACATTTTTCGGTCGCGCCCCACGACCCCACCAAAGTATCCTGATGGTTCGCGATCTGAAGGATATAAAGGTCCGTGATACCAAGCAATTGGATAGGTAAGCAGATTTTGTCCGGTGTATTTCATGTAATCAATAGTCCGGTCAAGCCATTCCTTATCATCAATAGCTCCCATACTGGAAGATGTTCCGCAGGGATCTTCAAATTGCAAACCCAGTTCACGTTTCGTACTATTTTTGTCCTCGTCCTTTATTTTCAAGGGCGAAAGTTCATTCAGCTCATAAATCTTAATGTCAGCAACAGCGGCGGGTTCTCCTTTACTCCAGGTCATAAAAACAATGCTGCAATCGTTCCATCGGGGCCAGAAGATTTTTCGGATTTCGTGCATTTTATTGGTTAGAGGCTGGTTGACCCCAGTAAAAACGCCCATGGTCATATCGTAACTAGTGCCGTCCATCATACACATAAACCGGCGTTTGTCATCGGGATAGCGAACTACCGCCAGATAAGGTTTGCCTACATGCTCTACAGAAAACCGGTATCCAAACCTCGACAATGGAACTGCTTCAGCTTCACGGTATCGCCCAGCTAATGATTCCACTACATTTACATCGCCATACGAAAAATAAATATCAGCAGGATAATCCTTGGTGCAGTCAAAATTTTTAACCAACTTTTTTGAGGGAAAATGCACATCCGTTTTGTCCTCATTTTTTAAACCGGCAATGCTGTTATTTCCTATCAGCACGATGATGCCAATGGTTAATCCGATTCTGTATCTTCGACTGTTATTTTTCATGACAAATTCTAAATCGATCGTGTTTCGGATAGCAGAAGTTGTTTTCGACGATCCAGCGGGCTTTGTAAATCTTTAGCCCTGGAATACGAAAAACTGAATTCCCATGCAGATCAAGCACCTCATCAGTCCACCATTGCTCTTTCGGAACAACAATGATGGGAGTTTTATCTTTCGAAGCGGACGAGATACTTTTAATGCCATTGTATTTGGTTATGACCTGTTCGAGCCGGTTTTGCGGGATATGGTAAATCCACATTTTGTCACCAGTGCTCAAATAAAGTGCATCCTGACCGGGAACGGGAAACAAATCGTGCCCTTCCTGATCGGCAAAAGCCAGCGAATCAACCGATAGCAACCGGGGATCATTGCAGTCGAAATTATACCTCCAGCTTTTGATTTGCTTCATATCGGCCGTCCACAGCAGGTTTCGTTTACGATCCCAAACCACGTTGTGGGCAAAATTACAATAGAACGAACGCTGAAGCACATGTTCAGGAAAATTCACCGTATCCGTTTTGAAGACAGTCAGGCTATTCCCTGTACTCGCTGCACAAACGATATTTCCGTCGGGTAACAATTCGGCCGAATGAGGATTGTGTCCGGCTTTGGCGTAGAACATCATTTTTTTGTCTGAAATGCGGATCAACGCACAGGCGCCGCCAGAAGCGCTCATCAAAACATACTTTCCGCCATAAACCACTTTGGCATCACTGGGATTGTTAAACCACTCATAGTGTTCGGGAGAAACTTTAGATTCTGCAGCTTTCCAGCTCCAGATTATTTTGCCTGTTTTCACATTGGCTATAGCAATCCGGTTTTGCGACTGCTCAGCCATCACAATGCAATTTCTGAAATCCTTATATCCATTGGCTGAAAATGAGCTGACAGAAACGATCAGCAGAAAAACAAGTATTAAAAATGAGTTTAAACGCATGGTCATAATTTATTATTGATCAACTCCAAAGAAGACAATCACTGCCGAAGCTTCCTCAAACGAGGCTTCTATTTTTGCATGACCGTCATTGCCTAGTTTCACTTCAGCACCTCCGCTTTGCCAAAAATCTTTAACTACGGCATGTTTGGTAAGGTATGAGAACGTTCCTCCGGCATTGGCAAAAATGACCACCACGCCTTTGCCAGTTTTCTGATTTACCTTTTCGAATATTTCCGGCGTATCGCCTGAATTTCCGGTATGGACAGGACTGGCAGCAGCCACCTCCTCGCGAACTTGTTTGTACTTGCCCAGTACTTCATGAAACAAGTCAACTCCTTCTTTTGAGGTTTTCAAAATTTCGCCCCAGATGGAGTTTGGTCCCAGCACCAGTGATCCCAGGTTGATCAGTTGTGAATTGCGTGGATCGTCGGGCTGGTAATTGGCTACAAACAAGTTGGAAGGAATCCATCGGTCGTAATCGAGTACAGAGCGCATAAACCATCCCCGGGCAGGTCCGGGTTCGACGAAAATATTGTGATTTCCATTGGGCAGCGGGCTGTCACCCAGATCAAAGTTCCGGTAATACGGCCCGTTGTTCAGGATGAAGAAACGACCGTTTGCCAGAAATTGAAGTCCAACACCAATGCGCTGAGGCTCGGTTACATCGAAATCGAAAACGGCTTCAGGACAGGCGTCACAAACCTTTTCCATGATTTTACCCAGGTAAGCCGGCAACAAAAAACCGTAACTCTGCTGGCGTTCTTCCGGCGTGTTCCCGGCATTTCCATGAAAATGGCCGGGATCGTCGCATCCCCATTGACTTACACCATCCCAATAGAAATAATGGATGTCCAGATCCTTATACAAATGAATCAGCACATTGGCATACGTTTCCCAATAGGAACTGACCAGGCACATGTCGGTGCTTTCTTCGGTTTCCCATTCGGGAGAAGGCTTTCTGGACTTGCCATCCCGGGTTTTCAGGCAATTTTTATTTTTCAAAAAGGGCTGACTGTTTATTGCCGCTTTGGCAGGATCCATCCAAACGCCCAGTTTCATTCCATAGCTGTTGAGTTTCTCACGAACCTGTTTAAACCCATCCGGGAAATTCTTCAGGTTGACGCCCCAATCGCCCGTCCGGTCAAACCAGCCGGCATCCAGCACGTAATATTCGATACCCATCTCATGAGCCCGGTCGATTTCCTGAAGCGTATATTCAAGGTTCATCGAGGTCAGGTACTGGCCGCCAGCCCATTTCACCCGTTCCTGCCGTCCCCAGGAGTTGTAGTAAATGTATGGCTTCCGGCTCTCGGAATTTAAAGACTGATACTTCCGGATAAAGGTTCGAAACTGTTCGGCCAGAGCATCCTCATTACCGGCAACGCCAGCGACTTCAAACCAAATGGTTGAATAACCATCGGCTGCCTGACCGTCGAAGTAATTGCACTTAACAGCCTTTAATTCAATCGTTTTATTTGAACTAAGCTGATATTGCAGAAAATTATTCGGGTACATCGAATCGTGTTCGTAGGCACTTAAAAAAGTATTGAGCCCATCACTCCCAAGTACAATTGGGCCAACAACCGAACCGGAATTCGCAAAATCGACTTCGTATAGCGGCGTTTCAACCAAATTGCAGGAATGAATCATATCATTGAAAACCGAAAGGCGTATTTCTCTGGCTTTCGGCAATCCGCTCATCGAATACGACAAATAGGAAAGCTCATCTTTGCCCGATTTCTTAGTCAGCCGTTGTCCTTTGGAAGCGCTCAAGGTATAGCTGAAACGCACAACCGGATTGTCTTCCGCCACCCGCCACCTGATCTGCAAATGCAAAAAAGTATCCGTCTGAAAAGTTCCTTCGCACAGATATTCCGTTGTCCCGTTGCGCAGGGCTTTCGGAAGGCCTGATTCCTTCAAGCTGGCTAAAACTACCGGCGTTTGCTTCCCATCTATTTCAAAAACAGGAAGTTTTATGTCAATGGTTTTACCAGTACTTTTTACAGTATAATTCCACGATCCAACCGATGATGATGACCAGGAAATC
>CAZAVU010000071.1:0-1082 GCA_964488805.1 uncultured Odoribacter sp. | reverse complement strand
GTCCGCAGTAAAGTCAATGACTTCGGACGTCTATCTGTCATTAGCGAAACCTGCTGTTTGAAATCGGGCAAAACATGCAGGTACCAGATATTGCCGCGGGTGGTAATCATCACGTTGCTTCGTTCAACACCGGGCGAAGGGCCTGCTCCGATAACCGATTCGCGGCTGTGTTTCATCCATGCGGCAATACCTTCCATTTGAAGGTAATAATTCGGATGCATCTCGCCGTTCCCTGCCGGTCCAACATTGGGCAAAAAGTTACCCCCCAATGAACGACAGGCCACCAAATGCTCGAAGAACCAGGAGAAAGGCCTGAATGTACCGGTTTTATCGTAGCCCCATCCTCCACCTCCGCATGTCCAGATGTCGCAATGTTCCCACCATTTCGACGGAATATAGGTTGGCTTGGAGCATTCGAACGGTGTTGTGAAATCGCCCATCCGGACACCGCTTCCGTTTGGATCATCCGGATTGACCAGGTTAGACCAGCGGTCGTTAATCACGATCCCGGGCTGCAGCAAACGAATCCACGCATAAATCTGTTCGGTGTGCATATCTTTCACTCCTCTGAAATTCATGCCGTCAAGCCAAAGCAGGTCAATCTTCCCGTAGCGGGTAAGTAGTTCTTCCATTTGAGTCAGCACAAATCCAAGGAACTGCTCGTAATTCCGGTAATTGGCAATCGAATCGGTAATTGGTGGAACATTTTGTCTTGTATTGGCATCAAATTCATGGGGGTGCATCAGTCCAGGATAGTGCCAGTCTCGCGGCGAAAAATAGAATCCAACTTTCAGCCTATTGGCCCGGCACGCATCCACATAAGGCTTCAGCAAATCGCGGCCATTCATGTATTGTTTGGTTCCGATACCGTATTTCGATGGCCACAGGGCATATCCATCGTGATGCTTGCTGGTTAGCACCGCATAAGTAAATCCTGCTTCTTTGGCAGCTTTCAGCCATTTGCCGGGATCGTAATTCTGAGGATTAAACTGATCGGCCAGCGCATAATATTTATCCGGGGGTGCAACTTTTCCGCCGTATTTGTAGTTGGAAATCATGTCCCAGGAAGGCTGGGCGCCAAC
>CAZAVU010000070.1:0-22635 GCA_964488805.1 uncultured Odoribacter sp. | reverse complement strand
CAAACATCGCCCCAAATTTTCTAGAAACATTTGATGCCTCCGGCATACTGTGGTATTCATTAAATGCCTGATTCAATAATCTAAAGAACCTCAAATATTTCGCGAAGCTTCGATAAATGGGTTCTCGAAACGGTAAGTTCAAGATTATCGAAAGGTGGGATCAACAAACATTTCCGGGTTTTGAATTCCACCATGCTCAGGTAACTCAGGTTTAGGATACACGATTGGTTGATCTGGATGAAACGATCTTTATCCATCAGTTGAATAATCCGTTCGGCGGTGGTATTAGGCCCCAACCGAATCTCGGTCCGATCGATAAGCAAAGCTTCCCATGACGATTTCTCAAAGAAACCATTGTTTGTGCGCCGAAAAAGTAAAATCCGGTTTTTATCAATAAACTGTAACCCCAGATTACTTGGCAATGCTATAATTTCAGGAGTTCCCATACTGCCCTGAAAGAGCGGAACTGACGAAACGTTTGTTTGTTTTCCCCGCTGTTTCTTAAATCGTTCGATTACCTCTTTAAGTTCATCTGCCTTTACTGGCTTTATAATATAATCGAATGCCGATTCGCGCAAGGCCTGGATCATATATTTATCGTAGGCCGTATAAAAAACGACACTAAAGTTGCATCCCTTATTTCGCATCTCATTCAGCAATTCGAACCCGTTTTTACAAGGCATTTCAATATCCAGAAAAACCAGGTCGGGCTTTTCGTTCAGCAACAATTCGCGGGCTTGCTTGTATTGAGTAGCCGTTCCGCAAATTCCAACCTCTGGGAAAGCAATGTCAAGATGATCGGTTAGCGAGTCGATAAACTCCTGATTATCATCAACAATTGCGACTTTTATTTTTTCAAATCCGTTCATAAGATTGTTAGATGGTTAAGTTTTTTTAATGTTCAATTTCATAATTGATTTATCACTTTTAATTAAGCAAAAAAAGGTATTGCCGCATTTAATAACCTGAGTTCGACACAAGTTACATGATAATACCGTGTAAATAAAGCAATAAGGTTGTCGTCTTGGGGAAATGAATCTCTACTGAGGTTTAAAAAAGTATATGGATAAGGTTTTAAAAACCTTATTTTAAAACCCAAACCTTAGTAGAAATATACACATAAGTCTAAGTAACCTTATTAACTTGCTGTTTTTCAAGTGTCATCTAATTGATTTTATGTCGAACTCGGGTTAATAATTGACTCACCCCACGTCCGCTAGCGGACGTCCCCCCTCTCTACTCTTGTAGAGAGAGGCAAAGCGAGCATTGCGAGCTTGGGGTGAGTAGAAATGAATAAAAAATAGAAATATGACATTATTTTGTTCATGCAATTTACACCTCATAATCAAATTCAAGAGGTATTTCGATATTGACTTGAGTTCCCGATGACCGGCTATGGTCAGGCTCCCGTTCAACAATCGAAAAACTGATTTTCTCTTGATTTTTAGCATTCAACAAATGTATGGTTTGCAAAAGAACTTTGAGTCCTTTTCCGGTACCTGCCGAACATCCGGCTGAAGCTTGTAATCCAATACCATTATCTGTTATTGAAATTTTCTGGTGATGATCGAACCTGGTAATGCCAATCATCAGTTTCTTGTCTCCATCCAAAGGCATCAATCCATGCTTAATAGCATTTTCAACCGGAATCTGAAGTATCATTGCAGGAACAAGAACCTGCATATTCACGTCTGCATCAATCAGGTACTCTTCAGAAAACGATCCGGGAATACGTTCCCGGTATAAATCAATATATGCCTTCACTGCTTCCAGCTCGCTTTCCAGAGGAACTGCGGTCTGATCAATATTTTCAATTACCTTACGCAACAGCAAGGAAAGACTTTGAAATTTTTTCTTTAACCGTTCAGGTTGAGCTGACAGTCCTGAAAGTGAAGCTAAAACATTAAAAAAGAAATGGGGCGACATGGTATTCCGTGCATTTTGCATCTTCAGGGCAGTCATTTGGGCCATTTGTTTCTGGTATTGGATATCTCTGCGCTTGCGAAGATATAAAGCAGTGATGCCGGTTATCAATATCAATAAAACAAACAGAGAGGACATACCCCAGACTGCCAATTTATGGGCATGTAATTCCGATTCTTTTTGAATCAATTGTTTTTCCTTAATACTTGTATGCAGCCGGCTTTCAATCTCATTCACTTTCCAATTGGTCAGAATGCTGTTCACACTATCCTGCATGTTCTGATATTTCTCCAGATATCTCAACGACTCATTCAGTTTGCCTAACCCCTTTTTAAGTTCATAACTTCTCTTATAGAAATCGATTAATAAAGTGGGATAAACCTCTGTTTTTTGCATCAGCGCTTCGGCATGATCCTGAAAAAATTTAGCCTTTCTAAGGTCATGCCTTTTGTATTCGCAAAATGCCAGAAGATGGTTGGTCTGAAAAACGCCCAAATCAAAATGCATCGACTCAAATTTCAGTAATGCCTCGTTCAGGATCAAAATTGCCGAATCATAGTTTTCCTGCTTCATCAGGATCTCGCCAATGTTAGATTGGGCAATTGCAATTAAATAGTCGTTCCCAATTGATTTTGACTCTTCAAGGGCTAATTGGAAATAAACCAGGGAAGAATCATATTTCATCTCGTAGTTATACATCCGGCCAATATCATTCAGCAACCCGGATTTCTCACTATCATTTTTGATCGAATCCTTCAGCGACAAAGCTTCTTTATAATACTTACGGGCCAGTCCGAAGTTCTTATAATCCACCATCGTATTGGCAATATAGCCTAAACAGCCAAACTTACCCACATAATCCTTGTTGGCCTCATAAATACGAAAAGCATTGTTAACGTGTAATAACCCATTTTCGACCTGACCAATCCGGATGTAACTTAATCCCAGATTCTGATGACAATATGATCGAAACCGATCATTGGGATGCGAGCCTAAAAACGAAAGAGCTTTCCGGTAAGGCTCTATACTTTCACTAAATTTATTATAAGCCCCTAAAAAAGTTGCTTTGCAAAAATATCCACGGGCCACTAACATGGAGTCCGATCCATTGACCGGATTAACTAACGAAACGATCCGCGAGATACTATCATAATAAGCAAACGTGCAATTAAAATCACCCAGTTTCTCTTGTATACTGGCGCAGAGGTCAAGATATTTCAACTGGGCAACCGGGTTCTTTTCATTTTTAACTGATGGTCTGATTTTATATAGCCAGTTGGATGCCGAATCAAGCTGATTCTGTTCAATGAATAAATCTACTTTACGGAATTTATCAAAAACAGAGCCGTATGCTTTTGCAGTATAACACATTACAAGCAACGACACAACAAAAATAATTCTTGACATTAGGTAAGGTTTGAAACTTTTGCAAAATATAAAATATTACACCTTACTCAAAAGAATATTAAGATTATTTAACTGTATAATTTTATAAAAAGACAGAATTCATTGTTCTTTACCATGCAGGGCAACCTCTGAGTACCCCCCGGTGTAGAGGATCGAAGAGTTCGACTTAGGCCACGCCAAAGGTCCGGGGACTAAGATACATGGCAAGTCCGTCGGTGTGGAAAAGGATAAACAAATAAGGATTTTCTTTGAGACTTCGTGGCTTTGTGGCAAGGAAAAGCCAGCCACTAAACCGCTAAACTACTTTCCGCCCAATGTACCATAACTCACTACATCGAAATTGCGTTCATAGGCAGTTACAAACAGGCCTTTGTTCATGAACCCGCCCATTGGAGCCACTTTACTGAAGTGAAAGGCCATCTGGGTCAGTTCCATCGGGTAATCGGGTAAACAGTTCCGGAAGTCCTTTCCAAAGCGGTAAAGCGCGCTCAGGAAATAATACGATACATCGAAGCCCTGGAAACTGAACTGAGTGGGTTCGTCTGAAAAGATTTCGCGGTATTGTCCTACAAACCGGCGAACCAACGGGCTGTTGTAGTCGGTGAAATATGGAGATAAATAGCGAAGACGAATCCGGTGGAAACTCTCGGTCTGAAGGCTTTTAAGCTTGATCAGGGACGGAGTGGCCATCAGCACAATGTTGTAATGCTCGGCCAGCGCATTGAGGTTGGTAATGGCGATGCTCACCTGCGCTTCGTTATCAGTCGGGATCATGAATATGTTTTCGCCGGTTTCGTCGAGCAACGGTTTGATCTCATTCACTCCTTGCTGCTGGAAACTATATTCATGAAACAGGTTTTTGGCTGATTTGCCCCCAAGTTTCTCCCTCATCAATTCGCCAAGTTTTGCTTCCTGGGAAGATGAATTTCCCTTCACCTGTAACAGGATGAAATTCTTGTTCGCAAATTCCCCGCCAGCATAATTTGCCGTCTGTTCCAACTGGTATTCCTTGTCGGGATTGACCTTGAAATAGAATGAATTATTCTGCTCTAAATTTCCGGCAGGCGAAAGCGGCGAAATCATCGGGATCCGGTTTTTGGCAGCAAAAGATGCAACGGTTACCTGGAGTTCAGGATATACCGGACCGATAATCAGGTTCATATCCCGAAATTCGTCCAACTGGAGCAAGCCATCGATCATTTTCTGGTTCCCGGCATCAAACACATACAGTTCAATTTTCATTCCTTTGTTTTGCAAGCTGTCGATAGCCAGCAAAGCCCCTTCATAAAATTCGAGAAAGCCTTCGATCTTCGGGTCAATATTGGCAAAACCCAGCACCATAGAGGTATCGGCAACCTGTTGTTGTTTGCTCGTAACCACTTTGCTCAATAGGATGGTCTTGTCTAAATTCAGCGGATCAACCTGGTCATTCCCCGGCAAATTAAACGGCAACAATAAGGCGACTTTGTATTTCTGGCTGATCCTGCCTGAAAGCGGGGTACAACCCGAAGTTTCCTGTACAGCAGACTTTTCGGCACCACCGGCATTTGCAAGCGATTTTTTGCTGTCGGTTCCGGTTGTTTGGGTGGACTGCTGCGGAATTAAAATAGTTTCGCCGGCTTCGAGGCTGCGCGAAAGCAACGACGGATTGGCCTTTTTCAATTCACTCACCTCAACGCCAAAACGTGTGGAAATCGAAAATAACGTTTCGCCTTTTTCGACCTGGTATTTGGTAACCGACTGCGACGGGGCAACCGTATCAACCGGTTGTGTGGCCGATTTTACCGGAATCTTCAGTTTCATCCCGGCTTTCAGTCCATTTCCCAGCTCAGGGTTCCACTTCATCATTTCTTCGTGAGCGATTCCATAGCGCTGTTCAAGACTATATAAAGTTTCGCCCGAAACCACCTGATGAACATTGTAATCCGACGGAACTGGCTCCTTTGTCGGAACGGCATCGGCCTGTTGGGCTCCTGAATCCTTTTTCTCGGTAAGTCTTACCGGAATTTTCAGAACCTCTCCTTCCTTAAGTCCGTTGGTAACTTCAGGATTGTATCGTATCAGGTCGTTGGCTGTTATGCCATATTGTTTGGCTATCGAGAATATGGTTTGTTTCTGACTGACCTTGTGGTAGTAAAATTCCTCTTCCGCCGCTTTTTGAACCGGAGGCATTTCTTTTTTAGGTTCAGCAGCAACCTTCCCCACCGGGATCTTCACCGTTGTGCCAGCCTGAAGTACAGCCGTTAATCCTGGATTTGCCTGATGCAGTTCCTTCTGTGTAACGTTGTATTTCTGACAAAGGCTGAAAACAGTTTCGCTTTTGGTTACGGTATGCAGAACATATTTTACTCCCGATATTTCAATTTCTTTTTGCGAGAAACCGGAATGCGGAAGCGAAACGAGCAATGCAAAAAGGCAAAATAAGGCTAATAACTTCATGGTTCCGACTAAATTTTACGGAGGTAAAAGTAAAACAATTGTTTATACTTCACAAAAGAGCAAAGCAAACACCAGGACAAACGCATTTAATGTTCGATGTTTTTTATGCCTCGGAGAGGCAAAATATTTGTAGCCCCGGGTGAAGTGAAACGGAACCCGGGGTTAAGAATGACAAAATTGAAAACCGTCCGCGTAAAAGCGATCGATAAAGCTGAAATCTTTTTCGGACGGAACAGACAGATACTTAGAATAGAACGGGAGACAGTTCTTTTTCGTCCGAAATAAGGATATCTTTCTGAACAACGTTTTCACGCGGACGATTTTGGGGAGGCCAAACCTTACCCGGGGCGTCACTCCTTCGTCGTTTTGCCCCGGGCTACCAATATGTCGCCCGTCCCGGGCTTAAAAATCATTACATCTAATCTTTAAGTGGCATGTAGAATGTTTTGACACCAGAAATTTATCAGGTCTTTTTAAATGCGTTTGCCCTGGGCTGGATAACTGGCATCCCCCATAAGTATATTCAATCAAGATGAAAAAAGAAGCCATCCAAAATTTAATTTTTTGGACGGCTTCTTTACCTGTTTCAGTTGAGAAACAGCCTTTCAGAGTCTTAAAAAGCTTTCTCTCCAAAATATTTCATGAACTGAACCCGCTCCCAGGCTTGGGCCGAAGAAGCAGTCTGACTCAACGAACCTTTAAAATCAGCCAGCTTCGTGTAGCCTTTCCGGTCCATCCAGTCCGAAATTTCCTGATTCATTTTGGTAATAGCCGATGGTCCTTCCTTGTAAAGCACTGACGCAATCTGAACGGCAGATGCTCCGGCCAACAGGAATTTCACTGCTGTTTCGCCGGTATAAATACCGCTTGTGGCAGCCAGTTCGCAGGCGCTGATGCCCGACAAAATGCCGGTCCAACGCAATGGAAGAACGTATTCATCAGGAGAGCTCAGCACTTCAGCAGCAACAATATTTTGCGCTTCAATGTCGATATCCGGACTGTAGAAACGATTGAAAATGCTTATGCCGGCAATGCCGGTTTGCGACAGCTTCTGAACCATTCCGGCCAGGTTCGAAAAATAATAGCTGATCTTAACCGAAACCGGGATTTTTACTACCTGCAACACTTTCCGGATAGTTTCGAAATAGAATTGTTCGTTGCTTTCGCCGGTTTTTAAAACATCCGACGGACAGATGAACATATTAAGTTCCAGCGCATCAGCGCCAGCCTCCTCTATTTTCTGGGCAAACACTACCCAATCGGTTGAACTCACACAGTTGATACTGGCCACAATCGGGACCGTTGTTTTTGCTTTCACGTCCTTGATCAGCCGGAGGTACTTCTTAATATTTTCATCCTTGATCACATAGTCGAAATAATCGAGGTACTCCGGATCGGAATGAAGTTTTGATTTCAGGCTGAGTTCTTCCTGAAGTTCGTGGTATATTTCTTCTTCAAAAATTGATTTCAATACTACGGCCCCTGCTCCAGCTTCGGCCAATTTGACAACTTGTTCAGCATGACCGGTCATGCTGCTGCTTGCTGCAATTACCGGGCTTTTTAAATCGAGTCCAAAGAATCGGGTTGATATATTTGCCATAATCTTTTAATTTACAATTTAGTGATTTACAATTGACGATTAAGCCGTCCTAACAAAAATAGAAAATAGTAAATAAACTAATCGTCAATTTATTATCGTCTACTTTGCAGGTATTCGTCCATATTGGCGGCAGCTTTGCGTCCATCGCCCATTGCCAGGATAACGGTAGCCCCTCCCCTAACAATATCGCCACCTGCAAACAACTCAGGAATGGAACACTGCATGGTTTCTTCGTTTACTTCGATGGTTCCCCATTTGCTGACTTTCAAGTCTTTCACTTCGGAAGGGATCAGCGGGTTGGGCGAAACGCCGACAGCCACCACCACCAGGTCAACCGGGATGTCAGTCTCCGAACCTTCGAGAACCACCGGACGACGACGGCCTGAAGCATCGGGCTCGCCAAGGGTCATGCGTTGGATGCGCATCCGGTTTACCCGGCCTTTTTCGTCGGCAAAATATTCAATCGGGTTGGCCAGGTTCATAAATTCAACGCCCTCTTCTTCGGCATGATGAACTTCCTCAACACGGGCAGGCATCTCTTCGCGCGAACGACGGTAAATGATCATCGCACGTTCGGCGCCTAAACGCTTAGCTGTACGCACCGAGTCCATCGCGGTATTTCCACCCCCGATCACGGCAACGTTTTTCCCTTTGATAACCGGAGTATCGAAATCGTCACTGGCCGCATTCATCAGGTTAACGCGGGTCAGGTATTCGTTCGACGAAAGAATGCCGTTATAGTTTTCACCCGGAATGTTCATAAAACGTGGAAGACCGGCACCACTGGCCACAAAGAAAGCTTCAAAGCCTTCTTCCTTCAGATCTTCGAAGCTGGCTGTTTTCCCGACGATGAAGTTGCGGACAAACTTAACGCCCATCTTTTCGAGGTTTTCAAGCTCAACATCCACAATTTTATTGGGGAGCCTGAATTCAGGAATACCATATTTTAAAACACCGCCAATTTCGTGCAAGGCTTCAAAAACGGTTACATCGTACCCCAGTTTGATCATGTCGCCTGCAAACGACAGCGACGACGGACCGGAACCAACAGCAGCCACTTTAATCCCGTTAGACGGAGCAACTTCCGGAACCGACATCGAACCACTTTCGCGTTCGTAATCGGCAGCAAAACGTTCGAGATAACCAATAGCTACCGGAGATTTTTTCAATTTCTGCGTGTAAAAGCAAGTGGATTCGCACTGCTTTTCCTGGGGACAAACACGACCGCAAACAGCCGGAAGCGCCGAAGTTTCTTTCAACGTTTTAGCGGCATCCAGGAATTCTCCTTTTTCAATGTATTTGATGAATTTGGGAATATTGATGCTTACCGGGCATCCTTCGATACAGGTTGGCGTCGGGCAGTCCAGGCATCTGGAAGCTTCGGCCATGGCCTGTTCTTTGGTCAGCCCAAGGTTTACTTCCCGGTCCTGATATTTTATGCGTTCAGCCGGATCCATCTCAGGCATCCGTGTCCTTTCTTTACTTGTCCGATCTTTGTTCGTGATTTTCTTTCTCAGCTCGGCACGCCATTCTTTCTCACGTTCAATCTGAAGGTATTCTTTGTTTGTTGACATTTCTTTGAGTTTAATTTAGGA
Source organism: uncultured Odoribacter sp. (assembly GCA_964488805.1). GTDB lineage: Bacteria > Bacteroidota > Bacteroidia > Bacteroidales > Prolixibacteraceae > Aquipluma. The sequence continues at coordinate 13,671 of CAZAVU010000070.1, read as the reverse complement.
TTACAAATACCGCTCGAAAGCTACTTTTTCCTCGTTGGAATATCCGCCCAGACGCATGATCAATTCATCAAAATCGATCTGATGGGCATCAAATTCGGGTCCGTCGATACACGTAAACTTGGTTTGTCCACCAACGCTGACACGGCAGGCGCCGCACATTCCGGTGCCATCAACCATTATGGCGTTCAAACTGGCCTGAGTCGGTATCTGGTATTTTTTGGTCAGCAGCGAAGTGAATTTCATCATCACAGCCGGACCAATGGCAATACATTCGTCCACTTTCTCGCGCTGAATGACCATTTCGGCCCCCGTAGTTACCAAACCTTTGGTTCCGTACGACCCATCGTCGGTCATGATAATGACCTCATCCGACCATTTTCGAATTTCATCTTCAAGAATGATCAGGTCTTTATTTCTCGCTGCCAGGATTGATATTACCCGGTTTCCTGCTTTCTTGAATCCCTCAACAATGGGAAGCATGGGAGCAACTCCCACTCCGCCGCCACAGGCCAGCAGCGTGCCAGTTTTGTGAATATGAGTGGCTTTACCAAGTGGGCCAACCAAATCAAGAATACGGTCACCAACATTCAGTTCGAAAAGTTTGGAAGAACTAACCCCCATCTTCTGAACCACAAGGTCGATGGTTCCTTTTGCCAGGTCGGCTCCGGCAATAGTCAGTGGAATTCGTTCTCCATTTTTGTCAACACGAATGATCACAAAATGACCAGGCTTTCGTGAACGGGCAATCCGCGGAGCTTTAACAACAAATTTGGCTACTTTTTCGGAAAAAAGAACCTTATCAACTATCTGGTTCATTATCAACAGTTTTTAGTTTAAACTTTATTTGATGCCAAAAATAGCAATATACCTTCACATGATTCACCGTTTTTAAATTGGTTAAGTTTTTTTAATTGAATTATTAAATAACCGTTAAGAATAAAAATCAAAAGGGATGTCAGCCATTGTTTTGTGTCCTTCGTGCCGGCAAACCAGTCAGGCCTATCCCGAAATGTTCTATCTTTAACCTTTTGTTTTAGCGCGAGGTCAAACGCAAAAAACAAACATAAAAAAGTAGCACAATCTTATAACTATCAGAAAATTGGATCAGGAATTTATCATAGCGCTAACAGAACACCGGGCTGTAGGAAATGTGCTGACGCCCCTGTTAATCGAAAAAGAGCAATCATACTACACTGTAAAAAAGGTAGTTAAACTGCGCGACTATAAAAGCGGCGAAGTGCCCCTGAACGAACAGGAACTGGAATTGCTCAAACTCATTGAAAATTACAGCGATGAGAACCTGGTGAAAAAATTCTCGAAAAAGACCGACCGTCCAAATTTTTTCCAGAATATGGATGAGGATTTATTTCAAAACCACATCGGGCCCTACATCGACAAATACATCTACCGGTGTGTGTTACTGCTTCAGAAAGGCCAGACCCGGCTGTTTTACAAGCAGGCCAAATACTCGAACCTTTACGACGAAGACGAAATAAGGATAAACAAAACATTATCAGATTGTGTCTTCTTCTTTAACCGCGACGAAACCGGCACCAAATACAGGCTCAGCCTCAGCCACGAAGGACAAACGATCAACCTGCTCCACAAGACCATCCGGATGGTTTGCACATTTCCCTGCAGCTTTGTTTTTCGCAACCAGCTCTTTATCTTCAACAACCTTTCAGGGAAAAAACTCATCCCTTTCCTGACCAAGGAAGTAATTTCCATTCCCAGGCAGGCTGAGGATAAATACTACCAGACATTTGTACTGAACATCATTAAAGAATCGGAAGTCAGAGCCAGCGGCTTCGAAATCATTGAAAGCCAGCCTCCACGCAAAACCATTTTATCGCTCGAACAGGATTTGACCCTGCGTCCGGTACTGATTGTCAAATTCAGGTACGAAAACAGCGTTTATCTGGCCGATTCGGTTTCGAATGTATTTGTCAGTTTCGAAAAGGTTCAGGGAAACTATTCGTTTAAAAAGTTTGTCCGCGACCGCCAATGGGAAGAGAATCAACTGGCCCGATTGAAAGAGCTCGGGCTGAAATATAAAAACGGGTACTGGAATCCCCAGGAAGATAAGCAAAAACCGGAAACTGAAAACTATTACCGGCCCGTTCAATGGCTGTCGCAAAACCGTGAAACGCTTGAAACGGAAGGATACCTGGTCCAGCAAAACAAACTCAATGTAAAATATTTTACCGGACATCAGTCGCTCGACATCCAGGTAAAAAACAATGAAGATTGGTTTGATATTTATGCCATGGTTAAATTTGGCGACTACCAAATCCCGTTCATCCGGCTACGCTGGCACATCTTAAAAGAAATCCGCGAATTTGAGCTTCCCTCCGGAGAAATTGCCATTCTGCCTCTCGAATGGTTTTCATCATACCGGGATATCTTCCCGTTTGTCAAACTTGAAGGCGACATCCTGAAAGTTAGGCGACATCATTTCCAGCTTCTTCAGGAAAAGATAAAAGGTATCGACCGCAAGATTTTCAGAAAACTGGAGCAAATCAATTTTGGTTCTGCGGACCAAACCGAAGTGCCTGCCGGTTTAAAAGCCAAACTGAGAACATACCAAAAGGATGGCTTTGCGTGGATGCACCAACTGTACCTGAACCAGCTCGGTGGCTGTCTGGCCGACGACATGGGGCTGGGAAAAACCTTGCAAACAATTACGCTTTTGCTGAAAATCAGGAAAACAGATACACCATTGTTCCTTCAGGAAAAAGAAAGCGACAACCAATTGCAAATGTCGCTCTTCGAACCGGTTGCTGCACCAGCCGAAATCCAGCCGGCATCGCTCATTGTAATGCCCACCTCGCTGATTCACAACTGGGACAACGAAATAAGAAAGTTCGCCCCCTCGCTGAAAGTGTATAAACACGTGGGCAACCTGCGCAGGAAATCAGGAAAAATAGCCGAAGCGATAAAGCATTTTGACGTGGTGCTGACTACTTACGGAACCCTGCGCAACGATTACGAAATGCTGAGCGCTTACGAGTTTTACTACCTGATTCTCGACGAAAGCCAGAACATTAAGAATGCATCGTCGAAAACCTACAAAAGCATCCTGGAAATCCGGTCGAAATACAAGCTGGTTATTACCGGAACCCCAATTGAAAATTCATTGTCGGATTTATGGTCGCAGCTCAACTTCCTGAACAAAGGATTACTGGGCAGTCTGCCCTATTTCAAGCGCGAATTCATTACCCCGATTGAAAAAAAGAACGATCAGGAGCAACAAAAGAAACTGCAGAAACTGATCCGACCTTTTGTACTGAGAAGGACCAAAGAAGAAGTTGCCCGCGATTTACCTGCGCTGACCGAACAAATCAGGTATTGCGAAATGACCGACCAGCAGCGCGAAATCTACGAAACCGAGAAATCGGCCATTCGAAATACCATCCTGAAAAACATCGAATCGAACGGGCTTAAAAAATCGGCGCTGGTCGTTTTGCAGGGATTAACCAAACTCAGGCAACTGGCCAACCACCCTTCGCTGGTAACCAAAGAAAGTAATCAGGATTCCGGGAAATTCGACGAGATTTATCACTGCCTGAAAAACCTGGTGGCCGAAAAGCATAAGGTATTGATTTTCTCTTCCTTCGTAAAACATCTGGAATTGCTGCAAGCCAAAATCGAATCAAAACAATGGAAGTATTCGGTCCTGACCGGAAAGACAACCGAAAGGCAGGAAGTTATCCGGCAGTTTCAGGAAGACCCCGATAACCATATTTTCCTGATTTCGCTCAAGGCAGGAGGCGTTGGTTTGAACCTCACCTCTGCCGATTACGTGTTCATCATCGATCCGTGGTGGAACCCGGCTGCCGAAAATCAAGCCATTAACCGGGCACACCGAATCGGTCAGGATAAAAAAGTTTTTGTCTATCGTTTCATCACCGAAGACTCAATTGAAGAAAAAATACAGGTGCTGAAATCCAGAAAATCGGCATTGGCCGAAAAGTTCATCAGTTCAAACAATCCGCTTGGAGAAGTTACCTCGGAGGATATCATGGAGTTGTTTAGTTAGGCAAAACCGAATCATTTCAATTTTATGACAAGACTCATTCCATAAATTCAGATTTGTCGGCAAAATTACTGGCCGAATCATTCAACTAATAATCGTTTTACATAGAGCATGAAACCATTTATTCTACTTCTGACCTTATTCCTTATCCTATCCAAAGTTGGAGCACAACAAACGATGAGTTTAAAGGACGCCACTCTTGGAAACGGCTCCTACCTGAAACCCGTTTTGCCCGAACAAGTCAAATGGAAAGATTCGCGCCATTACCTTTTGGTAAAAGAGAACAAGCTGCTTCAGTATGATATCCGGAATAACAAACCGCAGGAGTTACTTACGCTGGACGAACTAAACAAAGCCCTGACCGGCAAAGGTTTAAATGAATCAGGTTCGTTCCCCCGTTTTTCCATGACTGGCGAATCTCAAATCTGGTTCCGTGCCTCACAACATATTGTCGTCATGAACCTTGCCGACAAGACAATAGTCTCAACCATTGAATATCCTGAAAACGCTGAAAATACTGATTTCTGCACTCAAAGTTTTGCTCTTGCCTATACTGTCGGGAACAACCTTTTCATCGCCGGAAATTTTGGGAAACAGCAGATTACAGAAGATCAAAATCTACACATTATTAATGGAGCCTCGGTTCACCGCAACGAGTTTGGCATTGAAAAAGGAACGTTTTGGTCGCCGACAGGTAATTTGCTGGCTTTTTACCATATGGACGAAACGATGGTTGGCGATTATCCATTGGTTGATTTCATGGCCCGCGAAGCCGAATTGAACAACATCAAATACCCGATGGCCGGAATGACCAGTCACCAGGTCAAACTCGGAATCTACAATCCCGCTACCCATCAAACGGTATTTATGAAAACCGGCGAACCAGCCGATCACTACCTGACCAACATTTGCTGGAGCCCCGACGAGAAAAGCATTTTCATTGCCGAACTGAACCGGGAACAAAACCACATGAAGCTCAATCAGTACGATGCGGGTACCGGAGAGTTGATAAAAACGGTATTGGAAGAACAAAATCAGAAATACGTTGAGCCACAACATCCGATCCTATTTTCGAAACATGATCCAGATAAATTTTACTATCAAACCCGCAAGGATGGCTGGAACCATGTTTATTTATGCAGCGTTTCCAACGGTGAAATCAGTCAAATAACCCATGGCGACTGGGAAGTGACCGATCTGGCCGGATTCGATCCCGAGGAAAAATTCATGTTTTTCCAGGCAACCAAAGAAAGCCCCATCGAGCGCCACCTCTACCGGATTGATCTTTGCACCGGAAAAACAGACAAACTTACTCAACAGCCGGGCACACATTCCGTCTCATTCTCTCCCGACTGGCAAAACCTGCTTGATCGCTGGACCAGCACCAACGTTCCCGGACAGATCGACCTGATTTCCGTAAACAATGATCGTGAGAAAACACTGTTTGAAGCCGAAAACACCCTGAAAAATTTCGATCTGGGCGAAAACACGGTCTTTACCATCAAAGCTGCCGACGGAACCACGGATTTGTATTGCCGGATGATAAAACCCAACAACTTCGATCCGGCGAAGAAATATCCCGTCATTGTGTATGTTTATGGCGGGCCGCACGCGCAACTGATCAACAAAACCTGGCTCAATGATGCACGCTGGTGGCAATATTACATGGCATCGAAAGGCTACATTGCATTCACAGTCGACAGCCGGGGATCGGCCAACCGGGGACAACAGTTCGAAAACGTCATTCACCGTCAACTGGGCATTAACGAAACAGCCGATCAGATGAAAGGCATTGAATACCTGAAATCGCTTCCTTTTGTCGACCCGAACCGGATTGGAGTTCATGGCTGGAGCTTCGGCGGTTTTATGACCCTCAACCTGATGCTCAGGCATCCCGGGGTTTTTAAAGTTGGTGTTGCCGGAGGCCCCGTGGTGGACTGGTGCATGTATGAAGTGATGTATGGCGAACGCTATATGGACACTCCGGAAGAAAATCCGGAAGGATACAGAAACTCCAATATGCTGAACTACGTCGATAAGCTGGAAGGCAAACTAATGCTGATTCACGGAGTCCAGGATCAAACCGTGGTCATGCAACACAGCATTCAGTTCCTGAAAAAATGTATTGATTTGGACAAGCAGGTCGATTTCTTTGTTTATCCAACCCACGAGCACAATGTACGGGGAAACGACCGGCTGCACCTGATGGAAAAGATCAGCAACTATTTCCTGGAGAACCTGTAGCGAAAGCTATTCAAATTTCAAAGGCTCCGGGCCTCGTGGCTGGAAAGAGTAAAAGCGCGATTTGGAAACTTCATCGAGAACAAAGCCGATTGCACTCACATCTCTCGGGTGATTGGGGTAATACGCCAGACGCAACTGTACTGTTTTGAAGATGAGGTTTTCATTCCGGATACGCAAACCAATGCCCACACCGGCATAATAATTCTCCTTAAAAATCGAGTGGCCGGTATCTCCTATCAGGCCCAAATCGATAAAAGAAAACAAAGCTGATTGGAAATTCAGGATTGATTTTTTCTGAAAGAAGACGTTCTCGATATTCAGGGTCAACCGTTGCTTTCCTTTCCCGATAAGGCTTCCAAACCCACGGATTCCGGCACTGTTTTTTAAAAAGAGAGCTTCTTCATCGGTCCGGTTAATTCCGACTGTATAATTCATTTTTATAAACTGGCGCGCCTGAACGCACCAAATATTAAACAGGGGAGAGATAAAATTAAGCTTAAGATCGGCCATCCCCTGTTCAAACCCGTGAGCATTCCAAAAGCTGCCAACTCCCAGACTGGAATAGAAATAAACAGGTTTATGATCGAATAAATTGCCGGAAGAAAGGAACAAGTGCGAATACCATCGGTTTCCGAACTCGTTATTATCGTACCCCATAACCAGTTCGTGCAGATACCCTTTCGGAATATCTTCGGTAATTCCGTAGCTATAAATCAGGCGATCGCGCACATACGAACGCTCCGAAAAGCTTAGTCCGGCCAGGTACATTGTGCTGTTTGCAAAATACAGGTTACCCGAAGCGTCTGCATGCCGGTTGTAGAAAGCAATATTTCTGATTCTTCCCGAAAGAGTCATCTGAAACCGGCTGTCATTGGGCTTGATCCCGAGTTTCAGCCTTCGACCGTACCAACCGTCAAGGAATAAATAATTCAATGGGAAAGCGCTGATTACATTGTCTTCCAGAGTAATCTGATCAGAACGGTAACTTCTGATTACAGTAAGTCCACCGGCATACACGGACTGTGGTCTTAAAAAATCACGGTCAAAAGAAACATAAAATCCTTGCCGAATATAGGTATTGGCATAGCCTGCCGCAAAATTGATAAAGTTTCCCTTGATATTATTTACCGAGTAATAAGTTTCGAACCCGACATGCGGCATTCGGTCGGTATGCGCGACAATCCGGGCTCCAACTTCATGCCCGATTCCCAGGATATTCTTGTCATAAACACCGACATCACCTTTATTTATATCTCCGAGTTCACCTGTTAAGCCAAAAGAAAAAACGTCTTTGGTCAGAACAAGTACATCAACCATGTCTTCCGCCCAAGGCCTGGTTTTAACCACGATTTTCACATCCTTCAGGTAAGGTAACGTACGCAGCAAACGCTCATTATCCATAAACAGGTTCGGATCCAAAGGGTCGCCTTCATCAAACCACAAATTCTTCCGGATAACATACGGATTCGACTTTGAATGTAACTTATTGGCAACCTTTTCAATCCAGAAATCGGTAACTTTTGTAGTATCATTAAGATCGGGGCCAAACACATCCAGCGGCTTAATCGTAATTGACCCAATTGTTTTATGCTCGAAACACCGGTAATATTCATACGACAGCAACTTTGCGCTGGTAGTGTCTTTTGTGGTGCGTACCATGTGACAAAAAAGCCATTTGGTTAGGGGATGGCGCGATGCCTTAACCTGAAGGCTGTCATAAAATAAGTCCGGATCTTTCTTTACTCCCGCAACTTTCAACGAATCATTTTTTGACCCGTGGATATCTTTTCCAAAGAGGGATAAAGAAGAAAAAACTATCAGCGCAATCCATACAATTCTCATATCGTTCCAATGGCCCTTTTTAGGATTCTAAAATTATCGAAATATTTTTATCAGAAAAGGTTAAAAAAATATAAGTCCTCCAAATCTGATGCACCAACATTTTATTTCATCACCAAGTCAATAAAACAACCAGCGATACCCGATTTTATTAAATTTGCACCGAAATGTTAAGCATCAAAACACTATATCAGAAATATATTTACGGGGTGATGGGTACCCTGATCTTTCACATTTTAGTAATAGGCGGTTTCCTGATTGCAGAGCTTAATACGAGTGTAAAGATTGAGAAAGAAGAACCTGTATTGATTGACTTACCGATAATAGAAGAAAAAGAGAAGGCACCAGAGCCCGAAAAACAAACCGAAAGCAAAACGGAACAGAATCAGGCCTCGAATCAATCGTCGAGAAATAACCAAAGTCTCGGTAGTAATATGGCCGTAAATGATGCTGCAAAACACAAAGACAAGTTTTTTGATGCCGGTTACCGTCGCGATATCGAAGAAGCTCAACAAATGGTCGCTGATGTAAACAAACAGCTTTCCAAAAAAGTAGCTCCGGTTACAAAATTCCAGATGCCCGAAAATACCACCGAAGGACAAAATCCCGATTCGATAAAGAATGTTGTGTACTCGGGCAAAAGCAACATTCATTATTCTCTTGAAAACAGGTATCATGTCAGGTTGCCAATCCCGGTTTATCTGACCAAGGGAGGTGGGGTTGTTACAGTTGACATACAAGTTGACCGGGCCGGAAATGTCGTAAAAGCAACGGCCAGACCTGCCAGCAACATCAACGACCCAATGTTGCCAGTTTATGCAACACAAGCAGCCGAGAATACGGTATTTAACTCAGAATCAAAGGCTCCAGCCATTCAAAAAGGAACAATTACCTATAAGTTCGTAGCTCAGTAACAAATAATTAACACTGGCAACACAGTAACTTTAACATGATTTAACAATTATTTTCGCAATTTTTGAATTCGAAAGCCTAAATTTGTCATACATTTTTTTTCATAAGTTTAGGTTTAGTTAGGTTAGTTAGTTTAAGAGAGAGAAGGTAGAACAGAGGTTCTACCTTTTTTACTTTTAATACCTTTGTTTCTTTCATCAAAATTCAATCTGACATCTACATACCTCAAAAATCGGCATAATCGGGCATTAAAAAGAACGACTCCGTATGAAGCACGGGATAAAAAAAACGACCAACAACCGGGAAATGCTTTTCCCTTACTGATTTTTGATCGAAAATCGATTTAATTTATTTGCTTTTTCGGTAATTTATATGGATTTTTATGCTTTGATGAAATTCACAAGTCCAGCTAAAATTGAGCTTTTAACGATTATTCTTTTGCGATGATTGATTATTCAAACCTTGAGCTTTTAAATGGTATTCTTAGAAATGATACGATTGTCCTGCAATACATTTATAAGAATTTCTATTCCAAAATAAATTATTTCATCAAAAAGAATAATGGCGACGATGACGATGCCAATGATGTTTTCCAGGAAGCAATCATTATTATCTACAGAAAACTAAAAGCAAATGATTTGGTTCTGGATTGCGGCTTCGAAACTTATCTGTATTCGGTATGCCGTTTTTTGTGGCTCAAACAACTGGAGAAACGGAAGGCTGAAAAAGAAAAGATAAAAGACAATCACGAATATAACGAAGATCTTTACGATGATGCCCTGGAAAAGGTAGTTGACCTGAACGAAAGATACCGGCTCTATCAAAAGCACTTTACGAATATGGGCACCGATTGCCAGAAAGTGTTGCAGTTGTATTTTGATAAAGTTCCGCTCAAGAACATTGCTCAAATCATGGGGTTTAAAAGTGAAAAATACGCCAAAAAGCGGAAGTTCAAATGCAAGGAATACCTGATAAAGAGTATCAAGCAAGATCTTGAATACAAGAAGATTTTGAAAGGAGAACACTAATCATTATATCGGCCTCGTTTTTTACGGGGCCTTTTTCTGAAATACCAATCGCAAAAGAACAAAACTGCACCAATTAAAATAAATACAAAAAAGTAAATATTCTTGCTTACATACAAAGGCTCAGGATTGCCAACATTCACATAACCAAGCCAGTAATGAGGATGAGCAGTCAATGGGTCAGATGAATCAAGATGTTTCAGTTTTGCCATTCGCAATGCAGCATCCTTTCGCTTGCCTTTTGCCAGAAACGAATAAAAATCAGCCATAATCTGGGCTCCTGACTTATCTTCTACCTGCCATAAAGTCATCACAATCGACGGGCAACCAGCATAAATAAATCCACGGGCCATACTCATCACCCCTTCGCCACGGGCCAGTTTACCAGTACCTGTTTCACATGCACTTAACACAGCAAGCCTTGCATTCAGCTTCATGTTGTAAATTTCATAGGTATTTAAATACCCATCATCGTCCGATTTCTGATCAGGCCTGGAAAAAATCAACTTCGAAAACATAGGCACACTATCGTTAATAATGGTGTGCATGGCCAAATGCAGAATATCATATTCTTCCACTTTATCTTTAAACGCCTGCTCTTGTGCCAATTGATCAACAAAAGAATCAGCCCTGATATACCTGGAAATACCTTTAACTTCTTCTTTTGCGCCGGGCAACGGGCTTAAAAAGTATCTTTTTGAACTTTCAGGATCGATATATGGATTATTCACATCATATTGGGGCGCAAATACAATCATGCTCTTTGAAGCGCGTTTATGCTGTGCAAAATAATCGTACAACAGAGTTCCTGAATAACTGTAATTTATAGCATAGTCACGAATCAGGTATCTCAGGTCCCTGAAATTCATAACGCTTGTATCGGGCATCTGCGACAATAATGCATCAAACGGGACGTAGGATAGTTTATCATCCGGAATAACTGTAAGATCTTTACCACGAATCCCCCGGGCAACCGGTTTTAAAAGTCTTTTATATAAGTTATAGGCCGACAATGAGTAACGGATATAATCCTTCTTCCGTGTATAAATGAAATCGGGACTGGTCAGGAAGTCATGAATCGTCTGAATATTGTCAACATAGGTATAATCGATATTCTCCATCGAAAAATTAGCCGAATCATTGGTTATCACGAACCGGTATAATTCGCCAACATCTTCCCTTCCTTCAGGTTCTTTTACAAAGTATTCAACCAGCGCCTGCCGGCCATTCAACTTCGATTTGATTTCATCGACCCCAATAACCCGGTTTTCATATTTAAAAGCATAATATTGTGGATATGCTTTTTCAAAGGAATCGATCAGCTTATTATACTCTTCATTGAACTTGAATATTTTGGCAGAGTAGAGATTTACCTTCTGAGAATCGGGCTTCTCCGAATGGTTTTCTTCAAACAACATTGAAGTGTAATTGGCAATATTGTTTTTCAAATAGTTTTCTCGTTTTAGCAACGAATCGGGGATGCCGCCGAATTCTTTAGCTTTGGTATCCTTTACCGAAGCCAGCAAATTAGAAGCTTTACTCCTTTCCGAGAACTCAAATGCAAGATTAAGATATTCATCCTTATGTGTCTGATGATATAATTTATACGCGATTTTCACAGCCTCATAAAATGTTGATTCCTGGTTCTGCGAAAGAAAATATTTACTGTCTTCATTTTCGAAACCAACCTGTAATCGATGGATCAACTGGATTGATTTAGACAATGAATTCAGGCTTGCCTCGAAATATTTACGTGAATTTTCAAAATTGAATTCCGACAAATAAATATCGGCCAGTTTCTCCATGGCCAGGGCTTTCTTTTTAAAAACCTCAACCAACTGGATCTCGGAAATCACATTTTTAATAGGAGGATCGACAAATGGGTTATTCGTATGAAACGAATCGACCAGGGCAACAATCGATTTCTGATAATATTGAATAGCCTGGGTAAGGTTGGATTTCCTTTGCATACGAAAATCATCAATCTGCCGGGCTTCAGAATTTCTCATGTAATAATAATCCCCGAAATTTGCCTGAACCTCGGCGTATGCAGCACTTTTCTCCCCATAATATTTCAGCACAATAGCTTCGGCTTTCCCGGAATACAACAGCGATTTTTCATATTTCTTTTGCGAAATCAAAAACGACGAATACGCCAGATATTCCGAGGCCAATTCTATATTCCCCTCTCCGTACAATTCAATCCAGCTCTTTATCGATTCCAGATAGTATTTCTCCGCGAGCTCAAGTTCACCTTCATTGCGATATCCCAATGCAATCAAATCATAAAAACGGGGTTTTAAACGCGGCAAGGTTGTTTTAATATTAGCCTGGGCAAATTGGATAGCCTCTTTATTGTGCCCTAACTTTAATTGGGTTTCGGCAATATTATAATTTGATGTTTGAAAAAGATCATTAAACTTTTCCTTTTCTTTCTGCAAAATACGATAAGCATTTCGGTGATATTCTAAAGCCTCACTATAATCGCCCCGTTGACTTAATATATTTCCTAAATTTATAAATATGGTTCCCAGAACAACATAACTATCACCAAACTCAGCAACATACAATTTTTCTGCTCCCTTATAAGCTTCTATCGCCTCATCAAGATTTCCTAAATTTTTATATTGAATCCCAATATTGATTAATGGAGATGCCAATCGATAACTATTAGTCCCATAAACTTTTTCCCTCAGCTTATACAATTGTTCAAAATTGTATAGCGCATTTTCAAAATCTCCAAGCCGCCCTGATGTAATTCCATCTTTCTGAAGTTTTAACGACAACAGACTATCCTGAACAGAAATTTTAATGTTCTGAGCTCTCAGAAAAAAGAAAAGAAAAATCAATATGACCAGGCAAAGTATTTTTTTCATTTCAAACACACAGTTACTCAATACTAAAAATCAAACACTTAACAGCAGCAAGTAAAATTTTCTCATTTTTTTTCAAAAGGGGGGTTACCTTTTATCCTTTTGGGGAATAAACCATCGAACAAAGGATAATTAAAGAACTAGTATTAATCATTAAAACCAAAAGTAATGAAAACTTTATTTGCTAACAACGAAACAAAAAATTTTGATTCTTTCTCTTTCGACGCATTAACAGCTGAAGAACTTTCTTTGGTAAAAGGTGGCAAATCTGAAGATGCTTACGCTCCTCTAGACTAATGTTTCATGTATTAAAAGTCAATTTTTAATCTGTCATCTAAAACCAAAAAACAATGAAAACTTTATTTGCCAACAACGAAACAAAAAATCTGGATTTATTTTCTTTCGACGTGCTAACCGCTGAAGAACTTTCTTTAGTAAAGGGTGGAAAATCTGAAGATGCTTACGCTCCGCTGGACTAAACAACAAAAGTAATTCTTCTAAAATCTGTCGTCTAGGGTTTGTTCTTGAAACGATTGGTGTGTATGACTCAGGTCAAAAATATGCAGGAGAGTATAATTGTGCCAATCCCTTACAAGAAAAGACAGTAAAACCAGAATACTTACAAAAAATATAACTGTTATCTGTGACATTTTTATGCAGATAATGAAAGTTAACGTGCTAAAATTCAACATTATGTTACGAGATTCAAAATATTTCGAAGAAGTTGACCAGTACCTGAACG
>CAZAVU010000069.1:3984-22851 GCA_964488805.1 uncultured Odoribacter sp. | reverse complement strand
AGTCGGAATTGAAATTGTTGCTTCTTCCGAATTCTGTGGTGGCTGCAAATGCCTGTGTAAAAAAGAAAACGGTCAGAAAAAATAGTAGGATTCTTTTATTCATGTTTTGGATAATGGGCTGAATATTAGTTTGATTTCTTTGATTGGAATATGTATTTCCCCGATTTGACATTGAAAACAGCTTTCCCGTTTTCCATTCCTAAAAACCCGACCCCGCAGGCTTTTGTCGCAGGCTTTCCCGATTCGGAGACTTCGGAAACTGATTTTGCCGGAACATAAACAGTTGCAGTGGTATTGACCGGAATAGAAATTCGCATCGTCAGTTCCCCGTTTTCACGTTTCCAGTTGCTTTCAATGCGTCCGTACAGGCAGTCGTGCCAGGCCATCACCGAATTCAGGTCGCCAACCACCGACGGGTTGATGATGATGTGTTTAAATCCGGGAACATTGCGGTCGTACTGTATTCCAGCGAGATATTTATAAAAGTATGCGCTGATCATGCAAAACGGAGTGTGGTTGCGTGAGTCGTACCCGTCCCACGATTCCCACATGGAAGTAGCTCCCTGTCGGATCATGTACCCCCAGCCCGGGTATTTCTCCTGTGTAGCCAGTTTATAGGCCAGTTCAGGATCTACCGCAGGAAGATATTCCATCAATGCGGGGGTTCCCATAAAACCGGTCGACAGCCGGTCGCCCTTTGCATGGAGATCCTCAACCAGATGCTTCAGCACCTCGGCTTGTTTTTCTTCGGGAACCAATCCATATTCGAGCGGAACGATATTGGCCGATTGCCGGTAGGGAGTGGATACTTCTCCATGATAGATGCCGGCTTTCGGATCGAAAAATTCGTTGTTGAAATTCGCGGCGATGCGTTTGCCCCACTCGCTTAAATCTTTTTCTTCACTATTTTTCTTCAGGATTTTGCTGATTTCGGCCAATTGTTTTACCACCAGATAATGGGATGCGGTTCCGTACAAAGTCCGGCCTTCGGGTGGCGCCATGGTATTGTTTCTAGGGGCATTGTCGTCGAGTTCCATAAGCGGCGAAACCCAATCGCCTAACGCATCGTTAATGATTTCGGGCTTGCCGTTGACCTGCCTTTTCAGACTGCTTTGGGCAAAACGCTGCATCACACCGTAATTATCCGCCATTGGCCGGGTATCGGCATAAAACCCGTAAAGGTCCCGGGGAATCAGGACAATCGCGGCAGGCCAGGTTGTTGAAACGCCCATGTCATATTTTGTTGATGGCGCGACAGAAGTCAATCCTCCGTCTTCGCTTTGTGTTCCGGCCAGATCGGTCAGCCATTTGGTATAAAACAGGGCCATGTTGAAATTGTACATTGCCGCCTGGGCTGAGATGTAATTATCGGCGGTCCAGCCTTGTTTTTCGCGGTGCGGGCAATCGGTGGCAATGCTGTGGTAGTTGTTCAGCAGACTGTTTACCGAGTTTTGCTGAATCTGGTTGAGTAACGGATTGGAACAGGTGAAATTCCCGGCCATCTCAACATCGGTATGCACCGGAATACCCTCTACCTTCTCGACCGTCACTCCCGGATCGGCTGAAACCCGGATAAACTGGAACCCTTTGTAGGAAAAGTGGCACTCGAAGGTTTCCGGATCGCCGCCTTTGAGAATGTACCCGTTTTGCTGACGCACATTAACTCCTTTGTCGTAGAAAGAAGCGTAAAATTTATCTTTTACCTGATATTTAAACCGCGAAGGGGTCAGGTTTGCCACCAGTTCGCTGTCGGAAGGCGTTTCGCAATATTCAACCAAAACTTTAGCCCCGGCAGTTCCCCTGACTTTCACCCGGGCCCATCCTGAAATATTTTTTTCGAGCTTATAGATTGTTTCTCCGTTTCCTCTAGGATAGGATTTCACAGGAGCCAGGGGCGCAAAACAGCGAACCGGGGGCATTATCTGTGATTCCAGCCGGGCATTCCATTGCACCTCCGAAGCATTTTTCCAGCTTATTGCATCAAACGAGGTGCTGTTCCAGCCTTTTTGTTCCAGTCGGGCATCGTAGAGTTCACCGTGGCGGGTATCGTCGTACACTACCGGTCCTCCCGAAGTTTTCCAAGTGTCGTCGGTTATTACCGAGGTTTTTGTGCCATCGGAATATTCCATTTGCAGCAAGGCAATCACCTTGGGCTGGTCGATCCACGAAGAATTGCTCAGTCCCCAGATGTCGTTGCAAAGCGGGTTGTATTGGCCTCTTCCCAGCATGATTCCGATCGCATTGTTTCCCTGGCTAAGCTGTTTGGTCACATCGTAAGTTGCATACAACGAACGCTGATCGAAATTAGTCCAGGCCGGATCGAGCACATGATCACCTACTTTTTTACCGTTCAGGAAGGCTTCGTAATATCCTAATCCGCAAATGTATAGGTAGGCAGACCTAAGTTTTTTAGTGACAGAAAACTCTTTGCGGAAAAGAGGCGACGGATCATATTGGGGATTTGCCATTTCATATAAAGTGAAGATGGTGCTGTCCTTTCCGGTTTTCCAGGGCCACGAAGTGTTGGGCCATTGTACCGGAGGCCTATTGTTCAGTTCCGAATCTTTATGCTGTTTCCATTCTCTGGACCATTGTTCCCCATTTTTGAAGGCGATCCACCGGGCATTTTGCCAGGCCTGTTTGTTCAGTAAACCCATCGTCCATTGGGCAGGGTTGCTCCATTTTGATGGTTTCCCGTCGGCATCCCAAATCCGTACTTTCCAGAAATAGCTTGTTCCCGACACGAGCGGTTTCCCCTGGTATTCAACCTGAACCGACTGATCCGAATCGCGTTTTTTGGTATCCCAGATATCTCCCTGATCTTTGGAAAGTTTCTCCGGCGAAGAAGAAACGATGATCTGATAAGCCTGCTGATAGTCGCCCCGTTTTGATGAAGCAATGTTCCAGCTTAGTCGGGGCGATGCGACATCGATGCTCAGCGGATTGACCAGGTATTCGCACCGGAGGTTCACAATAGTGGCCGACTGAACCGCCAGGTTTGCAAGAAGCAGGATTAGAATGACTGAATATTTTTTCATCTTATTTCTTTAGAGGAACAATCGGTCTTGTATTTCCTTCGCGATATAAAATCTGCCAGGTATTTTCAGGAAAAATGTCATTCATGAAAAGAGGTTGTGGAAGCCAAACCCGAAACAGGTTTTTCTCCGAGTACTGATTTCCGGCGGAAGCATAATCACACATCGTCAGATTGATCTGTTTGTGATCGAAGAAGTGCGTGTACCTGTACAGGAACGGAACTTCGAAGGCCATCCATACATCTGCGGGTTTCGAAGAGCTGGGAGTCAATTCTACATATTGATCCGAAGAATTAGCTGCCTGAACAGGTTTGGGTAATACATATTTCAAACCACCCAATTCGTCTTTTTTCTGCCACGGTGTTCCCTGAGGCAAAAGCCAGAGGTTATAATTTTCATTTTTAACCATCCGGTTATCAAGGGCCAGCACAATCGGACCGCGCATAATGGCCAGGTCATTCACGCTTCCCGGAGCGTGGATGATTCGTCCGCGAAGGTCCATTTCCATCCGTATCTGATCGCCCTTTTTCCATTCTCGCTCAATTTTGGCATAAGTTCCAGGCTTGCAGTCTATTGTTTGGCCATTGACTGAAATGCTGGTTTGCTTATTCCAGGCGGGAATCCGAAGACTCATTGTGAAATTCCGGGGTTCAGGAAGGTCAACCCGAATGAGAATTTCTTTATCTTCCGGATAATTGGTTTCCTGGGTGATTTTCAGTTCTGAACCATTGCTGAGCTTTTGTGTCCAGCTCCCTTGACTGTACAGGTTTATGACCGGTCCGGATTTTCCTTTCATAACCGACCATCCGGGAGTGATCAACAGGCCTCTCGGACCATTGGCCACGCAGCAGCTCGACTCGCAAACCGGAACCTGCATGGGCGAAGGCATCCGTTCGCCAATCAGCGATGAAAAGTAAGCCCACCATTTTCCGTCGTCAATCATTGCGCCCATCAAGGCATTGTAAAGCGATATTTCCAGGTTGTCGGCCCAAATCGGATCACCCGTTAATTGCAGCAACTGGTAGCACAGCTTCATCCAGGTAACGGTCACACAGGTTTCCATGGGTTGCTCCAGTATTTCGGTCTGGCGGTTGGCGCCATCGCACCACAATTCACCACTCGATCCGGAACCAACGATCATGATCTCTTTTTTCAGGACACTTTTCGCAAACCGAACCACAGCATCCAAAAGCCGGCGTTCTCCGGTTACACGGTACAATTCGCACAACCCTTCGTAGCACGACATCATTTCATAACCTTTGGGAGCCGCAATAAGAACCGGGTCAATGCCGTCCAGCGCATCTTCAATCAGGCGAAGGCCTTTGGGATTGTAATTGTTGGGTTCACTCCAGAGTTTCACAAGATATTGAGCAAAATCAAGATACTTTTTATTGCCCGACCGTTGATACACGAGTACAACCGGTTCGAGAACCGAGCAGGAAGACAAGGATCCAATAATCTGAAGTCCGGTTTCCGTGAGTTTTTTCTTTCCCGGACCGGCAATTTCGATGAGGGCATCCGTGGCACGGCAGGCAGCTTCCAATGATTTCTGGTCGCCTGTTTGGTCGTAATGGGCAATCAGTCCTAGTAGTGCGTATTTCCGGCCCCAGATATCCCATGCCCCAAAATCATTATCTCTTGAATAGCTGCTTAGCCGTCCGTCGGCTTCCTGTGCTTTCAGCAGTTCGGCTACCGATTTATCGAGGATGTCGCGATAGGCCGCTGACGGTTGCCAGGCATAGGCCAGAGCCGCGGAAGTAAACCATTTGCCCCAGAACTCCCCGGTAAAGCCACCGCCGTTATCGAGCTTGTTTTTGAAAGCATTCGCATACAACTCATAATTTTTGGACATAACACCGTTGTCCACACAACTTTTCAATTTGTGTCCGACGATTCCCTCAATTTTAGCCAACGAGAACATTCCGGGTGATAAAACATCGCGTTGTGCCTGAACCTGCATTGACGAGAACAATGCACAGGAAAGGAAAACAGAAGCCCAAAATATCGTTCGTAAAGTCTTCACCGTTTAATTTGTTAGTTTTTCAAAGGGAATGCTAAAGTCTTTTTTAAAGTTCTGAATACACAAAGTTGAAACGTCCGCCCGGAGCGGTATCGCCATTGACGTAGAAGTCCATGATATTGCCGTTTTCCTGCATATTGTCGTTCCATTTGAATTCGATGTTGACAGCCTTCCCGGCTAGGTTCAGCACGCTTCTGGGGATTTCCAGTTCCAGCTTATTGCCGCTGACTGCTAATTTGGTTTCGGCGGTCTGTTCCCATTCCCAGCGATTGCCCACATTTTTTTCAATCACCGCTTTGTTGCCCTTGGGATTGACCCGGTTTACAATGAAATCATAGCCATTCCAGCCTGTCGATTTATCGCGGTCGGCATCGATGAAAAGCATCATCCAGTTGCGGTCGGTTTGTGGGGTGAGCGCTTCGGCTGTTTCCACATAGAAATATACTTTTTCGGCGTCGCGGGCCACTTTTGCCCCTACAATATCATTGCGACCTGTATTGTTTTTGTAGTATTGGTCGTAGCGACCTTCGTGGTCGCGGTGCAGGGTATTTCCTTTGTAATGGGCGAAGTAGGGGGCCACATCAGCCCAACCGTCGGCCTTGCCAATTTTGATGGTTTTGGGCGCCGAGGCTTTTTCAGGAGCTTTCATCCCTTTGAATTTGCGTACCATATCGGTCAACTGAAGGTAATAGACATCGCCCTTGTCGCCCCAGCCTTTGTTGGGCTCAATGTCGCGGCTGTGTTCCCAGTCGAACTGATCGACAAACGAGAAAGGCTTTCCGGTCCAGCCATCTCTTGGCAACCATTGTCCGGCAGTGTATTCGTTCCAACCGGTCACAAAAACCAGTTCCGGGTCGAGTTCGAAAGCCCGGTCCCATTGTTCCATGAAATTCCAACCGTAGAGGTATCCGTCAACACGTGGGTCAAAACCATTGCGCTGGCTGAAGTTACGGCCAAAAGAACCGGGAAGGTTGAAGGCGCTGCAATGTCCTTTGGTTTCCGGACAGGCGTTCTGGGCGATACCCACGGTGACTTGTTCAAACTTGCCATCGGCACTTTTCACATAGCCGTGCTGCGGATAGTTTTCGAGCCATCCCCACTGGTCGTTACGCGTCGGACCGTTCACATAGTCGGGTTGTCCGGGCCGGAAGGTGAAAAAAGCAGCAATCTCTTTGTCTTCTGGAGAATCCGTCAGGTTATCGGGGTAGCCCATGATGCAGGGTTTGCCTTTCCAGAAAAACCAAAGATTTTTATAGCGTCCCGGTTTATATACATCGCGGTATAACTGACGAAGTGAGACCAGAGAATGCGGGGCTGGACCAAATGGCAACATATAGGCAATTTTAGGTGTATTTACCCCGTCTTTTTGTGCCTGGTCCCAGGTTTTTAGCAAAGCTTCGTACGACTCTTTCCAGGTAATATCGCCATTGGTGCAATCAAAAAACACCGCGTCAACGCCAGCATCGGCAAGCATTTCGGCATGTTTGCGCAACACCCACGGATCGGTGGTTTTGTAATAGCCCAGCAAAGGTTGTTCCCAGAAGAAGAACCCAGGTTGTTTGTTACCCCAAGCCGGGTGATGGTAATCTTTCATGGCTTCGGGATATTTCCGGACAATTTCGGTGATGTTTTTCACCGGATAAGTTTTGTCGTCGTTGCCCTGGTGCCAGGTCCAGTAAAAGATGGCAACGAACTTGTCTTGTTTCTTGTTGCTGGCGTCGCGGTATTCGCGCACTTTGCGACCAAGGGCGTCGGTTGCAGCCCACTGATCGGGTTCGACCGGCTGAGCAGGCGATTGTGTGGTGCAGAAGCTGACGATTGTCGCTGCTGCAATTGATTGGATAAGTTTTTTGTTGATCATGGTTTATCTTTTTTCGTTGGTTTCGTATCTGTTTTTCCCCTTTCTTTAAAAGAGAGCGGAAAAGTCTGATGGGGACGGGAAAGTCAAAAAAAATAATATTCTCATTCCTTGAATTCCCGTTATTCTTTTTCCTTCTTCAGTATCTCATCAACAAATAGTTTTTCTCTTTCAGTTAACACGATTTGCTCCATGGTCAGGTTCGGATCCGGCAAATACCATTCGAATTGTGAAAAGTAGTCGCGTAAATCCTTGTCCTTGAAGATGTAACCATGTTGAGCATAGATGGTGTTCCGCAGCAACCGCAATTCTTCACGGGAATAAGTACGTTTGGGATTCAGACGAGTAAGTTCCAGCACTTTCCCGGTTTTAATTTTGGAAAAGTCGGTTATATTGTTGATGAATGAATCTTCATTGATGATCCCGAATTCAATGTTCTTTGTCGGGGAAAAATCCCTGACCTCGATTTGTAATCTTCCTGAAAGGATCCTAACCATCCGGCAGGAATCAGCGTCAAAATGGTTAAACTTCTGATTGGTTACTTTTCCGACGCCGATGACTGACCAATTGGCTCTGGACCCGAATATGTCATGAACATAGAAGTAGTTGTTGGTTCCCATATCCATACTTACAGTCAGATCGTTAATCTTCCCATTGGCCCAATTTGCGCCGGTTGTCAGAATGTATTTGTAGATTTGGTTGAATGCCACATTGGTGCTGGCCGGAAACGAATAGCTGTGGTTAACCTTGTTGATACCCGGTTTAAATGTCATTTCGAACAGGTAAACAAACACGCCCGTATTTCCTTGCGAAAAATGGAAATCTTTGGGGTCTTTCAGTTCACAATCGGCACATCCGGCAGCTTTTAGCTGATAGGGCAGTAGTTCGCCGTCTTTTAAAATCCTGAAGTTTGAAATCTGATTTTTGTTGCTGGTTTCATCGGATACATCGCCTGTTGCTGTTGGTGCCTGAAAACCAACCAGCAACTTTCGCTCTTCGTTTTCCGGATTGTTGAACTCAAACAGAATGTCAACCTGGGCAACTTTGTCCCGAACCGTGAAGGAGAGGCTTTCCTTTTCCAAAGTTATTTTAGTCTCGTTGACCGGATAAAACAGGCCTCCCCGGTTCAGGTAAATACCATCGTTCCCGAAAATCGGGGATGTCAAAAGAATCACCAATGCGGTTATTAAAAATGTTGACTTCATGATCATGAGCTGATTTATTGAACTGTATGTATGACTTCGCTCCAGTTGCTGATGCCGATGATTGACTTGTAAGGGTCAAAAACGCTGTTTTCCTGATCGGTATCGGCTGCCTGATACACATACCACACTGGTTTTTTGCCTCCCGGGTCGGTGGTGTCGTCGGGGAAGCGGCGCAAGCCGATCCGCAAACCATCTTCCAGCCGGTTATCAATCCAGTTGTGCCATTGGAAAGCGTCGATTCCATCAAGGTTCTTTATCTTTTTCCAGGTGTAGGCAAATCCTGCCGCCTGTTCTTTCATATCCTGATCGCCGTAGGTCTTCGAATTGGTTCCGTTTTCCGACAGCCAGAGTGTCCGTTTGATGGTGCCTTTGTATTTATTTTCCGGCTTCTTGATCCAGGCATCCAGTACTTCCAGGTTTTTGAAGGTGACCAATGCCGAACTCATGCTGAAAGTGGCGTTGGCATCGTTCCAGGTTTTGGGTTCAAACAGGTTTTCAGGATAAGGGTGATAAGCCACGGCCCATTGAAAATCGCCTTCGGCATTGCAATAATCCTGAATGGTTTTCAGCATGTCTTTGGTGGCATAATATTTCGAACCGACGGACTGCGCCCAGGAGTGTGTGAAAGAGCCAAACACCTCACTGCTGGCATCGTATTTCCGGGCAATGTTGTAGCAAAGCCTCATCGATTTGATGTACGTATCGGTATAAACCACCATTGGTTTGTCGCCCATGTTGGTCCACGAAAGCCCGGCGTCCACTTCGTTGTGCATGATCCAGTGGTGAATGCGCCCGTAAGCATTGTCGCTGCGGCAATAGCGGCTGGCCAGAAAATCGAGCGCAGCAGCGTAGCAGTTCAGGCTTTCGGCGGTGGTCATGTTGGGCATGGTATAAATGCCGTCGGACGTGTAATTCGGATGCTGGAGCAGTTTCCCAATCTCAGGATCTGCACAATGAACGGCTTTCTGTACCAGAATGATGGCCGCAACCACAATGTTTTTCGACTGGGTGGTTTGCAGCGTCTTGTCGAGCGCCCCAACCCTTGTCTGATCGAAATAGTAGGTTTTGTCGCCATAGGTATGCGCAATCGCATTGGATCGCGGTTGCAGGTACATGAATTCGGTAAAAGCAATGTTGACGGTGGCGCTGGTGATGTGCAGGTCGTCCAGGTCGGTCTGGAAACCGCGTCCGGCAGCGAAACCGCCCAGGCCTTTTCGTCCTGATGGTTTCTGTGCCTGAAGGTTTTGGGAAGCCGGGATCTGGTCGGCATAGCGGGCAGAGGAAACAATTTCGTCGGAAGTTGCTCCGGTTTTGGCAATTGCCCATTTCGACAAGGCCCGGTCGTATTTAAACCCGTCGCGGGTCACAAACCGGTCGAGATCAACCGAGAACGAAGGGCTGCTGAGCGCCGTTGTGTTCTGAAATTTGGCAATCTGGGTCAATTGATCGTAAGGCGTCACTTCGCAAAGGCTGAATTTCCCGTCGCCTGAATAGTTTCCCTTGATACTGACCGTTGAAGCGTTGACTTTAACCTCAGTAACATGTGAACTAAAGCTGGCTACAAGGTATCTTTTTATATTCGATTCGAGCAAAAGGTCATAAGCAATCTGGTCTTCGCGGGCTTTGGCCAGCGCGGCTTCTTCGGCATTGCGGACACGGAATTGCATGTTGCGGATCTGAATTACCACGCCCGACTGGTTTCCAAAATCGAGGCGCAGGTAATTTCCAACGCCTCCCCAGTTGAACTGTTTGATGTATTCGCCCATATCGACCGAATAGGTTGTCCATGTTGAGACTGCCGGAAGACTGGCTGTTTTAAAAGAACGATCTTCGGAAACCGGTGCCGCGAAAAAGAACTGCAAACTGCTGATTTCTTTGGTGCTTTGGTATTCGAAAGTGAAAACCATCTGGTCGGAAGGATTGGCCCTGGTCAGCGAATTCAGCGAAACGTACGGGTCTTCACCGGTGGTCGTCAATTCGTATTGCGCCGTGGCTTTCTGCGAAACCTGGATCTGGTTTTCGGTCGATGACTTAAAACTCAGGTATTTATTTACAGGAACAACCACTGTGGGTGGATCTTCCTGCGAATTGTCCTTGCACGACAGGGAAGAACTTCCGATAGTCAGCAATAAACTGATCATGAGCAAACTGAGTTTATTCAGAATGCCTGGTAACGATTCGCGTATTTTCTTTCCTGACGACATTGGGTTTAGGTTTTATAGGTTGATTTTACTTGCCGGTTTCCCTGAAAAGGATTTGTTTTCGATACCCGTTTTGGCTCACTTTGGCATCCATCAAATGGTAAACCGGTGAAAGGCTGATCGAGGTCCCTTTGATTTGAAACTGTTCATTGTTGTTTTTTACCACTTCTGCTTTTTGAGGAACCGTGATTTCCGATTCGCCCTCGTAACCCAGCAGCAATGGGCCATAAAACAAACGGAACTCTCCGGCTGGAGTATGAGTCGCATTGACAACGCCTTCAGTCCCGGATTTCAGAGTGAACGAATAGTCTATTTTGTCGCCAGGTTGAACCGTTGCAGATACCACAGCGAACTTGTTCTGAATCCTGAATTTTACCGGTTTCTGGTTGATGGTGATTGCCGGATCGCTTACCCATGAGGGTGCAAAAAATTTCAGGGTCAGTTGGGTTGGTTTCTTTAGGTTCTCAACCGCCAGGCTTACCGTGTTGCCGAACGGATAGCTGGTTTGCTGGCTGATTGTTACCGGGTTGTTTTTCAGGTTAAAATTGACCGATCCGGTGTTGAACGACGGAATAATCAGGGTGTCGCCCTGCACAAAATAGCTGTATTGAATAGCTTTAGCCAAACCTTCGCCTCCGCGCATGGTGCAGCACCAGAATGCTTCCTCGGCTTTAACCGAAACG
The DNA here is from genome assembly GCA_964488805.1 of uncultured Odoribacter sp. GTDB lineage: Bacteria > Bacteroidota > Bacteroidia > Bacteroidales > Prolixibacteraceae > Aquipluma. The sequence continues at coordinate 11,849 of CAZAVU010000069.1, read as the reverse complement.
GTATTTTCATTTGGACCGGGGCAGTTGTCGCAGCCAAATCCGCCGTTGACCCGCTGGGTGTGTCCAATGGCATTGTAATAAATCAGTTGGGCATCTTCCAGGTATTTGGGCGACTGGGTATGCTGCCACAACTGTGTGGCCAGCAGGTACGAATCGACGATGGCGCAGGGTTCGGTCCATTCCGGGCGCTCAAACCAGTTGAAATTCTCATAGTTTTCGGTCATTCCCTGTTCCCGGTAAATCTGGTAGCGTTTCTCAACTTCAGGCAACAAGTCTTTTTGTCCGGTAATTTCGTAATACCGCATGACCGCGCGCAGGCCGGTGAGGGTCGCGTGGGTCTGAGCTTTCATTCCAACCAGGTCCATTTCGAAGAACCGGTTGATCATCTCTTCAATCAAAGCTTTCTGTTCTTTTGATGGAAACAGTCCGTAGGCCTGAACCACGCCGTCCATGAAGATGAAATCGCAGCCCACGTCGGTCGAAAGTTTCCAGCCATTTACCACGTTGGCCGAAGAGCCAGACATGCCGCCGGTTCCGGCCACACGTTCCGCCGGTTTTATCGGGTAATTCCGGTGATGCCCGGCCGTTGGCAACGCCAGATTGCTGATGATTCCCTGGATGTATGTTTTTACTTTCGGGTCTTTCTTCCATTGGTAATACTCGCACAGGGCGCGCAACAGCCAGCCATGTCCCGAAAGTTGCTGCTCGTCGATTGTATCTTGCTGAACAGGTCCCATGTAGCCTTTTTTATTCAGCTTTTGGGGGAGAATGCGGATCATTTCCTCTAAATATACCGGAGTCCGGTGCGTTGCCTGGGCTTCGAGCACGAGTCCCAGCATGGTACGTCCTTCCTTATCGCCGGGCCAGCCAGCCGAAGAGGGGTGATGCTTCAAAGGGAAAACATTTTCAGGATAGTATATGTCGGTTTCAAGACGATCGAAGTTTTTCATGGCCCGCTGGTACAACTCGCCTTGTACCTGAATCTGGCTGAAGCCTGCCGGTAATGGTGTTTTACCAGGCCGACCGGCCTGCGCACAGGAAGCAAAGGCCAAACACAGTCCTAATCCTCCAACTTTCAGCCATTGTAATCGACTCGCAAAACTGAATCTAAAAGTTCTGTTTGAATTCATAAATTTCAGAAATCGTTTAAATGTTTGTTTGAATGAGACGGGGTCCAGAATCCGTCCTAATTATAAATGATGAATCTTGTGGTTTTGTAACCAATAGTTCAGGAATAATCTGAATAGAAAACCGATGAAACAAACATGTTGTGATGTTTACAAACGTTGATGTCTGTATTTTTCAGCAACATGCGAGTTTCATCTTACCTAAATCAAAAAAAGCTTGCAATGAACCTAAAACAAGGTGCAGTCCAAAAAAACCGGAACCAGCGCCAGTCGTTTCGCCCCGGTTATTTGCTGTTTCTATTTAAAAAAACTACTTTTTCGTAATGATGTAATTTCCGGCAGCCAGTTCTTTTTCCAAACAGCCGTTCTTGCGGTCTGTTTCGCTGGTGGTTACCTTTTTCGCGCCACAAAGTATTTCGATAGTTTCGCCTTTGCCCAGTTTGGTTTTGAAAAGGGCTTTGGTTCCTTTCGGAACTGTAATCGTATACTTAGTTCCTCCCGAGGCCGTTTTCTCCCAGTCGGACCGGATGTAGCCGAAGGGTGTTTTGTACGATGTTTTCACGTAGGTCAGCCCTTCCGGAGTCTGCGGGTTAATGCAAAATTTCTTAAATCCCGTGGAATTTTCATCCTGCCGAATCCCGCCCAGCCAACGGTAAAACCATTCGGAAACACTTCCGAACATGGGATGGCAATTGGAATACACATTGTCGCTTTCTCTCCAGGTTTCCCACAGGGTTGTGGCTCCGCGATCGATCATAAAGCCCCAGCCCGGAAATTCACGGCTGTTCACAATGTCGAATACTTGCTGGGTCAATCCATTCTGCGACAAAGCTTCGAGAATGTATTTGGTGCCGAAAATCCCGGTGGTAAAATGATTGTTGACCCCGTTTTTAATCGAAGCCAGCAGTGAATCAACAGCGGCCGGTTTTTCATTTTCAGGAACAACGCCCGAATACAACAGCGACGAGAACAGCGTTTGCTTGTTCAGTTTTTCATTCCGGCCATCCGAAACGTTCCAAAGCTCCTTCTGCATTTTATTTCGGATCGAGGTTTCCAGTTCGGCAAATTTCTTTTCGTTGGTGCGATCGCCCATCAGCGCTGCGAATTTTTTCATGATTCCCGCAGCCTTCAGGTAATGGCCGGTGCCGGTAACCCGAACGGGAACAGGCGTCAGCGATTCATGGTCGCCCAACCCTTTTTCAACCATGTTTTCAGGATGAAGACGAGCCACTTTTTGCATCCACTTCAGGTCGAGGTTGTATAGTTCTTTGACAATTCCGGTATCGCCATAGTACACCAGAAGATCGTTCTGAAGCATCAGGAAGGCTGATTCCCAGCTTATCCCACAGAATTTAATCCCCACATAAGGAGCTGTATCAATGAATATCGAATCATTCATCGCATCCACCCAATCGTAAATGGTTTTCCGGTAAAACCCGTGCATGTCGAAATTGTACATAAACGACTCGGAAACCGCGTTGATGTCGCCGCCATACCCAAAGCGTTCACGTCCCGGACAGTCAGACTGAACGCTGACCAGGTTTGCTTTAAAGGTGCGGGTAGTTATTTTCTGAATCGAATTCAAGAGTTCCGAAGAACATTCGAAATGATTGCACTCGTCAACTGCCGAGTTCAGGGCCATTCCCTGAATGTCGGAAACTTGAGGTGCGTAGTTCAACCCTTTGATTTCCATGTAACGAAACGTGTGGAAGGTGAAATCGGGCGAATACCAGACCTCACCGGTTTTCCCGAACACATAGGTATCCGTCTGCCAGGCAATGTCGGGAGCTCCGGGACCTCCAATTCCTTTACCTTTTATTTGTCCGCAAACGGTGGTCATCGGATTTAAACTTTCGTTATCGTAAAGCCGTTCGCCAAACCGAAGAGTGATGGTATCACCCAAATTCCCTTTCATCCTGATTTTATAAATTCCGGCAAAGTTGGTTCCCATGTCGGCCATGTAAACACCTTTGGCCGGAGATGAAATCCTGACAGGCGAGAATGTGTCGGTAATCTTCACCGGAGGGAAAAAGCAAGACTGAATCTTTTCTGTCGGTGAATTCAGAATGCAGGCGCTCTTCCAGCCTGAAGCCTGAAAACCAGGTTTATCCCATCCGGAAAGTTCGTTCCGGGCATCGTACCATTCGCCGATGTACACGTTGTTTTTCAGGACCGGACCAGATGCAAATTTCCAGTCGCCATCGGTCGAAATCTCGGCCGTTTTTCCGTTGGCATATTCCACAACCAGCCGGGCTGTAAATGTTGGAATGCCGGTTGGAAGGGCATTTCGCAGGTTTTTGTCGCCCCACAGGCGCAACGGAAGCGGATTGTAAAAGCCGTTTCCAAGCGTAACGCCCAGACAATTGGCTCCTTTTTTCAGGCTGGCCGTCAGGTCGTATGTGGTGTAGTATATTCGTTTGCTGAAGGTTGTCCAGGCCGGATCGAGATAAATATCGCCGATTCGTTCGCCATTCAGGCTGGCCTTGTAATAACCGGCAGCAGTGATGTAAAGCGTTGCTTTACGGATTTTGGCCGCCTCCACCACAAATTCGCGACGGAACAGCGGGGCCGGATGAATCCCGTACATCGAAGCTTCATCGGTCAGCACCGGCGAACAATTGCTGATCCATTTATTCTGATCCGGCAGGCCGGAAGCCGGGATCTTTCCTTTCCCGAAAACGTTCATACATCCGCTGACCAGCAGCAAAACAAACAGACTTCTTGTTATTCTATTCATGGTTGTGTTGAAAATGTTATTTCTCATTAAAACGATTGTTCCAGATTGGGTTATTCCCCTTTACAACAGGGGATACTGGCACTTCGGGGACTATGGTGAGCCAGGTTGTGTATTGCTCGCCGCGATCTCCGGCACTCGAATAGTCAACCAGCGCGACTTCCTTTCCGTCGGTTGTTTGGGTCAACCCGTAAAACCAAAAGTTTCCGTTCTCCTTAAAAACGATTTTTTTCAGAGCCGAAGCATCCAGTTTCAGGCCGGAAGCTGTGGCCGCATCCGCATCAATTGCCAGCAGGACAGGTCCGTAATAGACAGATGTCTTGTGCGAACATTGGCCTTCGCCAGCCCAGAAATGGATCGACATGTCGAACTGGACGTCAATGACATCTCCGGATTTCCACTTGCGGTCAATAACACAGTAAGTGCCCGGCACCACGTTCTTTTGAACTTTCCCGTTAACCTTGACCGTTGTGCCTGCCGACCAGCAAGGGATGCGCAGGTTCAGCCTGAATTGTTCGCTTTTAGCCAGACTGAGGGTTATTTTAACCGTTCCGTTCGCCGGATAGTCGGTTTCCTGAAGTATTTTGACGGCGGTTCCCTTGGGTGTTTGGGCCTCGGCATTCGATGCCCCGTAATAATTCAGGTACAGGTTTTCCTTATCGGTCAGCACCGCCCATTCGGTGATCTGGCTGATACCGCGGTTCCCGTTGGCCTGGCAGCAGCTCAGTTCCTTGCCTCCTTCAAATCCATGATTGGCAAGCGTGATTAGAGCTGATTCCCGGGTTCCGTCTGAATTGTTCATGTAGGTAAAATCATGGTCTCCCAGAAGGCTGCCCAGGGAGGCATTGTAATAGGAGAGTTCAAGCTCATCGGCCACGTATGATTTTTTGCTAACCTTCAGGTACTCGGTCGAGTAAGCCATCCAGGCAATGGTATTGCAGGTTTCGCTGCCGTGCCCGTATAGATCGCCGGTAGAGCCTTCGCCCGTTCCGAAGCCGCCGAAGTTGTGCCTGTCGTTTTGCACGATGCCCCACCAGAAATGCTCCAGATCGTTGTAATATTCCTGATTTTTCGTAATCTGATAAAGAGGAGCGAGGGTCTCCAACGTGTGCAGGCTTTCCCATCTGGGCTGGTTCGACTGATGGAAGGCTTTTCCTTCGGCTGCTGCCGTGAGCCAGTCGCAAGCCAGTGTTCGTTTGGTATAAAAATCATCGTAGGGGAGCTTCCATTCTTTTTGAATGATATACTCGCTTGCTTCCAGGTACTTTTTGTTCCCGGTTTCCTGATACAAAAGTGCGAAAGCGTGGCTGACGGCAAAATTACACTCCGCCCAGTTTTGCGAAGCCAATGTCTGTTGGCCGGTAATGAAGTAATTGTAAATGCAGTCGGCGGCTTTGACCGCAACATCCAGCGCGTCTTTGTTGCCAGTTAGTTTATACCATTGCAACAGTCCATAGATGCAGTGATAGTGGCCCCAGGTATCCCATTTGTCTTTATTTCCGTTGAACCGGCTACTTTTTGACCACGGCCCCAGATATCCGTCGGCTTCCTGAACCTTTTTAAAGAGCTGAACCATTTGATTCCCGGCTTCCAGCGTTTGCGGATTGCGAAAGGCCCGGTAGGTTTGGGCCATCCCGGTAAGTATTTTCCCCGGAAACTCGCCGTGCCACATGGTTTTGAACAGGGTATTGGTTTCAGGATGGGCAAATGCTTCAAACAGGTTGGGATTATCTTTAAGTACATTCTGCAACCATGATTTTTCGTTGGCCGCCAGGATCTTGCCCACGTAGCCACCCAGGTTCAGGTTGGTTAACCGGTTTTCGCTGACCCCAAGTTTGGCAATGGTTTGTTCTGAAGCAAGAGAAACACTCCCATGCCTGCAATCAGGTGTTTTTGAGGGGATTTTGGCCATGACAATGGATGTTGTTATTGCCAAAGAGAGGAAAGAAATTGCCAGCATGGGAATGTGTTTCTTCATATTCTTGAGTTTTTGTTTGATCGTTCATTCAAGTAATAAGAACGAAAAGATGTTGTATATAATCTTGACTCACCCCTATCACCCCTACGGTGTTCTGCCCCCTCTCTACCTGTAGAGAGGGGAAAAGACCGTTTTATCGGGCTTCGGGGTGAGTAAATGAATATTACAACCGGCCTTTCAGTTCGTCAAATGTGATTACCAGCAAACGGCCAATTGGTTTGCCATCGCGGTAGGTAATGGCCCAGATTTCGGATGATCCTTTCGGAGTCTTGATCGGGTTGCCATCGTATTTGGCCGAGAACTTATCGGGGAAGGTGCAATCGAAGGTGTAGAAAACATCCAGCCCTTTGATTTCGGGGGTGAAGACAATCCGGTAATCTCCTTCTGCTGCTTTGACCATTGCAATCTCTGGATCGTAAATACTGGTGGCGTAATTTACCTCAGCCTGGTCGAAACGCGGGAACTGGGCTTCCATGCGGGGAACGAACTCGTCCCAGCTACGAACAGTTTTTGGCGACCACAGAATTTCGGAAAGCACCAGGGCGCGGGGCCAGGTCATGTATTCGACCCTGCGATAGTTCGGGATAAACTCGCCCCAAACGTTTCCTTGTCCACCTAAAATAAACTTAGGATCTACACCATCGGGGACCGGTTCAAATTCGTAAATCCGTTTGGCCCGAAGGAAACCGAACGAGTTCCTCTCGATATTTTTTTCGCCCTGCAAATAATCCAGGTAGCAGAACGAGGTTGGCGACATAACAGCCGTATGCCCGGCTTTTGCAGCAGCAATAGCGCCATCAAGGCCTCTCCACGACATTACCGAAGCTTCGGGAGCCAAACCACCTTCCAGGATCTCGTCCCAGCCAATCGTCTTTTTCCCTTTCGATGAGATGATCTTTCCAACTCTCCGGGTGAAGTAACTCTGCAACTCAGGCAGGTTCTTTATGTTTTCGTCTTTCATGCGCTGCTGGCATTTCGGACAATTCTTCCAGAATTCGCGGTTGGCTTCATCACCTCCAATGTGAATGTATTCGCCGGGGAAAAGTGATGCCAATTCGCCAAAGATGACATCCAGCATCTTGAAATTTTGCTCGTTGCCTACGCAAAATACATTTTCGCCAATTCCATTATTCGTACCTGCAGAAACAGTCGTTGGTTTTCCTGAGCAGGAAACTTCAGGATAAGCTGCCAAAACAGCTTTGCTGTGAGCCGGAACATCTATTTCGGGAACAATGGTCACGAAACGTTCGGCTGCATATTTCACAACTTCGCGGATATCATCCTGGGTGTAAAAACCGCCATAAGTAGCAGGTTCCCCTTCTTCTTCAGGAGCAAAGCCGCCATAACGTCCGGTGCGGAACACGCTCCAGGCGCCAACACTGGTGAGTTTGGGGTATGCTTTGATTTCGATCCGCCATCCGTTGTCGTCGGTCAGGTGCCAGTGGAACACGTTGTATTTGTATTTCACCATCTGGTCGATGAAGCGTTTTACCTCGTCTTTGGTGAAAAAGTGGCGGCTGACGTCCAGCATCAGTCCGCGCCATCCGAAACGCGGGAAGTCGGTGATGTCGGCACAGGCAACAGCTACCGGGCCATTGGCTTTTACCGGAGGAACCAGTTGCAGCAGGGTTTGTGCGCCGTAAAACAACCCGGCAGGTTTATTGGCCGAGATCGTGATATTCTGAGGAGTGACATTCAGCGAATAGCCTTCGTTGCCCAGGCTGGGATTGGCCTGACTGTTCAATTTAAACTCGATGGATTGTTTCGTTTTTGCGTTGCTGATTTCCAGTTTCTGACCGGTGATTGAAGCCAGTTGCCCGTCAAACAAATCGGCAAGTTCGCGGATTTCGGCATTCCCCGATGGAACGACAATCTTTGTTTTTGACGACAGTTGGAAATTACCGTCGAGGCTTTTTACCTGCACTGGCGCGGGTAACAGCGTTTTGCAATTCTGACTGAAAACAATGTTGCTTTTCCCGAGAAAAGCGATTAAAAAACACGTCAATAAGATGATTGATTTATTCAT
>CAZAVU010000069.1:0-3884 GCA_964488805.1 uncultured Odoribacter sp. | reverse complement strand
TCAACAGAACAACCCCGTGCGAAGGCACTTCGTAACCGAATTCCGATTTGAATTTACCCAGGTCCTTGTGAAGCCACAAGTCCCTGATCTTTTGTTTGCCGCTCACTTTTATATCGGTGAAGTTCAATGTTCCTTTTTGAGTTGAGTCTCCCAGGTTGAAGATGCCCACAGCTTTTGAGCCGCCTTTCAGATCGCGGACCCAAACCTGGATGTCACCATTTTTAATGACAGGAACCGCAGCTTTTCCCAGCGGATCCTGATCGATGGCGATGGCTTCCTTGTTCCCAAGTATTTCGAGCGTTTCGGCTGACATGGCATTCAGGTCGTTTCCGGCCAGAAGCGGGGCGGCCAGCAGGCACCACAGACTGAAATGCGTGCGGTATTCGGTGTTGGTCATCCCGCCGTTGCCCACTTCGAGCATATCGGGATCGTTCCAATGGCCGGGCCCTGCATAAGGTGATAATTCGCCCTGGTTGAAGCCAATTTCTGCCATCCGTTTCCATGAGTCGTTAATGTCGTATCCGGTACGCCAAAGGTTACCGCCTACTTTTTGCCCCCATTTCCAAACATCTTCAATGCCGTATTCGCACAGGCTGTATACAATCGGACGACCGGCTTTGGCAATTGCCTCTCCCATTTTCTGGTAAACGGCCTTTACCTGTTCATTGGTATACATCCGCTGGGCACTGCACCAGTCGTATTTGAGATAATCGATTCCCCAGGCCGCATAAGTCCGGGCATCCTGTTCCTCGTGTCCGAAACTTCCTTCATATCCGCCGCAGGTGCGAGGACCGGGCGAAGAATAAAGTCCCAGCTTGAGTCCTTTGCTGTGGACATAATCGGCAAGGGCTTTCATATCAGGGAATTTCTTATTCGGAACGATATTTCCATTGGCATCCCGATTTCCTTCCCAGCAATCGTCGATATTGATGTAAACATACCCCAGCGCGGCAAGGCCGCTGTTTACAAGGGCATCTGCCGCTTTACGAACAATGGCATCATCGACCCGGTTCCCGAAATGGTTCCAACTGTTCCATCCCATCGGAGGGGTTGCCGCAGCCCCGTTCGAGGGCACATCGGTCAGTTCGGGCAAAGGGAGCGCTTTGGGGGGAATCGCTTCAGCTTCCGGAATCCGAATCGCTGAACCTTTCTCAAAACCATTCCCATAATTGATCGTCACTGAAAAACTTTCTCCTTCGGGATGCAGCCGGTACCCGATGTTCCAGTCGGTGCCAAACACCAGATCTCCCTCTTCCCAATGCGGGTTGCGTATGGGTAAATCGACTGTGGCTTTGATTGAAACGGTACCCTCATAGGTATCTCCATTCTGATGAAGGATGAAATAAGTCGGGATAACGACCCCATCACCTTGTGGAATGTCCACACGCCAGGCGCCGCTTAAATCAACCGGCTTTTTTGTTTCTGCGTTTGAAACCAGCAACGAACTGAGCAGCAAAAGAGTCAGCGCTGCGATTCCTTTCATTTTCAAATTCATATTATTTTTCTACTTCTCTGATCAAACTATTTACATACAAAACACCATTTCCCGGAAGTAACCTCAGCCCGACCGCCATTGGCAGAAATAGACACAAGGCTCTTGTTTTTAGCAGGAACCGGGATCCCGGCTTTCCAGATCACTTTTCCATCCTTGCGGATTTCAGTTATATTTTTCCGGGGAAGTTTTATTACAGCAACTGTTTTTTCGGGCACCTGACAATCCAGCTTAAAGTCGTCGGCAGAACGATCAAAATGCACCTTGATTTTTCCTTTTACCGTTTCAACAACGGCTTCGGCAAACGATAAATTTCCGGGCTGCGGAGCGATCTGGAATTTTGCATAACCCGGCTCAACCGGCTCAATGCCACAAACCAGTTGCGAAAGGATAGTCAGTCCGCCACCACTCCAGGCGTGGTTGGTTGTTCCGCCCAGAAACCCATCGACTCCCTGGCCCCAAACTTCCCACAACGTAGAATTTTCGGGATCGTGAACCATCGGACCAAAACGCTTTTTCATCCGTTCCAATCCATAAGCATCCTGACCCATTTTAAACAGTGCTTCAATCACGTATTTTTCCATGTATGGACTGGCATGTTCGTGCGCTTTAAGAATATCGAACAGCAAAGGATACTTCGCTTCATCAGCCAGGCCTGCAACAACCGCCAATGCTTGTCCGCGATCGTCGGTTTTACCAGTATAAGTTGCCGACCTGTATTCCTTACCATTCCAGAAGGTTTTATCAAATGCTGTTTTAAAAACCTCCATCTTCCGGTTCCAACTGGCTGCATCTTCCTTTTTGCCAAGGCATTCGGCCATATTTGCGGTTCCTTTCAAAGCCAGGTAATACCACGCATTTTGAATCAATTCCATATCGATGTGCTCGCCCCAATCGGCCCAGTCCCATCCGCCACAGCGATAGACCAATGTATTCCGGTCGTTCAACTCCCACACCCTCATATAGCGAACCACTCCGTCATACAAGTCTGCAATAACCTGTTTATCGCCCATCTGCATGTAATAATTCCAGAAGCCATAATAACCAATACTGGCAAGCGATTGGTCGGGCAATTCCTTATCCCAGTTGCCCGCCGGAACCGGAGAAAACAAAACTCCATCCGGCTTCTGCCACTTAATCAGTTCGTACATTCCTTTGCGGTGCAACAACTGCCCCTGCGGATCAAATGCGTAGAAAGCTTCTCCTCCTTCGATCACTTCATCGCCCCACCATTGGGCTCGTTCACGATCCGGACAGTCCATGTAATTATCGCGCATGGTTACATAAAGCGTCCGACAAGCTTTGCTCCACAACTGGTTGAAAAAGTCATCGGAGCAACGAAAACTTCCTGTAAATTCCGTGTTGTATCCGGTTTCCCGGTATTTAAGCCCAATAATCTTCACTCCTTTGGGAATAGAATAAGTCACTTTTTCGCCATTCATCCATCCCAAATTTTCATATTCCTGAAGCCCGTCACGGGTGATGTATTTGGCCATTACATTGGGTTCGCCACCGCCATTCAAATGATCGGTCTGGATTTCAATAATTTCACCTGATTTGGACTGAATTTTCAACCATGGGGTAACCTGAAGATTGGAAGGCAACTTACATACAATGGGATCGCCAGTGCTAACCGACGGAATGTCTGAATGATTCACATAGTCTTTCAAACCGTAATCTTTCCACATCGGGATTGGGCGCAATTCCAGGTTATTCCAGGGTTGACAGGGAGGCGTCCCCATTTCCAGGGCTGAAACCCATAAGCCCGTATTGCCAGTTCCCTGATTCCAGCCAAGAGGCTCTTTTCGCCCGTCAAAATACAGGCTGGATTCGGACAACCGGAAATTAGGTTGAATGCCATCCCAGGGCAAAATTGAAGGATGAATCATCGTCTGCCAGGATCCATCCGAAAGAATAGAACAAGCATCCGAATGAAGATCAAACAACAAACCGGCCTTTCCGCTACTTTTATGTGAGAAACCATCTTTCCCGAAATACCACAGCAACACAGCTATCTTGTTCGTTCCTTTCTTCAGATAAGGAGCCAGATCAACCTCATCGTAGTACGTATCTTCCGGCGATGGGCCACGCTTCAAACCACCTTCAAACACCACCAACCGGCCATTTATCCACAACCAATATTTGCTATCAGCAGCAATGGCCGCAAGAGCCTGCTTCGGAACTTTCTGAAGTGAAATATCTTTCCGGAAACAAATCCAGGTGTTTGCTTCATTTTTACATTCCGGAGAGGTAATCCACTTTGCGTTCCAATCTTTTGCTGTTGCCTGAAATGAAAAACAAATCGAGGCTAAAACAAAAGCTGCAAATATCTTTCTGATATTTTGAAATCTGTAAATCTTCATTTTTAAGGTTTCTGTTTATATGATTATTT
>CAZAVU010000068.1:1385-22946 GCA_964488805.1 uncultured Odoribacter sp. | reverse complement strand
GGATCGCCCCTACGTTCGTTCCAACGATTTCGCCAAACAGGCAATCGCGGTTTTGGACGCAAAGGGTAATAAAATACAAACCGGCCTGCGAATAATCGTAGCCTTTTAGCCGGATGGACCGGCGGCTGTGGAAATTGGGATTGCGGTCGGACATAAAGATTTTTTATTTGAAATGCCTGAAAATGAACCCGGCTATATCTTCGTTGCAAATCCACGAACCTTTCTTCCGGTTATTCCAATAGTTGCCCATCTCCACATCAATCACCTCCCATTGCTCTTCGGGCAATGGGAAATCAATCCGTTCGCGCACAAAGTCGCGGACATCTTCGGAACGGATTGGGACCGAGTGAAGTGTAATAGTTTTTTGTTGGGAATTCATTGTATTGTTGATTACTTGAAATGTTTATTTATCAACAACATGAATAAAAGATTTTAATTCCTCGCTTTTTAATAATATTGATTCTTCAACTTTGGTTACGATTTCGGTTATCCGCTTGAAGATCTTTGAAATTTCATCTCGAATGAACTTTTCATCATTCTCAGCCATTTTATCCAAAACAAAAGAGTCTTTTCTGATGATTGGGACCAACCATTTTTTCCCCTTCGGTTCTTGTGAACCATCAACAGAACGAATTGCAGTGAGCAATATTTCTCTTATTTTCTCATCACGAGGTGTTCCTTCTCCAGGTGAAATAACTGTTTTAAATACGACTTGCTTCTGATTGTACCAATAATAGTCTAAATCAAATCCAAAACTGTCCCTCTGACTCCAACCACCATTCATTTCTGGAAGGATATTCTTTAATTTTGGCGTTAAGAACCTGAAGACACCTTTGTTGTCTGAACAGATAATCCAACCCGCTTCTTCAATTGCGGCCTTAAAAAAAGTTGAGAAGAAAGTCGCGTTATCAGGCTTATTGGCAAATATAAAATCGAAAGTGTCTTTGTGCCTATTATAAAGTTGAATTGCTAATTTATTATACTCATGATTTGCCATGATTTCAAGTTTTAGTGTTTCAATATAGTTTTGTAAATACAGTTTAACATCAGAGATAATAGTACGACCATATAATTCTATTACTCGTTCAAGAATTTCTACTATTTGGTCGTATGAAAATGATTTATAGTCATCATCGCTAGGATCAAGCCTATAAGTAGTGAGATAAACGAAAATTAATTTTTTATCAGGAAAATTTTCCCGAACTATATTTTTGTATCTAAGCAATTGATCTGAATGTTCAGCAGATTCAACTTTGTTTTCAATACAAATAGCGAATTCAGAAGTTAAGACTAAGAGGTCAATATTACGCCATTCTCTGCGTACCTCAATACCATCAATCCCTGATAATTCTAAGTCAGTTGAGATCTCATTCAAGAATCTTTTGAGAAAGACTTCCCTAAGGTTGTGACTTTCTAAAGGATCTAATAACCAAGCCAAAAAGTTTGAATGTCTTATCTCGGTTTTAGATATTTTCAAGATTCTAAAAATGTTAGGATTCTTCAATCCCAATTCTAATCTATCAAAATCTATATCGTTTATTAGCGCTTTAAATGATTTATCACTTGGAAAATTTGTATCATTTGTCTCCATATCTATGCTTTGAGTATATGTTATATTTTTTGATTTCTTACTCATTTGAACAGAACGGTTCATTCTTGCTTCTTCAGATTCGACCCAAATTCAAACAAGAACATTTCAATTTGGTCGGGTTGAACATCCATTTTTAAAGCTAAACTTTGCATAGCCTCCAGATATTTAGTGTACTTTTTAGGGGCATTGTTGTAGTTCAGTTTTTTCAGGCTTTTTAGTTCGTCATCTTCAAATTCATCTTTTCTTGTTAACGCATCAATCACTCGTAAATCAAGAATTAGAGAAGGAAATGACTCTACTTTGATTTGTAGGAAGTAAAGCAACTTTGAGACAGTCGATAACCCCAACCCATCGGAAAAAAGCGCTTCTACCTCTTCATTTGAAATATTCTCGTTTTGCCTAATAGCTTCCAATTTCCTTAAGGTTTGATTGAAACTTTCCGGTTCTAAGATTTTATCGATGTTCTTTCCCCTTCCCTTTGTCGGGTAACCCCACATTAAAACTTTAATGACCAATAAATCCAATTCATCTCCAGTAGAGAAAAGATCATTGCGCGAAATCATTATGGAATCTTTATCGCCAAAAACCTTTTTAATTCTGTTATTCGGATAGATCTCTATTTTTTCTCCAGCTGGTAACCATATCTCTTTTTTTATTCTAAACGCTTGCTCAAGATATGGCATGTAACGAATTAGATTTTCAAAATTGGTTATTCTCATCGGATAATGATTTTTAGATAAGGTTAAGATTTTCTTGGTTTAATTATGGTTAAAGGTAAGATTGGATGCAAAGAATTCAATATTATTTTTCAATAAAAGTTTGGTCATTCATCCAATCCTATTTCAAATCATCCAATTTTCCGCCCAACCCTCCAGCATTCCCTCTTTTCGATGGCCCCGAGGGTCTTTTTGAGGCAACTTTCCTTCGTTTCGATCCTAAATTCCTTCGATTTGAGGCAATGTTTCCTCTTTTTGAGGCAAATTTCCTTCAAATTGAGGGAACGTTCCCTCGAAACGATAGGCGCGAGGATCAAAAAGAGGGAAATTTCTATCGATTCGAGGCAATTTCCCTGTTTTGAGGCAATTTAGGTATTTGTTCTGTGGCTGTTGCGCAGATTCATCAAACCTTATTCTCAAAAATAAACCTTAGTAGTCTCCGAAGTCCCCACCATTTCCGACCTTATTAATAAGGTTAAACGCAGGTGTGGTCGCTGCGACTACTAAGGTTGAAAAAGAGAAATAAGGTTTATAACTCATGTAGTAAGAAGCTCAGATAACTCCTTCTTCTTCAGCAAGGATTTATTCCGCTTTCTTTACGGTTCTTCCCGGGAAGCGGGTGCTTAAATCGTCGTAAATCGTTTTTGCACCTTGAACATTCGCCTTTGAGGCACCTTTCAGGTAGTTGTAAAAGGCCAGAACAGCCCCGTAAGCTTCGCTGCCACACAACAACATGGTGTCGTCGAGCATTTCGAAGGTTGGCGCAACAACCTGCCTGACTTGCCGGAGCGTTTCGTAAGCGGCAAGGTCTATCTTCAGCTCGGCCGCATCGATGTAAGGCGGCGCAGGTGTTGTAGGAATGGCCAGATACTCGGCAGCCTTAGTTACAAACGGGATTGATTTTTCGCCCATCTTAGGCAGAATCGCCTTTTGGTCGTTGGTGAGGCTAACCAGATATGGCGCCAGGATAGCATTGCCTTGTGCATAAAATTGTTTGGCTTGCTCCACCTTTTCAGGAGGGATTGTCAATGAAATTTGATTTCCGTTACTCATAGCTAATTGTTTAAAGTTTAATTTTAATTTTTTGCTCATCACTGAGGATGAGCAGTTTCCACAAGGTAAGGAATCCTAATATCATAACATAAATTTTTATTGTCTTTTTTTTGAAACTAACGGTTTTGAGTCGAAACCCCCTGTTTTGATGAATGAACTGCACGTTTTTTTATACGTGCGTTTTCAACTATTTTCGAAAAGCGACAAAAAAAGGAGACCGTTGGGCCTCCTTTGGATATTTAAGTTATCGACAAAATTCGATTAGTCTTTATTTGGGAAAATAGTTGTAAATCACACTCCGGTGTAAAAACCGTATTAACTCAATGGTTTGTTTTTCAATTTGGAATATTGGAAGGGTTATCGGAGTTTTTGAAGGTAACTTTCAGAGTTGACATATTTCCCCGTGCGTCCTTCTTTCACTGCCTGCATTAATCCCAATTCTTCCTTTTCTTCTTCAGAAAGATATTTTACGGTAATTCCGATCTTTTTGGCCAAATCAGTAAGCAATTTTAGCTCTGCTTTCGATTTGCCCTGTAATACAACTGTTTCCATTTTCTTTAATTTTAAATCAGCCTGAACAAAAATACAAAATTGTACGAACAAAATAGGCCATCCATTGGAGGACAGCCTTCGATATAATTACGTTTGAACAAATTCTACTTCAGTTTGTCCTCAATGATCAAGCCTAAAACATCGCCCAATTTGCGGTTCATGGCGGCAATCTGTTGTGGAACGAAACTGGTGGCGGTCATGCCGGGAGTGGTGTTTACTTCCAGGAAATAGAATTCGCCGTTTCTCAGGATGTAATCCATACGCACAATTCCGGAGCAGTCGCACAAGTCGTAAATGCGCGACGAGAGTTGCTGCACTCTTTGGGTCAGTTCCGGTGAAATGCGGGCCGGGGTAATTTCGTCGGTTTTACCGGCAACGTATTTGGCTTCGAAGTCGAAAAACTCGTTTTGCGGGATCACTTCGGTAACCGGGAAAATGATTTTTTCTCCGGCGATTTTCACCAGTCCGCAGGTAAATTCCTTCCCTTCAATAAATTCCTCGACCAGGATGTCGGAACTTTCTTTCATGGCCATTTCGAGGGCATCCTGAATCTGGCTTTTTTCTTTCACCTTGGTAACGCCAAAGCTCGATCCTCCGGCATTGGGTTTCACGAACATTGGCAAGCCGAGTTTTTCTACCAGTTGATCAGGCTCAATGGGGTCGCCTTTGAACAAGCGCACCGATTTGGCCATAGGCACACCGAAAGTGCGCAGGTAGTTGCTGCAGAAAAATTTGTTGAACGTGAGGGCCGAAGAATACACGCCGCAGGTCGAGTAGGGGACTTTCACCAGTTCGAGGTAACCCTGAAGTTTGCCGTCTTCGCCCGGCGTGCCGTGAATGGTGATGTAGGCAAAGTCGAACTTGATTTTTTCACCGTTACGGGTAAACGAGAAGTCACTTTTATCGATCGGGGCAATCACCTGGTTGTTTTCATAAACATCCCATTCCAATCCTTTGATCTGGACTTTCCAGACATTGTAAATAGTTGGATTGATGGCCTGATAAACATTTTCACTGCTCTTTACTGAAACTACGAACTCCGACGAGTCGCCTCCATAAACAACTGCTATATTCCTTTTCATTTTTATATCTATTTAATTTCAAGCCATATAGACATCTAGGTCGCATGGTTTGAATGTTTAGATTTTTGTGGTGAAGATATTATTTGAATTTTTATTCAGGATAAAAAACTTGGAAAAAATTTAAATTCTACGTGTTCTATGTGCCTATGAGGTTCAGGTTTATTCGTTAATCCGGTTAGCCAGATAATTCCGCCATTTTGCGATTACGGTTGCCAGATCATCGGGCAGTTCCGATTCAAAGATCATTTCCTTTCCGGTTACCGGGTGGATAAAACCCAGCATCTGAGCATGTAAGGCCTGTCGCGGCAGTATTTCGAAACAGTTGGCTACAAATTGTTTGTATTTGGTAAATGTTGTACCTCTGAGGATTTGATCGCCACCATAATTGTCGTCGTTAAACAACGGGTGCCCGATGTGTTTCATGTGCACCCTGATCTGGTGGGTCCGTCCGGTTTCGAGCCGGCATTCCACCAGGTTCACATAGCCCAGCCGTTCGATGACCTTATAGTGGGTAACCGCATGTTTCCCGTGTTCGCCATCCAGAAATACCGTGAAAACCTGACGGTTTTTGGGACTTCTGCCAATGTTGCCGGTGATGGTTCCTTGGTCGCTTTCCAAGTCGCCCCAAACAAGGGCCACATACCTGCGTTTGGTCGTTTTATTGAAGAATTGTAGCGATAGGTTTACCTTGGCTTCAACGGTTTTGGCGATAACCAGCAGCCCGGAGGTGTTTTTATCGATGCGATGGATCAGCCCGGGACGAGGATCATCGGAGTTAAACAAGGGCAGTTCCTTAAAATGATAAGCCAGCGCATTGACCAGCGTTCCCGAGTAGTTGCCGTGGCCGGGATGCACAACCAGTCCGGCTGGTTTATTGATCACGATCAGCGAATCGTCTTCATAAACGATGTTTAACGGTATATTCTCCGGAATGATTTTGAGTTCCCTGCGGGGATGATCCATCACGATGGAAATCTCGTCGCCTGGTTTGACTTTATAGCTCGATTTGACTGGCCTTTTGTTGACCAGGATGTTCCCGTTGTCGGCGGCAGCCTGTAATCGGCTTCGTGTCGCGTTTTTCAGGCGGTCGGATAAAAACTTGTCTATTCGCAGCAAGGTTTGGCCCGGATCAACGATCAGGTTGTAATGCTCGTACAACTCAACCTCTTCGGTTTCGTCGTTGTCCTCAAATTCGTCGAACAGTTCGTTGTCGTCAATCATTAGAAGAAGGAGTTTTCTGGTTTTTCGGCTTCTGGTTTTGCCTGTAGTTTGTTTTGGTCGATGGTTAGCCAGAGGTCGATAGCTGATCCTTTGGCGACTTCAAACACTTCTGCCGGGTCGGGACTTTGTTTGAAGATTACTGCTTTTGCTTTCTGCGATTCGTAAAGCACCGATTCGTCGTAGGTAACCGTTCCTATACTTAGGAAAGCTCCGTCTAAAGTGAGTTTTGCTTCTTCCAGGTTGCGTCCAAACAGGGTTGGTACTTCGCTGGTTTCGCTCTGTACGCCGCCTTCACCTCCAAGGACCAAATCGATCACCGATCCTTTGGGAACCATCTCTCCAACCGGAACCGATCGTCCGCCAATTTTTTGTTCAAGTACCAGGTCTGGAAAATCGGAAGGCCGATAGGAAACATGACCGGCAATTAATCCGGAACTCTCAATCAGGTTGGTTGCCTGACGGTACGAAATATCGGTAAGTTGTGGCATTGGGATCATTTCCTGGGTGAGGGCGCACAAGGTAATAAAGATGGTACGGTTTGCCTTCACTTTCATTCCCGGCTTTGGATATTGATCCAGAACTGTTCCCGGTGAAGTTTCGCGCGAATAAACCGAGTCGCGTATATGGAACCGGAGGTCCAGCTTATTTAGAACGGTTGAAACTTCTGCGCTGGTTTTACCTTTCAGGTTTGGAATTTCGACAGAATCGCCATGACCGGTATAGATTCTGATGGCGAACATATTTACCATCAGTAGGAAAATGGTAATTCCAACGGCAGCAATGGCGTTTTTCTTGAAGGTTTTCGTTTTTATAAATTCTTTCAGGGTCATGCGGTAATAATCAGAATTCGGTGAACAGGCACAAAAGTAGTTTAAAAATAGACAGGTCGGTTTTTGCTGCGATTCAAATTGCCAGAAGAGTGAACGGTTGGCCTATGTTTTTAAGCCGGATGGAGATTCCGTAACTCATTAGCTGTAAATTCTTGTTTAGTAAGGCATAAACACAAAAAGGTAAAGAAAATTCATTCTTTACCTTCTGTATATTTTAAAAAAGCTGAAGTCGTCCGACTATCCTTTGTATCTTGGTTCGTCAGAAACAGTCAATTTTTTTCTTCCTTTTGCGCGGCGTGCCTTCAACACTTTACGGCCATTGGCAGTTGACATTCTTTCTCTGAAACCGTGTTTGTTTCTTCTTTTTCTGTTCGATGGCTGAAATGTCCTTTTCATTGGTCAATATTTTTTAATGATAATACTCGTTTTTTCAATCGGACTGCAAAAATAGTTCTTTTTTGATTTTATCCAAACCAAACGGACCTTTATTTTATTATTTTTTCAAGGTCATGTGGATCAACTTCTTGGTTTCAAAGAATTCTTCCTGAAAAAGGTCTTGCAGGTTGAATATTTTGATCTGTTCGCGGAACGAACTGACCTCCTCTTCGAAATCGCCACCTTTCAGGTAAAGGATCCCGTTTGGCAGGTCGTTGTTGTTTGGGCTGGCTACTTTGGTGCGCACCATTGCTACAAAGCGTGGAAACGCGGTAACTGCGCGGCTTACCACAAAATCAAATTTCTGTTTTACGTCTTCGACCCTTATATGCTCGGCCTTCACGTTGCTGAGATTTAAAGCAGAGGCAACTTCGGTTACCACTTTGATTTTTTTCCCAATCGAATCAATAAGCATGAATGATGTTTCGGGAAACATGATGGCCAGTGGAATGCCTGGGAATCCGCCGCCGGTTCCTACGTCCAGAACGGTCGTCCCGGGTTTGAAACGGATGATTTTGGCAATGGCCAGCGAATGCAGGATATGCCGTTCGTATAGTTGCTCGATGTCTTTTCTTGAAATGACGTTGATTCGGGCATTCCATTCTTCGTACAACGAACCTAAACGGCCAAACTGATCCAGTTGCTGATCGGTCAGATCAGTAAAATATCGTGTAATAATTTCTATCATGCAATGAAGGTTGAACTATTCTTCGTGCTCGTCAATTTCGGTCGATTCGATCATTTTGAAGAGCATTTCACGGGCTCTGAAAAGCTGGGCTTTTACCGTTCCGAGGGGCAAATGTAGTTCTTTTGCGATTTCTTCATACGAGTATTCACGAAAATAGCGGAGTTCGACCAGGATGCGGTACCTGGGTTTGAGCTGGTGTACAATTTTGCGCATCAGGATGGCTTTCTGAATCCTGATCATTTTTTCTTCCGGATCGGGGTCGATCGAACGCAGCTTGATTGGCGGTTCATTATCGCCGTTTTCCTGGTTGTTTTCGATGGAAATATATACGCCCCGTCGTTTTCTCAGAAAGTCGATGCAGTTGTTGGTGGCTATTTTAAACAGCCAGGTACTGAACGCATAGTTGGGCGAGTATTGATGGAGGTTTTTAAAGGCTTTCCCGAAAGCTTCAAGGGTCAGGTCTTCGGCATCGTTCCGGTTATTCACCATTTTCAGAAGCATGAAATAAATTGCATCCTTGTAACGGCTCATCAGTTTGGCAAAAGCTTTTTCATCGCCGTTGAGAGCTGCCTCAACCAGTGCAAAATCGTATTGGGCTTTGTCTGACAGTTGTGAGTTTAGTTCCATTTGCTTCTTCGGTGGATTAGGTACATCGACCAGAGGAACCACCAGTTAATGATTGGTTTGATCAAAATGTACGCTAACGAAGATAACAAAATTTTCCGTTCGTTCAAACGTTTTAACAGCAATCTGATTATAATAATGAGAAGAATGATGTAAATAACGGGAAGTGACGCGATGGTTATCCAGTATTCAGGAAGGAGAATAATCAGGGCGATGGTTAATCCGGGCAAGAGTATCCGGGTTAAATCGTCGAGAAACAAACTGATTTTTTTGGGCCACGAAAGGCTTTGCCTGATCTGGACTCCTTTTCTCAGCAGTTTGAGGTGGTCGCCCCGGTCGTCTTCAATGTGTTCACGAACAGCCATTTCCGGGTCGGTGGTTATTTTCACCGTGCCCTTTTGAAAGTTGTCGTTGAAGATCAACTCAAGATTGGCAAAGTTCCGGTTCAGCTTTTGCCTGAAGCCGGTGGTTTCGAAATAAATGGCTTTTTTGAAAAGGATATTGTTTTCGTTGAAAACGAATGGTTGTCCTGCCAGGGTCCATGCTCCGCTGATCATGAACTGGGTGAAACGTTCGAGTCGGCAGATCAGGTTGCGGAAGCCTTTGCCTCGTTCAACATTGGTGTAGGCAATAACGGCCTCGGTTTCGGGGGCAATAATGCTGTTGAGTCTCGACAACCATTCCGGATTAATTTCACCGGAAGAGGAAGTCAGCATAACAATCCATGGTGACGAAGCTCCTTTCATCCCGATGTTGATGGCTTGTTTTCCAGAGAAACGGGTTTCCTGGCTTAAGCTGGTGACTTTTAGCCGGGGATTGGTTTCTGCCAGTATATTCAATATGTCGAGCGTGTTGTCTTCCGAGTATTCGTTGATGATGAGTATCTGATAGCCGGCGATCTGCTGATCACTGAACTTCTGAAGTATTTCACGGATCCGGTTTTCCTCATTCCTGACCGGAATAATGATGGTGACCTGGTTTTGGTTTTGATTAACCGGATCATCCTTGTGCCGGGCCAGTTTGAGGTAGTATCTCAGCAAATAATATATCTGGATAAGAAATACAAGTGATAAGGAAGCCAACAGTGCGATGTCGCTGATTGTCAGTAATTGAAAGTTGATGATCTTCACTTCGGATTTACTTAGTTAAAAAATGATTGAAAGCAATTTTTATTCCCGGCAAAATTAATAAACCTGTCGGTTAAATCCTTCCGATTTTTAATTAGATTTAACAGATACCCAGTTCGTAGTTTTCCTGTCATTCCACTTTTATCCCTATCTTTGGGCACTCAAAAAATCGGTTAATGAATTTTGAACTCAAACATACGGCTGCCGGAAGCAAAGCAAGGGCAGGATTTATCACTACAGATCACGGTTCGATCGAAACTCCCATTTTTATG
This sequence comes from uncultured Odoribacter sp., assembly GCA_964488805.1. Classification (GTDB taxonomy): domain Bacteria; phylum Bacteroidota; class Bacteroidia; order Bacteroidales; family Prolixibacteraceae; genus Aquipluma. The sequence continues at coordinate 12,755 of CAZAVU010000068.1, read as the reverse complement.
CCTGTCGGGACGGCCGGATCGGTCAAAGGAATTCACAAACGGGATTTGAGGGATGATATTGGGGCACAAATCATTCTCGGAAATACCTATCATTTATACCTGCGTCCGGGTTTGTCCATTATTGAACAGGCCGGAGGTCTGCATAAATTTAATGGCTGGGATGGTCCTATTTTAACTGACAGTGGCGGTTACCAGGTGTTTTCGCTGGGCGACATCCGAAAGCTGAGCGAAGAAGGAGCCAAATTCCAGTCGCATATCGATGGATCAGCACATTTGTTTACTCCTGAAAATGTGATTGATACCCAGCGTACCATTGGCGCTGATATCATGATGGCTTTTGATGAGTGTACCCCTGGTGATGCCGAATACGGGTATGCCCGGAAGTCGATGGAGCTGACTCAACGCTGGCTTGATCGGTGCTGGAACCAGTTTTTGAAAACATCACCCAAATACGGTTATTCACAATCGCTTTTCCCGATTGTTCAGGGAGCCGTTTATCCAGATCTGCGAGCCGTTGCTGCCCGTAACGTTTTGCAATACGACAGCGATGGGTATGCCATTGGCGGCCTTTCGGTTGGGGAACCAGAGGCAGATATGTATGCCATGATTGAGGTGGTAAACGAAATCCTGCCCGAAAACAAGCCCCGATATCTGATGGGAGTGGGAACGCCTGTAAATATTCTGGAGGGGATAGACCGTGGAATTGATATGTTCGATTGTGTGATGCCTACCCGCAACGGACGCAACGGTATGCTTTTCACGCAGAAGGGCGTTATGAATATGAGGAATAAAAAGTGGGCCGATGATTTTTCGCCGATTGATCCCGACGGAACTTCGTTTGTCGACCATCAATACAGCCGGGCTTTTCTGCGTCACCTGATTATTTCTGGCGAAATGCTTGGCGCCCAGATAGCCAGTCAGCATAATCTTGCCTTTTACCTTTGGCTGGTAAAGGAAGCCCGGAAACAGATATTGAACAATACCTTCAAAAGCTGGAAGGAAGAAATGATACCACAACTTTCGGTACGATTATAACGAATTGAAACATGCTGCATAAAATTGACTTTTATATCATTAAGAAGTTTTTAGGGACTTTTTTTTACGCCATAGCCCTGATCATCAGCATCTCTATCGTATTTGATGTGTCGGAGAATATTGATGATTTCATGGCGAGAGATGTGCCATGGAAAGCCATTGTATTTGACTATTATCTCAATTTTGTGCCATATTTTGCCAACCTGTTCAGCGGGCTTTTCACCTTTATTGCGGTAATTTACTTTACATCGAAACTGGCCTACAACACCGAGATCATTGCCATTTTAAGCAGCGGCGTGTCGTTCCGGCGACTGATGCGGCCTTATATGGTCAGCGCTGCAATTATTGTGATTTTTTCGTATTTGCTTGGAAATTACATTATTCCTCCGGCCAACAGGAAGAAGGTGGATTTCAGAAATACTTACATCGGGGGAGGGCGCAGGGCTGGAAATGAAAACAACAATATTCACCGGCAAATTGAACCCGGGGTTTTTGTTTATATGTCATCCTATAATTCAACGAATGATGTGGGGTATAATTTTACGATTGAAAAATTTGCCGACCGCAAACTGGTTTCGAAGTTATCGTCCAGTTCAATAAAATGGGACCGCGAGAAGAAAAGATGGATCATTCAGGATTATTATGTCAGAACCGTTGATGGGTATACCGAAAGAATAAAAAAGGGGAGCGAAATAGATACTACGCTGAATATGTCGCCGGAAGATTATCAGGTAGTAGCCAACATTGTGGAAACAATGACTTTGCCAAAGTTGAATGAATCGATTGAAAATCTTAAGCTTCGGGGTGTGAATACCATTGACTATGAAATTGAAAAACACCGGCGCCGTTCAGGACCTTTTTCGGCTGTTATTTTAACGATCATCGGAGCATCGCTTGCATCCCGAAAAATCAAGGGTGGCATTGGGTTTCATCTGGGACTGGGATTGTTGCTAAGTTTTTCGTATATCATGTTTATGCAGGTTACGACCGTTTTTGCGACCAGCGGTCTGTTGGGACCCTGGATGGCGATGTGGATTCCCAATATTTTATATGGTGGACTTGCTTTCTATCTTTACCGGTGGGCATCGAGGTGATGTTCTAAAATTTAAACTCATAATAAAATAATTCGAAAACAACTAAATCGTTGTTGGCCTTTTTTTGTTTTAGAATGTTTTATAAAACATGTTTCACAACAAAAAAATGATACTTTTGCCCCGTCTATAAAAGTAATTATTCTGTTACCAAGTAGAAAAATTCAGTTTCTGAGATTAAATTAATCAAAAAACAAATTCTATGTCACTGAAAAGAAACATCTTAGACCTTCGAAAACGCAAGGATCAGGTTCGTCTGGGTGGAGGCGAAGAAGCCATTGAAAAGCAAGTTGCAATGGGGAAATTGACTGCACGTGAACGTATCCGCGCCATTGTTGATGAAGGCTCATTTCATGAATACGATATGTTCGTCGAACATGTCGGTACCGACTTCGACATGGGCAATAAAGTCCTGGCCGGTGACGGTGTCGTTATCGGGACCGGAACCATCTACGGCTCTCCGGTGTGTTTGTACGCTCAGGATTTCACTGTAGCCGGTGGATCGCTTGGTCTGATGCACGCACGGAAGATCACAAAAATTATGGACCATGCCCTGAAATTGCGTGTTCCGTTGATCGGGATCAACGACTCGGGTGGAGCCCGTATTCAGGAAGGTGTTAATTCTCTTGCAGGTTACGGCGAAATTTTCTTCCGCAATACCCTTTCTTCAGGAGTTATCCCCCAAATTTCGGTCATCCTTGGCCCTTGTGCCGGTGGCGCCGTTTATTCTCCAGCCTTGACCGACTTCGTTTTCGTGGTTGAAAATATCTCGAAAATGTTTATCACAGGTCCGGGCGTTATCAAAAGCGTTTTAGGTGAAGAAATTTCGATGGAAGCTTTGGGAGGTGCCAAAGTTCATGCTGAAATTACAGGAAATGCTCATTTCTATGCGCTTAGTGAGCAGGAGTGTTTCGAACAGATCAAGACTCTCATCTCGTATATTCCCTGGAACAATACACAGAAAGCCAAAGCTATCCCTTCGAAAGAGCCTAAAAATAAAACCAAAATCGAGAATATCGTTCCTGCCGATCCAAGCTTGCCTTACGATATTCGCGAAATCATCAAGTCGATTACCGACGACTCTGAGTTCTTCGAAATCATGGAGTTGTTTGCTGCTAATATCGTGATCGGTTTTGGTCGCATGAATGGAGAAACTGTTGGTTTTGTGGCCAATCAGCCAATGGTGCTTGCCGGTGTGCTCGACTGCGACAGCTCCGATAAAGCCGCCCGCTTCATCCGTTATTGCGATTCGTTCAACATCCCGATCATTACACTTGAAGATATGCCTGGCTATCTGCCTGGCGTTGATCAGGAACATGCAGGGGTTATCCGTCACGGAGCCAAAATCCTGTATGCTTATTCTGAAGCAACCGTACCAAAGATTACGGTAATCATTCGTAAAGCTTATGGTGGAGGTTATATCGCAATGAACTCACGCCATTTACGTGCTGATTTTGTTTTTGCATGGCCAACTGCAGAAATTGCTGTTATGGGACCTGAAGGTGCTGCGAATATCGTATTCCGTAAGGAAATTGCCGAAGCAGCCGATCCTGATGCAATGCGTAAACAAAAAATCGAAGAATATAAAGAGAAATTTGCCAATCCTTTTGTAGCGGCATCTAAAGGTTATATCGATGAAGTGATTGAACCTCAGGAAACAAGAAAGATCCTGCTTCATGCCCTTCAGATTTCTGCTAACAAAGACGTGTCTTCTCCTGCAAAGAAACATGGTCTTCCACCATTTTAATCAAAACTAAAGGATTATGGCAGATCAGGAAAAAAATCAGATTATTATTGTACATAGTGCAAAATATCAGACTACTTACACCAAGAAGTATATGAACCGGAAGGTTTGGGAAGAACCCAATCCGAATCATATCAATTCGTATATTCCCGGAACTATTATTGATGTTCTGGTCGAAGAAGGTCAGGTAGTTAATGAAGGCGAAAACATTCTTATCCTTCAGGCAATGAAAATGAACAACAACATCGAAATGCCTTTAACAGGAAAGATTGTGAAAGTGAATGTTACTAAAGGTCAGAAAATTCCTAAAAATTTTCTGATGATTGAAATTGAGCCGGAAGATTAACGATTCTCCGAAATTCAATTTCGTACACTGATATACAAAGGAGTGTTGCTCGATGAGTGACACTCTTTTTTTATGTATCCGGTTGAACGACAGATGCCGGCTTAAAACAGATCCGCTAAAAAAGGAGAACCCAATTTTGGGGTTGGAGGAGGTAAAGAACTTTTACCAAAGATGTTACTTAAATTTTAACTGATAATTATTTCTTCCCCTTAATTAATTACAGTGATTCAAAATTTCTACATTTGCTGACAATGCGCATTAAATACGCATCGAATCGTTTCATATTGGAAGTGTTTGGTGACCTCGGGAGGATTTTTATTACACATCATAGCTGTTGATAAAACTGACGCATATATCAGATGAGTTGTTATTGGGGAATGTAAGAAAGCGTTCCTCATTGCATTTTGAATATCTGTTTAAGCAAACATACAATGCTTTGTATGGCTTTGCTTATCAGTATGTCATGGATAAATCGCTGGCGGAAGATATCATTCAGGAAACCTTCGCATCGCTTTGGCAGGTTTCGCCCGAGTTGCCCGATGAAACCAACTTAAGGAAGTACCTGTACCGGAGCGTGAAAAACAAGTGCCTTGATTATTTCAGGCATTTAGATGTTGAAGATAAGCATCGTGAGAAACTGGCTGAGGCTCTTGTGTTTTCGCATTTGTCGGAATATGAAGATGATGAGGAGACCAAAGAAAAAATTTCACAATTAATAGATCAGTTGCCCTATCAGCAACGAAAGATTCTGGATCTTCGGATTAATAATGATTTGTCTTACAAGGAAATAGCCTCATTTATGGAGATTTCGGAACATACTGTCCACACTCATATCAAGCGGGCCTATAAATTTTTACGCCAGTCGCTCGCTTCCTGGATGCTCTTTTTTTAAGTTCCGGATGACTATCTAAACTTTCTAATTTTAATAAAGTCGGAATAAAAACTTTATTTTTTTAATTTTTTTGTACCCGATAATTCCGATTTGACGTCTTTAAAATTAAACCGTCAAATTATGAATTCGAAAATTGATTGGAAATTCATCCGAAACGTTGCACAGGAAAAAGCAACGGATGAGGAAAAGTCGATAGTTGATCAATGGAGGGATAAATCGGAGGAGCATCTTCTGTTTCAACAGGAAGTAACCGATTTTTATAAATCGCAATACGAATTTGAACCACTTACCGAAAATGAGATCGACCAAAGATGGAAAGTCTTTAGCAACAGCAACATCAGAAAACGATCATATTTTTATAGGTATATTGCCGCGGCTTCAATCATTTTAATTGCAGTTTCAGCTTCACTTTTTGTACCCCGCCCGATTGAAGATCAGTCACTTGCACACCAAATTTCGGATAAGAACAATCCACATCTGATTCTGACAAACGGGCAGGTTGTCGATTTGAAAGAAGCTTCGAAGGAAGATTTGGCCAAAGTAGGACTGAAGCTTGACACTCTTTCAAAAGCAATTGCTGCGGTTGGCTCGCCTGAGCAGAAAATAGAAATGCGAGAAGTGATCGTGCCGGCTTGTTCTTCCATACGGTTGCAACTTCCAGACTCTTCAGTTGTAGTAATCAATGCTAAAAGTCAGTTTAGATTTCCTTCAAAATTTACCGGGACACAAAGGCGGGTCGAACTGATCGGAGAAGCCTATTTTGAGATAACACATGATGCAGCAAACCCCTTTGTTGTTGAAACAGCCGATCTTTCAGTAAAGGTTTTGGGAACCGAATTCAACCTAAAAGCTTATTCGAATGCTGATGTTTGTGCCACTTTGGTTAAAGGTTCGGTCGAGGCATCGCACAAAGGAGCTGCGCCAGTACTCCTTACTCCAGGGCAGGAGTGCCGGTTCATTCAGGAAAGCAAATTATTATCGGTAAACGAAGCGGATATGGTTTCGGCGCTGAGTTGGAAGAACAACGAGTTTATATTTAAGAACAGCACCCTTGAATCGATCATGGAAGAGCTGTCTGAATGGTATGATGTGGAAATTTCAGTTGAAAGTGATCAGCTAAAATCGCATAGGTTCTATATGTACCTGGACAGAGGGAAGGACATCAAAGAGGTGCTTCAGGCGATGAACGAGATTCAAAAGTTTAAATACGAAATTAACGGATCGAAGGTAAAAATTATGAACTAAATGAAAGCAGAAGGTGTGCCAGCACCTTCTGCCAAATTCATTTGAGAAATCAAATAGGAAAAATGATTAATCCAAACAAAAGTATGAAAAAAACCAAAATTAAGAGACCCGAATCAGTGCCCATATCTTTGCGATTGGGCAGTTTAAGAATTTTATTGCTGTTTTACTTGTTAATGTCAGTTACACTGCTCCGTGCAGAGGAAAACCTGCTAAGCAAAAGGGTGACCGTGGTTTGCAATAAAGCAACTCTGCCCCAGTATATCGAATCGTTACGGAATCAGGTTCATTGTCAATTTATTATTGATGCTTTGGAAGCGCAACTGATAAAAGAGATCTCACTCAATCAGAAATCTGTTACGCTTAAAGAATCATTAGACTCTGTATTGAAAGAGGAAAGCGGATTGACTTATGTTCTGGCTAACAACACCATTGTTATCCGGCAAAAGGCAGAACAATACAAATCCGCACAGCAGGTTTTTCCTGTTAACGGACTTATTACCAATAAGAAAGGAGCCCCTTTGTTTGCGGTTAATGTTCGCATTGCCGGATTGAATGTTGGGACCATAACCAATGAAAAGGGATCATTCTCAATAAATAGTCCTAAGCCGGAAGGTTTTTTGGAGATTACTTATGTCGGGTTCAAGCCCCAAAAAGTTGCCTTTAAAGGAAATGTTCCGTTGATTATTCGACTGGAAGAAAAGACCTTTGAAATTGGAGAAATACAGGCTGTTGCTTATGGAACGCAATCGAAAAGAGAGGTTACAGGTTCGATCTCGAATATCACAGCCAAGCAGTTACAGGATTTACCGTCGTCCAACGTTATCAATTTGTTGCAGGGAAAGGTCAGCGGAATGAGTGTGATCAATACCTCCGGTAGTCTTGGCGGGGGAGGAAGCACCGTCACCATCCGCGGATTTAACTCGTTGTCGATCGATGGTGAAAGACGGTTGAGCGATCCGTTATGGGTAATTGACGGAGTCCCGGTTCCTAACTTTACTTCGCCGGTTACCGGTACCAATGGGCTGGCCGACTTAGATCCAAATTCAATTGAGTCGATAGAAGTGCTGAAAGATGCTGCCAGTGCGTCAATTTATGGGTCCAGAGCAGCCAATGGCGTGATAATGGTTACCACAAAAAAGGGAAAAATCGGAAAATCTATATTAAGTGTAAACTATTCTTCAGGATGGAGCTTTAACCCGATAATGCCGAGTGTCACCGGTGGCGCTGCCGAAAGAAGATTCAGATTACTACAGATGAGAAACTTTGTACAGGGATACCGCTATACCGGAACAGATAACCTGTATCATTATAAAAATCCCACTTCTTATGATGAAGTTTACGGAACAGCCAATGCTGGCGGCCAATATGACCTTTTCTGGAACCGGGGTATGGGATTGGACCAACCTGCTGTACAGGACTCGTTGAATTCATTCTATAACAACTCGACCAACTGGTTTAATGAGTTTTTGCAGGTAGGGAAGGTCGATGATGTCAATTTGCAGGCAGGGGGCGGAAACGATTTTGTGCAATACCATTTAGGCGTTGGATACTACCATGAAACAGGGGTGTTGAAGGGAACAGACTTCAGCCGTATCAACTTATCAGGGAACTATACGTTACGGCCGGTTAAGGGGGCAGTTATTGATTCCCGTATTTATCTGGCTTATACCGATAGGGCCAAATCGAGAGATTCCTATCCGGGCGTAGAGTTAATGGATATTAACCCTTACACGATTTCGACCTTGCTTCCGGCGGCGGGTTCTCCTGTTTTTGAGCAGGCAATGTCCAATCTGAAAGGGATTAAAGAAACCAATGAAGATTATAAGGTCCGATCGAACAACACTATTAGCTATGAAATTCTGAAAGACCTTAAAGTCAGTACTTCGGCCGGTATTGATTTTTGGCAAAATATGATGGACTATTTCAGACCATCCTATCTGGGAACCGAGAATCCTGTTCGTCCAAAGGAAAGTTATGTAAGTGGTACAATTGGCCGTTATTTGTTGTTGCTGAACGAGAACCTCATTACTTACAAAAAAGAAATAGGACGCCACAAACTCGATTTTTTGTTGGGACAGTCTTCGCAAGTGGAACAGTTTAACCGTGTCATGGGGAGCGCTACGGGAGGCCCCAGTGATTTTATCCACTATGCAACCGCTGGTTTCCCTACAACCGGGTATATGGATGATGGGGTTACCCCGCGTCAGATGCAGGCTTTTCAGTCAGATATGACCAAAAAGGCGTTATCAAGCTGGTTCGGACGGTTTAATTACGTTTACAACGGCAAATACCTGATGTCACTGACCTATCGTCGTGATGGAAGTTCCACCTTCGGCGACAACAATAAATGGGGAACATTTCCTTCGGCTTCCATTGGTTGGGTATTTTCAGAGGAGGGTTTTATGAAAAACTTTACTCCGCTGTATTTTGGGAAAATCAGGGCCAGTGTGGGAAAATCGGGGATGCAGTTCTCTCAGCCCTATTTGGCTTATGGTGTTTTTGTTCCGAGTACTGATGATTTTTTGGGGCAGTCAATTTTGACTCCCGAATGGAAAGAAGGCGCTCCTAATCCATCACTCAAATGGGAAGAAACAACCCAGTATGACGCGGGTTTGGACCTTCAGCTCTTCAATAGAAAAATTAATGTGACTGCTGATTATTACAACCGCATAACCAAAGGCATGTTGGTTCCGCTGACATTGCCGGGCTCCTATTCCTATAATCCCTATCAGAGCCAGTGGCAGAACGGAGCTTCTGTTTCAAACTCGGGTTTGGAATTTAAAATTGAGGCCGACATCGTAAGAAATGAAAAGCTGGTTTGGGAATTTTCTTTCAATATTGCCCGAAACTGGAATAAATTCAATAATTCGGTCGGACGACGTGATTTTAGCTCTTCATCTTCCAACATCAGTATCGTGGGAGAGTCACTTAATCAGTTATATGTTTATAAATACAAAGGCATTTATCAGAGCGACGCAGAAGTGCCTGTTTATAACTACGTGAAGCCCAGATATGAATATACGCTTTCAGGATCGGTTGAAAGTATGATTTACCGGGCAGGAGACCCAATTTACGAAGATATTAATCAGGATGGTAAAATTACTTCTGCTGACCGTGTAACTGCAGGGTCGCCGCTGCCAACTGTGGTTGGAGGCTTTGTCAATACCATTAAATGGAAAAATTTTGACCTGAATGTGTTGTTTGCCTATACACTCGGACGAAGAATCCTGGATGCCTCCCTGGGCAAATCGTTCACGTTGGATGTCCAGGACCCGATGATGGGTGTGCATACCTCGCATCCTATTCTGGCCGATCTGTCAGACTATTCATTCTGGTCTCCTGAAAATACATCGGGCACGATGCCAATGGTTCAGGCCGATCCTGGCCGGAAGGTTTTTTCAAATGCTTCGACCCGCGACGTGAAGAAAGTGAATTACATGAAATTAAAATCCCTCGCGTTGGGATATACCTTGCCGAAATTTAAAATAGCACCCCGGGTTGGGATACGATTCTTTGTGAGTGGGGAAAACTTGTGGACCATTACCGATTATAAAGGGCGCGATCCTGAAACAATCGATCTGGTAACAGGTATTGATGGAGCGGAAGCTTATCCGCTGGCTACAAAGTTAATCTGCGGGCTGACTGTAAACTTTTAAATCCGAATAATTATGAAATATCTAAATAAGGTTCTGATTGGATTGACATTGATCTTGTTTGCCTCATGCAGCAGCATTCTGGACCAAATGCCCGAGGTTGCGGTAACCTCTAAAAACGTTTGGAGCTCGGAGTATGACGCGCAGAAGGTTTTTAACGCGATGAACAACGAGGTCAGAAATGAAACTAAAACATGCCAGTATTGGCTGATGGGTGAGGTCAGGGCCCGTGAATTTTCGGCTTGTACTGATTATTTACGCCAACATATCTATAATAATACCCTTTATCTATCGACAGGACAAGGCGATTTTAGCTGGGGCACATTTTATAAATGTATTGCCCTATCGAATCTGCTGATCGATAATCTAAAGAGTGTCCCCATGGATGAGGAACGGAAGAACTACTTGCTGGCTTCCTCTTATTTTGTGAGAGCGTTCAACTATTTTGAGATTCTGCGCAACTGGGGCGAAGCGCCGATCATTCTGGCTGCCGATGAGTTGAACCAGGATAGCAAAGCCACTTCAGCCGAATTGTTTGATCGGATTGTTACTGATGCCAAAAAAGCCGAACTTCTGATGGCCGGCCGGAAATGGAGTGATGCGGTTGCCTTGTCAGGAATAGGTGTTGCAACCAGGCAGATGGTTTCGGCAGGTACGATTGATGCTTTGCTGGCTCATGTTTATGCCTGGCAGGGATCGTTGACCAAAAACCAGGATATGCTTAAAGAATCAGTAAAATATTCCACCAAAGTGATCAGCAACAACGACTATTCGTTGGCTGCTACTCCCGAAGAGGTGTGTACCAAGGTAATGTATGGAAATTCATCGGAAGGAATTTATGAAGCTGATTTCACCACCTCCGAAATGGGAGGAAGCGCAGTCCCTGCCTATTATCTGGTTGGTTATCCTCTTGTTCTGAATGCGCTGCCGGGTGGAATTCGTTCGTGGCCTTATATGAGCTACCAATTAAATAACCCTTTGGTGGAATCGATCTATGATGAGGCTGGTGACCTGCGTAAATCAAGCTATTTCTATAAATACGATGAAATGAAGAGTACTTACGGTGCTACAAACGGCAACCGACCCTATTTTCAGAAATGGAGAGAGCCAATCTATTCAAGTGATGGAAAGAAGACATACCTGGGCGTTGATGCCAATTTTGTTTTCTTTCGCCTGTCTGACATTTATTTGCTTCGCGCCGAGATTGAAAACCGGCTGGGAAATGCTGAACCGGCCAAAGCTGACTTGAATATCATTCGTCAGCGAGCTGGGTTACGCCAATATGATGCTGCTGTAAACGGAGATCTTAAGTTGGCAATCCTCAAAGAGAGACGCCGTGAATTGTTTATGGAGGGACACCGTTT
>CAZAVU010000068.1:0-1285 GCA_964488805.1 uncultured Odoribacter sp. | reverse complement strand
GATTATTTTAAGACAGATCCTTACAACTGGGATTCTACCCGGTTAATCATTGAGCGGGCTGATCTCAAGTCGTATTTCGACGGATCGAACGCCTCTTATAACAACATAACCTTTTTCGGACCGACCAATTTCTCAATAGTGCGCTGGATGAAGAATAATAACTATAAGTCGGTTTCTGCAATACCTGTTGCCACATGTAATTCATTGATTAAAATGTATATGGTGGATAAACGGTATATGAAAGAAGACGTTGATTTTGAAGTAAAAGGGTCGGAACTGGGAGGAACCGTAATCACAAAAATGGATAATCAGACCATCCGGGTATTTCGCCGTAAGACAGATTATGGAAACGTTGCAGATGTCGGCCCTGTTGAAATGCACGTGCAATCATACGCTGCGGCGCAATACGTTATGATTGCATCTTCGAATATTCTGACAAATACCGGAGTGGTGCATTCACTGAGTTATACCTATACATTTGGTAAATTCTGAATCAGGCAGTTAACAAGAAAAATATATGCAGATGAAATTGATATTTAAGTTGTTCGTTGCAACAATTGCTTCCTGTCTGGTTTTATTGAGCTGTCAGGATGAAAAAGAGGGGTTTTTGAATATTGACGAAAATGCAGGTTATTCCGTTGATAGCCTTTTGGTTTATCAGAAACCTGCCACCACTTCCAATCAGTATAAATACAAAACACCTTATATGACTACTTCGGTGGAGGGAGTAGAAGGTACCGGTCCGCTGAAATATACCTTAGCCACAATCACCGGAAATAATGAAGAAGGTATTGCTGTTCTTCAAAATACCATCGATGTAAAATCGGGTATTGGGAAGATTGTAATTCCATCGGAACACAGTTTGCTTATAGGCAGGTATAAAATAAGCTTATGGGTGGAGAATGTTTATGGTAAAGAGTTGTTGGATAGTGTTTTAACTGTCGTGGTGAAAGAAAAGCCATAAATAGTTTTTCCCCGGATTGTTTCCACTCTTTGGAGTGGATCATTTTTGAATCAGAACTCCCGCAATAAGCATCTGCCTGTTGCGGGAGTTTTTTTGTGCGCCCTGCATGGGCGATAACTCCTGGGCGGAAGTTCCGAATAGGCCCTCCTCTTTATACATATCTTTTGGATAAGAAAATGATGATAACAGCGAAAATAAAAATGGCCTGAAAGGCCAGAATAATCTAGCCCAGGGCAAACGACGAAGGAGTGTCGCCCTGGGTTGGCGAACGGGAAAGAGAATCGTCCGCGGGAATACAATCAACAATGATCAATTCTTTAT
>CAZAVU010000067.1:1767-23641 GCA_964488805.1 uncultured Odoribacter sp. | reverse complement strand
TTTGGGAACCTGGTTCAAACTCCCGAAGATGTGCAGCAAGTAACGCAGCAAACAGAGAGCTTCCCGGAAATTCTTTCGGCAGTGATTATTTGTCGCGACAAGATTGGAATCCGCGGGCAATTTGAAATGAAACTATTAAAGTAGATTAATACTTTGCCACTAAGGCACTAAGGCACAATCAATTTCATTATAATCGTGTTACTTTGTGTCTTCGGGACTTTGTGGCAACTCTTATTACAATTGATGACAATAAAAAAAGACATACAAAAAGAGCTGGAGACGCGCGTGTTGGTGCTCGACGGCGCGATGGGTACGATGATCCAGAAATACCGGCTGACAGAAGCCGATTTCCGCGGTGCGGTTTTCACCGATTTCAGCAACGACCTGAAAGGCAACAACGACCTGCTTTCGATCACCAAACCCGAAGTGATCCGCGAAATTCATGCACAGTTCCTCGAAGCCGGGGCCGACATTATCGAGACCAATACCTTCAACGCTACCAGTATTTCGCAGGCCGATTACCATACTCAAGCCTGGGTTTACAAGTTAAACGTGCAATCGGCAAAACTGGCCGTTGAAATAGCTGCTGAATTCACAGCTCAAAATCCCGATAAACCACGTTTTGTTGCCGGAGCTATTGGCCCGATGAATAAAACGCTGTCGCTTTCGCCCGATGTGAACGATCCGGGTTATCGCGCCGTAACGTTCGACGAGGTAAAAGCTTCATACCGCGAACAGGCAAAAGGATTGCTCGACGGTGGCGTGGATCTGCTTTTGGTCGAAACCGTTTTCGATACGCTCAACGCCAAAGCTGCTTTGTTTGCCATCGAAGAAGAACTGGACGAGCGCGGCATTCGCCTTCCGGTCATGGTTTCAGGGACCATCACCGATGCCAGCGGGCGCACCCTTTCGGGCCAGACTGTGGATGCTTTCCTGACTTCGGTGTCGCACATCGATTTACTTTCCATTGGTCTCAACTGTTCGCTCGGAGCCCGCGATTTGCGCCCGTACCTGGAAGAGCTTTCGAAAAAGGCACCGTTTTTTATCAGCGCCTATCCCAACGCCGGTTTGCCCAACCAGTTTGGCGAGTACGACGAAACTCCGGAAGAAATGGGGCATCAGGTTGGCGATTTCCTTAACAACAAATTTGTAAACATCATAGGCGGCTGCTGCGGAACTACCCCCGATCATATCCGCGAACTGGCCCGTATTGCAGCACAATCTGAACCTCACCTCAGAAGAAAAAAAGACAAACATACCAAACTCAGCGGTCTGGAGCCGGTAGTGATAACTCCGGAAGCCATTTTCGTAAACATCGGCGAACGTTGCAACGTGGCCGGATCACGCAAATTTGCCCGGCTTATTCGCGAGGAAAAATACGAAGAAGCGCTGGCTATTGCCCGCCAGCAAGTTGACGATGGTGCTCAGGTGATTGATGTGAACATGGACGATGCCATGCTCGACGCCAAAAAGGAAATGGTCACCTTCCTGAACCTGCTGATGGCCGAACCTGATATCGCCAGACTTCCGGTGATGATCGACTCGTCGAAATGGGACGTGATTGAGGCTGGATTGAAATGTCTGCAGGGGAAAGCCATCGTGAATTCCATCAGCCTGAAGGAAGGTGAAGATATTTTCAGGCATCATGCCCTGTTGCTGAAACGTTACGGCGCTGCGGTAGTGGTGATGGCTTTCGATGAAAAAGGTCAGGCCGACTCGTTTGACCGCCGGATTGAAATATGCCAGCGGGCCTATAACATTCTGGTCAACGAAATCAACTTCCCGCCTCAGGATATCATCTTCGATCCCAATGTGCTGACCATCGGCACCGGAATCGAGGAACACAACAACTACGCGGTCGACTTCATCGAATCGGTCCGCTGGATTAAGCAGCACCTGAAACATGCCAAAACCAGTGGCGGAATCAGTAATGTTTCGTTTTCCTTCCGCGGAAACGATAAGGTTCGCGAGGCCATTCATTCGGTATTCCTGTTTCATGCCATTCATGCCGGGCTCGATATGGGGATTGTAAATCCGGGCATGTTGCAGATTTACGATGAGATTCCGAAGGATTTTCTTGAAAAGGTGGAAAACCTGGTGCTGAATAAAAAGCCAGAAGCGACCGAAGAGTTGCTCGAATTTGCCCAAAACCTGAAAGAACAGGATACAAAAGAAGAACGCAAGGACGAATGGCGGCTCCTCCCGGTTGAGAAACGGCTGGAACATGCGCTGATAAAAGGATTACCCGATTTTGTCGAAGAAGATCTGGCCGAAGCGTTGCCCAATTACTCACCTGTACTGAACATCATCGAAGGTCCGCTGATGGACGGCATGAACCTGGTGGGCGACCTTTTTGGCTCGGGGAAAATGTTCCTTCCGCAGGTGATCAAGTCGGCCCGGGTGATGAAGAAGGCGGTGGCTTTCCTGCAGCCTTACATCGAAGCGGAAAAAGAAAAAAATGATACGGCCGACAACCGCAAAACCGTGCTGCTGGCAACCGTGAAAGGCGACGTGCATGACATTGGTAAAAACATTGTTGGCGTGGTTCTGGGCTGTAACAATTACCGGGTCATCGACCTTGGAGTGATGGTGTCGACCGACAAAATTCTGGACACTGCTATTCAGGAAAACGTGGACATTATTGGTTTGAGCGGCCTGATTACGCCATCGCTCGAAATCATGGTGGAAGTTGCTGCCGAAATGGAACGCCGCAACATGAACATCCCGCTGTTGATTGGGGGCGCCACTACCTCGAAAATCCATACGGCCGTGAAAATCGCGCCGCAATATAAAAATCCGGTGGTGTATGTGAAAGACGCCTCGCGTGCGGTTGGTGTGGTTGCGAACCTGCTTTCCGGGAACGAACAATTTCTGGCCGAATTGCGCGACGAATACCAGAACATCCGCGATTTCCAGGGACAAAAGAAGGCAAAAAAATACCTCTCGCTTGAAGATGCTCGTGCTAATAAACTGAAAATAGACTGGAAACATGCGCCTATCTACCAACCGAAATTCATCGGGGTAAAGCAACTGGTTGACTTCCCTATTTCAGAGCTTCGGAAATATATCGACTGGACATTCTTCTTCCTGGCCTGGGAGCTGAAAGGTAAGTTCCCGGCTATCCTGAACGATGAGAAACAGGGCGAAGAAGCCCGAAAACTGTATGCTGAGGCCAACCAGATGCTCGACGAAATCGAGGAGAAAAAAATGGTGCAGGCCAACGGGGCATTCGGAATCTGGCCGGCCAATGCCAATGGCGACGACATTGTTGTGTTTGAAGATGAATCACGACAGAAAGAGATTGGCCGGTTCTATCACCTCCGTCAACAGGAAGTGAAAAAACACGGTGCGCCTAATTACTGCCTGTCCGACTTTGTTGCCCCGGTCGAAAGCGGGAAAGCCGATTATTTTGGGGCATTTGCTGTAACAGCGGGAGTTGGCATTGAGAAATGGATTCAGCAATACAAAGACCAGCACGACGATTACCGCGCCATTATGCTCGAAGCGTTGGCCGATCGCCTGGCAGAAGCGTTTGCCGAGCTGTTGCACGAGAAAGTACGCCGCGAATACTGGGGATATGCTCCCGACGAAAAGCTGACAATGGAAGAAATATTCCATGCCGGGTATCAGGGAATCCGTCCGGCAATGGGGTATCCGGCTTGTCCTGAGCACTACGAAAAGGGCAACCTGTTTGTTATGTTGGATGCCGAAAAACTGGGCATGAGCCTGACCGAACATTTTGCCATGTCGCCAAATGCTTCGGTGTGCGGACAATATTTTGTACATCCCGAATCGAAATATTTCGGATTGGAGAAGGTTGGCAAAGATCAGGTTGAAGACTACGCCCGCCGCAAGGGAATTCCTGTTGAAGTGGTTGAGCAGTTTATCCCGGCGAATCTGAATTATAAAGGAGTATAGGCCTCCAAAAGAATACTGACATTTGACTGATATGCTAAAGTATATCAGTCAAATTTTTAATAGAAATCTTTAGCTTGTAAGTTTACTAACTAAAATTTTTTTAGGTTTGTAAGAGCGTTAAAATACTATCACCTAAATAATATTCTGATATTTTTTAATGCTCGAAAACTAAATCTGTGAATTTCTATGATCCGGCCTCATTGTGTGTTTTTATTACTAATCATTTTATTTGGTTGCCAAAAAGAAACGATTGACTATCCAGTTGTTTTTACGGGAAATGTAATCAACATAACAGATACAAGCGCAACGTTGGTTGCGAAAGTTTCAAATCTGGGAAATTCACCGATACTTGAGTCTGGATTTATTTGGGATATTCATCCTTCGTACAAAAATGGGTTAAAATTGATAAACCCTGACACAAATAAAGGAGTTTATGAGTTGTCAACCAATCTGAAGTTACTGCCTGGGAAAACTTATTATGCCCGATCTTTCATTAGAACCAGTGAAACCGTTTGTTATGGACAGGAAATACAATTTAACACCAAAGAAAAACCAGAAAATAAGGGTTCATGGACAATGGTTTATGACAGTAACCTTGATGGAGGTTTTGAAGAATTCATAAACACTACTTTTACTCTTGGCAACATTACGTATGTGATCATGGAAGATGGTACGCTGTATCGTTACTCTCATCTAAACAATACGTTCGAATATGTTTGCAAAAACCTTATTTTAGCTTATTCTAAAATTGCTTTGATACATAACAATAAAGTCTATTTATTCTCCTACGATTCTTTGTATTTATTTGATCCGGTAAATCAATTATTCAATCGCATAAGTACATTAGGCAAGAATCTTTATTTTCCGTCCGGTTTTTTAATTGATGATGAGATTTATATTGGGCTGGGCCTAGACCAGAATCAAGTTTATACCAAAGAGTTTTGGTGTTACAATATTGCCAATAATACATGGAAGAGTATTGCCTCGTTTCCAGGAGATTATCGGGCAAATGCTTTTGGCATTACAATTGGCAAAAAAGGATATGTAGGAGCTGGATATAACTTAATTGCTGTTCAGTATCCGTATCCAAAGTTTAAGGATATGTGGTGTTACGATCCGGGAAAAGATCAGTGGACACAAAAAGAAACAATACCTGTTTCCTCTAATAATTTGTTTGATAACTATTGTACGGTCTTGAACGATGCCGCCTTTTACTCAAGAGGGAAAGTATTTTACCGTTACAACAGCACATTTGATATCTGGGAAGAGATGAGCCAGTTAAATACAAATTATTATTTGTTTTCTGTGGTTCTGTTTCAATATAAGGGCAAAGTCTTTTTCTTAAAATGCAACTCCTACATGGACAATAAATATTTTAGAATGTGGTCGTATGAGAATTAAGTCAGTCATATTTCTCTTTTTCATTTTGGGATCTCAGTTGCTGCCCGGCAAGTGCCTTGCTCAGTTAATTGACAACAAATTATCGCTCCATATCGAAAAAGTAATCGGATCTTTTCAGGGAAAGCAATTAGTACACGATGGAAATTTTGTTTATCCATCACTTTTCAACAACTATAATCATATTGAAGGGTATAGCCTGGATGCTACCTGGAAAATGGGAAAAAACATTAGCGTTGGGCTTAGCTCCAGCTACTTGAATTCATCCGAGTGGAAATATTCCGATAAACCGGTTTATGCTGGTTCCGAATCGAAGATCATAGCCTTCGCTCCTTTGCTCCAGCTCCATACAGCTTTTCGTTCATCGGGAATTTTCAACCGTACAAAAGTTTATGTGAATTTTATGCCGGTTGCCGGATTTTTACAGTTAAAAATTGCCAACCCTATATTCGATCTTGAAACGAAAAATGGAAGATTCATCCCTGCAACTTCCAGCAGCGATCCTTTTTATGGACTACAGGGAGGTATGGGTATTGAATTTGCCTTGAATCAGAATCTGGGACTTACGGGTTCCTATATCTGTCAGAAGAGCTGGATAAAATCAATATTATACAACGATACTCACCTGATGAATACTCAATTGAAGTTTGGAGTTGTGATTAAATTATTCAAAGACAAATATTATTTATACCGATAATATGTACAGGATATTGATATTAACAATGTTATTGCTACTGAATATTATTTCCAATGGTTTTGCGCTGAAGCACGAACCCCAAAGGGTGTTTAAAACTGATAGCAAAACCATATATAGTATTTGTTTTACCCCGGCAGGTGAAGCTATTGCAATAGCAGACAATAACCATATAAAAGTTTGTTCAGTATCATCAGGACAATTAATTGCCGAATTTGGGGGAAATCATTCCGGGGCTATTTTATCGTTAGAAATTTCAAAAGACAGTACCCTTTTGGTTAGCGGGGGAAAAGATAGTACAATTGTTATTTGGGATTTGCATTCACGCAAAGTGCTGAAATCGATTCATTTTCCCAAGGGAATTGTCAGCTCGCTAGCTTTATCTCCCGATAATAAGTATTTGTTAGCCGGCAATACTGACCATAAAGCATATTTGTATGATCTTAACAATTTCCAATTACTGAAAGAATTCGCTAATCATACTGATGTTATTACCTCTGTGGCAATCAGCCCTGATGGGAAATACCTGGCATCGGCCGGAGCTGACAAGCAAGTATTTATTTATTTAGTTGATAACAAACAACTTATAGAATCAATAAATACCAGGAGTTGTAATAGAAAAATTGTATTCTCACCTGATGGCCAAACCTTATTATCATGCAACGATAATGCTAAAGTATGCGAATGGGATTTATCGCAAACCTCTCCAATTAATATGAAAAGTAATTTCAATTTTAAAACTAGTTGGATGTTAAGCGCTGCGTATTTTGGTGATAATAAAAGCTTTGCTTGCGGAAATTTATCGGGAAGGATTTGGATATGTACCAAATTCTCGACATATAAAACGAAAGTAGGAGGCTCTATCAATCAAATTGTTTTCAAACCAAATGAAAAAACCTTTCTGATAGTTGCTGTTGCCACATCAGGCAAAGGTGTTTTGATAGTGGACTCAAAAAATATGAAATTGGGAAAGCCTTATTCGGGGTTAAAACGAAAGAGAAATAATTGAGATTAGCTATCTCAGCAAATAGCAAAACTTAAAGAGCTGTAAGAATGTGATTTACTGACTTCTATTAATGGTAATGAAAGTCACTTTGGACTTACATCGTGCAAAACAATCGCAAACAAAAAATTATTACTAGCAGCCAAAGGAAGTTTCTAAATGTAGTGGGACTAAAACCGTCTTTTGATGCAAACCTCTGTTTTCAGAATCTCAAAGTACAATTGTCTTACATAACGTCAGATTGAAATACAACATTACATTTGTATCATTACTTAGAAAGACTACTTTTTCCCTCTGGCACGCAGAGAATAGGAATCTGCATCCATTCTTTTCTTCCTTGCCAAAGTAAAAAGAGTAAACTCACAACTATTGACCATTTGAATTATTTATTTAACTTCAACACTTAAATAGTATGATAAACCTAGCCAATAAAAGTTGTTGTATTTTAATTAATTGAAAGGAGAATTGATTATGAAAAAAATCTACATTTTGCTATTTCTAGCTTTTGTTTTACAATTTCAAATTTTCGCTCAATCCATTGTTGATCGGTCACAGGTTGTTCAAATCTGTGTAGATCTTCCTGAATTACAGTCTGTTTACCCGACCCAATTTAGTGGCTTGTTGAGAGGTATTTTTGCAGTTTCGGAGCAAAATATTGATATTCCTAAAGGAATAAAAATTTCAGCTTCGGGAGTTACCCTGATCCCTGTACAAGATTCGTTTATCGAGCAACAAAAAATATCAAATTATTTTTTGTTTAAAAAAATTGAGGTAATTGATAATAAAGCCTCTGCTGAATTTGAATACCGATTCTTAGGTAACTCAGAATTAAATTCAATTCGGTGCATATTAACATTAAATAAGTCGGAAGGGTCTTGGATTGTTACTAACAAAGAATGCAGAAAGGAGGTTAATCATGAATAGGCTATTTAATCAGTCACTTGGATCGGCTAGTTTTAATAAGTTTGTTCTTCTGTTGATATTTGTTGTTAAGTACAACTTTTCTTTCGCACAACCTTCTTCTATAGTTTTGGATTTTGAGGGATTGGGCGACCAAGTTTCAATTGGAAATTATTATAGCGGAGGATCTGGCCCTAATTATGGAATATCTTTTAGTAGTAATACCTTATCAATTATATCTTATACTGCAGGAGGACGAGGTAATTTTAGCGGACAGCCATCTGGTTCAACTGTGATGTTCTTTTTAACAGGAAGTCCTATCATGAATGTCCCTGGAGGATTTGGTACCGGTTTATCTTTTTACTACGCATCAGCTGCATCTGGCGTTGTCTACATTTACGATGATGTAGACGGAACAGGAAACCTGCTGGCTACCGCTAATTTCAATGCCACTCCATCGCCTTTCACTGTTTGGCAAACAGCGTCCGTTTCGTTTGCAGGAACTGCAAAATCAGTAGTGTTTACAGGAGTACAAAATCTTTGTGGATTTGATGATGTTACTTTTGGTTCTTTAACGCCAGGAGGTCCTTCCAATACACCTCCAACAATATCTTCAATATCTAATGTGAAAACATGTCCGAATACATCAACTTCAGCAATAGCTTTTATTGTTGGAGATCAGGAAACAACTGCCGGGAACCTTACCGTCACAGCATCTTCTTCCAACACCACGCTGGTTCCAAATGCGAATCTGGTTTTGTCTGGTTCGAATGCGAACCGCACCATTACTGTAAGTCCGGTGTCTGGTCAGAAAGGCTCATCAACCATTACCATATCTGTTGCTGATGGAGGAGGTCTTACAACGACCACATCGTTTATCGTAACTTTTGATGACAATACTCCACCGACAGTGTTAACTCAACCAGTTACCATTTTTCTGGATGCTGCCGGTAAAGCTTCAACAACAGCTAACGCTATAAATCGAGAGTCATACGATAATTGTGGTATTGGATGGATGGTTATTGACAAAAGAGATTTTGATTGTAGCAACCTTGGAAATAATTCGGTTACACTTACCATTACAGATGTGAATGGCAATGTGAATAGCGCCAAAGCCATAGTTACAGTTTTGGATACTATCAAACCAACAGTTATCAGCCGAAATATTACGGTTAATCTTGATGATCAAGGTAATGCGACAATTACTCCAGATCAGTTAAATAACGGATTCTTTGATAATTGTAGCATGAACAATTTTACCTATACGGTTAGCAAGACTAAATTTGATTGCAGTAATCTGGGCGACAATCAAGTAACTTTTTCGATGTCTGATGCGAGTGGCAATACGCGAAGTACAACTGCTGTTGTTAGAGTGGAGGATCATATCGCACCTATAATTGTTGCGAAAGATATGAAAGGATATCTTGATTTTAATGGCTCCTATATTTTGGATTGGGGTAAATTTATGAATGGAGATGTATCCATTTCAGATAATTGTGGGGTTTCAAAGAAGGAATTCAGCAAGACTTCATTTGACTGCACTAATATCGGTGAAAATGATATCGATATTATTGTCACAGATATGTCGGGTAATGTTACCAGAAAGTCAATTAAACTTATTCTGGAAGATGGAACAGCCCCAGAATTGGCAGTTATTGCAGACCAAACAGCACAGGCTTATCAGAAATCTATTCAGGTTGATCTTGCAGGTCTTTCCGGAGCAAACAATTGTGCTGTTCAGAAGATCAAATCCATTGTTGCGGAAGCTTCAAACACTCAGATTGTGACAGGAACAAAAGTTGACTATGTTGTCGGAAAATCGACAGCTATTCTGACTCTGAATCTTGCTCAGGGAGTGACTGGTAGCTCGAATATAAAAGTTACGGTAACAGATAACAGCGGAACTGAAAATGGAGGAATTGACCAAACTACCAGGTCGTTTGTATTAACTGTCGTCCCGAACCATGCACCACAGGTAAATGGTACAATGTCTGAAATTAAGGTTTATAAAGGATCGACTCAAAAGGTAACTTTGCCTAAAAATCTGTTTACCGATCCGGATTTAGGAGATGTTTTGACTTATTCTCTGGAAGGGGTAAAAGGAAGCCTTGTTCCATCTTGGATGAGTATTAATAAGGCTACTAGTGAAATTGAGATAGCTCCTATGACAGTAGAGGCTATTGGTCAACACAAGGTTACCATTGTTGCTACTGATATTATTGGACTTACAGCAAAATATGAAATAACAATTACTGTTGAAATTCCTACTGCAGTGCAGATTGTTGATGGTACGAACCTAAAAGTATATCCAAATCCGACAAAGGGAGTTGTCAATATTTCTATTTCCAATGCGAAGGAAGACCAAATGGAGATCAGTGTTTACTCAGCGGTAGGATCGAAGATTCTTAGTGGCATTTATAATGTATATGCACCAATTCAGATCGATCTTTCTGGCCAGACTAACGGAATTTACCTGATAAAGTTTGGAGGATCACTAAAAGGGACGATCGAAAAAATTGTTCTTAATCAATAAGGAATTGACGAAAAGTAATTTTTGATTTTTAGAAGCCGGGGGGTCCTCCGGCTTCTGTCATTATCACAGGCTTTTGCAGTAAAATCAGTCGAACACACAGCAAACGCTTGACTTATAGAGTAGCAGTTGGGTTACAGAAATTAACTGCCAGTTGTTAGATCAAAAGAATTTACTGGAGAATGTATAATCACCTTGAAAATCTAAAATCAAACTTTAGAATTTCAAGGTAAAAAGCAATAACTCATCTTGAAAATCTAAACTGGACTTTAAATTCTCAAGGTAGTTATTAGGTATTCTCTTAGTAGGATATCATTGAATTAAAAAATCAACAAAAACAGCCCCAATCTTTTTCTTTTTCCAATTGGGTGTTATGTTTGCAGAAGATATTTCCGTCCTGGTTCAATCAAAAAAGAGGAAAGGGAACATTTCTTATCCGGGATTCGTTAAATAAACAATTGTTAATCAATTGGTCATCTAAAAAAAACTAAAAAATGAAAGTAATTGACATCATTAAACAAAGCGATAAAACCATTTTTTCGTTCGAGCTTTTGCCCCCGCTCAAAGGAAACGATGCCAGTAAAATTTACAAAACCATCGAAACACTGATTGATTTCGATCCCAAGTATATCAACATCACGACCCATCGCGACGAAATGATGTATGTCGAACTGCCTGATGGCCGGATTGAAAAGCGCGTTGTTCGCAAACGTCCCGGAACGGTTGCCATTGCAGCCAGCATTCAGCATAAATACGGCATCCCGGTGATTCCGCATATTTTGTGCGGAGGCTTCACCAAAAGCGAAACGGAACATGTGCTCATCGATCTGAATTTCATGGGAATAGAAAACGTGCTGGCGTTACGAGGTGATGGGAATAAAGGCGAACATGTTTTCAGGGCTGAACCAAACGGACACTCCAATGCCAACCAGTTGGTTGAACAGATTGTTAATCTTCGGAAAGGGAAATACCTGGAAGCCGAACTCAAAAACACAGCCCCGATGGACTTCTGCGTCGGCGTTGCCGGTTATCCTGAGAAACATTTTGAGGCGCCCAATGCCGAAATCGACCTGCAATACCTGAAACAGAAAGTGGATGCCGGCGCCGACTATGTGGTGACCCAAATGTTTTTCGACAACCGGAAATACTACGATTTTGTCGACCATTGCCGGGCCATTGGCATTACGGTACCGATTATTCCGGGTATCAAACCTATCAATCTGAAGAACCAACTCACTGTTTTACCTAAGATTTTCAGTATTGATATTCCGGTTGAACTGGCTACAGAGTTGGCTAAATGTAAAACGGATGATGATGCCAAAATCGTTGGCACTGAATGGGCGATTCAGCAGGCCAAAGATTTGGTCGCACACAAAGCTCCAAGTCTCCATATTTATACTTACGGCGTTTCGGATAACACCCGAAAGATTGTGGAAGCCGTGTTTTAAAACCAGGCAAAAGCACAAAGACAAATTTCTTTTGCTTCAGGATAATAAAACAAGCCCCGAAACTGGTATCCGGTTCCGGGGCTTGTTTTATGATTATTAAATGCTTGTTGTGCCGGTCTATTTTTTCACTATCGTAATCTTTGCAATCGAATTCACATTCATGGGGATTTCCATATCTTCCCCTGACTGAGGGTTCTTCAATTTCATATTCATATCAAATTTCTGATTCAGGTTAGAAGAACGAATCCAGCCATCATTCGGATCGATATTCATTGTGCCGGTTTGTGTTCCGGTCATTTTCATATTTATCTTCATGCCGTTTTGCTCAATGGGTGAGTCCATGTTTACATCCGAATTCATATTCAGCAGGACATTATCCTTTTTTACCGAAGCGACTTCGAAGTTGATGTTTGTTGCCATATTCATCATTGCAGGTAAGTTGAGGGATGCGGTCCATTTACTGCCTTCTTTTACTTCATTTTCAGGGAAGTAGTTAAAGGTCTGATTGATGAACGACTCAAAACTTTTATCGCTGGAGAACATCGACATCATTTTTGACATTTGTGGGTTCCCTGAAAATTCCTTGGCAAATGAGTCAATTCCTTCTATTTTTTGAACCTGTCCTCTTGCATTCATCTCAATTTTGAGTTTCGCCGATTTCATTGCAGCTAAGACTTTACTTGCAGGGTTGTTTTCATCAATACTATCAGAATCAAAACCCATTTCCTTGTCATTTATCTTCATGCTCAACTTCATTTTCTGCATCGAATATTCAATTGCAAAGTTGGCATTTGGCAGCACCTCAAGAACCTGATAAGAAAAGACCATTTCCATTGTTTGATCGATCTTCATTTTCTGACCCATAACTTGCTGATCAATATTGTTGGTCATGTTCATCGTCATTTCGTAGATTGAACCTTTCTGGAGGTTGAAGCGAAGCAGGATGTCTTTAGCCTTGACATTACCGGTAAACACGAGGAGGATGATAGCCAGGAGGGCTGATAGTTTTGTTTTCATGAAGATAAAATATTAATTGGTTAAAATATTACATAAGCTGTCAAATATATTCATTGCGATCATAAGGTCCAATATTTTCAAAAATAAAAAAGGTTCCCTGAACCAACTCGCCGGAATCGGCATCCCGGTCTAAATTTTTTTGACTTCCGTTTTCCTCATTTTAACTATTTGTACAGGTATCTCAAGTCCGTTTTCGTCTTTTAGCATTTTGTCCTTTGCCACAAAGCTCTCTGTTGTTTGGTCCGTGCGGGCAAATCCGTCGGTAATATTTATTACTGTTGAAGATAAAATTTTTCCCTTTAGACTTACACCGTTTTTCATGATCGATAAGTTGTTGGCAGAATAGTTGATTTCTGCCAGATTTCCGTTGATGGCTGAGAGAACAAAATTCATGGCAAAACTATCATCCGATATTCCAGGAAGCTTATTGGTTATCGTCCAGGTGTCGCCAACACCAATTTCTTTTTCCGGGAAATAATTCAGTTCCAACGACTTTAGATTTTCCTTATTGAATAAGAACTTCTGTATTTTGGTCGCTTCCTTGTCCGGATCCATTTTATAAAGGATTTCTTCCATTCCTGATACAAATGTGACTTCTCCCCTGGAATTGAGCTGGATCTTTACCGGCTTAATTTGCTGATATTCTTTGCATAAAGGATTGCTTTTGTCTTCAAGATCCGAATCAAAATCAATCCGCTTAACTTCATCTCGTATCATAATCTTCATCCTCTTGAAAGTGTGCTCGATCAGAAAGTTGTTCCCATTTTCAGCGTCAAGGACCTTGCAACATATTGTTGATTCTATTTGCTTAACATTCTGAACCTTTTTACCATTTTTTTCATATTCGATGGTATCCTTGACCAACTGATTCATTTCATAAGTTGCGCCCTTCTGAAGATTGACCCGTAGTACTATTTTGGGAGAAGCCTGTGAGGTAAGAACAAAGAACCCCAAACCGAGAACAACCAATTGTTTTAAGATTTTTTTCATGATGATGACAATAGGATAAATTTACGCTATAAATATACATAAATATTTTATTCATAAAACACAAAAACTGCCACAACCAATATTTATGGTCATGGCAGTTTTCTAAAAACTAGTTCAGGAGATATTTTATATTACAAATCCATTAGGTAAAATGGCCCCTTTCTTAATTACCACGATGCCGTCTTTCACAGCATAGAGCGCGTTGTTTGAATCGGGCAGGTGCTTGCCGCCGTTTACACGGACATCGTTCCCAATGTGACAATTCTTGTCGACAATGCAATTGTTGAGGTAACAGCGTTCGCCAATTCCCATCACTTTGCCATTGTTGAAATTCAGGTCAATTTCGTTCATATTTTGATAGTAGTCGTTCCCCATGATGTAGGAGTTGACAATGGTTGTTCCGTGCCCGATCCTCGCCCGGATGCCGATGACCGAATGCTCAATACGGCTGGCATTGATGATGCAACCGTCGGCAATCATGGTCTTTTCCAATGTGGTTCCCGATATTTTTGAAGGCGGTAACAAACGGGCCCGGGTGTAAACCACTTTCGAATTGTCGAACAGGTTAAATTGTGGAACATCGTCGGTCAACCCGAGATTGGCTTCGAAAAACGAGTCAATGTTACCGATATCAGTCCAGTATCCTTCGTACTGGTAGCTCAGTACTTTGTGGGTTTTGATGGCATTGGGGATAATTTCTTTACCGAAATCGGTAGTTTCGGGATCCTTCATCAAATCGACCAGCAAATTGCGGTTGAACACATAAATACCCATCGATGCCAGATAGTTTTTCCCTGCTCGCTGGTTTTCCTCGCTCACCGGCGAAGTCCATTCCGGAAGCAATTCCGGAGCAGGTTTTTCAATGAATTCTTTGATGATGCTCTTTGCATCGGTTTTCAAGATGCCAAATTCAGGAGCTTCTTTGGCCACGACCGGAAGCGTGGCAATGGAAATTTCAGCCTTGGCTTTGATATGCGCCTCAATCATTTCATTGAAATCCATCTGGTAGAGCTGATCGCCCGAAAGAATCAGGGCATACTCAAACTCAAAATTCATGATATGAAGCATACACTTGCGAACCGCGTCAGCAGTTCCCTGAAACCAGTTCTTGTTGCCGGGAGTCTGTTCAGCAGCCAGTATATCAACAAAGGCATTGCTGAAATGACCAAACTGGTAAGTATTTTTAATATGCTGGTTCAGCGATGCCGAGTTAAACTGCGTCAAGACAAATATGCGGTTTATATCAGAATTAAGACAATTCGATATCGGGATGTCAACCAAACGGTACTTTCCAGCAATCGACACCGCAGGCTTCGACCGGTTTTCGGTCAGCGGGAATAACCTGGATCCCTGCCCCCCTCCTAGTACAATAGCTAAGACACTGTTTTTCATTTTATTACTGTTTTAATGATTGATATAGTTCAAGATAATCAGAAGCTGCCTTGGTCCATGAATGGTCAATTCCCATTATTTGCTTCCTGATTTTATTAAATGACGGTTTATCGGTATAAAAAGCTTTGGCCCGGTGTATCGAATGGGTCACATCAAAAATTGAGCATTGATCGTGGCAGATGCCAAAACCATTGTCGCCAATGTCGGTTACCGTGTCGCGCAGACCACCGGTACGCCTGACAATCGGAATCGTTCCGTAACGCAACGCATACATTTGGTTAAGTCCACAAGGTTCAACCCGCGATGGCATCAACAAGAAGTCGGCCCCTGCATAAATCAGGTGCGAAAGTTTCTCGTTATAACCAATGTAGGAACAATAGCTCCCTTTAAATTCGTGTTCCAGGTGCAGCAAGGCTTGCTCAATATGTCGCTCTCCCGATCCCAGTATAAGAATGTTTTGTTCTCCAGGGTGATGTTTCGAAATGCTATAAACAATGTCGGGCAGCAGATCGGCTCCTTTTTCTCCAACCAGCCGGCCAATAAAGGTAAACAGCGGTTTCTCCGGGTCAAGGCCAAACTGTTTGCACAGTGCCTGTTTGCTGGCATTTTTTCCTTCCTCGACGGTATCAATTCCGTAGTTCTTCACCAACATCGGATCAGTTTCAGGATTCCATACGTCGGCATCAATCCCGTTCAGAATGCCGAGCGATTTGGCTCGTTCGGCGCGAAGCAAATCTTCCATTCCATTCATCGAATAGGCAATCTCATCCATGTAACTTGGCGAAACCGTGGTCACCCGCCAGGCACATTTAATAGCCGAGGCCAAAGGATTGATTACTCCGTGCCATTCGATCAGACCGTTGAAATAAGAATGGAAAGGCGGCAGATAGTGCAACTTATCGAATCCAAACTGTCCCTGATACTGACCATTATGAATGGTAAACACGGTTGGGATCTTTTCGAAACGGCGATATTCCCAGACTTTCGACATCATAAACGGGATAAAACCGGTATGCTGGTCGTGACAATGCACAATATCCGGTGTACCTTCCAATTGGTTCAGCCAACTGACCGCCGCAATCTGGAAAGTAATGAACCTCTCGGTATCGTCGTGATACGAATAGATGTTTGGCCTGTCGAACAGTCCCGGAATGTCAATCATGAAAAGGTCGAATCCAAGGGTGTTTTTTTTCAGGCGTAAAACATGGAAGGCAAAATTGTTATGCCCCAATTTTACATGACCTGAAAATACCACCGAAAATTCGTTGGCATGGCTAAATTTTCCATGATAAAAAGGCATGATTACTGCCGCTGAATGTCCCAACGCGGTTTGATATTTGGGTAGTGAGCCAACCACATCAGCCAATCCTCCCGCCTTAGCTGCAGGGTAACACTCTGCACTAATGTGAATTATATCCATTTTCATAGTCTACTTTTTTCTTTCCCAATGGGAGTTAAGCGATTGTTTTAAATTTAGAAAAATAATATTGAATTAAAAGGTTCTTTCTAACACATAGAATTTTTTGGTCAGAGAGAGTGCCCTAAGCTTCAATCATTTCAGGGAAAAAGAGCTGATAACTTATCCCTAATAGTCACAACGGCTGAACATCAGAATCAGCTCTCCCAATCATAAAAAACGCCTGGATGCGATTTAAATAAACACCTGGCAATCAAATGATAACCATCCAGATGCAACAAGAATGAATTTTGACAGGTAAAATAGCGAAGCCAGGAACTACTTTTTCGACAACGAAAACAGGTATTCCAATCCGCCTTCGGGTTTGTTGCGCACCGAAATCTCGCCCTTATGCAAAAGGATGGCATTTTTCACGATCGAAAGCCCCAGCCCGGTGCCTCCGGTTTCGCGCGACCGACCGTAGTCTACCCGGTAGAACCGTTCAAAAATGCGGTGAAGATGTTCTTCCGGAATACCGGAACCCGAGTCGGAATACTGGAAATAATAGAACTTGTCATCCTCCAGGTATTTTCGGATGGAGATGCGTGTGTTCATGCCGGCATAGTTGATCGAATTTTCAATCAGGTTTTGGAAAATGGAAAACAGTAGTGATTCGTTCCCGTTCACAATAACTTTATTGTCAACATCGAATGTGCATTCCATATTTTTTTCGGTAAGTCGGCTTTTCAGGTTTTCAATCACATCGTTGATTATCAGGCTCAGCATCACCGGTTTAAACTCGAACAAACCACCGGCATCCTCAATGTTATTGAGCAATGAAATATCGTTGAGCAGGTCAGTCAGCCGCTCCGACTGTGCGTAGGCTTTTGCCAGGAAATATTGTTGTTTTTCGGCGGGAATTCTGGAATTATTTAACAATGTTTCGAGGTAACCTTTTATTGACGCAAGCGGCGTCTTCAGCTCGTGGGCAATGTTTGAAGTGAGTTGTTGCTTGAGCAGGCGTTGTTTTTCGGGGCGGGTCACGTCGCTGATCAGTACCTCGAAACTCTTATCCTGAAAGATGATACACCTGATGTGGAAAAACTTCTCATTTTTTTCGATGGTGTACTCAATCTGAGGAAGCTCCTTGTTCTGAGCCTGAAACTCGCCGCCTCGGGGCTGATCAACAAAATCGACCACTTTCTGAAACTCCGGAATCGAAAAGATATACTCTGCCGAAATCGTTGATTTATCGGAAATAACATTGATAAACTGGATAAAATGACTATTTGCCAGTATTTTATGCTTCTCCGGAGAAAAAATGGAGATTCCCTCGTTCAGCACGTGCAAGTGCCCGAATAATTTTTCTCTTTCGCTGGTCAATTCGTCCTTGGCCGTTTTCAGCTTATTATAAATCTGAATGATCTGTTTCCGGATAACCCCCAGTTCATTGTCCTGAAAATTACTGTCCATCTTGGAGATATCTTCGTTTTGCCCGGCTTTCAGGGCAAACTCCTTCAGTTTGATGATGAACTCGCTCAGCCGGCGGGTTGTAAAATGCAGGAAAATTCCCATCAAAAGAAACAGGAAAGCCACAAAAACAAAGAAAATACGACTGGTTTTCAGCATCTTGACAACATCCACATTATAAACGACCGCCGTACGTATGAGATATTTCTTGCAGTTTTTGGCGTAGTAATAGAATTTTTGATTGGTGGTATGCGACAGGCGGATACTTGAACCTTCCCCCGAAGAAAGCGCTTTTTGTATTTCAGGCCGTTGAAGATGGTTTTCAATATTGGCGACTTCAGCAACATAGCTGTCGTAAACCACCTTTCCCGACATGTCGATCACAGTTAGCCGGGTATCGGCAATGGGCAACAGGCTTTTCAGCGTATCAAGCGACCTGAAATCGCCCGATTCAAAGATCTTTTTATGCTCGATATAGCGGTGGCTAACTTCCGAAATATTGTCGAGCACGCTTTCGAGCTGACTGGTCCGATAGTTCTTTTCACGATCGTACTGGTAAACCACCACCGACAGCGTAAATATGAAAAATACAACGAAGAAGTTGATAAAAACCCGCTTGCGAAAGGTGTGTTGTACAATCATGGCTCCCCGTCTTTATTGATTTTGTTAATTCTCGAAGCAATAGCCGTAGCCAGAACGGCCTTTGATGCAGTTGCCCCAGTCGCCGATCTTTTTGCGCAGACGGGCAATGTTGACATCCACATTTCGCTCGGTAACAATCACTTCGTCGCTCCAGATCCGGTCCAGGATTTCCTGCCGGCTGAGGTATTTCCCAGGATGGGAAACCAGCATGGCCAGTATCTCAAATTCTTTCCGGGTGAGCAAAACGGGCTCGTTGGCGATGGTTACCGATTTGCGGTCCAGATCGAGTTCCAGGTTATCAATGGCAATCACTTTGGGTTTGACCTCGATGTTTTTGCCCCTGCGCAAAACAGCCCTGATGCGGGCAACCAGTTCCTTAATCGAAAATGGTTTGGTCAGGTAATCGTCGGCCCCAACGTTAAAACCGGTAAGCAGGTCATTTTCGGTTTCGCGTGCCGTCAAAAAGATAATCGGTACGGAAAGTTCCAGTTCCTTCCTGATTTTATCGGCCAGTTTAAATCCCGACATGCCGCCCATCATCACATCGAGCAGCAGCAGGTCAAAGTTTTCAATGTTTTTTGTGAGAGCTTCCTCCGCCGAATAGGCTACTTCAATGTCGAAACCTTCGCTGGCCAGGTTAAACTGAAGGATTTCGCACAGGTCTTTTTCGTCATCGACAACCAATATTTTGTATTCCTGATCCATAATGTGTTTGATTTGAGGGTTAAACAATCCGCTTGTGGCGGATGTCTTTCCCTTCATACGAATAATAAGATGCTTCGGCAATGTTGGCCGCATGGTCCGAAATCCGTTCGATGCACGAAACGATTTCCTTGATGTTGATAAAGCTAATCAGGATATTCTTGTCATCGGACACCAGACTGGCCCGCTCGGCCACTTTCTTCAGCATTTTGTGGTTGAACTCGTCAACAACAGGTTCCGATTTGATGGTCCACAAGGCCAGTTCCATATCCTGATTAATAAACGACAACATCGATCTCCGGGCCATATCTACAGTCAGATCCATCATTTTCAGGATAAATGCGGAAAGAGTGGAATAGACTTCCTGATTTTCAATTCGTCCCAGCAGTTTCACAATACTCATGGCCAGGTCGCCAATGCGTTCGAGACTGATAATGATGCGGTAACAGGCTATCAGCTTCCGGATTTCGGAAGCCACCGGCTGGTAAAGCACAATCGAGTTGATCACCCGCTCGCTGAGCTTTACTTCAAGTTTGTTGATCTTCGTTTCGGTTTTATCCAACCGGTTGAACAGCTCTTCGTCGGACTGTAATTTTCCTGAGCCGATCAGTTTTTTAACATCGTCGAGCTGATTGAGAACCAGATTGGCAAGTACCT
The DNA here is from genome assembly GCA_964488805.1 of uncultured Odoribacter sp. Taxonomy (GTDB): domain Bacteria; phylum Bacteroidota; class Bacteroidia; order Bacteroidales; family Prolixibacteraceae; genus Aquipluma. Next base: position 3,484 of record CAZAVU010000067.1, on the reverse strand, counting down.
CATATTCTGACAGTATATTTTGAATAGCTTCGTCTTTCTTTAGCATACCTTGATCGTTTTAACTTTGTTTGGACTGAAAAGAAGAATGCCAAACCACTCACAACTGCTTACTAAGATAAGGAAATATCGAAGAATAGTGAAAATAATTGCAGATGTGTGTCGGACATTGCTTTTCAGCAGTACAAAATTGTATCAGTCAAATTACAATCCGGTTACAAAATTATTACAGCGTGGTTAATTTGTTGATCCTGAGAATCTGCCAACAACCGCTTTTGCTTATTTACAGGGTTTACCAATCCCAACAATCTGGCGGGCAAGCTGAAATCCGTGAAGCTTTAATCGTTCTTTAAACAATTCGGTACCAATACCAGTAACCGATTTCCCGGAGAAAAATTCAGTTTGCTGCTCCAGGTTGTTCAAGGAGAATTAAATCAGGAGTAAAAATGCAGAAATTGCCGTGATTGCAATAACAAATGCACGGAAAGTATGCTCAGGAATGATTTTTACAATCCGGTACCCCAGAAAAGCTCCAAGTGCAATGGCAGGTAAAGTCACCAGATCGATGGTCAGGGTTTGAAGGTTAATGTTGTTCCAAACAAATAATTGCAAAGGGAATTTGGTGAAATTGATGATCATGAAAAACCAGGCGCTGGTGCCGATGAAACTGTTTTTGGGAAGGTGCATGGCCAGCAGGTAAATAACCATTACCGGTCCGGCAACATTGCCAATCATGGTAGCAAAACCGCCCAGGATACCCATTGCGGCAGCAAACCACCATTTATCGGGGAAAAAATGAGTCCCCTTTCGCTTGTCCTGCCAAAGCATCAGTCCGATGCTCAGGAACACCAGAATGGCAATCAGGTTCTTGAACTGCTCATCGTTAACCTCTTTTCCGATCCAAAGGGCCAGAAGCAGACCAACCACAGCCCACGGCAAAACTTTGGCCAGATGCCCCCAGTTGGCATGACGGCGGTAGTAGGCAACGCCAAAAAGGTCGGCCATCATCAGGATGGGAAGCAGCACGCCGGTACTCTGTTTGGCCCCGAAAATAAAGGCCAGCGCCGGTACGACAATCATCGAAACGCCGGGAACGCCCACTTTCGACATCCCGATCAGCATTCCGCACAACATAATTACTACCCATTCGAGCGTGTTTATCTGGAAAGAAGACAGAAACTCCATATCTCTAATTTGAAATCGGGCACAAAAGTAAGCGATTGACGTGGGAATCCAATTAAATTAAGGAAAGATATGTGGTTTAAGATTGGCAAATATGATTGTCTGATTATAGGATCTTTTCCCGTATTCAACCTGTATATTCCTGATCCAGAAGATCCAATTCGGCGGTTTTGTTTTTGCCAAACCATTTCTGAAGGTGCTCGCGGGCCTGCTTCCTGATTTCAGGAGTGACATGAACGGCCATTTGTCGCAGGATGAGCAGCAACACCCCCAGATCATCTGAATAACCAAGCAGCGGTGCAAAGTCGGGAATAAAATCAACGGGAAGGATAAAATAGCCCAGGGCTGCCGACAGGATCAGCTTGTCTTTCAGTGAAACCTCGTCCGACTTCAACAGATAATGCAACAGCAGCGCGGGATAAACCACTTTCATCCCGGCCATTTTGGCATATCGTTTCAGCTTATCCACAAACGAAGCATCCGAATAGTACTGCCGGAACCTGGCCGATTTCAGCTCATCGGCAAACAGGCGGTACAG
>CAZAVU010000067.1:0-1667 GCA_964488805.1 uncultured Odoribacter sp. | reverse complement strand
GTTTATTCAGGCAATTGGTTCCTGAAATTTTCAATCTGTTTTTCAATGAATCGGTTAAAGTAGAATTAATTTCTTAATTTGGCTAATCTATATGTCCAACCTTAAAAACATGACTATGTATTACCAGGCCGATCAAAACCGTTACAGCCAAATGGCTTATAACAAATGCGGGAAATGGGGATTGAAACTGCCCACCATATCACTCGGACTATGGCATAATTTCGGAGGAGTTGATGTATTCGAAAACGGAAGGGCCATGTGCCGTCATGCTTTCGACCTCGGGATCACCCACTTCGATCTGGCCAACAATTACGGTCCGCCTCCCGGATCGGCTGAGGAAAACTTCGGGAAAATTATGCAACTTGATTTGGCGCCCCACCGCGATGAGCTCGTCATTTCAACCAAAGCCGGGTACCTGATGTGGCCCGGTCCGTATGGAGAATGGGGTAGCCGCAAGAATCTCCTGGCCAGCCTCGACCAAAGTCTGAAACGAATGAAACTCGACTATGTGGATATTTTCTATTCACACCGTCCCGATCCAAATACTCCGCTCGAAGAAACCATGATGGCGCTCGACCAGGCTGTTCGCCAGGGCAAAGCGCTGTACGTCGGCATTTCGAATTACCAGGCTCCCATGGCGGCCGAGGCATCACGAATCCTGAAAGAACTGGGCACACCCTGCCTGATTCACCAGCCACGCTATTCGATGCTCGAACGCTGGGTGGAAGGAGGTCTGCTGGATGTTTTGGAAAAAGAAGGAATCGGCTGCATCCCGTTTTCGCCGCTCGCCCAGGGATTGTTGACCGACAAATACCTGAACGGTATTCCGGAAGGTTCCAGGGCTGCCAAATCGTGGGGATTCCTGAAACTGGAACACGTTGGACCAACCATCGAAAAAGTAAAAAAACTGAACGAAATAGCCCATCAGCGTGGACAAACACTGGCTCAAATGGCCCTGGTGTGGGTGCTGAAAGATCCACGCATCACTTCGGTTCTGATTGGAGCAAGTTCGGTTTCCCAAATTGACGATAACGTAACTGCTCTTAAGAATATGAAATTCTCAGAAAAGGAACTGGAGCTGATTGAACAGATTCTTTCTGACGGAAAGTCCAGTGAACCGCTCGCCACACCTCAACCGGCAAAGCCGCAGGCTGATCCAAATTCTACAAGAGGCGATTTCATAAAAGGCCTGGCCCAACGATTTCACAACAACAGACAGTAAGAAAACAGGTTATGGCTCAAACGGCGTTGATAACGGGAGCTGCACGACGGATCGGAAAAGCAATGGCTGTTCATCTGGCTCAGCAGGGCTGGAACATTGCCATTCATTTCAACACCTCGGAACCGGAGGCTATGTTGTTCCGCGATGAAATGGAACAACGTTTCCCCAATCAGCAGTTCGCGATTCTCAAGGCCGACCTGAATCAGGCCAACGAGGTTGAAATGCTCATCCCATCGGTTGTTCAGAAGATGGCGGGTCTTGACCTGCTGATCAACAATGCTTCGCTTTTTGAACCGTCGCTGCTTGGGAAAACTTCCACCAGCCTCTTCGATCAGCAAATGAATATCAACTTCCGGGCACCGTTCATATTTTGCCGCGAGTTTGCATCGACCTGCAAGAAAGGAGTGATCGTCAACCTTACCGATACGCGTATTGTCAATAACCA
>CAZAVU010000066.1:0-24046 GCA_964488805.1 uncultured Odoribacter sp. | reverse complement strand
TACGTTCGGCAATAGATTCGCCTCCAACAGAAGCAACTGCTCCTGTCAAATCCTGCTTTTTTACTGAACCATAACCAATTGCCACAACTTCCTCAATACCAACTGATTCCTCTTTCATTACCACATCGATTGTTACCTTGCCTTCAATATTAATTTCCTGTGTTTTCATTCCTACAAATGAAAATTGCATTATTGCATTTGAAGGGACGTTTGCTAACTTAAAATTTCCATTTGTATCTGTAATAATTCCGGTAGTCGTACCTTTCACCACAACTGAAACTCCTGGCAGCCCGGCACCAGAAGAATCGGTAACTTTACCAGTGACACTTTTTTGCTGCTGAGATACAGAGTAATCATTTAACTTTTGATCTCCAGGTGAAAGGACAATCTGGCGATCATATATTTTATATTTTATCCCTGTTTTTTCGGACAATAATGTCAATATATCATTGACCATTTTGTCCTTAACATCAATATCTATCCTTTTCGAAAGATCAATTAATTTATTATTAAGCATGAAATAATAACTGGAGTTGTTCTCAATCGCATCAAGAACATCTGAAAGTGTAGCATTCTTTAGTTGAAGCGTAATCTTAGCTTCCTGAGAATGTCCTGTATTAGCCATTACTGCTGCAACAGAGAAAACGATGAGAAAAACGGTTAGTCTCATAACTAATAAAAATTGTTTGTACGCATGGGAATTTCGCCTCCCTGCGAGTGTTAACTTTTTTTTCATAAATTTGAACTAATTTGATTAATACTATTTGTTTCCTTTTTTCACGATCAGGAAACGAGAATTAATTGATGGCAGGATTGTGGACCAACACTTTCCTGCTTTTTTTGATTTTTAGCTTTTTATTAATTCGTCATAGGCTTATTTATAGATTAATATTATTTTTTTTGCACACTAATTTCGATTTTGCTTTTAGCGTAGGCATCGTCCTGTTGTTTTTCCCCCGGAACTATTTTGTACTGAATTGGAGAGGAGAAGCTTAACATTTCCAATGCTTGCTGAATTGTCTCATTCTTGAAAATGGCAGTAAACCGGTATTTCAGTAATTCGGAGTCTTTTAATTCGATATCAACATTAAACCATCTTTCCAGTTTTGGTATCGCTTCTTGCATTGAGGTATTCTTGAATATTAGTTTTCCATCCCTCCACGCTGAAAACCGGGTTACATCACCTTCCGACATCCACACTTTGCCTTGAGCATACATAGCTCTTTGACCCGGTTTCATTTCCAACAAAGGTTCTTTGCCCGCCCGTCTTGATTGAAATAACTGAACAGAACCTTTTTCCAATGACGTTTCAAATTCATTGTCACTGTAGGCAAAAACATTAAATTCAGTACCTACTGCTCTAACAGTAAAACGCTCAGTAACTACATCAAAAGGCTTGGCCTTGTTGGATGTTACATTGAAAAATGCTTCTCCGGTTAAATAAACAGTTCTGTGATCCTGATTAAAGTCTTCTCCGTATTTCAATTTACTTCCGGAATTTAACCATACTTTAGACCCATCTGGAAGTAATAGCGTGGAACGTATTCCGTATGCGGCAACAAATTCCTGTTTTGTTGAACTTTCTTTTTCTGAATGAAAGAAAAGAAGCAATGCGGATAATAACATGACCGGCAAAATTAGGATGGCCGCAACTTTTTGAAAATGTTTGAGATAAAGTTTCCACCTGTTCTGTGATGGGTCTATTCTGGAATTTATTATGCTTTTCGCTTTCTGCTTATCAATCTTTTCCATCAGGTCCAAACGTTCAGCTAAATTCCATATAATTTCAAGGTGGTCCAGTTCTTTCTTACTTTCATCCGACTGGTTATACCAGTTGATTATTTCATCAGCTTCTTTGTCGGATAGTTCACCGTTCAAATAAGCTGTTATCTTTTTAATTGAAGGATATTGACCTGTCATTTTTTCGGTTTTTCAAATAACAGACAACCTAGATTGGGTTACCACCCACGCCGTAAAAAAATAAGTTGAAATTTTTTGAAGATCGTAATGTTGTCCTATGAAAGATACATAAGAAACAAAGGCAAAAAGTCTTTGAGCTCCGTCCTTAAAACCCTTAAAGCTTTATTGATTTGGTTTTCGACAGTTTTTTCAGTAATTCCAAGTTTTTCTGCAATCACTTTATTCTTCAGGTTTTCAAATCTACTTAACACAAAAACCTCGCGGCACCTTTCTGGAAGCTTAGATATGGCATTATCCAGAGCATGACGAAGCTCTGTTTCGTTGTATAAATTCCATTGTTCTTCGTAAAGGTTATCCTCTCTGTTTTTTTGATTTTGAATGTAGTTCCGTTCGATTTTTTTATGTTTTAACAGATTCATACACTGGTTATACACCGTCTTAAACAAATAAAAACGAACCGAACTTTCGATTTCTATGTTTTGCCGTTTTTCCCAGAACCTTACAAAAACGTCCTGTACCACTTCTTCCGAAATATTTAAATCATCGGTAAAATTTTTGGCATAAACACATAGCCCGGAATAATAATAGTCGAAGAAATAGTTAAATGAATCCTTATTGCCCGCTTTCATTTCAGCAAACAGTTTAAGTTCTCTATTTCTAAGCAATTGGTTCATTTAGGTAAAAATTCAAGATTGCAAAAATAATAAAATTAGTCAACAAAGATTTTTTAGTCGAAGTGCCCTTGATTCAATGATGAAGCCATGAAAGTTACAGAATTTCAACAAGCTTTTTCATGTCCGCCGCAATCTTTGTATCAACTATCCTCGCATAAATCTGTGTCGTCTTTAGAGAAGTATGCCCCAGCATTTTCGACACAGTTTCTATAGGCACACCATTTGAAAGCGTTACAGATGTTGCAAAAGTATGTCTGGCAACATGCATTGAAAGGGTTTTACTTATCCCGCAGATATCCGCCAATTCTTTTAAATACTCATTCATTTTCTGATTTGAATGTACGGGAAGCAGTATGCCCTTCCTGTTCATCGGGTAATCTTCATATTTATGCAGTATGCCTTTGGCTTGAGGTAAGAGGGGAATCCTACACCGAATATCCGTTTTATTCCGGTCGATAATTATCCATTCTTCTCCGTCGTTTCCTTTTTGGATATGATTTTTGTTGAGTTTTTTCAGTTCTGCATATCCAAGGCCAGTGTAGCTGGCAAAGACAAATACATCACGTATAATCTCCATTCGGGTTGTGTTGACATCTTTGTTTCTAATTTGTTCCAGCTCATGGATCGTCAGGTAATCTCTGTGAGTTTCGTTCCGATTTAATTTAAAAGAGCTATATGGATTCACTGAAATCAAGTTCATAGCAACAGCTGTGTTTAAAACTTTCTTTAAATGTTTGTGATAAGTCAGCGCTGTGTTAGGCTTTAAACAGTACTCTGCTTTAAGGTAAAGATCAAAGGAATTCAGAAAATTGAAATCGACCATTGACAGAGAAAGGTCATTTTTCCCAAACTTGGTTTTAAAGAATTCAGCTAGTCGTTCTCTGGTAGTTTTGTAATGTTTTAATGTTCCTTCCGAATAATCATTTCCTACCCGGACTTCGATACCGTTAATAATACCGTCTAGGATTTTTAAAACTCCCATTTCATCACTTACCCCAAGCAATTTGTTTTTTACTTTCAAAGCGGAAAATGATTCTCCTTTCGACTCAAACTGGTTGTAAACATCCTGAACGCGCATACAAATTTTATCCAACCGATTATTCAGAATCTTGGTTTCTTCCTTTCTCCCGTTTATCTGTTGCTTTTTGTCACTCCAGGATTCCGGTAAAACAAAAATTCCGGTAGTTAATTCAAAACGTTGATTGTTCAAAGTGCACCGAACATAGATCGGGCATTTCCCGTCAGTACGGGATTTTGTTTTCTTCAAAGAAAAGTTGACAGTTACTCTCATAATTAGACTCATTTTTTAGTTAAAAAAATGGTCTCGTTTTCAGGCTTAAAACTAACCGGTTAGGGTCACAATTCCAAGCATCAAAACGAACCAAAATAATTTAAAATGAATTAATTATCAGAATCTTACATCGTTTGCCGAGACCTGATTGAGTTTTTCGGAGAATAGGTCTCGATATAGTCTCGTTTATTTTGCGAATCGGTGTATATTTTGACACTTCGCCGAAAATAAAAAAGCGCTTAAACCTTTGATTTAAGCGCTTTTAGTGTCAATTGATGTCTTTTAGTGTGACCCAGCTGGGATTCGAACCCAGGACCCCATCCTTAAAAGGGATGTGCTCTACCAACTGAGCTACTGAGTCATCCTTATGTGCTTTTGTTTTTCAAAAGCGGTTGCAAAGGTATGTTTTCAATTTTAAATATCCAATTAAAACCCTATAAAATTGAAATATTTTTAATAAATCATTGTTTGTCAATTGATTAATTGTTATAAATTATCATTTCCCATCAGTCTGTTGTATAAATGTAAGATTATAAATTGGATTTGAGCCACAAAGATTATTCCCACTTTAAACTAATTTCTAATTTAGCACGACGTTATTAATAAGTAATATAAGCTCTTGGAAAAATTAAACTAAACTGAATTTCAGCCAACTATGAGATTAAGTTCAGTTTCACAAAAAAAATAGGATTATGAATATACAAATGGTCGATTTATACAGTCAATACCTTCAAATTAAGGATGAAGTGGATCGGGAAATGCATGAGGTTATCCGATCTTCTGTATTTGTAAAAGGGGGTAAAGTCATTGAATTTGAAAATAATCTAAAAAAATATCTGGGAGTTTCCCATGTAATTACCTGTGGAAATGGAACAGATGCCCTTCAGATCGCACTGATGGCCTTGGATTTGCATGACGGCGATGAGGTGATTACCACTCCTTTTACATTCGTTTCGACCCTCGAAGTGCTGGCGCTAATGAAACTTAAGCCTGTATTGGCCGATGTGGATCCCAATACTTTTAATATTAACATTGAATCGGTTAAGCGGTGTATTACTTCGAAAACAAAAGCGATCGTTCCTGTTCATTTGTACGGGCAATGTGCCGATATGGAATCATTATCTGAGCTTTGCCAACAAAAAAGCCTTTTTGTAATCGAGGATGCTTGTCAGGCGCTTGGAACTGAGTTTTATTTTAGAAATGGGAAAACTGCAAAAGCCGGAACCATTGGCGATATAGCCTGCAATTCTTTTTTCCCGACTAAAAACCTCGGCGCTTTTGGCGACGGAGGAGCGCTGTTTACTAACAACGATGAACTGGCATCAAATTTACGGTCTATTGCCAATCATGGGATGAGCAAACGGTACTATTATCACCAAATCGGAATGAATTCCCGACTGGATGCATTACAAGCCGCTATTCTGAATGTCAAACTCAGATACCTCGATCAGTACATCAAGGCCAGACAAACGGCAGCATCATTTTATGACCAGGAGTTGTATGGCATTCAAAATATTTCCATACCTGCAAGAGTTACATACAGTTCTCATAGTTTCCATCAGTACACGATAAAAGTCCCGGAACAACGCGATGCATTGCAACGCTTCCTAAAGGATAAAGGAATTCCAGCAATGGTTTATTATCCCATGCCGCTACACCTTCAGACAGCTTATCAATATTTGGGCTATCAGAAAGGTGCCTTCCCGGTTGCCGAAGAACTTTCGGAACAAGTGTTATCTTTGCCCATGCATACTGAATTGACCGAAGATCAATTGTTGTATATCACCAGGTCAATTCGTGAATTTTTTAGCTAATGGAAACATCATATCTGGCACACGAATCGGCTGTTATTGATCCCGATTGTCAAATTGGAAATGGTACCCGTATCTGGCATTTTTCACACATCATGAGCCGTTGTTGTATTGGAGTGGATTGCTCAATCGGCCAGAATGTCGTTATTTCTCCCGAAGTAAAAATCGGGAACCGGGTAAAAATTCAAAATAACGTATCCGTTTATACCGGGGTGATTTGTGAGGATGAAGTATTTCTTGGTCCATCGGCTGTCTTTACCAATGTAATTAATCCAAGAAGCGCTGTCAGCAGGAAAAACGAATACAGGCAAACCTTAGTTCAGAAAGGGGCAACCATTGGCGCAAATGCAACTATTGTTTGCGGAATTACTATCGGACGGTATGCTTTTATTGGAGCAGGTGCCGTTGTTACTAAAAATGTCCCGGATTACGCGCTGGTTATTGGGAATCCGGCCCGCCAAACCGGTTGGATGAGCGAATTTGGCTACAAACTGAAATTTAATCCAGAAGGAATTGCCATTTGTCCTGAAAGTAAAGAACAATACCAGCTCTGCAACGGGAAAGTCACCAAAATAAATTGTTAAATTCTGATATGTCAACATCAAAAAAAATACGGTTTGCCGTTATTGGTCAGGGCCACATCGGTAAACGTCATGCTGAAATGATTCTTCGCAATCCGCAATCCGAACTGGTTGCTGTTTGTGATATCCGTACTCCCGAAGATTGTAACGTGTCCTATGATCTGCCGTTTTATCGTTCGATCGATGAGTTGCTTGAAAAGCAAACCGAAATTGACGTTCTGAATATTTGTACCCCGAACGGGTTGCATGCCGAAATGGCCTTGAAAGCCCTGGAAAAAGGTTTACATGTTGTAATCGAGAAGCCAATGGCTTTAAGTAAAGCGGATGCTGAAAAAGTAGTGTTCAAATCACTCGAAAAGGGGAAGAATGTATTTTGTGTAATGCAGAACAGATATTCTCCGCCCTCGGTTTGGCTTAAGCAGGTTATTGAGCAAAAGCTTTTGGGAAAATTGTTTCATGTGCAAATCAACTGTTACTGGAACCGCGATGAACGTTATTATACCCGGAAAAACTGGCATGGAGATGCAACGCTCGATGGGGGTACGCTTTTCACCCAGTTTTCGCATTTTATCGATATCATGTATTGGTTGTTTGGCGATATCAAAAACATCAGCGGGCAATTCCGTGATTTTAACCACCAAGAATTAACTGATTTTGAGGATACGGGAATCGTGAATTTTGAATTCGTGAACGAAGGAATTGGCACATTGAATTATTCAACAGCCATATTCAACGAAAACCTTGAGAGCAGTTTAACCATTATAGGTGAAAAAGGTACCATTAAAGTTGCCGGTCAATACATGAATGAAGTTGTGTATTGCAACATCAAGGATTACCAAATGCCAGAGCTCGAAGCCAGCGCTCCGCCAAACGACTATGGCCTTTACAAAGGATCAGCCCAAAATCATCATCTGGTTATTCAAAATGTGGTTAATACATTAAATGGACATACGCCGATCAGTACCAATGCTCTTGAAGGATTAAAAATTGTAGATATAATCGAACGGATTTACATGGTAAGAAACAAGGTATGGAAAAAATAAAATCCGCACTTGTTTACAACTGGCATGCGGTTTACATTAAATCGAGGGCTGAAAAAAAAGCGGATGCCGAACTGCAGCTTGGCGGAATAGAAACCTTTCTGCCTCTTCAGCGCAAACTCCGACAATGGAGCGACCGGAAGAAATGGGTGGAGATGCCTCTGATTCCGGGCTACCTGTTTGTCAGGATCAGCCGAAAAGAGTACGATGCCGTACTTCAGAGCAATTATGTGGTCAGTTATGTACGTTTTGAAGGAACTGCTGCAATTATTCCTGACAGGCAGATCGATTATCTGAGATTAATGCTCAAACAGGACCATTCCAACATTGAAATTGTACACGAATGTTTCAAGCCCGGACAAATGATCGAGGTTATTTCAGGCCCATTGATTGGACTTCGCGGCAAGCTGGTACAACTTAAAGGCAGAAGAAAAATTGCTCTGGAACTCGAACAGTTGGGATATTCGGCTTTGGTCGAAGTGATGAAAGAAGACATTCGTCCCGTCGATGAAAAGGAAACAACATCAACCTAATCAATATGGATACCAGGCTGCTGACAAATTTGGCAATTAAAGCTTCGCTTCTCGCCGGAATTCAGATCCGGGAGGTTTATAAACTTGCAGATTTCAGCATTCGGTTAAAAAATGACCAAACTCCGGTAACGCTGGCCGACTGGAATGCACATAAAGAAATCCTGAGGATACTTGAACCTTCAGGATTGCCCGTTTTAAGCGAAGAGGCTGCTGATGTTTCCTACCAGATAAGGAAACAATGGGAAACTTACTGGCTGGTTGACCCCTTGGACGGCACCAAAGAGTTTATCAAACGAAACGATGAGTTTACGGTCAACATCGCGCTGATGCACTTCAACAAGCCTATTGCCGGAATCATTTATGCTCCGATAACAGGAGAACTTTATATGGGAATGCCGGGTGTCGGTGCATTCAAATACCAAAATCCGGGATTGGATTGCAATTTCGAATTGGTCTGCCTGAAAGGAGAAAAACTGCCATTGAATCGTCCAGGGACAGATTGTTATATTGTTACTACCAGCCGCTCACACATGAATCCAGAAACCGAAGCTTATATTGATCGCATCCGGCAAAAAGAAGTTCGGGTTAAACAGGTAACCAGAGGTAGCTCGCTGAAGATTTGCATGGTTGCAGAAGGATCGGCCAACATTTATCCGAAACTTGGGAAAACCATGGAATGGGATACGGCTGCTGGTCACGCCATTGTTAAAGCCGTTGGTAAAAATATCTGGCTTGAAGATTTCTCAGCCGAATTAAGCTACAACAAAGAAAACTTACAGAATCCTCATTTCATTGTAAGGTGATTTTCTGATAGTCAGTCCTGATTATCTTTTACTTTCTAATGAGCTTTGTCAGACAAAGGAGAATCAAGCTAAAAATCAGGAATCCGATATTCTCCATACTTATAAACTGCCCTCCGGTGTAAGTTAGCTTGCTCTGTCAAAAATTGAGGTTTGTATCAACTGATACAAATTGTTGTTATAAAGTTTGTTAACTTTATAACAAAGCGATCAAAAGCAAATCTCATTTGACGAACTAAAAAATCTAATTTATGATTGATTCAACTGTTGTTCTCAATGGTCAGACAATGGCTTACACATTTTATTGTATCGCCATTCTTTTGCTAATGGGTTGGTTTGCCCTGAAAATAACCAGAAAAGGAACTGATAACAGAATTATCCCGGCATTGTTTTATTCGTTTGTAGGTCTATTGATTGTAATAGGAGTATCCTTGCACATCATAACCTACAATACCATTCCATGGGTTGAAATGGACATCAAAAGGGCAGACCTGACGCCGGACAAGACCTTTAACATCGTCGTTGAAAACCATAAATTTCAACTTCCGGCTGAAAAACTGAGCATCAACTGCAACGACAAAGTATTGTTTGATGTCAGTTCCAAAGATCTTACCTATGGATTTGGCGTATTCAGGCAGGATAACTCCATGGTTTTCCAAATGCAGGTTATTCCGGGCCACCGCAACGACATTCTCTGGAAATTTGAAAAACCTGGCATCTACACCATTCGGTCAACCGAGTATTCAGGGCCAAAGGGAATCGATATGATTAAAAAAGACGTCATTGAGGTTTCATCTCCAAAACAGTGAATCGTTATAATCTCAAGTAAAAGAATCATTTATGAATTTCAAAAATACTATTCTCAACGGGGAACAAGGTTTATTCAAGGAAAAAACGTTAACCCCTATGCAAAAACTCACTCTTCGTTTTGTCGTGGTTGGACTGATCTATTATGGTTTTGCTGTGATCGAGGGAATGATCATGCGTTTGTACGAAGTAGCGCCTCTGCCTACCATTGAACCCAATCAGTTCTTCGCCATTCTGACAGCCCATCCTTTGGTCGGCATTTTTGGATCAACCTATTCGATCGTGTTTGGCGCATTCTTGTTTCTGGTTCCATTCCTGATGAAAAAGCCTCTTTGGAGCTTTAAACTGGCAAACTGGACTTTTTTACTCATTACAATCGGTACTTTTACTTTCTGGTCGGCAGGTTTCGTTTCGGAATACGCTCCGCTTTACACACTATACTGGCCATTACCAACCGATTTTAGCCAGTTCAGCCCACTGGGAGGCGCTGTTTTTATTACCGGAATTGCACTTGTCATGGTTGGAACGGTATTTTTTGTGATCAACATTATCAAAACCATTGTTTATACTCCTGAAGGCTGGAAAAAGCAACCAGCTAAAGCTTTATTTGCCTCGGCAATTGGGTACGATGGTTTTCGCAACCTGTTTAGGCGGACAGGCAAAAAAGAGCATCTGGTTTCATTACCAGTGGCCGCTATAGCACGAGGTACCATCGATGTTGCTTTAAATTCGGGCATTATTCTTTTTACAGGAGTGCTCATCCTGATTTACATGGTTGGGGCCTTGCTCGGTTTCGACCTGAAGGAATCTGCCATCGATGCGCTTTTATATAAAAACTGGTTCTGGTGGGGTCTTGACCTCATTGCCGACGGGCTGGTCCTGATTTTTGTTGCCGGAACCTGGTATTTGCTGGCCACCATGATCAGCGGCAAACAATTGTTCATGCAAAACATTGCCCGGGCTGCTTTGCTCGTAGAATTAGTTGTTTCGTGGACGGTATGGTCACATCATTTGCTTTCTGATCAGACACAGCCCAACATCCTTAAAATAGTTTCAGGTGAAATGGTTACTGCCTTCGAACTAATAACCCAGGGACTGGCTTTTTTCATCACATTAGCCACTTTATGGAGCGCCCGCCCTTTAAAAATGACCAACGAACTGAAATTCTTACTCGGCGGTCTCACTGGCTTTGCTCTGGCTGTACCTGCCGGAATTATGCAGGCGGATATCGGGTTAAACCGCATTCTGCATAATACACAGTGGGTAGTTGGGCCTCATGTTCATGTAGCAGTGCTGGTTGGGTTAACCATGACCTTGTATTCCGCTATCTACATTTTGTTCCCTGTGCTTACCAATGGCGCAAAGATTTACAGTCAGAAATTGGCTAATTTTCATTTCTGGGCGCATTTGCTCGGAGGAATTGGCATGGGTGCTTTTATGGGAATGGCAGGGTTGAAAGGAATGCTTCGCCGTACTATTTATCTGAACGGCGAATTTAACCTGTACATGATCCTGGCTGCAATTTGTGGAGCCTTCTTGTTGTTTGCATTTCTGGCCTTCTTTTATAACATTGTTATGAGTGTTGGTATCAATGGCGTGATTGGCATCTTTAAACCGTCGAAATTGAATAAAAAGGATTTGCTTCCGACAGATTTATAGAAGTGTTCAGAAACTTAAAAAGAAGCCGTAATCTCTGAAACGATTATGGCTTCTTTGTTGATCAGAAAGTGATCGATCAATTACGGCTTCATGTGTGTGCCAGATATCTTCGTTTAATAAATTGTGTTAAATATCTCGCTGTAAAAAAGTTTTAATGTTACTTTGGCTGACAAATCAAACAGAGAAAATTTCAAAATGGTTAAATTCCGATTTGCGATAATATTGCTGCTTGCTTTAATCGGGCAGATCAATGCGGCTGATGCCTGCACTACTTTGATTATTTCAGGAAAATATACTGAAGACGGGAAACCAATCCTGTTCAAGAATCGCGACACCGACCTGATGGAAAATTCGCTGGCCTGGTTTAACGACGGGAAATACGAATACATTGGGCTGGTGAATAGCAGTGACGATTGGAAGAAAATGGTCTGGGGCGGATACAACAGCGCCGGTTTTGCCATTATGAATTCGATGGCCTACAACAATAATATTGGCGATACAGCCAAAATCAAGGATCAGGAAGGTGTAATCATGAAGTTAGCCCTTCAAAACTGCAAAACGATTCAGGATTTTGAGAAACTTCTGACAGAGCTTCCCCAACCGATGGGGGCAGATGCTAATTTTGGGGTGATTGATGCTTATGGTGGAGCGGCCTATTACGAAACCGGGAATTACCGTTTTGTAAAATACGACGTCAATGATCCGTCGGTAGCTCCCAACGGATATCTGATTCGAACCAACCATTCGTTTAGTGGCGTTATGGACGAAGGACTTGGGTTTTGCCGGTATAACACCGCTGCCAAAGCCATGACCATAGCTGCCAAAAAGCGCCAGTTCAATCCTCAGTATTTGTTGAACCATATCTCACGAAATCTGACACATTCTCTGACGCAAACCAATCTCTGTGACCGGATGACAAAAGACAGGCAAACTCCAGATTTCCGCTTTTTTATTGACTACATTCCCCGGATAAGTACATCAGCGGCACTATTGATTGTTGGTGCCGGGAATGAGGCTCAGATCCGGAGTACCGTAATGTGGACCATTTTAGGTTTCCCCCTGACTTCCGTTGCAATTCCAGCCTGGATTAGCGGTGGTGAGCAACTGCCGCAAATGGTCAGGATGAAGAAAAACCTACATGCGCCAATTTGTGATGTAGCCCTGAAATTCAAATCGGAATGTTTTCCCAATACTCATGATGGCGGGCGCAATTATATCAACCTCTCTGTTTTAATCAACAAGGAAAAGACGGGCTACATGCAGGTTTTAAAACCTTTCGAAGATGTTATTTTCAGGAAGGCAAACCAGCTTATCAACGAATTGGATCGGGGAACGAAATCAAAATCCGACATTCAGGATTATTATTACTGGTTAGATTCCTATTTGCAGCAATCATATAAAAAAGCTTTTAACCTGGAATTGCCTTAACCTGCGAAGATCTTGTGGACCTAAAAAAAGGCTGTCTGATCGCGACAGCCTTTGATGTTTTATTGTTCTGAATCAACGGATTCCCATTCCTTGTTTTCATCCTGAAATCCGGCCTTGTTTTTGAACCAGCTCAATGGATGCGATGTCGGACGTTCTATTGGCAGTCCGTATAAACGGTCGAAAACCAGGGATGCCAGTACGCCCAGCGAGCGCGATACGCCAAAGAGAACAGTATAAAAGCTCGATTCGGTGATTCCGTAATGGTTGAGCAGCGCTCCGCTAAAGGCATCAACATTGGGCCATGGATTTTTGATCTTTCCGGTTGCTTCCAGAATTGGCGGTGCTACCCGATAGATGGCATTCACCGTGTTGATCAGCTTGTCGTTTTTAATATATTTTTCAGCAAACTTTTGCTGAACCGTAAACCGTGGATCGGTAATTCTTAATACGGCATGTCCGTATCCCGGCACTACCCGGCCTTGCAAAAGCGTTTGTTCAATGTATGAAGCAATTTGAGGATCAGTTGGTTCTTCTGTTTCCAGTTGTTCGAGCATTTCGTGCATCCAGTCCATCACTTCCTGATTGGCAAATCCGTGCAAAGGACCGGCCAGTCCAACCATTCCAGCGGCATACGAATAGTATGCATTGCTCAGGGCCGAACCAACCAGGTGAGTGGCGTGAGCCGAAACATTTCCGCCTTCGTGGTCGGCATGAATAACCATGTAAAGGCGAAGCAGCCGTTTTACCTCCACAGAATCGAATCCCATCATGTGAGCCAGGTTACCTGCCCAGTCAAGACTTGGGTTGGGTTCAATGTGATGCCCGTTGTGATAAATACGGCGGTATATATAGGCAGCAATGCGCGGCAGACGTGCAATGAGGTTCATCACATCTTCGTACATAAAATCCCAGTAGAATTTTTTATTTACTCCGGCACGATAGGCTTTTTGCAATACCGAATCGTAGGCCATTGAAAGGATTGCGGCACTGAACTGGGTCATGGGGCGACTGTTCTTGGGAAGAGCGTCAATCACGTCGAAAACGTATTGCGGCACGTGAGCGCGAGTAGCCCAATCTTTCGAGATGTTCATTACATCCTCTTTATCGGGTATTTCGCCGATCAGCATCAGGTAAAACAGTCCTTCCGGCAATGGTTCTCCCTCGTCATTCAGTTTGGGTAGTTTCTGCTGCAATTCGGGCAACGAATACCCTCTGAAACGGATTCCTTCGTTTGGATCGAGTTTCGATGTTTCAGTAAGCAAGGCCGGAATACCTTTCATCCCTGAAAGCACCTGGTCAATGGTAACCTGACCCAAAACAACATCGCCATGCTCTTTTCTGAGCTTTTGAAAATCAGCCATATTCTTAATGGCCCCTTCGTAAAACCGGTTTTTAATGTATTCCATATTCCTCGTTTTTAGTTGTTATTTTCAATATTTCGGATTACTTCATCAACAAATTCGGTGGTTGATAACAAGGTTGCCCCTTCCATCATACAGAACAAATCGGAGGTGACTTTGCGTTCAGAAAAAGTTTGTTCCATGGCCGCATAAATTAAATTGGCAGCTTCATACCATCCCAAATATTCAAGCAGCATCGCTCCCGACAAAATCAGCGATCCCGGATTGGCTTTGCCGGTTCCGGCAATATTGGGAGCGGTTCCGTGAGTGGCTTCAAAGATGGCATAACCGCTGTTGTAGTTTATGTTAGCGCCGGGCGAAATTCCAATACCGCCAACCATAGCAGCTAACTGATCAGAAATATAATCGCCGTTCAGGTTTAAGGTTGCAATAACAGAATGATCGGCCGGATGCAGTAAACTTTCCTGAAGAAAAGCATCGGTAATCACATCCTTGATGATGACTTTGCCAGATTCTCTAGCCTTTTCAAGTTCAGCCTTCGCTTCAGCCTGGTTCTTTTGTTTTTCAATTTTCTGATACTGTCGCCAGGTAAAAGTTTGACCGGCGAATTCATTTTCAGCCAAATCGTAACCCCAGTTTTTGAAGGCCCCTTCAGTAAATTTCATAATGTTGCCTTTATGCACAAGGGTTACCGATGGAAGCTTTCTTTCGATGGCATACTGAATCGCCGATTTTATCAGGCGTTCGGAGCCCTCTTTTGATACCGGTTTTACTCCAAATGAGCTGCTTTCAGGGAACCGGATTTTATCGACTCCCATTTCCTTAATCAGGAATTCGCGGAATTTATTGGCCTGCTCACTTCCAGTCATAAATTCAATTCCGGCATAGATATCTTCAGTATTTTCCCTGAAAATGTGCATGTCAACCAGTTCGGGATAACGGATAGGAGAGGGGACTTCTTTAAACCAGCGTATTGGGCGAAGACAAACATACAGATCGAGCGTTTGCCGCAGAGCTACGTTTAGCGAGCGAATTCCTTCACCTACTGGTGTTTCGAGCGGACCTTTGATCCCCACAAGGTATTGCTGAAAAGCTTCGAGTGTTTCGTCAGGTAAATGTGTGCCGGTCAACTCAAATGCTTTTTTCCCGGCCAGTACTTCTTTCCATACCAGCTTTCTGGAATTTCCGTAGGCTGTTTTTACAGAAGCATCGATCACACGCTGACTGGGTCCGGTAATGTCTTTCCCAATTCCGTCACCTTCAATGAAAGGTATGATTGGCTGATCGGGAACGATTAATTTTCCGTTTTCAAATAAGATATTTCGGTTCATTGGTAAATGTTGTTATTTGTTTTGTTTGCGGATTAGGTTAAGGGCTGAACCAGCTTTGTACCAATCGATTTGTTGCTGGTTATAACTGTGGTTCAAAAGGATGATTTCCTTGCTTTGATCGGCATGAACCAGTTCGAGGGTCAACGGTTTTCCTGGAGCAAATCCTTTCAGATCAATGAAATTGAAAATATCGTCTTCCTGAATTTTATCGTAATCTGCTTCGTTGGCAAAAGTTAATCCAAGCATACCCTGTTTTTTTAGATTGGTTTCGTGGATGCGGGCAAACGATTTAACGATTACGGCTTTCACCCCAAGATGTCGTGGTTCCATGGCCGCATGTTCGCGCGAGGAGCCTTCTCCGTAGTTTTGATCGCCTATGACCACCGAAGCTATTCCTGCGTTCTTATAAGCTCGTTGAACTTCTGGAACTTCTCCGTATTTACCGGTTATCTGGTTTTTTACTTTGTTGGTTTCGTCGTTAAAGGCATTAACCGCACCAATGAGCATATTATTTGAAATATTGTCCAGATGCCCTCTGAAACGCAGCCACGGACCAGCCATCGAAATGTGGTCGGTGGTGCATTTTCCTTTAGCCTTGATCAGTAGCCTGGCCCCAACGATGTTTTCACCGACCCAGGCTTCGAATGGTTGCAGCAGTTGCAGCCTGGTTGAATTTGGATCAACTTTTACGACAATCGATTCCCCGTCTTTGGCTGGCGCCTGATAACCGGCATCTTCAACTGCAAAACCTTTTGAAGGCAATTCATCACCGCAAGGAGGCAGCAGTTTAATTTTATTTCCAGCTTCATTGGTCAAGCAATCGGTTAATGGATTGAAAGTCAAATCTCCTGCAATAGCAAGAGCCGTAACAATTTCGGGTGAAGCCACAAAAGCATAAGTATTTGGATTGCCATCTGCCCTTTTGGAAAAATTGCGATTGAACGAGTGAATGATGGAATTTTTCTCAGCTTTCTCGGCCCCGGGACGCGACCATTGTCCAATGCAAGGACCACAGGCATTGGCAAAAACACTTGCCCCGATTTGGTTGAACGTGTCAATAAAACCATCGCGTCCGATAGTATATCGCACCTGTTCCGATCCCGGTGTAATGGTGAAACTGGCCTTCGGCTTCAAATTATTATCGACAGCCTGTCGGGCAAGCGAAGCTGCCCGTGAAATGTCTTCATACGACGAATTGGTACAAGATCCAATCAGGCCAACTTCAATTTTCGTGGGCCAGCCATTTTCTTTGGCTACTTCACCCAGCTTCGAAATTGGAGTTGCCCTGTCGGGAGTAAACGGCCCATTTACATAAGGTTCCAGCTCATCCAGATTAATTTCGATAAGCTGATCAAAATATTTCTGAGGATTGGCATACACTTCAGGATCGGCAGTCAGATGTTCTTTTATCTGATTGGCAAGGTCGGCAACTTCAGCACGACCTGTAGCACGCAGATAACGTTCCATTGAATCGTCATATCCAAAAGTCGAAGTAGTTGCACCAACCTCAGCCCCCATGTTACAGATAGTACCTTTGCCGGTGCACGAAATCGATTGTGCGCCTTCTCCGAAATATTCAATGATCGCTCCGGTTCCACCTTTCACGGTTAATATTCCGGCTACTTTCAGGATAACATCTTTTGGAGCTGTCCATCCATTGAGTTTGCCAGTCAGTTTTATACCGATCAACTTTGGAAATTTCAATTCCCAGGCCATGCCCGCCATTACATCAACAGCGTCGGCGCCTCCAACACCGATGGCAATCATGCCCAATCCTCCTGCATTCACCGTGTGAGAGTCCGTTCCGATCATCATTCCACCCGGGAAAGCATAGTTTTCGAGCACCACCTGATGAATAATTCCAGCCCCGGGCTTCCAGAAGCCAATTCCATATTTGTTTGAAACCGATTCAAGGAAATCATAGACTTCACGGTTGGTTTGCACAGCCTCTTTCAGGTCGTCAGGTCCGTTTTTACTGGCCTGAATCAGGTGGTCGCAATGTACCGTTGTGGGCACAGCCGTCCTGCTTTTTCCCGAATTCATAAATTGCAGCAAGGCCATCTGAGCCGTAGCATCCTGCATGGCCACGCGATCGGGGGCAAAATCGACATAATCCATCCCCCGTTTGAAATCCACCACATCCTGATCGTGGTACAGGTGCGAATAAAGAATCTTTTCAGATAAGGTTAATGGACGGTTTAAATGCTTTTTTACAGCATTGATTTTGGCATCCAGGTCATGATAATAATGTGTAATCAAATCCAGATCGAACATATTTCACTTATTTAGTCATTAACAACTTTCCATTATGGAGAAATTAGAACAATTAACAAAACTTTTGGCGCTTTTGTTTCCTGTTGGTTCCGGAATATATTGAGAAATAATTGATGAGTTATTCTATTGGATTCTTATCTTTTAAACTCACTGTTGGTCAAACAAGGATTTCAACCTAATGTAAAGGCCTGTTCTACAACAAATAGAACATCTTCGCTTTAAGCTTATTGATTGAATGGTAATTCTATGTACGAACATGAACGATTCGCGAAGTTCAAACAAAAAAATATAAATTCACGCCATTGAGAACAAAAGAAAGGACAACATGATACAAGATGTAATAAATTCAATGATTGCCTGTTTTGGGCACGATGTGCGCCGAATCAATCATGCGATTAAGGTATATGGCTTTGCAAATACGATAAGCCGAAGTGAAAACCTGGAGTCAGTTGTTATTGACATTGTTGAAATTGCCGCAGTTTTGCATGATATAGGCATACCTGAAGCGGAAAAGAAATACGACTCCAGTGCCGGCAAATACCAGGAAATTGAAGGACCTCCAATTGCCAGCGAAATTCTCAGCAAATTGAATATCAATCCCGAAACCATTGAACGAGTGTGCTACCTGATTGGCAACCACCACACCTATTCTAAAATTGACTTTATTGATTTCCAGATTCTTGTGGAAGCTGATTTTTTAGTCAATATTTTTGAGGACAACATGCCTCAAAGCATGATAGAAAGTATCAGGCAGAAGTATTTCAAAACCCGAACGGGGCTTCGCTTGCTTGATGAAATGTATCTATCGTAAGCAAGATTTTCAAGAACGTGCAAGAAAAGTTTTCAATTTTGATTAAATGTGGCTTGTACGGCTCAGTAAATAATGATCGGCAAGTACGATGGCAGCCATAGCTTCCACAATCGGTACTGCCCGTGGAAGCACACAGGGATCGTGCCGTCCTTTTGGATTGATAACTACTTCGTTACCGGATTTATCAACTGTACTCTGTTCTTTCAACAGGGTTGCGACGGGCTTAAATGCTACATTGAAGTAAATATCTTCGCCATTGGAAATACCTCCCTGAATACCTCCGGAATGATTGGTTTTAGTACGAACGCCATTTTCGGTCAGGATAAATCGATCGTTGTGTTCGGAGCCCGACATTCGGGTTCCCTCGAATCCTGAACCATATTCAAAGCCTTTCACGGCATTAATTCCAAGCATGGCAAAACCCAGATCGGCGTGCAATTTATTGAAAACCGGTTCGCCCCAACCAGCAGGCACACCTTTGATTACACAGGTTACAACGCCGCCTAACGTATCATGGTTCCGTCCGGCTTCTTCAATCCGGGCAATCATCCGTTCAGCAGTTTCCGTGTCAGGGCAGCGGACAATATTCGATTCAGTTTGATTTAGATCAAGGTCAGCATAAGGTTTATTTACAACGATATGGCCAACTTGCGAAACATACGCCTGGATGGCAATTTCCTGCCTGGATAACAGCAACTTGGCAACAGCTCCGGCAACAACTCGCGCAATGGTTTCGCGGGCCGATGATCTGCCTCCGCCGCGATGATCGCGGGTGCCGTATTTCTGGGTATAAGTATAATCAGCATGTGAAGGACGGAATACATCTTGCAGATCGTTATAATCGGATGAATGCTGATCTTTATTTCGAACCAGAAAACCGATGGGGGTTCCCTGTGTTTTACCCTCAAATACCCCGGACAGAAACTCAACCAGGTCACTTTCGTCGCGTGGAGTCGTAATTTTGGATTGCCCCGGTTTTCTACGGTTCAGTTCATTCTGAATAAAATCCAAATCAATATCCAAACCGGCAGGGCATCCATCAATGATACCACCAATGCCTTTTCCATGCGACTCACCAAAAGAGGTTAACCTGAAAATTTGTCCAAAACTATTCATACCGACCTGTTAACTATTAAAAGTCAAAGTTTAAAAATGAGCGTTTGAGATTAATCAACTCATCATTACAACTTAAAAACTATTCTATAAGATTACAAAAACTAAAAATGTTGTTCCAAAATACGTGATTCTGAAACAACATCTTTAAAAAATATCAGTTTATCGGTTCTGCTAATTACAGCCACAACCACATCCTTCTTTTCCTTCAGAATCACATGCGCCGTCACTGCAGGAATCGCTGCATCCGCAGCCACAACCGCCGCCCATCAACGCAGCCATTTCATCGTCAGAAGCATCTCTAACTTCCAAAATCTGGCCTTTAAAGAAGAGGTGTTCTCCTGCCAGCGGATGGTTAAAGTCCATTTTTACAATATCATCGGTAATTTCAAGTACAATTCCATTCAGGCGCTGACCGCTTGTGCTCATCATTGGAACAGTGTTTCCTACAGAAACAATTTCATCGTCGAATTCGCCGTCGATAAAAAAGATATGTTTAGGAAGATCTACAACGGCATTTTCGTCAAATTCGCCGTAGGCATCAACATCAGCCAGGCTAATTTCGAAAGGATTGCCCACTTCGAGACCTTCAAGTTGAGATTCAAATTTAGGAAGCATGAGACCTGCACCGAACACAAAACTCAATGGTTTCTCGCTGGTTGCCTGTTCAATCAATTCCCCGTCAACATCATCGTAATGCAGATCATAGGTCAGGGAAACCATTTTGTTTTTTTCTATTTTCATAGCTTTTTATTTTTAGATATTTAATGATGGTACAAAGAAATAAAATTCGTTGATAATACGAAAAGTATCCCGGCTTTCATTTCAGATTGTTAAGATTAACATCAAGATCCGGTTTTGGTTTGTTTTGCAAATTCATAAGTTCCAATAAATCTTTGAAAATTTTAATCCATCAAGTGATCCGACAGCTAAATAATAACCGGTTTTATTATGAGATATTCAATGTTTTCTGGGAGGAAGCTTTGAACATTAATAGAGCCGCGTTAATCATATTTTGTCAGGGCCAGTCTCAACGACAAGTTTAAAACTAGAATTTAGCAGGTCGCTAAACTCGTTGTTTTGAAGGTATAAAATTTCTGAACAAAGTAACTATAAATAATGACAATGCCAGTGGTGATCACTTTTGACAGGGTTGGCCATAATCCTCCAAATTCGACAAGGATTTTAAGGAGAATATAATTCAGAAAGATTGAACCCGAAACAGAAATCATATAACGCATCAGTTGAATACGTCCACGAATTACGGAACTGGTAAATGTGATGTATTTTGCAAAAAGAAATCCGGTAAAGAACGTAATGGGGAAAACAACCAGAAAAGCTCCAATATGCGGACTGATGGATACAATCTGCAAATCAACAACATGCTTATCAAGTATGAAATTGTAGCAAATAAAGTACAAGAAAATGTCAAGCATTGTATTAAATCCACCTGTTGCAGCATACCTGAAAGTTTCAATTGGAATGAACTTCCTGAACGGAGTATAAAAATAGTCTATAACCTGAATGATTGTAGATTGTGTGATTTTTGCCAAATTAGCCATAAAAAAAATAGATTGATCCTCATTTTACCGGCAATTGATGTCAGTAAATCTAAATGTTGTTTTTCATTATTCTGCTGCAAAATAAGAAGAAAAGATTGAAATCTTGGATTTTTCACAGTAAAATATCTCCAAAATACAAACACATTTAGCCTTGATTCACATTAAGAAAATAATCCTACTTTTGAAAAACTTTTATCTGGGGATAGTGTTCAAATAGCAAATGAAAAAGATACTTTCCATATTACTCGCTTTGTTGATGCTGCTTTCGGGCATGCAGCTCACCATTTCGCAGCATTATTGTGGCGGAGAGCTGGCTGATGCGAAAGTTTCGTTGACGGGGCACATTGCCTCCTGCGGTATGGAAGGCGAAACCGACGACTGTGCACAACCCGGGAACCACCTCGAATCGAGTTGTTGTAACAACAAGGTTTCGGTTTACGCGATCGATCACAATTTTTCACCGTCGTTTTCCGAATTTAAAACCTTTGCGCAACCAGTTTTGCAGGTTTTCATTCTTCCTGAAATACAGAATTTCAACGCATTCACTGCATACAATCACATTTACACTGATGTCAGTCCACCACCCAATTGGTTGGTCAGCGACGTAAATCTTTCGGACATTGGTGTGTTCCGTATTTGATGTATCTATTGATTTTGCCTGAAGATCCCTTCAGCAATATTTATTTCAAGTGTCTTGATACTCATATCCTTATGCCTGAATCCATTTTTCAATACATTAACATCAAATTAAAAACAAAATGAAAACATTAGTAAAAATCACCATCATAGCCGTTCTGGCATTCGTATTCACTTCAAATAACAGCGCTTTTGCTGCAAATCCAAAAACTGAAAAGCTCAAAGTTTCAGGAAATTGCGACATGTGTAAAGCACGTATCGAAAAAGCCGCCAAAGTCGACGGTGTGACGAAAGCCGAATGGAATAAAAAGGATAAAACGCTGACAGCAACCTTCGATCCGGCTAAAACCAGCATCGACGCCATTGGTAAAAAAATCGCCGAAGCCGGACACGATAACGAAAAAGCAAAAGCTACCGACAAAGTTTACGACAAACTACCAAGTTGCTGCCTGTATCGCGAGTAGATTTGAAAATACGGAGATTTGAAAATTTGAAGATGAATGAAGCTAAGTTGCCCGCTCATCTTCAAATTACTTCATTTCTAATTCTCAAATTTCCTAATCTTCAAATTTATTATCATGTTTAACCGACTTGTCAAATATTTTCTCGACAACCGGCTGGTGGCGTTTATCATTCTGTTTTCCTTTATTGGCTATGGTTTGGTGACCATGCCTTTCAACTGGAAGACAGGCTTTCTGCCGCGCGATCCGGTACCTGTAGATGCCATTCCCGACATTGGCGAAAACCAGCAGATTGTGGCTACCGAATGGATGGGCCGTTCGCCAAAAGACATTCAGGATCAGGTGAGTTACCCGCTCACCACTGCCCTGCTTGGTATTCCCGGCGTGCAAACCATCCGCAGCACGTCGATGTTCGGGATGTCGTTCATCTACATTATTTTCAAGGACGACATCGATTTTTACTGGAGTCGCTCGCGTATCCTCGAAAAGCTCAACTCATTGCCTGCCGGTACTTTGCCTGAAGGTGTTCAGCCGACGCTGGGCCCCGATGCCACCGCGCTTGGACAAATCTTTTGGTACACGCTCGAAGGCCGAAACCCTGCCACCGGCGAACCATCCGGAGGCTGGAATCCGCAGGAATTACGCACCATTCAGGACTTTTACGTCAAATACAGTCTGTCAGCTGCCGAAGGGGTTTCCGAAGTAGCCTCGGTGGGCGGATTCGTCAAGGAATACCAGGTTGACCTCAATCCTGAAGCGCTGAAAGCATTCGGCGTTTCCACGATGGACATGATGAATGCCGTGCGCAAAAGCAACCTCGATATTGGCGCCGAAACCATCGAACTGAACCGCGTGGAATACATTATTCGAGGATTGGGTTACGTGAAAAACCTCGAAGACCTGGAGACTTCGGTGATAGCCGTTCGAAACAATGTGCCAGTCAGGATAAAAGATGTGGCCAACGTGTCGTTTGGTCCGGCTACCCGTCGCGGTGGACTCGACAAAGCGGGCTCCGAAGCAGTTGGCGCAGTGGTGGTTGCCCGCTACGGTTCCAACCCGATGGAGGTAATCAACAATGTGAAAGCCAAAATTGCTGAAATTGAAGCCGGATTACCACAAAAAACGCTAGCTGATGGCTCGGTTTCGAAAGTTACCATCGTGCCGTTTTACGACCGCACCGGACTGATTAAAGAGACTATCGGAACGCTCGAATCGGCACTTTCGCACGAAATTTTGATCAGCATCATCGTGATCATCGTGCTGGTAATGAACATGCGGGCATCCATTATTGTAGCGGGTTTGCTGCCCATCGGAGTGCTGATGACCTTTATCCTGATGCGTTTCTTCGGTGTGGATGCCAATATCGTCGCCCTTTCGGGTATTGCCATTGCCATCGGTGTGATGGTCGATATCGGGATTGTGGATGTGGAGAACATTCTACGGCATCTCGAAATGCCCGAAAACAAAGGCGCCCGTGGTAAAAAGTTGCTTTCGGTGATTTACACAGCAACCACCGAAGTGCGCGATGCCGTGGTTACTTCAATTGCCACCACCATCGTTAGCTTTCTGCCGGTTTTCGCTATGGAAGCTGCCGAAGGAAAGCTGTTCCACCCGCTGGCGTTCACCAAAACATTCGCATTAGTTTCGGCCTTTTTGCTGGGTATCATCGTGTTGCCAACCCTCGCCTATTTGCTGTTTTCCGTCCGGTTCGATACAGGTAAAATCCGGAAAGTCTGGAATGGAATCCTGATTGGCGCCGGAATCGTTTTCGTTGCCATTTGGCAGGTTTGGCCGGCATTGGCTTTGACTGCCATTGGCATCAATAATTTGCTCGATTACCGCTGGCCGAAGCATCGAAAGGAATATCCGAACTACATCAATATCGTAATCGCCGTTCTCGTGGCCGTGTTCTATCTGGCCGAAGAATGGCTTCCGCTTGGCGCACACAACAGC
>CAZAVU010000065.1:0-24203 GCA_964488805.1 uncultured Odoribacter sp. | reverse complement strand
GTCGGGTGATATGTTTTATATTCGGCTGAGGACTCGGCAATTATTTCACCGCAGTAATCAATCAACGTGATTTTACAACCTCCTGTCCCAAAATCAATTCCTAATAACATAATGTTGTATGCAATTTATGAGATGTTTCATATTCATTACTTAGAGATATAGCAAATTCGTACGATCCGGAACCGATGGCAAAAGCAGCCAGTCCATCAGTCATGAACAAGAACCTGATATTCTTTATTTTACTTACAGGCTGACCACCTTCTGTTATCGATGTAATGTTTTGTGCAGGAAGATAAACGGTGGCTGTTGTATTGGCCGGAATATCTATGCTTATTGCAAATTTCTTTCCATCTCGTTTCCAATTACTGACAATACGACCATACGGAGAAACATAATTAGCACGGACCCATTTCAGGTTTCCGACAGGCGCCGGTTTAATAACAATTTTTTTAAACCCTACTGCATTCGGATCACATTGAATACCGGCCAGATCATGATAGACCCATTCGATAATGTGTCCCAGCATGAAATGGTTCTGAGAGCTTGAAGGCTGATAATCCCAATCTTCGGGTAAGCTTGTTGCTCCATAGTTTAACTGGAACCCGTAACCTGGTCTATCTGTTCTGGTAATCAAATTATAAATCAAATCATTACGACTACCTTGGGCAAGAGCGCGCAGCAGGTATGGAAACCCAATTTCCCCGGTTTTAAAACCGTTTGCTTGTACCTGTCCGACCAGATCATCAAATACCAATTTACGTTGTTCTTCCGGAACCGATCCTATTACCAGCGACATGGAATTGGAGGTCTGAGAACCTGTAGCATATTGATGTTGTAACGGGTTGAAAAATTTCCGGTTGAACGTATCCCGTATATCTTCGGCAAGTTTCTGATAGCGGATCATATCACTGTTTTTCCCTAAAACGTTGGCTATTTTAGAAAGGATAAGTGCGTCATGGTAAAACATTAATGTTGCGGTAACAGCCTTTGGAGTTTGCTCGAGCTGGCGCCAATCGCCTAAACCATATGAGAGAATATGATTTTCTGCTTTACTTTCAAGATAGGATAGGTATTGGACCATGTTATTGTAGTATTTACCTATCAAATTCATATCACCGGAAAACTGGTACTGATGCCAGGGCACCTGAATTATAGCGCTACCCCATTCCGGTGAATCCCTAAAATCATTGTGAAAAACAGGATACTCGGGGGCGATATCCGGTACCATACCGTTGTCAAGCTGGCTATCGACCATGTCATTCATGAGCTTATTAAAAAAAACAGTAAGATCATAATTGTAGCGCAACGCGAATCCATTTAAATAAGTTTGCTCCAACCATCCCAGCTTTTCACGATGAGGACAATCTGTCATAATACTAACCATGTTACTTCGTTGTGCCCAACGAATCATGGTAAAAATGCGATTGATTAAATCATTTGATGTTTCAAACTCCCCTGCTGATTTTGAGGATGTATGAATTACCCTGCTTTCAAGCGATTCAACCACAGGCATGCTTCCACCTTCTGTTGATGGAATACATTCAACCTGAAGATAGCGGTAGCCGACATAGAAAAAACGTGGATGCCAAGTTTCCTTGCCTTTACCGTTCAGCTTGTAAGTGCAGGAAATATCTCCTCCGATACTGGTTTGGTCGATGGAATTGTCTTTTCTCAGGATTTCTGAAGGAAGGATTTTGATCGATGATCGGGGGTGGCCGCAGACGGTAATTTGAGGTATTTGTGCGGCATTTTGTCCAAAATCGTAAATAGTTACTCCAGGCCTGATGTGAATCACTTTCACGGGCTTAAAAGTGTCGTATAAGCGGACAGGAGGAGCCGAACAGGAGGAACCTTTTAATATACCTCCCGGGCCATTCATTACCACCGCCGGAGTCCAATTGGTCGCACGAAAACCAGGTTGGTTCCACCCTTGCTGATAAAGATTAGCATCATAATCTTCCCCTCCGTACACACAGCAAAAAGTTACCGGACCAGGAAAGACACTCCAATTCTCATCAGTAATAATCGTTTCTGCACTACCATCTTTGTATACAAGACAAAGTTGGGCTATCACTTTTTGCGGCCCAAACGAGCCCTGAAACTTTGCATATCGTCCCCCTTTAACATTATACATACCATTGCCCAGAAAAAAACCGATCGCGTTATCGCCCGATTTCAAATATGAGGTAATATCATACATATCGTAAAGAACTGATTTATCATACCTGGTCCACCCAGGAGCAAGAACATCATCGGATACTTTTTTCCCATTGAGAGTCATTTCATACTGACCAAGACCGGAAACTGCAACGATCGCTCGCCGCAATCCATATTTAACATTAATATCGCGCCGTAAAATGAGAGTCGGATATTCTTTTTCACTACCAATCCATTTCGCAGTCCACTCGGACGAATTGAGCACTCCCATTGCCCATGTTGCGGGCCGGCTCCAATGTGACAAATTACGGTTCTTATCCCAGATTCGTACTTTCCAATAATACTGAGTGAATGACCTCAAAGGACTACCCTCATATTCCACATTTATGCTTTGATCAGATAGCACCATGCCGCTGTTCCATAAATCTCCTCCGTTTTTGGCTAACAAAACTGGATCTGAGGCTACAAGAACCTGATAGGCAGACTGCATATCAGCGCGCTGGCTAGATCTTATAATCCAAGAAAACTTTGGCCTGGGGACATCGATTCCAAGAGGATTCTCCCGATGCTCACAACGCAATTGTTTAACATCAGCAGCATAGATCTCGCTGTTATTGAAAAGCGTTATCAGAACTATAAAAAGGGGAATTGAATAAAATAGAAACTGATACGTTACAAGATATTTCATTGTTGTACTCTATTAAAATTTAGTCTATTAAGGAATAGATCAGCCTCTCATCCAATGGATCGAAAAGAATCTTATATAATCCAATTCTTTACACAAAGAGATTACATATTAATGACCTATTTTCGGCTATTTGATATTTTCACACAGACTAGCCATCGTGTTAGTAGGTATCGTTACATTCATCGTAAATATACTACCATCACGTTTCCATTTACGGACAATGCGGCCATAGGGAGAGTCATAATTAGACCTGACCCATTTCAGGTCTCCAACAGGCACCGATTTAATAACGATTTTCTTGAAGCCAACAGCGTTCGGATCGCATTATATGCCGGCAAGATCATGATAAAAACATTCTGTGATATTCATTTAATTTTATGAATAAGCATTTGCTCGTAAAATCAGGGAACACCCATTGGCATCCCCTGATCCTTTCTATCTAACTATTGACTAATAGTTAAATTATCAAGTATACCTTCTAATCAAACTTTTTCTTTATTAAACTCCACCAGGTTCATTTAATTACAGGAGCAAAACTCTCCAGCACCACAGCGCGGTCGCGGATCACAAGGGTGTCGTTCACACTATGCTTATAAATTCCTGGGGGTAAGGCTTTAGGAGCTGGTGTAAATGTGTAATAATCAAAAATAACATTTATGCTTTGTTTGATTACGCACTTAATTGTATGCTCGCTATTGGTCAATCCTGTTTTTTCAAATAATTTCACCTGATAATTTGTTGAAGGTGCTGCTGCACTTATGTTAGTTGCAATTGGAGTTGACATATCATCAAGATAAACATCAAAGGTTCCGTAACTTCCGGTCTTGAAATACAACGCGACAGCGACGCCTGTAAATTTAAAAGTAAAAAAATCAGATGGAGTACTTGAATAATGCCTGTCACTTTTATAACATCCAGCCTCAGCATTTGAAGTCCAGGCGCCTGTATATGTTATTGATGCTTCAGCATCATTAACGATGACAGGTGGCGGTGGCGTTGGAGTAAAAAGCGCTGAATAATTATATGACAATGTAATTGTATTACGTTTTTTGCCACCCCACTCATCTCCCTCTTTTACAAACTTACCTGTACCGGAAATGAGAAATGGAGAGCCTGGTTTTTCTTTTACAATGCAGTTCCCGTTGTTGTCAAAATCAAGCAACATACTGAAATTACCCGGACTGCCCGCACTCATACGTATCATATTCGTTAACCCAACCTGTGTACGGCCTGTGGTAGTCATCATGACAACGTCATTCTTCTCCACATATTTGTTGCGGTAAACCACCTCGTCAACCTTTGTGCCATCGGCATTGCTCAGCACATCCTTGCCCCGGTACAGAAAATGTCCGTGGTAGGGGTTGATGAACTTGATCTCATATAATGTGTAGTCTTTCGGGACAATGGTCCAGTCGGTGGCAATCCTGCGGTCAGGGTTAGATTTCAGCGTAAAGCCCGAAAGGATCGAATCGGTCTCCGTGCTGGTCAGCCTCAGCGGGACCACGTATCGGTTCGTGAATGCCCGTGGATCGTCCAAAAAAGCATCTTTCAGCTGAACATCAATATAACCCTGCATGCTCCCTTTGGGTATCACCATTGTGCCGGTTGGCGAAAGGGTGTAATAAGCCTGTGGAAGTGGTACCAGGGTGTCGCCTGCTGATGTGTACAGGTTCCGGGTCAGTGTTTCGTCGAGGACATAACCCACTTTGCAGTCCTTTCCGTTGTTGTATAACCCGCCCATGGCAACACCAATGGAAAATTGCAGTTTCTGGTCAGAACTGTTGTTAAACTCAAGGTCATCACCCAGTTCAAGAGTTCTGACAGGTGTCTGGTAAGGGAAATAGGTACTTGAGAATTTGTAATCCGGGAAATCCCAAGCTTGGTTCTTGCATGAAAATATGGCCAACAGTAGTAGGATTGGAAATCCCATTTTTATTTTATATTTCATATTCTTAAATTTATAATGTGTAATTTATAATTTTCACCTTACCAGCCTGCATTTTGTTCCAATGCAGGAAACTTCAATACTTCCTGCTCAGGAAGCGGGGCATATTGCATGTAGGGTTGATATACACGGGGTTCAACATCAACATAATTGAACGTGGTAGTTCGTTCGATATTCACCCCTTTTGCAGCTTCGGTCAATGGCTGGCCCCATCGGCGGATGTCCCAGAAACGGAATCCTTCGAAACACAATTCCAGACGGCGTTCGTTGCGGATCAAAGTACGCATTGCTTCCTTAGTTGTGATACTGTTTAAGTAGGCGTCAGGCTGGGTAATACCGGCACGTTTACGGATGGCGGCAATCACGTCTTTGGCGCTGTAGGTGGCAGTTGTTCCAACACCTGTAGGACCCCAGGCTTCATTGGCAGCTTCGGCATAGTTCAGAAACAGTTCCGTGTAACGCATGTGAACGGCATAATGCTTTTTGGTGGTAGCCGTTCCATCGGCCGAGAAGACAATGTCCTCTCGGATCAGTTTACGCAGGTAATAACCCGTGCGGGTAGAGGTATCCACCGAGTCTTTGGCATTTACGCCACCGCCTACTGCCGTTTTGATTACTTTGCTCTGAAGCGTGGCCCCATTATAAAGGATATAAAGCGCCAGACGTGGATCGCGGTTGTCGTAAGGTTTTGCAGCATTGTAGGTACTGGCTGCATCGCCAATCGGGTAACCGTTTTTCATCGGGAAAGCATCAACAAGATTCTGGCTCGGGTTTACTTCACCATTGCCGTTCAGCCCCGGGGGGAGCATCCTCTTTTCCAGTGAATTGGTCAGTCCGCTAGATGCACCTCTCCACAACATTTCTTTCGAATCGGCAGTTACACTTACTGCATCAACCTTGGCGGCCTGAAAAAAGATGTGACCGCTCGCATCCAGTCCGGCAAGACCCGGGGTTGAAGGGATCTGGTTCAGCACATTGGCCGCAGCATTGGCGGCGTTAATCCAAAGGGTCACATCATTACTGGTGTTGAAAGCAGGGCTGGCAGCCAGTAAGGCTACACGGGCCTTGAACCCCATCGCGATCCGTTTGGTGATCCGCTGGTTGCTTACCTTACCAAATACCGTGTTGTAATCCGTTATGTTGACTGTCGAAAAGGCTGGCAACATCTTGTCTACGGTGGTGACATCAAGAAAATCCATCGGAAGGTAGTTTATGGCCCTGTCCAAATCGGCATTGATGGAATCCACCGTGGCTGTGAATCCGGCACGGCTCATGTTGAAATTGGCATTCTCATCAAGAAACTCGTTCCATAACGGGATACCCAATATTTTACCGCTAGCCGACTTACCCGCGATGGTCTGAAGCAAATGGTAACGGAACACCCCTCTCAGGGCGTAAGCCTCTCCGGTCAGACGCGCTTTAAACATCTTGTTCATGTTCTCGTTGGTCCACGACCAGGTTCCTTTCTCAATCTGAGGGATGAACAGGTTCAGGTACAGGATGCCCTTATTCAGGTTGTCCCAGTTGCTCATCGGGTTGTACAGTGCCGACCACTGACCGGTGGCCATACGGAGGTAGCCATTGAACTTGTCGTTAGATACCGCATCGTCGGTAGCCACATCGTTAAAACTAAACCCGGCGGAAGGGAGCTTGCCGTAAACGTTCATCAGCAACCCTTCGGCATAGCCTGGATCGTACGTAACACGGTTGAACGTATTGTGATTGTCGTTCTCGGGGTCAAGCAGGCTCGAACATCCCGCAAAACCCAGTGAAACAAGGACCAGTAACAGATAATATATTTTTATTTGTCTCATAATGATAGGCTTTAATTGTTAAAACATGCTGCGTAAACCCAGGGTGAAATAACGGTACTGAGGTTCTCCGCCTACGGTCAGGTAACGAACATCGTTTTGCTTCGAGATCGTGCCAATGCCCGAACCGCTGATATAAATGCTCAGGTTTTTCATGGCCAGCTTGCTGCAGATGCTTTCAGGCATTTCGTAAGAGAGCTGAATCCGGTTCAATGAAAACGAGTTGTTCGCGTATTCCCAGAACGTTGAAGTCTGGTTGTTGTTCGTGTTGGTCTTGGCACTTAAGCGCGGATACATTGCAGTTGAACTGGTAGCTGGTGTCCAGCGCTCTTTGGCTAATACCGAGTATTTGACATCACCGTCAGGACGGTAGTACGATCCGCTCAAAAAGGCATCAGATCCGTTACTGCCTGTGCCGATGGCAAACAAACTGAAGTTTTTATACATCAGCCTCAGGTTCAGCCCGTAAGTCAGCGGGGCATTCCCGCGGCCAATTTTTACCTGGTCGTTGCTGTCGATCACCTTGTCACCATTCTGGTCCTTGTACTTGATATCGCCTGGTTTGACAACGCCAAAAGTCTGGAACGCGTGGCTCTGGATGTCAGCTGCATCTGTGAAAAGGCCTTCAGAGACATAGCCAAAATAGGCATCAACCGGTTTGCCTTTGCGGTACAGGTAATCTTCCGAATAGATCTCTTCTTTCAGTATCGCTTTCGAGTTCCAGTACATGCCCGTCACTCCAAAGTCGAAACCAAAATCACCAAACTTTTTCGAGTAAGTTATATTAAGTTCGGCACCGCTGTATCCGTCGATGCCGTAATTACTCCACGGGATAAAGTCACTGTAGTAGGTGGGGTATAACGTCATACGTTGTGTGTATTTGTTGGCGATGCGGGTGCTGAAAATGTTGGCGTCAACCAGTAATGAACGGTTAAAAAACTGCCCTTCCAATCCCAGGTTAAGCTCCCGGCGTTGTTCGAAGCCAAGGGCGCTGTTCGCTCCACGGGTCGATCCGATACCACCATTGCTCCACAATCCGTCGGCCCAGGTATAACTGCCTTGTCCGCCATACACGCTTTCGTAATAATAGAACCCGCCAAGGCTCTGATCGGAATTTATCACCCCGGCCGATGCTTTCAGTTTCAGGTAATTTATGTTCTTGTTGTCCGACAGGAAACCTTCCTTGCTGATCACCCAGCCCAGAGAAAGGGTCGGGGAAAAAGCGCCACGGTTGCCCGAGGGGAGCTGGGTTGAATTCACATATGCGCTGCTAAAATCAGCATAGTACTTATTGTTGTAATTGTACGCCAAACGCAAACCAATATTTGTGTTCTTGTCGGGCTGGAGAGTGCCCTTCAGCTTGATGGTATTGGCAAAACCAAGCAGGGTAGCATCCACGTTGTGCATCCCGAAACTGCGTTTATAGTCGATCTGGCCGAAAAAGGCCATACGACGTAAAAAGTCAGGAGTGCTCAAATTTTGTGTTCCTGGACGGGCGTCGGTACCGTACTGCGTTAGCGCGGTGATTGAATCCGAAGTGGCCGACCATACCGGTTCGTAAACCGAATAGGTATTGGCTATGTTCTGGTTGTAACTATTATAAAAGTCGAAACTAATGTTGGTCTTCAGCGACAACCCTTTGGTGAGCATGCTAAGATCGACGTTGATCCCGTTGTTGAACTGCATCGTACGGTTTACAGGCTGGTTGATTCCCCCGGCATATACATCGGCAAACGGGGTGCTCTGGTTCTGCTGGGTTCCGCCAAGCAGGTACTGATCGCCAACCTGATTTTTGCGCGCATTGACCAAAGTCTGGAGCGCCACATTATTGCGTTCCATCAGATTGAAAGGCAATAGCGGGCTGAACAGGTACGGACGCAACGTGGAGGCATCGCTGTAAAAATTTCCTTTTGGTGATTTGTTGAAATTGAAAATTCCGGCGATATCCACATTACTTTTGATAAAATCGGTGATCTTGAAATCAACATTGGCGCGGGCATTGAACCGGTTGCTGTTGGCATTTTTTCCCTGCCCGAAATCCATAAGACTCCCGTCACGGCTCCAACCCAGGTTGGCATAAAACTGCGTATTCTCATCACCACCAGAAAACTCGGTGATCGCTTTTGAATATGTCCGGAAGGACTTCAGGTAATCGGAAGAATAATAGTCAATGCTAGGGTAACGGTAAGGGTTGCCGGTGCGGTAATTGTTAATGGTAGCCGCATCGTATTTGGATGGCAGGCCGTCGTTGGTACAAGCTTCGTTGTAAAGTTCCATGTAGTCGGCCGAGCCAAGGTACTGCGGAAGGGCCTTGGGTTTGGCTATGCCATACTGTACCGATACGTTGATATCGCGTTTGTAGGCTTTGCCACGCTTGGTGGTGATCACAATCACCCCGTTTCGGGCCTGGGTGCCGTAAAGCACTACTGCACCTGCATCTTTCAACACCGTAATCTGGTCGATCTCTTCCATGTTCAGATTGATGTCCGTAATTTTCGAATAACGTGGAATTCCGTCCAATACAACCATCGCATCACCCAGTCCGCGGATGTTGCTACTAAACATCCCGGCTACACGTCCTGTGATAGCATCGGGTACATACTGTGTATTGTCATATCCGATAAACTCAGAGGGTTTGATTACCGAAATGTCGCCTAGTAAATCTGCCTTCTTAACGGTGCCAAAAGAAACTTTTACATTGTCCTTTTCGCCCATCATAAAGGGGCTGGCTTTTAAAATTACTCCTTTAAGGGCTGATTCCTGGCTCACTACCTGTGATTCGTAGCCGTCGGACTCAACCAGGAGTTCGGTTG
Source organism: uncultured Odoribacter sp. (assembly GCA_964488805.1). GTDB lineage: Bacteria > Bacteroidota > Bacteroidia > Bacteroidales > Prolixibacteraceae > Aquipluma. The sequence continues at coordinate 14,789 of CAZAVU010000065.1, read as the reverse complement.
ATACAGGTACGTTGATTGTGAAATGCCCTTTGGCATCGCTCTTAACGATAATTGCACCTTCTTTTCCATAGATCATAGCTCCCTTTACGGGTTTGCCCTGGTCATCTTTGATCACTGATTCGATCGTTACTGTTGGCTGTTTTGCCTTTGGCTGAGCATGCACTGCTCCCAACGTAAAGAGAAAAAGAACCAGATATATCGTGAAAATATTTTTCATAATTATTCTAACTTTTTATATGAGACTGTAGTTTACCAACCCGGATTCTGTTTAAACGCCGGGTACAAGCTTACGCTATTGATTGGGAAAGGCAGCCAGTTATTTTTTTCTGAAACTAACCTACGTAAGATCAGACGCTCCTGCATGTTGATTGGTTTTTTTGTCACGGGATCACGATCGAACAATAACTCAGTTTTATCCAGATACCTGGGATCACCATTTTTCAGCCATCTTCTAAGGTCATTCCAGCGAAGGTTTTCAAAAGATAGTTCGACGGCACGTTCCAAAACAAGCTGTTCCATAAAGGCATCTTTAGTGGCTGTATATTTCGGATCAAGATCTGGAACCGTAGCCCTTGAGCGCACTTTGTTCACTGCAGCAACTGCAGTTATACCGCCAGGAGAACTGCTTTGTGGCGTTCCATATCCCTGCACGGTGGCCTCTGCATACATCAGGTAAACATCCGATAACCGTAAAATTGGACATAAAAAGAAATACCTACCTGCGGTGCCCCAGGCATTGTCAAATTTGTTGCAGGTCAGACCCCAATACTTATTGGATATAAATCCTGTTACATTATTAGCTAAATTGCGGTGACGAGCACCATTTGAGGACTGAAAATACTGATCCAGACCGGATGAAGTGGCGTTACATATCTTATCGCCATCAACTACAATAGTTTTATAAAAGCGTGGATCGCGGTTACTCCATGGGTCAGCAGGATTATATCCCGAAGCAGGATCACTGATCGGCAAGCCGTTTTTCATTCCCCAGTTTTTCACATAATTAGCGCAAACACTTACATCTTGTGAAATAAATCCACAGCTAGCAAGTCCCCAGTCATTACAATTATTTCCTGCTCTGAGGGTATTATAAAAAGGAGCATTGAATATAACCTCAGTTCCACCTGGAAAATCCCTGGATGCACCAATGGTGTAAAAAATATCGGAGTAAGTTGCCCAAGGCTGCAGTGCATATATTCCAGTTTGTTCACAGATATTTATTACTTCGGCAAATACATCGGCTGCCTTTTTACACAAATCAATGTTATAGGTAGCCTTACCTGTCGATTCCCTGTTCATCAGGGGACTAGCGGCATAAAGCAGGTTCTTGGCCTGGAATGAAAGAGCCATTACCTTATTGAGACGTTGACGGTTATTGCCCAGAGTCTTTTGTCCTGCCTGGGTTAGATCCCAGTTCAGAGGCAATAATTTGGCTGCTTCAACAAAATCCGAATCTGCCTTCATGGCAGTTTGCAAATAGTTTAGCCGTGGATATTTCATTTCATCGGTGGCACTTAAGACTTTCTTAATATATGGTAGACCACCCCAATCCCGCATCAGCGTAAAATAGAAATACGCCCTGAAAAACAATAATTGTCCTTTAATGATGTCCTTCTCTTCCTGAGTGGCACTGACCAATTTATCGAGGTTTGCCAATCCCAGGTTTGCCCTGCGAATTCCGTACCAGCCACTGTACCAGATACTTTTTGTTTTTCCATTAGTAGGATCAAGCATATTGGCATAATTATACACAGCTGAGCTTCCAAAATATGATCCATATGCTGTATTCCAGTCACCATTCCATGCCCAATAATCTCCTGCATCAAAAGCCTGTCCTATGCAACTTACAAATACTCTCCTTGTTTCGTCTGCCAGATTATAGTCAGAAAAGTCAACCGTTCTGGCGACATCAACAACTTGATTGTAACAACCTTCAACAAATCCCTGATAGCTTGTAAAATTTTTAAAAGCATCTTCTGCACTGACGGAAGATTCAGGAGCCTGATCGAGATATTTCTGGCAACTGCCAAGTAGCAGGCCTCCAACCAGAACTGCAAAGACCAGCGTTATTTTAAATTGATATATTTTATTCTTCATGATTCAGTCAATTAAAATTTTATTTCTACACCCAGGTTAACGCGTTTTGATGTCGGATAAGTGCTATATCTATCACCACCCTGTTCCCTGTCATCTGGCATCTTTGACCAGAAAAGCAGGTTATTCCCGTTCAGATAAATCTTCAAAGAAGACATCCTAAAGTGTTTTAACTGTTCACGGTTAAAGGTAAAGGATAATTCTGCGGTCTTTAAACGCAAGTAAGATCCATCATAGAGAAAAGCCTGAGCATTATTTTGGCCTCCGGCTGTTTTCCATCGAGGTAAAAAATAACTGGCATCTGGATTGTCTATCGACCAATGGTCGAGAGTTTGCGAATAGGCAATATCGAGGTTTTGTTCAAAATTTACAAACGGCACATAACGGGTAACATTATTAACACCATAGAACTGTACCATTGCGCTGAATCCCTTATAATCGACTCCAAGTGAAAAATTATAGTTGTTTTGTGGACGGGTAGAATAGCCAAATGGTGCAGAATCTTTGTTCGGGTCAATAACTCCATCTGCATTAAAATCTATAAGATTATAGTTTCCAGGCAATCTCAGGGCATCATTACTGTTGTTTGGAGTGGTGCCATATATTTGATTCCAGTTTTGGACAAATCCATTGGAGATAATTGTTTTTATCTGGTCGATTTGGAATCCTGCAGCCAGCAAATGTGGGTCTTTTAATCCAGGCTCTTCTTTAGAGATCACCTTATCCACAGCATGTGTCATGCTGGCCTCCGCCCATAGATGCCAGTTTTTCAATGTTTTGTTGAACTTAAGTTCGAATTCGTAACCTTTTTTTGTAACCTCTCCTACATTGGCGGTAGGTGCTTCAGTTCCAAAATAAGGAGGAAGAACACGGCTCGATCCGGCCAATAAAATATTGGTTCTATCTTCCGTAAAATACTCCAAATCAGCTGAAAGCAGATTGTTCAAGACTGTAATATCCATGCCAAAGTTTGATTTCAAGGCCGTTTCCCACTGAACATCCGGATTCCCAACAGCTTTTTCGTTATACATGATGTATGGACTCTTCTGAGCAGCGGTAATCGGAACGTATTGAGAAAATGGCAACTGACCTCCATTGAGTCCACCGTATTCCCATTGTGTCTGGTACATCCATCGTTGGCTTAAACCACCGTCGTCACCAATTTTTCCATATGATGCACGAAACTTCAGCTTGTCGAGCCAGTTCTGCATGCCTTTCATAAATTGTTCGTTCGAAATGGTCCATCCTATAGCACCGGAAGGAAAAAATGCGAATCGGTGATCAGGGCCAAATTTCTCTGAACCATTGTAAGCACCATTAAATTCACCAAAAAAGCGGTTGTCGTAGTTATAAGTGGCACGACCGATCCAATCTTCCCGATAACGCTGGAATTCGCTTCCGGTGGCCAGCTGTTCACGAGTAAATACCCCTGTAGCTGTCACATCGTGTTTACCAAAAGTTCGGGCATAATTGAACTGTATCTGAGTGTATAAACGGCGACGTAGCATGCTTAAAGAATTGTCTGCATTTTCATCGGACAGAACCCAAGGACTTTGAACCCACGAATACTGGTTGGTTCCTGCAACAGGACCAATGGTGATGTATGCATTGGGATCACCACCTGCTGGCATATCCTCAATAGCTGGATCGATATATTTTTGGGGAAAGACCTGTGATTCGGAGATTGATTTAACTGTTTCAAAATGGTTATCAAAAGACAAATTAGCAGTTGCACTTAACCCTCTGGTAATAAAATCAAGTTTTTGAGTAATACTGAAATCGGATGTCAAATCAGTGGACCTGGTTTGATTGTACCCCCAATTGGCTAAAACCGCTGCAGAATTTACCATCATAGAACTCGAATTCAGACTTTTACCCCACCGTCCGTCTGCATATTGCGGAAGAAAGGCATTGGGAGGTAATACATAATAGCCACTCAAATAATATTCGTTTACAGAACTGGGAGTTTTTAGTATGCTATAAACCCCAGCCAGGTTCATTTTCAGAGAAGTGGTTTTTGTAATATTCAGATCAAGATTGGTACGGAAGTTAAATTTGTCATAACCAAAACCTGGCGTATAGCCCCTGCCTATATTTTTTGGGTCCATCAAATCGCTTTGGTTGCTATAAGCCAGTGTACTGAAATACTTGGCAAAATCAGTACCTCCTGAAACATTCATATTTACCCGGTTGTCAATGGCATATGGCTTATATAATACCTTTTGCCAATCCACATTGGGATAGGCTTCCGGATATTTCAGGCTTTGCTGGTTACGATAACGTTGGGCTATGGTCATGGGAGTATAATCTGCCCACATACTTTCCAATAAGGGAACTTCCCTGGCAATTGCATCATTTTTAACCATATACATATCATACGAATCCAGCTTGGGCGACAAATCTGCAGACCACTTTACTGTTGTATTTGCAGAGAGACTAAGCATCGGTTTACCTTTTGTTCCACGCTGAGTGGTGATAAGAATTACACCATTGGCCCCTTTTACTCCATAAACAGCTGTAGCCGATGCATCTTTCAACACGGAAATATTTTCGACCTCGCTCATGTCGAGATCATTCATCTTACGTTCAACCCCATCCACAAGAATGTAGGGCTGCCCTCCATTCCAGGTTCCCTGTCCACGTATATAAATTTTAGGATCATCCTTCCCTGGTTGTCCTGTTGTTTGAAGTGTCGTGACACCGGGTAATTTTCCGGTCAGGGCCTGTCCCAGGTTGTTTACCCCTCCTGAACGTTGCAATTCTTTGTTTGTTGCAGTAGAAATAGCTCCAACCACGCTAGCTTTTTTTTGTACCCCGTAACCAACAGCTACCACTTCTCCAAGACCAACGACCTCTTCCTGCATTGTCACATTTATCGATGATCTTCCATCGACTTTCACTTTCTGGCTTTTCATCCCAACAAAAGAGAAAACCAAGGATGTATTATCCGGGACTTTTGTCAATGAATAGTTACCGTTTATATCGGTAATGGTCCCCTTGGTCTGGCCATTGACAACAACTGTTACCCCCGGAATAGCAACGCCCGAGGCATCTGTAACACGGCCAGTAATGGTTTTTTGCTGTTGAGAAGACTCGACAGTATCTTCAATTGACAAAGCTATTTGCCTGTTATTAATCTTGTAAACAACATTTGTTCCGGTAAAGATCTTGTCAAGTATTTCGTCGACGGTCAAATTATCAACTTCAATATCAACTTTCTTTTCAACGTCGACCTGTGAAGCATCGTAAATGAAGAAATACTGGGTTTTATCTTCGATTTGCCGCAATACCATTTTTGCGGAAACATTCTTCAGGTTTAGGCTCAGCTTGTTACTTTGAGAGTAACTATTTGCAGCAAAAGCCTGAATCATACTCATTACCATTATGAAACAAAATATTCTCATAATTCGAAATAATTTTGATCTCCATGAAGAACTAAGTATGGAAATCAGTAGATAATTCTTTTTTTTCATAAATTTGTCATGATTTGGATTTAGAAATTCAAGTTAATTGTGCCTGTTATTTTCAAGGATTTCTGGCACGAAGCACAAAAGGGGATGTTGGAGCATCTCCTTTTTTTAGTTAGTCAAAATTTAATTTACATAGGTTCATTTTTTAGGTTATTAATGGGCGTTTTAGTATAATATGACTTTAGTTCGAGAGTTTTCTTTTACTAACCGATAGTTGATATGACAGGAATAACTGATATAGTCCAATATTTCTTTCAGACTTTCGTTCTTAAAAGTGGCATTAAAAACGGACCGATATACTTTGGAATCAGTAACCTCAAACTCAACATCGTATTTTCTTTTTAATATTTTGATCACATCTTTCATTGGGGTATCCGTAAACCGCAAAATGCCCTCTTCCCAACGCGGGAATGTCTGTATCTCAATACTCTCAATATCAATTGTTTTAGCTTTGGTATCGTAACTGGCCCGTTGACCAGGGACCATTCTATAATTAAACGATTTATCAACCGGACTTAATAACTCAATCCTTCCTGATTCAAGGATAACATTCACCTCTTTATCATCGGGATAGGCCTTAACATCGAATCTTGTCCCCAAAACTTTAACCATCAAATTTGCACAGGAGACAACTAGCGGGAGATTTTTATTTTTACGTACATCCAAAAAGGCTTGCCCACTTAATTTCAGATTGCGGTTACTCCTTGAGTAGTTGTTATCGTAGGTCAGGGTTGTTTCCGAGTTTAGCCAAACAATAGAGCTGTCGGGCAAAATCACTTTCGAAATATGTCCTTTTTCAGCAACGACCGATGTATAACGCAGTGAAACGTTTGTCTGATTTCCCAAATCGCTTTTACCTAAAAAATACATGAGGGCTGGAATGCCTATGAACAGGATTAATCCGGCTACATATTTTGTATAAACAAAGAAAATGTGACGAATGTGCTGCTTGGAAGAAATGCGTTGGTCCAGTTTTCGATAAGATTGTTCAATCCTGTAAATTGACATTTCCTGGGTTGACGACATTAAAGCCCAAGTTGTTTTAGCCTTTCGATATAAATCTTCACTATCGGGTTCCTGACGAATATCCGATAAAACCTTTCTTTTCTGATCCTGGGCCAAATTTCCTGTAATCAGATTCAATATATCGTCAAGGTTTCTCATAGGTTGCTTTTAATAGATTAATGCACCAACCTGAAAATACCCACCCTCCATTAGCAAAAATTTTCCGAAGAAATTTACGAAGAACAGAAATAACAATAAATTTTTATGGAATAAAAAGATATGTTACAAAAGGAAGGTAATCTTTAAGTGCTGATTTAAAAATTTTCAGGCCTTTTGTTATATGCTTCTCTACTACTTTCACAGAAATATTGAGTTCATCAGCAATTTCCCTGTTTTTCTTTTCGTCAAAGCGACTCATCATGAAAACTTTCCGACATTGCGGCGGAAGCTCATCCAATGTTTGCTGTATAATCCGTTCAATCTCATCAAAAGTACAGGTAGAGGAATCAATCGTCGCCAATAGCCCAAGATTAGTATCAAGTTCAATCGCATCAACGGCATCGGCAAATAAGCTTTTTCGATATTTTTCGTCTCTTAAGCGATAGATGCTGTTGTTTTTTGCCACCGTAAACAAATATGATCCAAAATTGGTGTTATCAGTCAACTCGAGACGTTTATTCCAAAGAGTATAGAAAGTATCCTGAACAATATTCTCAACAATATCTTCCATTGGAATGAATTCACGAATGAAATAGTACAATCGGGGATAGTACTTGTTAAAAATAACTTTGAATGCCAATTCATCGTCAGTCCTTAATCTCAATAATAATTCTGAATCATTTACAGCCATTGTTCAGTGGTATCATAAGGGGAAAGCAAAAATATAAAATATATCGCATTATCAGTCAACTTGGTTAAGCAATACTATGAAACAAGCTCGGCTGTCTGCTGTGAATATTCATCTAACTTCAATTTTAGTTTTTCCATATCATTTGAAATTTTTGAATCCACAATTCGGGCATAAATCTGCGTAGTCTTTAATGAAGTATGCCCTAACATTTTTGAAACAGTTTCAATAGGCACCCCATTTGAAAGTGTTACTGATGTTGCAAAAGTATGCCTGGCAACGTGCATCGAAAGGTTTTTACTTATCCCGCAGATGTTAGCTAGTTCTTTCAAATATTCATTCATTTTTTGATTTGAGTTTACAGGAAGTAGTCTTCCTTTGTTTTGGTTTGCGGGGAAGTTCTCATATTTCTGTAATATAGCTTTGGCTTGAGGTAACAAGGGAACTCTGCACCGGATGTCAGTTTTAGTTCGGTCGATAATGATCCATTTTCCTCCATCGTTTCCTTTATGGATATGTGTACTGTTCAGCTTCTTTAGCTCTGCATAGCCCAATCCAGTATAACATGCAAAAATAAATATGTCACGAATGGTCTCCATTCGGAGTGTACTTATTCCCTTATTTCTGATTTGTTCCAGTTCCTGAATATTCAGGTAATCGCGGTGAGTCTCGTTACGGGAAACTTTGAATGAACTGTATGGATTGTTTGAAATCAGATTCATGGCTATGCCCGTGTTCAAAGCTTTCTTTAGATGCTTATGGTAAGTTAAAGCCGTATTGGGTTTTAATTGGTATTCAGTTTTCAGGTAGATATCAAATGAATTCAGGAAATTGTAATCAACCATTGATAACATTAAATCATCCTTTCCAAGCTTGGTTTTAAGGAATTCGACCAATCGTTCCCTGGTTGTTTTGTAGTGTTTTAATGTTCCTTCAGAATAATCATTTCCGACCCGGGCCTCTATACCTTTTATAATAACATCCAGAATTTCAAGTATCCCTTTTTCATCACTTACACCCTGTAATTTGTTTTTCACATTTAAGATCGAGAAAGGTTCTCCTTTCGATTCCAGTTGATTATAAACATCCTGTACTCTGTTAGTGATTTTATTCAGCCGGTTATTCAGAATTTTGGATTCTTCTGATCTCCCGGCAACTTGCTGTCGTTCATCATCCCAAGACTCAGGGCAAATAAAAATGCCAGTTGATAATTCAAAACGTTGATTGTTCATGGTGCACCGGACATAAACCGGGCATTTCCCGTCAGTGCGGGATTTCAATTTCTTCAATGAAAAATTAATAGTTAATCTCATAATTAGACTCATTTTTTGATTGGAAAAAATGGTCTCGTTTTCATGCATAAAACTATCCTTTGCGGGTCTCATTTTCAAGCATTAAAACGAACCAAAATTGATTAAAATGAATTAATTATCAGACTTTTACATCGATTGCCGAGACCTGTTTTGAATTTTCTGAGAATAGGTCTCGCTATGGTCTCGTTTATTTTGAGATTTGGTGCATATTTTGACACCCTGCCGAAAATAAAAAAGCGCCTAAACCTTTGATTTAAGCGCTTTTAGTGTCATTTGATGTCTTTTGGTGTGACCCAGCTGGGATTCGAACCCAGGACCCCATCCTTAAAAGGGATGTGCTCTACCAACTGAGCTACTGAGTCATCCTTATGTGCTTTCCTTTCTGGTAAAGCGCTGCAAAGGTAAAAGCTATTTTCTTTTTTGCAAACCCATCTCCTATTTTATCTCAAAAAAGTTGAATAATTTAACGAACAACCTTTTGTTTGGTTTTCCTCCAGCAGTCCTTAGAAAAATAAAACTATTTTTGCGTTCCGTACTCATAAAAATGGAATGTCGTGCAGAATAAAGTAGTTGTAATAACCGGCGCCTCTTCTGGAATTGGCCGGGCTTTAGCCAAAGAATTTGCATCAAAAGGTGCCCGTTTATCACTTGGAGCACGCCGCACCGAACTCCTGGACGAGCTTCGGGCAGAGCTACCCGGAACAGAAATACTGATTCAAAAAACCGACGTCAGCAAAGAAGACGATTGCCGGATGTTGATCGAGGAAACCGTCAAACGTTTTGGACAGATCGATGTTCTGGTCAATAATGCCGGAATTTCCATGAGGGCCCTGTTCGAAGATCTTGACCTGAACGTAATTCGTCAATTGATGGACGTGAATTTCTATGGAACCGTTTATTGCAGCAAGTTTGCCCTACCCTATCTTCTGAGAACCAAAGGAAGCCTGGTCGGCGTCATTTCCATAGCCGGATATGTCGGGCTGCCCGGAAGAACCGGCTATTCGGCCTCCAAATTTGCCATCAGAGGTTTTCTGGACACCGTGCGCATCGAAAATTTAAAAAAAGGCTTGCACGTTCTGGTTGCAGCTCCGGGATTTACAGCTTCTGAAGTGCGCAAAGTGGCTTTGACCAGCGACGGGACACAACAGGGAGAAACGCCCCGAAACGAAGAAAAGATGATGTCAGCCGAGGAATGTGCGCACCATATTGTAAGGGCGGTTCAGAAGCGCAAACGTGAATTGATCCTGACTTTTGTCGAAGGTAAGTTAACCGTCTTTCTTGGAAAATTCCTTCCTTCACTGCTCGACAAATTGACATTTAGCCACATGGCCAAAGAGCCCAATTCACCGTTCAAATAAGATCAGGTTAACTTCATCCCGGATGCAGGTTTTTCAAGCAATGCTCAGACCTTTCTGAACAACAACAATTACGGTTACCAACACGAACAATACAATTAATACTCCGGCCGTTTTATTGATCCACCAGAGAATCCGAAGGTTAATTTTATGTCTGAAGAGGCTCACTATACCCGAAAGCGAGAACCACCAGACTGAAGCTCCGGAGAAGATACCCAGAATCACAAAAAATGAATGATAGGGTTGTTCAAGACTAATGGCCACCCCGGAGCTGGTAAAAACAGCCAGAAAAACAAAAACAGTCAGAGGATTTGAAAAAGTAACCAGGAAGCTGGAAACAATATCCTTAAAATGAGTGTTTCCTCGGAGCCGGTTCCTGCGCAGGTCGGTTACCGGATTTTTGAAAAAAATATGAATTCCCAGGGCCAGTACAACAAGCGCACCAATGGCCTGAAAAAAGATTTCATTTGCACGGATAAAATCGATTACAAAAGTAAGGCTGAACCCCGCAATGACGGCATAAAGCGTATCGGACAATGCAGCTCCCATTCCGGATAAAAGACCAGCAACGCGGCTTTTATTCACAGTACGCTGAATGACCAGCACCCCTATCGGCCCCAGCGGTATCGAAACCAGGAACCCGATTAACATTCCTTTTATCAACAATGTCAAAAACATATCGCAAAAATAAACGATTTTACCAGTAATCAACAGCAACTTCCGGAGCTTATAAAATTTTAACATTTGCCCGGTCAGTTCTGCATTAATTCGTAATTTTAGAGCCCTGAAAAGAACCTGAAAAACTATGCTTATGGAAGAATTGTCAGTTGGAACCCGCGTTGAGCACCCTCGATACGGCGAAGGAATAATCAGCAAAAACAAAATCACCTCGTACGAAATCTTTTTCGAACGAGGCGGGAAAATCGAGATCTCGAAACGGAATGATGATCTGGATGTTATTGAAGCGGTTGAAGAAAAACCCAAAAATTCCCTCACATTACCTGAGATCGAAAAAGTTATACGATACGTGCTGGAAGAGCAGGGCGCCCTTCAGGAAATTGTACCTCTGGGTGACAAATGGATCGGTGGCACAATGTTGTTGCAACCCGCCAATCCGTCGCTTAAACCCAAAGAAATTCCAATTGAAAGCTTCTTTCATAAAATTGTAATGGTCAGGGACCGGCTTCGCGTTTTGGAACAAAACATCAACAGTCACCCAAGCCTTTCTGATGAGGAAAAAATAAACATTCAGCAATATATTACCCGAATTTACGGATCACTAACCACGTTTAACATCCTTTTTGCCAACAAGGATCATTTCTTTGTTGGTGCAAAATCTGAATAACCTATGAGAACAACTTTATTTATCTTCGCATCTGTTTTAATCGGCTTATCAAGCATGGCTCAGGATTACAAGCTCAAAGTATGGCCCAACGGCGCTCCCGACAGCAACGGTATGACCAAGCCGGAAGAGATTTATGAAGGCAAACGGGTCCGCAATGTTTCGGAAGCCGAAATGTATGTGTATTTGCCAAAAAAAGATATTAATACAGGAGCGGCAGTTGTCATCTGCCCCGGCGGTGGCTACATGATTGAGGCCATGGACCACGAAGGCTACGATATGGCCGAATGGCTAACCACGCAAGGCGTTGCCGGAATTGTCCTGAAATATCGTCTGCCTTACGGACATTGTGAAATTCCGCTTGAAGATGCCCAACGTGCCATACGGATTGTTCGCCAGAAGGTTGCCGAATGGGGAATCAATTCTCAGAAAATCGGGATTGCAGGTTCTTCAGCCGGAGGTCACCTGGCCTCAACTGCCGGAACCCGCTTCGATCTGGGAAAACCTGACTCGACTGATCCGATTGAAAAATTCAGTTGCCGCCCCGATTTCATGCTTTTGTTGTATCCGGTAATCACCTTCGAAGAAGAATTCGGGCACATGGGATCGCGCACCAACCTGATTGGCGCCGGGAACAAATGGGAACTGGTTGAAAAATATTCGAACGAGAAACAGGTTACAGCCCAAACACCGCCAACTTTCCTGATTCTGGCCGATGATGACGGTGGTGTTCCTCCCCGTAATTCCATCGAATTCTACATGGCCTTAAAAAAGTATAAAATCCCGGCCGAAATGCACATCTTCAGCAAAGGAGGACATGGTTTTGGCATGAATAAAAAAGATCTCCCGGTTGACCAGTGGCCCAATTTGTTTGCCCAATGGATGAAAAGCCAGGGAATTACCAAATAACATTTACTATTTGATTATTTACGATTGCTTGTCCAAGCGATAAATCGTAAATAGTAAATGATCAGTGATTAAATCGTCAATCCATTCATGTACTCGTCAACTCATCCAATAAACGTAATCAAATTTTGTCCGCGTTGCGGATCGGCTCGTTTCCCGGCGACCGGCAGCCGTTCGTTCAAATGCGTGGATTGCTCGTTTAACTACTATATCAATTCCTCGGCTGCTGTAGCCGTCCTGCTTTTCAACGAAAAAGGCGAACTGCTGTTTACCCGCCGTGCCGTTGAACCGCACTTGGGAAAACTCGACTTACCCGGAGGTTTTATCGACCCGATGGAAACCGGAGAGCAAGCTGCAATACGCGAAATACGGGAAGAACTGGGCATTTCAATTCATTCGATCCGGTATCTTTGCTCGTTCCCCAACGAGTATGTTTTTTCCGGGTATTCGGTCTTTACCCTCGATCTGGCATTCCTGGCCGAAACCAACAGTTTTGATCAAATGGTAGCCATGGATGACATTGCTTCCTTCGAATTTATAAAACCTGAAAATGTCGATATGGAAGAACTTCCTTCCATATCAATGAAAAATATCCTCAAAAAACTCATCCAACATGAAGGAACTTATTAAAAAGCGCATTTGCGAATTGCGTTCAGCCATGCTGCGAAAGAATCTGGATGCGTATATCATTTACGGAACCGACCCGCACCTGAGCGAATATGTCCCGGCACGCTGGCAAACACGCGCTTTTATTTCAGGCTTCACCGGCTCGGCCGGAATGGTTATTGTCAGCCGTGAAAAAGCCGCGCTCTGGACCGACTCTCGCTACTTTCTGCAAGCCGAACAACAACTGGAAGGAACCGGAATCGATCTGGTTAAAATGCGCATCCCTGGCCATCCCGAACCTGCCGAATGGCTAAAAATGAATTTGAATTCGAAAATGCAGGTCGGAACTGACGAATCTTGCATTTCAATCGGACAATTTCGGATGATGCAGGAAAAGCTAAGTCAATCAGAAATCGTACTAAAGGAAGCGGGCGACTTATTGGAAGATATCTGGCCCGAACGGCCTACCTTCCCCGATTCTGAAATATACGAGCACGAGATACGTTTTGCCTGTACCGACCGCCAAACCAAAATCACCACCATTTGCAACGAACTGGAAAAATCGGGTGCCAACAGGCAAATCATTACCGCGCTCGACGATCTGGCCTGGACGTTCAATCTTCGTGGTAACGATGTCGAATTCAACCCTGTATTTCTGGCTTTTGCCAGCATCTCCGGGAAAGAAACCATCTTGTTTGTAGATGAACAGAAACTTGCTCCCGAATTAACAACCAAACTTAAATCCGAAGGAGTCGATATCAAGCCATACACCGGATTGTTTGAATATCTCCGCCAATTACCCGAATCAGCCCATATATTACTTGATCCCGACCGCACCAATCAGGCCATCCGCAAAAATATCCCCGCACATTGCAAGGTCCTGGAAGGTTTGTCGGTTCCCTGCCAGTTAAAAGCGGTAAAGTCGGATGCCGAAATCAGCAAAATCCGCCAGGCCATGCGAAAAGACGGCGTGGCGATGCTCGAATTCCTGTATTGGCTCGAAAACAATCTGGGCAAAATTCCGGTAACCGAATACACCGTGGCCGAAAAACTCTCCGAATTCCGGGCCAAACAGCCCGATTTTAAGGGCATCAGCTTCTTCCCCATCGTTGGTTACAAGGAACATGGAGCTATTGTTCATTTCAGGGTTTCCAAAGAAAATGCCCTCCCGATAGAAAAAGATGGCTTCCTGCTTTTCGATTCCGGAGGACAATATCTGGATGGGACGACCGACATTACCCGAACCGTGGCGCTTTCGGAATTGACTCCGCGGCAAAAAACTGATTTTACGGTTGTTCTGAAAGGCATGATTTCGCTGACGTTGGCCAAGTTTCCGGTCAATACGCGGGGCTACCACCTCGACATCCTGGCCCGAAAAGACATGTGGCAGCATGGACTAAACTACGGACACGGAACCGGACATGGCATCGGCTATTTCCTGAATGTACACGAAGGGCCGATGAGTATCCGCCAGGAATTTAACGACCGGGTAATTGAAGCCGGGATGGTTTTATCGAACGAACCGGCGCTTTACCGCGAAGGCGAATATGGCCTGCGAACCGAAAACATGATGGTTTGCCTGAAAGATGAATCTACCGAATACGGTGATTTTCTTCGGTTTGATACTCTCACACTATGTCCTATCGACACACGGGCGATCGATAAAAACTTGCTGAATCCTGAAGAAATCAACTGGCTGAATGCCTACCACCAAAGGGTTTACGATGAATTGGCGCCCATGGTAAATGATACGCTGAAAGATTTCCTGAAGAATATCACCAGGCCAATCTAAACACGGATCACTTCATATTGTTGAGGGGAAGTATTAGTTAAGCATAAATATTTGATAGT
>CAZAVU010000064.1:0-24621 GCA_964488805.1 uncultured Odoribacter sp. | reverse complement strand
CCGTTTTTTTAAAATAAAAAAAAGAGGCTGAACTCTTTTGAGACAGCCTATATCAATTTTATAAAACACCTTACATTAAAATCCGCTCACATTCAAACGTCCTCCGGTAACACATTTATTTTTAAGCGAAGTCGTGGGAATAGTTGCTCCAAGAATTGCAGCTTTAATCTGAGCGGCAGTTTGACCAGGATGAGTTGAAGCATATAAAGCGACCGCTCCGGTCACATGAGGCGTTGCCATAGAAGTACCACTATAGGATTCGTACAGGTTGTAAGCAGTTGTCGACCAAATTCCCTGACCGGGTGCTCCCAGATCAACCGATGATGCTCCATAATTTGAGAATGACGCCAAAGCACCGCCTGAAGTGATAGCTGCCACTGCTATAACATTTGCATTTGGGTAATTGGAAGGATAGTTAGCCTTTCTATCATTATTTTTTCTCTCATTTCCGGCTGCCGCAACAAACAATACATTGGCGGTATTTGCCCTTTCAATAGCGGCTTGCAAAGACAGAGAAGCACCACCTCCACCCCAGGAATTATTTGTCGCAACAATATTCATTTCAGGATGAAGTGTTTTTAAGGTTGTAATATAATCAACTGCTTTTACGGCATTAGCAGTAGTTCCGCCTCTGCTTCCAAGAAATTTTGCCGATATTACAGTTACATTCCAATTTATCCCAACAACTCCAACACTATTCGCTTTGGCACCAATGGTACCTGCAACATGAGTTCCATGATCATCAAGGGTTCCTGAAGTACCGCCATCATAAATGGTGTTGTTATTCCCGTCAAAATCCCAGCCGTGAATATCATCAACATATCCGTTCCCGTCATTATCTTTTCCATCCAGGGTTTCATAAGGATTCGTCCAGATTTGCCCGGAAAGATCAGGATGATCAAACTGAATGCCTTCATCAATCACTCCGACCACAACACTGGCACTACCGGTATGACCAACCGCCCAGGCATGATCGGCACCACAACCGTAAGTACCATTCATTCCCCAAAGCTGACCACTGGTAAAATATGGATCAGTTGACACAGCCTCGTGTGTATAGATGTAGTTTGGCTCAGCATATTCAACTTCAGGGCATCCTTTTACCTGATCCAAGGCATCAGGCACAGATACTGAAATCGTAAGTAAAGAAATACCTTCCTTGTCACCCATTTTCTCCATCATTTTGGTCAGGATTTTTTCTTTCAGTTTTCCACCAAGTTTATCGAGAATTTGAGCTTTTTTCCCAAAATCGACACCTTCTTTAAATTTTATAAGAATTTCATCGGGAACCATTTCGTAATCAGCATTGATAGAAGCACTTTTCAGAGATAAAGAATCATCCTGATCCAGAAATTGTTCTTCTTTCTGCGAACATCCGGCAATCATCAAGACAACCAGACTCCCTATAAATAACATTAGAGTTGATCTTTTCATGCTTTTTGATTTTAAGGATTAAATACGGAGATAGAAACGTAATCGAGATCAAAAGAGTTTCTTAAATGTTGAAAAAAGGTCAAACTCTTAAACATTTACCACCGAACTCATTCCCCAAAATAAAAAGCTTAGGAATCAAAAATCGAAATTTATTTTTCGCTGTGGATCAACAGGTTGATTTCTTAAAAAATCCTTGACCATTGAATCAATTAAAGTACGACATTTACCACAACTTGTACCTGCAGCAGTCAATCTCTGAATTTCGGCAGTGGATTGTACCCCTTTTTTAAGCAATAACCGAATTTCAGATTCCGAAACCACGTTACAAAGACAAACCAACTGATCGTTATTTTTCATCAATCCCGAGCAAACAATTGTCAAGACACGAACTTGTTTTCCACAAAAAGTTTAATTCCCCGATAAGCGTCAATGATCGGATCCCGTTTTGGCAATGTTTCATATATCTTCTGAATGTATTGCTTCTCACTGACAACCCTGAACGTATATTTGAAGTTAAGATCGAACACCATTGAAAGCAAAAGTAATTTGTAGTCGTTCAGGTTTCTCATATCGTCAAAAGCAGCAGATTTAAACGACATCACGCTTTTGATTATCTTTTCAGAAACTTCAACACTTTTAATCAGGTCAAGGGTAACCAATGGCTGGCTCGCCGATTTCTCTTTAAAAAAACGATAGGATGATTCAAAAATATCGAGTTTATTGGCATCACACAATAAACGTGCAAACAGCGTCTGTTGCTCATTTTCGAGTTTGGAAAGTTTGTGTTTATTGTGACTTTCGATAGCTTTACAAATAACCGTTTGAATATCTATTGGCAACCCTGAAAAACAGTCCATCTTTTGAACCAATTTTACCGACTCGGAAGCATGATCGCGTTGAATGATTGCCGGAGAATCCAGTCCCCTGGCAATCATTGATGCTTTTCCAAGATCGTGGAACAATGCAATGATCTCCGCAAGATGCTTATCTTCTTCTTTCTGCAAAATCACATTACCTAGCAACAAAGTATTATTTGCCACACGAAGGGAATGTTCCCGAACACTCTCAACCTCACGCTGGCTATCATGAGAATCAATTATAAGCGACTGAAAATACGTTTCAAATTCGAGCCGACATTCTTTCAGAAGTTCTTCTGTAATCATTTTACGGATTTATATTACCTCAAAAGTAGCACAATTCTAATCTCAAGTTATTGTACGAAGAATAAAATTATCAACAAACGACAGTTCCTATCAATCCATTACCTCATTGATTTAATGCAAGTTTGCCAAATACAAATAAAAAATCGCACTGCAACTCATGATTTTTACTCAAATAAGCTTATTAAATCAAGGATTTATTACTTTTGTGCTCGCTGAAAACAGCCGGTCCCCTAGTTCAATGGATAGAATAAAAGATTCCGGTTCTTTCGATATGGGTTCGAATCCCGTGGGGATCACTGAAAAAAATCTAGTTGTATGACAATCAACAACTAGATTTTTTGTTTTATTCCTTTTTGCGCAAGATTTCCACAAACTCACCACTTAAACATTTGGCTGTTCGCGTCTAAATCAAGTGTCCTTTTACACAAACTATTCACAACCAGATTTTATCTGTAAATTCAAGACAACAATAATTGTGATAAACTAATTTTTATTAACTTTATACGTCTGCATAAAAACGACTTGATTAAAAACGCCAGACAAAACAGACTCTATCAAAAAAAATACAGTCTGTAAAATCGGATACTTAGCTTCCCAATATGACGGGATTATCAATTTTTAATATTCTTGATTTCTTTGGGCTTAAACAATCAAATCAAGAATCCCGGCGGGTTAATTGTGACTCGCAGTAACCATTGGTTTATACTTGCCCTTTTGTTTCCGCTCCCGATTAGTTTCAATTAAGACAGCTAATGAAATTTTACCGATCATTGTTCCGTATATCCAGGACAATGGGATTAATCCTGTTCTGTTTCAATACCTCAATCATTCCAGAATTCAAATTTTACAGTCAGGCCTCCGTTATCAGTTTAAACTTAAAAACAGAAGAAAAGGCCGAAAGCCTGATAAAATCCAGAGATTGCTTACTTCAGGAAAATGCCGGATCTCTTTTATACTTCACCCGTATTTATTCAGGAAATGGTATTGACCACATGAATATAAACCTGGTTAGCTTGTCCCAAACCGGATTGTTGGCGGGCGATGAAATTGGGGTATTTGATTCAAAATACTGCGTCGGGTCTGCACTGATCGAAGAAAAAAATCTGAAAGAAGACAACATCAGTATCCCTGCTTCGGCGAATGATACCATTGAAACAAAGCCAAACGGATATATTCCAGGACACAAGATAACCTTAAAACTTTACAGAAAAGGCATGGTTTATCTCCTATATTTCCAACCGGTTAATGACAGTCATGACATTTTTGAAAAAGGAGCTTCAATGTTTGCTTTGGTTGATTTTTCACGTTCGACCGGACAAACCAGATTCGAAGATGAAAATGAAATAAAAATATACCCAAATCCATTTGACAACTATCTCAACATTGAAATTACCTTAAACCACTCGCAGCAAATCGATGTAACAATATTTGACACAACCGGAAAGCTAATCATGAACCTATTTGAAGGAGAATTGACAGGGCAACAACTATTTACCTGGGATGGGAAAGACAGTAATGGAGACCGGGTTTCAACCGGAGTCTATTACTGCCGGATCAACCAATTCTCCGTTCCTGTCATACATAAATAATCCCAAACATTTCCAGTACTAATCAGAGTATGCAAATCTGATTTTAACCAAGGAAAATTCACTTTTAACCGGAATAGACATTCATTGCCTGTAACACTTATTCTCTAATTGCCCAAGGCAACAACACAATTTCAACCTATTCATTCTCTATCCACAATTTACCTCATTACGATTTTCTGTTTTTCAGAAAACTGTTATGATAAAACAAAACAATTTCTCTCTTCAAAATTTATACAGTTGCTAATGAGAATCTTAAATTAAATTCTACGAATATGAAAAAGTTTATCCTTTTATTATTTAGTGCGGTCCTTTTTATATGTGGATCTTATGCACAGACCTCACTTCCCAGTAATTATTTTACTGTAAACAGAACATTGACCTTAGCAGAAAGCCCTTATGTCGTTCCAAATTCAATGGATATTTCTGCCGGAGTTACTGTTACAATTGAAAAAGGGGTTGTAATCAAGTTTAATTCAGGAAGATATTTCCAGGTTTTTGGAACCCTGAATGCCAAAGGTGCCACTTTTACCGCCAACAGCGATAGCCCTTCCAAAGGTTTTTGGGATGGCATTTATGTTTCTTATGAGGGGAATGCCAATTTTGGAAATGTTACCCTCGATAGTTGTACCGTGGAATATGCAGGTAACATATACACCAGGAAAGGACAACTTACCTTAAAGAAAACTACCATTAATAATTTTAGTGGTTATGGAGTTCAGGTATATAGTCAGGGAACCCTGGATATTACTGAAACAACCATTAAAAACACCAATATGCCGATCTATTTCAATGGACCTGGGATACTAAAATCCGGATTGAATAACGTTTTGACCGGGAATACGGAAGACTATGTGTTCCTTAATTTTCACGACGTTTCAGGCACCTTTAATATGCCAGAAATGGGAATTCCATACCGGCTTACGACCTTTAGGGTAGGTACAGATGGAACATTAAATATATCTCCAGGTGTAAAACTGATGAATTTCAATACGGAGATCACCATCAACGGCAAAATAAAAGCGCTTGGAACAGCGGCCAAACCAATCATTTTCGACAAACATCCCAACGCATCGTACTGGTTGGGAATAAACATAACCGATTCTGCAATTGACACAGCCTGCATTTTTAAATATTGCAATATAAAAAATGCTACTTACGACTACGAATGGTACTGTGCCATGGAAATCGGATCAGCCTCACCCACATTCGAGAACTGCAAGTTTACAGGTAACTGCCGGAACCTGAATGTTACAGGGATTAGTAAACCAACCTTTACCAATTGTATGTTTGACCCCTCAATTGTTGTGAACGGCGAAGCATACAACCTTGGTATCGACATGAATACCAATATAGACTTCTCAACCGACTCAATAAAATTCAACAACAAAGAAATCCGGGCGGTCAAAATACTACCAAACACTACGGTAACAGGGAATGCCCAACTGAAAAAGATTTCGTTCAAAAATCTGGACAACATCAGCTATTGTTTATATGAAACTACAACAGTACAAGAATCAGCCTCACTGGTTATCGATCCGGGTGTTGTGATCAAATGCCGCCAATACAATTCAATGATCACAGCAAACGGAACGTTCACAGGTATCGGGACCGAAACAGAACCTATAATTTTCACTCATATCGCCGATGATAACTTCGGGAATCCGAAAGATTCGCAGAATGATGGGCAACAAGGCATTAACAATAGCAGTTCTGGAAGAATTGCCCTATATGGCAATACAACCTCTAAAATCAAGAACTGGAAAATTTATTATGGCGGTTATAACTCTGACAATTGGGCTGTCTATGTTTCGAAAGGCAACATTGTAGAGAACTGCGAAATCAAAAATTCGTACCGAGGAATTTATTTCTATGATAATGCCCAGATTCTGAGCAACTCATTCCTCAATATAAATTACTATCCTGTAGGACGATATGTAAATAAAGGAGCACCTGTATTAATTGGCAATACTGTCTCTAATGTCGGTTACCTGGGAATATATATTACCGGAATTGGTAGTGATTCTCCAACTCTTAACTCCTTCGATTTTGCAGGCATGACCAATGTTGCATACATTATCGACAACAACCAGACTATCGCTGAAAACAATATACTGACCGTCAATCCAGGCATTGTTGTCAAATTTACTGAAGACGGGATGATTACTGTTAACGGCGCCTTAAAAGCAAAAGGGTTGAAAAACAACAAAATCATTTTCACCTCCTATAAAGATGACTCGGCCGCCGGCGATACAAACAACAACGGAACAGCGAATACGCCAAGCAACTCCGACTGGACTGGCATCCAATATAATGGAACTGCCAACGACGCTGAAAATTTCCTAAAGAACTGTGAAGTTAGGTATTGTGGATACGGCTGGTGGTACTTGCCTGCTCCTATCCGAATTTCCGACTGTAAGGTTACCATTGATTCAACCATGGTAAATTTCACTCGTTTATGCGGACTAGCCATCTATGGAAATGCCAACCCTGTAATTTCCAACAGTCAGTTCTACAACCTTGGGAATGCCCCTATTTACATGGACATGTTTTCAAATCCAACATTCGGCGAAAACATCAAAGTTGCAAACCTCCCAAGAATTGGGTTGCTCATCCGGGGCGGAACTATTAACGGCACCGTTCCGGTTAGAAAATTTGCCGGATACGACAGCATCACCTACATCATTGAAGAAGAATTGACCGTATCAAGCCAACTGACCATTCCGGCCGGACTATCATTTAAAGGTAATGGAGTCTGGTATATCAGGGGAAAACTCGATATACAGGGAACAGCAGAAAAACCGGTAGTATTTACCGCTCAGGAAGATGATAAATACGGAAGCCCAAAAGACCTGCAGCAAAACGGGAACGTATCTCCGGGCAACAATGGTAACTATTTTATTTTCTACGACGAATCGAATGATTTAAGCACCATCGACCATGCCCTGTTCAGATACACCCGAACCATTCCGATTCAAACAACCAATGCTTCGCCTAAAATTCTGAACACGACATTCGAGAATATCGCTTACGAAGGGATTTCCCTGGCCGGATCAAGCACTCCTTCAATAAACGGTTGTGCCTTTAACAATATCCCATTCCCGTTCACGACCTCATTAGTAACCTATCCCGCAGAAACAAACGGGAATACAATAACCGGAACAACAGGAAGAGCCATCAGGGTTTCCAATGAAACTCTTACCCAAAATGCAACTCTTGAAAAACGCGATTTTGCCGGTAAAACAAATATTCCATACGTTTTCCAGAATTACAACATTGGTTCGGGCTCCGTCCTGACGATAAAACCGGGAGTCGTTTGTAAATTTATTTCCGGAGGATATTTAAATGTATACAAAGGACTAATTGCAGATGGAGGGGCTACTCCTGACAGTACGATTGTTTTTACCGCCGACCGCGATGATTTCTACGGAGGTGACACTTATAACGATGGTGACGCAAATCAGCCTTCAACTTATCACTGGAGAGGAATCAATTTTCTGAATGAATCAATTGACGAAAGCTGTAAACTGGAGAACTGCATTATCAAAAACGCATCCGATTATTACTACGACCCTAATTACTCGGGGTACGACCCATACCGATACGGTGCAATCACCCTCGATAACGCATCGCCAACAATTAAAGATTGCCTCTTTGAAAGCAATTATTACGGAATGATTTCCCGGAATACGTCGTTGCCCAAAATTACAAAATGTGACTTTGTCGGGACAAATCCAACGTATGGCTACGGAATCTGGAATATGACCTCCACGAATACGGTCACCGCTGAAGGCTGCTGGTGGAACAGTAATACCGGCCCCAAAAACGCATCAAATCCGGGAGGAACGGGAGAACGGGTATCCAACTATGTAGATTTTACTCCTTGGGCAACCCAACTGGCCAAACCGGTTTTAGGTGACGTGAGCATGAACGGCGAGGTAAAACCTTACGATGCCTCATTGGTTCTGCAACATACAGTAGCTTCAATTACGTTATCAGCTAAGCAGCAAAGCGTGGCCGATGTCAGCGGGAATGGCATCATTTCGTCTTACGATGCCTCTCTGATACTGCAATATAGCGTTGGATTGATCAGCCGGTTCGATCAATCGGGAACAAAGTCGGCTATTATTAACGACCTGGCCGCTATTTCATTCCCCAATCTCATCGGTCAAACTGCCAAAAAGACCATTGAGATTCCGCTCACCGTTTCAACCGAAAAGGGAATCACCGCATTAGACATGAAATATACCTTCAACCCGAACCACCTGAAGTTCCTGCAACTCCTCAACAAGGAAAAAGTACCCGCTGGAATCTCGGTTGAAACCGGAACCAATATCCAAAAGGGAGAAGTTATAATTGCAATGGCTTCAGCATACGATCTAAATCTGACCAATCAGACCCTGGTTCTCGAATTTGAATTGGCTGGTTCGGCCATGACCGAGTCGCAGTTCAGCCTGACAACTGCCATGGCGAACGACAAGTTCCTGACCGAAACGCCGGTATATGCCACCATCAACAGCAAAACAGGAGCAACCGGAACAGGAACCCTGGAAGAAAAAGCTGGGCCATCAGCCTTTACAGACCACTTTGGAATCCATGCACACTTTAATCTTTCGAAACCACAGGACCTGACCATGCAGTTAGTTGACCTGACCGGCCGCATTCTGTACCTGAAGACAATAAAAGACATGAATTCAGGCCCACAATATATTGACCTGCCTTACATCGACATCAATATTCCACAAAGAGGCATCTATATCCTGAACTTGAGAACTGAAGATTTCAGCTACTCGAAAAAACTTCTGATAAAATAAACAATCAGCTTAAGGTGCTAACCTCAACTGCCGATTGCAAACATTTTAGATGAAACCGCATTCATGCCGGGAGTTACATCCTTTCAGGCATTGGTGCACCACTGGAAACAGTACCCGACACTAAAATTAAATTTATACAGATGAACAAATTTATCAGATATACCATTGCCTCCTGCCTCTGGATATGGTGCTTCACGGGGTTTAGCCCGACAAACTCCCAAGCACAGTCAACCATTGGATTTAGCATTGATGGGGCAACCGTACTCGAAAAGAACACCTTTACCATAGCGGTGAAGGCCGATTCCCTCCTCACGGGGAAAGGAATTTTTGCCTACCGCTTTGGGCTGTCGTACAATGCCGACTACCTTGAATTCCAAAATATCGATTCTGTCGGTAGCATTCTAAAAAGCTGGGGACTTCCTGCCTTCAGCAATAAAACGCCTGGAAAAATTCTCATCGCAGGCGCTGGTTCAGCTACCCTTTCCGGGAAAGGAAACATGATCTATCTACGTTTCAAAGCCCTGCGGGGAGGTGGAACATATATCAGTTCAATTTCGGGAGAAAGTTACCTGAACGAAGGTTCTCCGGTTATGACCCTGAAAAGTGGCTATATTCAGGCCAACTACCGTTCCTACCCCGACATTTATCCCGACGACATCCAATTATTTGTGGGCGATGAAGCGCAGATGTACACCTCCGGCGGAGCGGCTCCGTATACCTATGCCACAGTTGATACAGCCGTAGCAGTTATCAGCAGTCAAACAAAAGTAAAGGCCAAAGGGCCCGGCCTCACCAAAGTTTTTGTAACAGACAAGGATGGAGAGAAATCGTACATCACCGGAAACATCGACGTTAGAGCTATCAAGCTTAGTGTAATGCGAAGCAGCGCCTGGCCCAGCGACACGTTCTTTGTTCCCGTAAAAATTGAAATTGCTCCAGGTACACGAATCTATTCCGGATATTTTGAGATGTCATTTAACGCAAATGTCCAGGGAATAAAGCAAAGTGTAAATACCGGCGATTTCGACATAACCTTGCAAAACAATGCAATAACCAACCTGGTGCGAGTTTCTTTTTCGTCGGCACAAGGGATCTCCGGAACCGGGTTGCTTTGCTACCTGGGGTTTAAAGCCATCAACAGCGGCAACCACTACTTTACTTTACAAAACATGCTGTTCGACGAAAAATACAGGGCCTTCTCCTACAACGAATATGCAGAGGTTTATTACCTGCCCACATTGAATATATCGCCCAATTCCGGCACCTTAATGTGGGGAACCACCGAAAAGATTACCGTTACCAACGGAACACCGCCAATGACCTACCAGGTTACTGCACCATCGATCGGAGAGGTTGATGTACTGGGAAACCTCACTGGGTTAAAGGGAGGAAAAGTAAAGGTAATAGCTACTGATTCGCACGGAGCGACCAAAACCAGCGACGACTTTACCATTCTCGACAACAATTTCACCATTGTTAACAGCGATGGGGTTCTTGATAAAGTAACCCGTGTACCGTTATCCACTTCTCTTTTACCACCGGGGAAGGCACTGTTCGATTTCGACGGAACGATCTCGTTCAACGAAAGCGACCTCGATTTTATTGGCCTTGAAGCTGTCGACGGAGCCATGCTGACCGAGTTTGTCAAAACCGGGAACTCCGTTCATATAGTAGGGGCCACCAGCAACGGCATACAATCGGGCATAATTTGCTACCTGAAATTTCAGTTGAAAAACACAGTTGCCCTGAACCAACAAACAAACATCACACTCAACTCGATGAGCGGGAACGAATCGTCGCTTTATTCTTCCATTACCAGTGGAAAAATCAAGAGGGTCGAACAGTTAAGTTACCGCCCCATTGCCAAAGCAGGGTTAAACAAATCGGTCCCTGAAGGTGAAGTGGTCCAGCTCGACGGATCTGAGTCATACGACGAAGATGGCAGCCCTATTACTTTCAAATGGACAGCTCCGGCAGGAATCACGCTGGATAACAACACGCTGAAAAAACCCTCGTTCACGGCTCCGGAAGTAAATGTAAATACGAATTACACCTTCACGCTGGTAGTCAACGACGGAACATCCGATTCTGATCCTTCCAATGTTACCATTACAGTCCTCCAGGTAAATAAACGCCCCACAGCCAATGCCGGCCCTGACAAGAGCTACATTGAGGGGACTTCCGTTTCACTCAACGGCAGTTTGTCGGCAGATCCCGATGGCGATGTAATTTCGTATAAATGGACTTCAATGGACGGGATCATTCTTTTCGATCCGCTGAGCGTGGCGCCTTCGTTTATCGCCCCTCAGGTAAATACCGATAAAACCTATCGTTTCAAACTTGAAGTATCCGACGGAGTGCTTTTCTCGATACCCGACACCGTAAAAATAACAGTGCTCCAGGTTAATAAGAAACCAGTAGCTTTTGCCGGAGGCGACCAGACCGTGAATGAAAACACACTGGTCCAACTCGATGGATCGTTGTCGTCAGACCCCGATGGAGAGCCAATTACCTTCAAATGGATAGCTCCACCAAAAGTTACACTATCATCAACAACCATCAGTAAACCAACCTTCACAGCTCCCTTGGTTCACCGCGATTCGACATTCATTATTTCGCTGGTGGTAAACGACGGCAAAATCAATTCTGACACCGACAAGGTTTCCATTAACGTGAAGAACCTGAACATCCTGAGTTCTGAAGCCCAGATTATCAGCGGCCAGGTTTCGGGTGCCGACTCGGTACGGGTTAACCAAACGACAAAACAGGTGCTCATGTATATGCCTTACGGGTACGACATCCGAAGTTTGTCGCCCACTTTCGTAATTTCACTCAAAGCAACCATCAATCCGGCCAGCGGATCGACACGTAATTTCACCTCACCGGTTTCCTATACCGTTACTGCCGAGGATGGCACAACCACCCAAACGTATTCAGTTAAAGTCTTTGTCCGCACGGTCACCCTGAAACGTACCTTGGCCGCCGGATGGAACTGGATATCGCTGGGAGCAGTTCCATCCGACCTGAAAACTAGCAGTGTTTTCAGTAGTTTATCACTGGTCCAGCTCGACTATGTCAAATCGGCTACCACTTCATCGGTATATTACATTCCTTCAGGATGGTTCGGCGACTTAGTCAACCTGCCTCAGTTTGAGTCAATGATGTTCAAAAAATCGACGACCGAAGTTTTCACCCTGACCGGACAGGAAATCAACCCGACCTTAACCGCTATCCCTGTCACTACAGGCTGGAACCGGATCGGATATATCCTGAAAGGCAATGCTGCAATTGGCTCTGCCTTCGAAACAGCCAGCCTTCCTTCGGGTGACATCCTGCTGAAGAGCAAAGAAGCGTCGGCCATTTATTACCCGGCCTCAGGATGGACCGGTGATCTTGATTCGCTAAGGGTCTTGAACGGATACATGATGAAAACCGTTGCAAATGGTGAAGTGAGATACAAGGCCTCAAGCGCAAAACTAAAATCGGTCCAGCAATCATTTTTCAGCCGGAAAGAATTGTACAGCAATTACCAGATCAGCCCACCAGCATTTGAACATTCAGCAACCCTGATTGGTGAAATCGTGAACCAGGAAGGTGAGAATCTGGTTCGAAAAGGCGACCTGCTCATCGCCTATTCGCAAACCGGGCCGCGCGGAGTAACAGAAGCACGCTTTGTCCCAGAACTCAACCGGTACATGTTTCTGCTGACCATATTCTCGAATGCGAACCAGGAGAAACTTAGCTTCAGGTTAAAGTCGCTCGCGGGCAATCAGGAAAAGCCGCTTTCAGAAGAACTGCTTTTTGGTGCCGATGAAGTGTTTGGCCAGGCCATGGCCCCCTACCCGCTTCATCTGACCGCCGGAACAACAGGGATAGCCGATCAAAGCGATGACAAATCAGTCCGGATTTTCCCGAATCCGGTCACTGACAAACTCCAGATCATTGCCAACGAAAAAATACAGACGATCACCCTTTCCGGAATCACGGGCAATTGCATTCAAATCGTAACCCATATTTCAGAATCTACCTGGGAACTGAATACAAAAAATCTGGCCCCGGGACTATACCTTCTGAAAATAGAAACGGTCAGCGGCGTAATTATCAGGAAACTAATCAAATCAACAAACTGATAAGGGCTCACAATCCAAAGTAAAGCTTACCTGGAAAAAGTTTACCAAAATCCATCCGGATATTGGGAAAATGATTCACAAATGAGAAAAATCCGATCGATTATGAAAAAATCAATTCATAAAAATAGTCAACTACTTTTCCCTGAAATTCAGGACAAATTCAGGGAAAATAGATGGAGCATAAACAGAATCAGAATAAAGATCATTCAGATTGTAGCCCTGGCCATGCTCGTATGGGTCCCGCTTTCAGCAAGCGCGACCCTTACGCTGCCAGCCATTCCGAGCAACAGCAACCTGGCCAAACGCTTCGAACTGAGCACTGAAATGATTTTCAGAGTAAAAGTGGGCGAAACTTACTTACCCAGCGGAGCGCTGATCGCCTACATCAACGACGAAATCAGGGGCGCCCAGACGGCTTCGGTGCAGTTTCCACCAACGGGAATCAACGTCTATAAACTACTGGTTTACAACGATAAATCAACAGGGGATTCAATCCGGTTTAAATATTACGACGTTTTCTCCGACAAAATCTACGACATCAAGGAGAAAATAGCATTCGCCCCAAATCTGGTTCCCGACTATGCCAACCCAGTCATCCTCACAGCCTATTGCAAACCTATCGACAAGGTTAGCGGACTGGTCCCGGAGAGCGGGAAAGAAAACCAGAATGCAACCCTCGACCTGTTCTGGCAACCGTCGCCAAACACCAGCTACTACAACCTGTATTTGTGGAAAGATGGAGCAAGTACGCCAACCACGCCGTACCAATCAAACATTTACGCTACAAACACGCGGGTGTACAACCTTGAATACGGGAAAGTGTACCGATGGAAAGTCAGTTCGATCAACGATTGTTCATCGGCTGAAAGCGCCGTGCAAACATTCAAGGTAAGACAACTTCCCGACCTGACCGTACCCGATGTTCAGGCACCAGCCAACATCGAATCGGGCACTAATTTCACCGTCAGTTTCAAGGTTAAAAACACCGGAGTAGGAAATACTGCGGGAGCTCAATGGTACGATGCCTTGTATGTTTCAACCGACCAGACATTAAGCAACGACGACAAGCTCCTGACTACCAAACAGAACGCAAAGCAACTGGAACCAGACAGTTTATATACCCAATCGGTTTCCGTGTCGTTGCCTATTGAATATACCGGTGATTACTATTTCATCGTTAAAACGGACTATAATAATTCGGTCGCCGAACTGTCCGACGACAACAACACGGGGAAAACCACAACAGCCACCCACGTGGCTCTGAAGTCGTTACCCGACATTCTGGTCAAGGATATTCAGCCTGAAAAGGCTACGATCAACCCCGGAGATTCGTTAACCATCAACTGGAAGGTTGAAAACGCGAGCGCAGTGGCTGCCATTGGCGGCTGGGCCGAACGAATTTCGC
The DNA here is from genome assembly GCA_964488805.1 of uncultured Odoribacter sp. Taxonomy (GTDB): domain Bacteria; phylum Bacteroidota; class Bacteroidia; order Bacteroidales; family Prolixibacteraceae; genus Aquipluma. The sequence continues at coordinate 10,089 of CAZAVU010000064.1, read as the reverse complement.
TGATCCCGGTTTCGGGCCTGAAGATGACTATCAATCCTGCCTTCGAATACAAATCGACGTTAGCTGCCGGAGCTACAATCAGCAGAAGCCACAAGATCAAACTACCCGAAATCCTGAGGTTCTCAGGCGAAGCAAACATTGAAGTGGAACTGATTCCGTCAGCCGAACTTCAGGAACACGCTACGAACAAGGCCAACAATAAGGCACAATCGGCAAACCGGATTACCGTAGGAAACTTACTCTTCCTCGACATACAAACATCATCGGTACTCGAAAGCACCACGATACCGGTTCGTTGCATAGTCAGCCGAAGTGGTGATTACACCGCCGACCTGGCCATTACGCTGGCAGCCACCCCGGCTGGTCAGGTTACCATTCCTGCTGCGGTCATCATCCCGGCCAACCAGTCGTCGTTCGTGTTTAACCTCAACACCACAAACAACACGACTCTGGAAGGATCACGCGAAGTGGAAGTAACGGCAACCGGGACATCCTATACCAATGCTTCGAAAAAGATAACCATCCTGGACGACGAAATTCCTTCGCTCTCGGCGCAGTTGAGCAAAACATCGGTAACCGAAGGCGAAACCGTTACCTTAACCGTCAGCCGCGATCTGGTCACCAGCCAACCGTTAACCGTCAGCCTTGCCACCAACAAACCGGCGCAGTGGACTTTCCCAACAACATTGGTTATTCCTGCAAATGCTGCATCTGGCAATGTGTCGGTAGTTGTTACCGACGACAACATTCCTGAATTGAAAGCCGATGCCATTATTTATGCCAGCTCGGCCGGAGTCACAACTTCCCAGGTAACCGCAAGCATTACCGATAACGACATTCCGGAGATCAAACTGGAATTGCTGGCCGATACCGTTTCGGAATCAGCCGGGGCTTATGCCACCTGGGGACTGATCACGCGGGTAAAGGGCGATGATAACATCACCGTGAACCTTACAGCTTCTCCTGCCAATGCCATCTATTTCCCGACAACCATCTCCCTGCCCAAAGGAGCTCAATCTCAAAAATTCAACATTGGCGTGGTCGATAACGGAGATGTCGACGGCTACCGCACAATCACCCTCTCCGGATCGATTTTCATTTCATCGTGCAACTGCGGAACTTCAGCCGAGAATGGAGGTGTTGTCAATGCCAAACTAGTTATTGCCGACAACGACGGACCTTCCCTTTCGGTTTCGGTTAACCCGGTTTCACTGCCGGAAGGCAAAACCAATGCCGGAACGCTCACCATTTCACGTAACACATCAACCGAGCAGGCCCTGGCGGTGACCATCTTGCACAATGACACCTCGGAAGTCAGTATCCAGACGTCTGCAACAATACCCGTGGGACAAAAATCGGTTGCCGTACCAATTAACACCAAAAACGATCACATCGAAGACGGAAACCAGATGGTTTCCATTCAGGCCAGCGCAGCATCGTTCTCGCCAGGTTTTGGTTATGTATTTGTGACCGACCTGAACAAACCCGACCTGGAAATCACAGACATTGCCTTAAATGCCAGCACTGCTGCAACCAACGAGATGATAGAAATCAGCGGATCGGTTTACAACAGCGGATTTGCCAATGCGCCCACCGGAGTTATCATCAGGTTCTACTGTTCAAAAGACCAAACCATTGACTCAAGCGACAAGGTGCTTGGCGAATATGCTTTCCCATCCCAGATCTTGCCGGGAACCTCAGCCAGTTTCGTGCAAACAGTTGACGTTCCTGATGAAACCGGAAGTTTCTATGTCATGGCAAAAATTAACCCTGACGAGAAAATCACCGAACTGGTTTATTTCAACAACAATTCCGATGCGGTAGCCTTAACCATCACTCCCGAATATTCCGTTACGGCTATTGCCGATAACGACCTGTACATGCCCGGCACAACCATTCCTATTCATGGGAAGGCCCTGAACACAAAGATGGTTCCGGTTGTCAATGTAAAAGTAGATGTCTATATTTTGACTAACGGAACACGAAGGGAACTAACAGCAACTACAAACGATCAGGGAGAATATACGGTTGATTTCATCCCCCTTTCCACCGAATCAGGTCACTATGTCATTGGAGCCTGCTATCCGGGACAAAACCTCAGTACCGAACAGGATAATTTTGACATCCCGGGGTTACGGCGCGAATCGTCGGCAAATATCATCTGGGAAATGAAACAAGGGCAAACAATCACTGGAAAGATTGCCATCGTAAACACCAGCGAATCAACTCTGAACGAATTGGTCATCCAGGCTGATAAACTTCCGGCAGGCTGCCAGCTCAAATTCGACACTATCGCTGTTCTTGCCGGAAATCAGACCAAAGAATTCAACTTCACGCTGAAAGCAACGGAGCTAACCGAAGGTAAGGATTACGAGAAGATCAACTTCTCGGTCAAATCGACCGAAGGAGTTACCACCGGTTTCCCGGCTTATTACTATTGCCAGGCTCTACAGGGCCAGTTAAAAGCAGAGCCGACGAGCATCAATACAACCATGACCAAAGGGAAGTCGCGGTTGTACGAACTATACATCTACAACAACGGGGCCGGCGAAACCGGAACGGTAACCGTCAGCCTGCCCAATGTGGAGTGGATGACGCTGGTCAGTTCTGCTACCATTTCGAATATTGCACCCCAGGACACGGCTACGGTCGTTTTAAACCTGGCCCCGACTTCGGATACACCATTAAACACGCCATTTTCAGGAACCATCGCGGTAAATTGTGTCAATGGCAATGGTGTTGCAGTGCCCTACCGCATTGAAGCCGTATCAGAAGAAACCGGAGGTCTGAAAGTGGATGTAATTGACGAGTACACCTATTACACGGCCGATAAGCCGCACGTTAAAAATGCGCATGTGGTTGTCCGCCATCCGTTCTCCGGGAAAATTATTGCAGATGGGTTTACCAATGAAAACGGCATCTTCGAAGTAGCCAATATACCCGAAGGCGTTTATAAAATGAATGTGGAGGCTGAAAAGCATGAAGGCTTCCAGACGACACTGACCATTGATCCCGGGCGGGTAAACGAACAAAGCGTATTCCTGAGTTTCCAGGCAATCACCTATACCTGGGAGGTTGTTCCAACTGAAATCGAAGACAAGTACGAGGTTCAGTTGATCATGAAGTTCGAAACCAATGTGCCCGTGCCCGTAGTTGTTATGGAGATGCCGACAGACATGCCGCAACTCTTTAACGACCAGACCTATCCGTTTATGATTACCCTGACAAATAAAGGGTTGATTACAGCCAAAGATGTAGAAATTAACTTACCGCAAAACGATCCTGAATATGAGTTTGTGACCAATTTCACGAAACTGGATCTTCTGGCCCAACAGGCCATCCAGGTTCCGGTTGTCATGAAATTAAGAGCCACAACAAAATCAGCCAGTACCATTCAATCACCCCCATATCCTGGGCCTTGTACTGATTTTGCCTACACGGTATATGGATGGGAATGTGGGAAAGACAAAAAATGGCACCAAACGTCGCATGGAATCACTTTTTCAGGAAGAATCTGTCCCGGTGGTGGCGGCGGCTGGGGCGGCTGGGGCGGTTACTATGGTGGAGACGGTACTCCTTACCGGGGAGGCGGCGGAACCACTCATTACGATCCAAACAACAATACGGCAACAGTTGCGGCGCCGACCGAGGATTGCGATAACTGTATGACGGAACTGGCACTGGCTGTGCTGGGATGCATCCCGGGGCCTATCGGTACAGCATCAGGAGTTGCAGCATGTCTCCGGTCAGCTGCTGATGGAGAAGTCAGCGCCTGGGATATTTTCAACTGCGTTGTCGGGTTTGTTCCTGTTGTCGGTTGTGTTTGGGGATTAATAACTACCGCGATAACGTGTTATCAGGATCCTCCGATTTTTGTAAAAAGCGCCTCTCTCCTGGCATTAAAGAATGCCCAGACCAGCAAAATGCCACCAATCCTGCGACAGGCGATAACCGATCTGGAATATGTCGTTCATAAAGTGGATGCAGAAAAAGCCTGGATGAGTGAATTCGTCAAACCGATGGACTGGCAGTCGAAAGAAAGCTTTATCGATTTCGTCAAACAGATTGATCCTTTTACAAAAGGCATGAAGCCAATTCAACCGGCAGACCTTCTTTCGATTCAGCAAAATATGATCGGAACCGACATCTCGGCTGCCGAAATCAGCGCTTTTGCTGTACGTTGGAATACCACACTGATCGCATGGGGCCAAAACATCTTCTCCCCAACAACACAATATCCTGAAATTATCGATGATAACCTCCTGAAAAAATACAAACAGGAAGCTGATTCAGTTCAAAATTATACCATTTCGCGTGGATTTAGCTCGGTTGGCGATATGTACAACCAGGCTATAGATGCCGTCAACGAACAAATTGAAGGAGGACGCAGCTCGGTTTGCGCTTCAGTAACCATCAACATCACCCAAAAAGTAGTAATGACCCGCGAAGCCTTTGAAGGAACTCTGACTATCTACAACGGGAACAAGACTACTGCCATGCAGGAAATCAAGTTAAATTTGGAAATCAAAGATGAAAACGGCGTTTTGTGCAACGACCTTTTCCAGATTGAAACCAAAGCGCTCGATATCCTTACAGGCATCGATGGAACCGGAACACTTGGAGCAGATCAAAAAGGAAGCGCAACAGTATTGTTCATTCCCGAAAAAGGAGCGGCGCCCACCGTGCCTAAAAGCTACTCGTTCGGAGGTTCGTTCTCATATCTCGATCCGTTTACCGGCGTGACGGTCACCAAACCCCTGTTCCCGGTAACCCTGGACGTAAACCCCAGTCCCGATTTGTACCTGCACTATTTTATGCAGCGCGATATTCTGGGCGACGATGCACTGACCGAACCTATTGAACCAATCGTTCCTGCTGAATTTGCCGTCATGGTTCAAAACGATGGATATGGCACCGCCAAAAATGTGCGCATTGAAAGCGCGCAGCCCAAGATTGTGGAAAACGAAAAAGGACTGGCCATCAATTTCGCCCTGATCGGTTCGAACCTGAACGGACAACCTTGCCAGTTGGGATTGACCAACATCGACTTTGGAAATATTGCACCTAAAAAAGCGACCATCGGGCAATGGTGGTTCACCAGTACTTTACTGGGACATTTCATTTCGTATGAAACCAAGCTCACCCATCTTGACAGCCGTGGCAATCCAGACCTCAGCCTGATCAGCGGTGTTTCATTGCATGAACTGATTCACAGTGTGCGGGTCTATTCCGGAGTTGAAGACGGCATCAACGATTTCCTGGTTAACGAAGTTCAGGATTCCAAAGAAATGCCGGACATCATCTATCTTTCCAACATCGGCACGCTCGATGTTTACCCGGCCGTTTCATCCAGCACTTCCGGCACCGTTGGCTCAGGAATTCAACTTGCAGTTACACCCTCCCAGATAGGTTGGAATTACATCAAATTCAGTGATCCGTCAAACGGCAAGTATACCATTACCAGTGTAACCCGCTCCGACGGACAGGTTATTCCACTCGACAATGTTTGGCAAACCCATGTCACGCTGCCTGACGGGAAAGAGCCGATCTACGAAAACATGATGCACTTCCTGGATGTATTTGCAGCCAACAACTCGCAAACCTACACCATCAAGTTCACGCCCAAAGACCAGAATCCACCTCAGATCGTGAGGTTTGAGAATGTTCCTGCAACAATGGTCACCTCGCCGGTTACCTCAGTCAATGTGGTATTCAACAAACCGATTGACCCGGCAACCTTCAACTACCAGGACATGGCTTTGCGCATACAAGGTGGCGCCGATGTGATGGATGCCTCGGTAACCGTAACACAGGTTAACCAGACCACCTTCAAAATCGATTTGACCAGTAAATCAACGCAGGACGGATTTTATGTTCTCACCGTGCAAACCAACAATATCACCGACCTGGATGGAACCCAGGGACTTGTTGGGAAACAGGCTACATGGACTCAGTTCATCAATGTTCCGGCAATCAAGGAATTCATTGGACTGCCCGACAACAATGTAGGCGCACCAATCGACTTCATCATGCTGCGTTTCAATATCCCGATCGACAAGACGACCCTGGTTCCGGCCCGTTTTGCCTGGACAAAAAACGGAACAATCATTTCAGGCAACGTTTCCATCACCGACATGGACACCGAAGGTAAATTGTTCCAAATTTCAGGACTGAAGGCATTTACTTCGTCAGATGGCAAGTACATGCTCACGGTCGATATGCCCAACATCAAATCGCTGGATGGAAACAACGGAATACTGCCGCAGAGCGCGGATTGGGAAATTGACCAAACACCTCCACAGGTCAGCCAAATCACCCCTTCAACCGATGGAGGCTACGATTCGCAGCATCGGACAGCCTTTACAGTCCTGTTTAACGAACCGGTAAATGGTTTCGGCACAAGTTCACTGGAATTGTGGAAAGACGGACAACGACAACCACTTTCACAATTGAACTTCGCCCAGAAAACCGAATCGGAATACCTGTTTACACAGTTCAGGCTACTCACCTATTACGAAGGCAATTACCTGCTGAAGATCAAAATGAAAGACATTACCGACAAAGCAGGCAACTCGTCGACCGACACCGTGAAATACCAATGGACGGTTAACCGGACTCCTCCGGCAGCAGTAACAAATCTGCACATAACCCCTGACCTTGGCTTCTCGGACACGGACAATGTCACCTCCACCCGCAACCTGACAGCAACAATGACGGTTAACCAGGCCGGGACACGAATCAAACTCTACCTGACTGATCAGGTAAATGCCACTTTGCTGGCCGACTCATCCAACGTTAAAACAGGAACTCTTTCGCTGCCTATCAGTCTGGGGGCCGCAGGAAACCTGACGCTGCAGGCCCACTGCATCGACCAGTACACCAACAACACGATCACGGAGATACCGCTGTTCATCGACGAGGCAGCCCTGATCTGTACCTGGAAAAATGCCCCGGCTTCGCCTCAAAGTACACAGCCGACCTCCCTGCAAATGGAATTCTCCGATAAATTGCTGGACGACACCAAACTAAAAGATTACCTGAAGTTTGAACGTGACGGGCAGTCCATCGGTACGCAAAACCTGACCGTGACAAAGTCAACCGACAAGCTCTTTATTTTGACCGGAATGGAATTGGCCGGAACAACCACGGGAACATACAGTGTAACCCTTGATCTCAGCCAGTTGCAAAAATATTCCAGTGGCCGGCAAGGCGTTTCATCGTCAAAGGTTCAATGGAATATCGTTCATGTCAATAAAACACCGGTAGCCAACGCCGGCCCCGACCAAACCGTCAACGAAGGAATCCTGGTCACCCTCGATGGCAGCGGATCGTCTGACCCGGATAACGATGCACTGATTTACTCATGGACAGCCCCGGCAGGAATCACGCTAAGTTCATCATCGGTTGCCAAACCCACTTTCACTGCTCCAGAAGTCACATCTGACCAGAATTACACGTTTAGCCTGACTGTAAACGACGGCAAAACGAACTCGCCAGTTTCGCAGGTGACCATTACCGTAAAGAATGTTTCAACAACAACCACGCAGACAATATCACTGAGTACCGGTTGGAACATCTTCTCGGCCAATGTCACACCTGCCAACCCGAATATGAAGGATATCTTCCAGTCGCTCATCGATGCCGGGAAACTCAAAAAGGTAATGGACGAGGCTGGTCTGGCGCTGGAAAACTTCGGAGTGTTTGGCGGATGGAAAAACAACATCGGCAACTTAATCATTGGGAAAGGTTACAAGGTTAATGTAACCGAACCAGTCTTGCTGGTTCTGCAAGGACAGCCTGTTTCATTGCCGATCGACCTTAACCTGAATGCAGGGTGGAACATCATCGGCTACCCATCGAACCAGCCTCAGGATGCCAAGGCCATCTTCCAGTCACTCATTGATGCCGGAAAACTCAAGAAGGTAATGGACGAGGCTGGTCTGGCGCTGGAAAACTTCGGAGTGTTTGGCGGATGGAAAAACAACATCGGCAACCTGAATCCAAACAAGGGATACAAGGTAAACATGTTGTCGGCCGGAACCTTAACGATTCCGTCAGGAGGAACCAAGCAGGCAACAGTCCTTCCTGAAATACTTTCCTCCACTCATTTCCGGAAAATATTTACCGGAAACGGAACCGACCACATGAACATCACGCTGCTTGACCTGGCAGCTAAAGGGTTCAAAGCAGGTGATGAAATCGGGATATTCGACGGGAAGCTATGCGTCGGGTCGGCTCAAATCGGCCCCGATCAACTTGTCAACGGATATATCAGCATTGCAGCATCCTGCAACGACGAGTTAGATGTCGCTCCCAACGGGTTCAATCCCGGAAATCCGGTTTCCATCCGCATATTCCGCAACAACCAGGAATATTTACTGAACCCGGAATTACTGAATGATAGCCAAAGCATTTTTGCAAAAGGAGAATCCATGTTTGTCCTTGCAAATCCTGAATTAGCTACAAACATTAAGGATTTAGTTGAATCTACATCGGTAACATGTTTCCCAAACCCGTTTACCGACCTGGTTACCATCCACATTATGGCCCCCGGCATTCAAAAACTCGATGTCCGGATCTTCGACAGCAACGGTCGCTTGATTCGTTACTTGTATCGCGGAAATGGACTGGAAAGTAACACACTGACCTGGGATGGCAAAAACGACTATGGAGTAAAAATGGCAAACGGAAACTACGTCCTTAAAGTTAACAACACAGTTAAAAAAATAGTGCTGAAGCATTAAAACAGAATGTTGCAGAACAATTAATCCAAAAAAGAGATGAAACAAATATGTAACATCAAAGATTTTCAATGGAAAGCCATTGAAAATAATGAATGTAAACAAAGTCAGGTTCCACACACTCACAACAACGTCCCTAAACCAGACTTATTCCACGGTGGTTCCTTACGAAAAATAGGACATTCAACGGGTTCTGTTAATCATCCGATAATGAGAAGATTCATTCTTCTCATGGCAATTCTTCTTTTAACGGCAGGCAGCTATGCGCAAGGACATTTCGTTATTGCCTACTCTGGGAACGGGCAGGATCACATGAACATTTATGTGATTTCCGCAACCATTGATGGAGCTAATCTAAAGGCTAATGATGAAATTGCCGTATTCGACGAAACAGTATGCTGCGGAAAAACCATTCTAAAACAACCAATTGACCTGTCCGATTTCAGCTCGTTTGCAGCAATTGCTGCATCACGAACGGATGAAGGGCTTTCAAATGGTTATACTACCGGGCACACCATTACTTACAAATTCTGGAATGCGAGTAAAAGTAAAGAGATTAGCGGAATAACGGCAGAGTATTTTGATCCGTCAACGGGAGATCCGATAACTGCTCCAACCTTTACCCCCAATGGATCTGCAATAGTTAAATTGTCGGTAACCTCTCCTGCCAATCAAATTCCCATAGCCAGTGCCGGACCGGATCAGTCTGTTAATGAAGGGGCAACAGTTTCTCTTGATGGCTCGGCTTCTTCCGATCCCGATGGCGATCCGCTGACTTACAAATGGACCGCTCCGGCTGGAATAACGCTCAGCTCGGACACTGATCCCAAACCAACGTTCACAGCTCCCGAAGTTTCGGCTGATACACAGTACACCTTCTCGCTGGTGGTCAACGACGGGAAAGCAGATTCTCCGGCTGACCAGGTTGTCGTTACGGTCAAACAGGTTAACAAAGCGCCGGTGGCCAATGCCGGACCGGATCAATCGGTCGATGAAGGAACAACCGCGTCGCTTGACGGCTCGGCTTCTTCCGATCCCGATGGCGATCCACTGACCTACAAATGGACCGCTCCGGCTGGGATAACCCTCAGCTCAGACACTGATCCCAAACCAACGTTCACAGCTCCCGAAGTTTCGGCTGATACACAGTACACCTTCTCGCTGGTGGTCAACGACGGGAAAGCAGATTCTCCGGCTGACCAGGTTGTCGTTACGGTCAAACAGGTTAACAAAGCGCCCGTGGCCAATGCCGGACCGGACCAATCGGTCAACGAAGGAGCAACCGTTTCGCTTGACGGCTCGGCTTCTTCCGATCCCGACGGCGATCCGCTGACCTACAAATGGACCG
>CAZAVU010000063.1:0-25437 GCA_964488805.1 uncultured Odoribacter sp. | reverse complement strand
GTGGCCCTTTCCAAAATTGGCGACAAAGGTCTGTTTACCAAAGAAATTGAGGTTGCATTACTGGATGGAACGGTTGATCTGGCCGTTCACAGCCTGAAAGATCTGCCCACCGCTCTTCCTGACGGATTGAAATTGGGAGCTGTTCTCGAACGCGGCGAATTTCGTGACGCGCTGGTCAGTAAAAGCGGTAAAAAACTGGCCGAACTTGGTCAGGGCGATGTGGTGGCCACATCCAGCCTTCGCCGTCGAGCCGGGCTTCTCAAGGTGAACAACCTGGTAACTATAAAAGATATTCGCGGGAATGTGAATTCGCGCCTTCAGAAAATGGAAGATGGCTATTGTGATGCAATGATCATGGCTGCCGCCGGTTTGCAACGGTTGGGCCTCGAAAGATATATTACTGAAATCATCGATCCTGAAATCATTATGCCTGCTGTAAGCCAGGGGGCGATTGCCATTGAAACACGGCAAAACGATCCGGAAATCGATGTTTTGATGGCAAAGGTTAATCACACCGATACCTGGAACGCGATTGTTGCCGAGCGCGCTTTTCTGGGCCATCTCCAGGGTGGTTGCCAGGTTCCGTTGGGATGCTATTCAAAAATGGAAAACGGTGTTTTGACCCTGAATGGTTTTGTGGCTTCGGTCGATGGTTCAAATTATATCAGCGAATCCATCACCGGAGAAATAAACCAGGGTGAAGAAATAGGCATTGAACTGGCCGAAAAAATGCTCAGGCAAGGTGCGGGGCAAATCCTGAATGAAATCAAATCAATTATTCAACGCATTGACCTTGATGAGTAAAATTCTGGAAAATAAAGTATTCATCTCTACCAGGCCAGAAGGGCGATCTGCCGAGCTTGAAACGCTTTTGACAGGAGAAGGAGCCACTCTGATAAACATGCCCACCATTCAGGTTCGGCCTTTGCCGTTGGATGATTCTGGCCGGTCACGGCTACAAAGCATCAATTCGTTTAACTGGATTGTGTTTACCAGCCCCAATGCACTGAAATATTTCTTCGACGCTTTCTGTGAAATTCATGAAAATTTTGAGCTTCCGAAGCATCTGAAAATTGCCGCTGTAGGCGAAAAAACGGCTTCTGGACTTGATAAATATGGGTACTCGGCTTCCTTCATTAACAAGGGAAATACGGCAGAAGATTTTGCTGCCGACTTTTTCGAAGTGGTAAATCAGGATGAACGGGTTTTGTTGCCGGTTGGCAACCTGGCCCGAACAGTTATTGAAGATAAAATCTCAGGGAAAGCCCGTTGTACGCGGATGGTAATATACGAAACCTGCTTGCCCGAATCGGTAAGCACTGAAGCATTGAACAGGATTGTCAATGATCTGTACGACATGATCATCGTGACCAGTCCCTCCGGATGTATTAATTTGCTGAAGCTTCTCGATGGGAAAACCGATCCGGTCAAACTTCGGATTGCCAGTATTGGGGAAACCACTTCGTCCGAAGTTTTGCGCCATGGGATAAAGCCTTTGGTTACTGCTGCCATGGCCAGTTCTCAGGGAATTTTTTCGGCAATCGTCCGTTATTTTTCAGAAAAACAACTTAAATCATTATAACTATGTCATTTCCAATTACACGCCTTAGAAGGTTAAGACAAACTCCTGTTTTAAGAAATATGGTTCGCGAAACAATTCTTACCCGCGACGATCTGATCATGCCTCTTTTTGTATGTCCGGGAACCGGGGTGAGAAACCCGATTTCGTCGATGCCCGAAAACGCCCAGCTTTCGGTCGATTTGCTGGTCGAAGAATGTCGCAGGTTATACGATCTTGGCATACGGGCGGTTTTGCTGTTCGGAATTCCTGAACACAAAGATGAACACGGTCTGGTGGCCTGCGAACACAACGGGATTGTTCAGCAAGCTGTTCGCGCGCTGAAAAAAGCGTTGCCTGATTTGTATCTGATTGCCGACATCTGCAACTGCGAATACACGGTTCACGGTCACTGCGGAACTATTGTGGATGGCGATGTTCACAACGACCTGACCCTGGTAACGCTGGCCAAACAATCGGTTTCTTTGGCGCAGGAAGGCGTTGACATGGTTGCACCGAGCGACATGATGGACGGCCGCGTGGGAGCGATCCGCAAAGCGCTCGACGAAAACGGTTTCTACAATTTGCCCATCATGGCTTATTCGGCCAAATATGCTTCCGGCTTTTACGGACCTTTCCGCGAAGCTGCCGAGAGTGCGCCCAAATTTGGGAACCGCGCCACTTACCAGATGGATCCGGCCAATGCCAACGAAGCCTTGCGCGAAGTTGCCCTCGACATTGAAGAAGGCGCCGATATCGTGATGGTAAAACCGGCATTGAGTTATCTGGATGTCATTCAACGGGTAAAAACCAATTTCAACATTCCGCTGGCTGCCTATAATGTGAGTGGCGAGTATGCCATGGTGAAAGCGGCTGCCGAGAAAGGCTGGATCGATGAACAGCGTCTGGTTCGCGAAATACTGACCTCAATCAAACGTGCCGGTGCCGATATCATTATCACTTACCATGCACAGGAAATTGTGAAAGAACTTTAGAATGAAGCCCCCTTCCCGTTCCCCCAAATGGGGGAATGCTTTAAGCAGTGATACGCGATTAACATTGCCCTGAAAGGGCAAAATATTAATAACCCGGGGTAAACGAGGAACGAGTGTAACCCCGGGAAAACCCAAAACAAATCTTTTACCGTCCGTGTGATACTATTTGTAAAGGTAATTACCTGAATTCGGACGGAACAGAAATAACAAAGAGATAAGAGCTGAATAAAAACATAGCTAACAATGAAAAACTATACCCAAAGTATTGCCGCGTTTGCGGAAGCACAAAAACATATTCCCGGAGGGGTAAACTCTCCGGTTCGTTCATTTAAAAGTGTCGGCTGTGATCCGTTGTTCATTGCCAGCGCCAAAGGAGCCAAAGTGTTTGACATTGATGGTCACGAATACATCGACTATGTTGGTTCGTGGGGGCCGATGATTTTAGGTCATGCCCATCCCGATGTGATTATGGCCATTCAGAAAACCGCAGCCAAAGGGACCAGTTTTGGCGCCCCTACCCTGCTCGAAACGGAGGTTGCCCAGCAAATCAAAAAGATGGTTCCTTCGGTCGACAGCGTTCGTATGGTCAACTCCGGAACTGAGGCGACCATGAGTGCCTTGCGTCTGGCCCGCGGCTATACCGGTCGCGAATTGGTGATCAAATTTGAAGGTTGTTACCACGGTCACAACGATAGCTTTCTGATCAAAGCCGGATCGGGGGCGTTAACCTTAGGAACTCCCAATTCTCCGGGGGTAACTTCCGGAACAGCAAAAGACACGCTTCTGGGCCGCTACAATGACCTGGATTCGGTGAAAGAATTGTTTATTAGATATACCGAACAGATTGCTGCGGTCATTATCGAACCGGTTGCCGGAAACATGGGCGTGGTAATTCCAGAGCCTGGTTTCCTTCAGGGAATCAGGGAACTTTGTACCCGATACGGTGCAGTAATGATTCTGGATGAGGTAATGACTGGCTTCCGTCTTTCGAAAGGCGGCGCTCAGCAACTTTTCGGGATCACTCCTGATCTGACCACTTTCGGAAAGATTATCGGCGGTGGCCTTCCTGTTGGCGCGTATGGCGGAAAACAGGAAATCATGGACAAGCTGGCCCCCAAAGGTCCTGTTTACCAAGCCGGAACATTGTCGGGGAATCCGTTGGCGATGGCTGCCGGATTGACCACCCTGAAGATTCTGGACGAAACGGAGGGCTTTTATGAGATGCTGGAAGATAAATCGGCCCGTTTGACTGATGGCATACAACAATGTCTGGACGACCTGAATTTTCCTGCCGTTTTGAACCGCATTGGTTCCATGTTTACCCTTTTCTTTACCGGTGAAGGAAAAGTAAATTCGTTTGCCGATGCCTGCAAATGCGATACGGCGACCTATGCCAAATATTTCAAAATGGCGCTGGAAAGCGGTATTTACCTGGCCCCCTCGCAATTTGAAGCCGGATTTATGTCGGTTGCCCATACGGCCAAGAAGATTGATAAAACCATTGAAGCGACCCACGAAGCATTGAAAACGCTGAAAGGGTAAATAAGTTTGCAGTCGCAGTGAGCAGATCAGATAAATGCGTTAATGACAATGCAACTCTGGCAGATTTTTTGAAGTAACATTCAAGCTGATTAAAATCCCTAAACGATTTTCAGCAAAAACTGAAAACAAAAACTTACGATCATGAAAACAAAAGTTGGCATCTTAATTTTGACTTTATGCACAATGTTCTTTAGCTCTTCAGCGCAACGTGTTGTAACAACCACCCGAGCTGTCGGCTACGATATTAGTGACAACCTGGATTTGGATGCTGTTGCTTCCATTTTCGGTGAATCAGCAAATCTGGCGGATTTTGAACATCGCTTGAACAACCCGGATAACCATATTTCAAATCTTGACCTGAATCAGGATGGGTATATCGATTATCTGAGGGTTTTGGAGAATTCATCAGAAAGAAATTCGCTGGTAATTATTCAGGCAATTCTGGATGATAATGTTTTTCAGGATGTGGCAACCATCGAAATAGAAAGGGTTCCAAATGGAAATCACCGGGTACAAATTGTAGGCGACGAATATCTGTATGGCCCCGATTATATCATCGAGCCGGTTTTTGTGCGTACCCCTCTGATTTTCTCTTTTTTCTGGGGCTCATTTTATGAACCCTGGCACTCTCCTTATTATTGGGGCTATTACCCTAGCTGGTATCGTTACTACCGGCCATATCCTACGTTTAGGTATCATCGGCATATAAATGTTTATATCAATTGGGATAATGCTTACCATCGGTCTCATGACCGGACTATCCACTTTTCAAGGGATTTTTACATCCAAAATCGCCGTAATGATTATGCAAATCAACATCCCGATCGTTCCTTCGAAAGACGGCATGAAGGTTTTAGAAACAAACAGGAATTGCATGAACGGAGATCCACTGATTTCGGAAACTATCGGAGGAATGCTGAATATCAGCGACCAGCCAGTCGTCAGGTTCAGGAAAACAGGAGCATCAATTCGGGAAGAAACGAAGAACAGCGGAATGTTTATCAGAACCGGCGCTCAACATACGGTGGTGACGGATCAAGCCAAAGGCAAACTCAGCCCCAGAGAAGGGAAATCGATACCGAAAATTCGCATCAAAAAAATTCAGACAACTCAGAACGGACAATTCAGCGCAGGTCAACGGGCGATGAACAAAACAGCAAACATGTTTCCCGTGATCAGTCAACGACAAGGCCTGAAAAATCAGCAAATCAGGTTGAGTCAACCAAAAGGAGTCCGGCTTCAATTCAAAAGCCGAATGAAGGACCGACCCGCAATCGGTCGAGAGTAGTCGAAAGATCGGAGCAACGGAATGTGAGAAAATCGGAAGCTCCCACGAGGGAACCTAGAAAAGAATCGCAGGAAAAGAAACGCACAGAATAAGATTTAAACTGAAATATCCTTGATTACAAATTCAATATTACTTAAAACACTTCAAGGCGAACAAACCGAGCGACCGCCGGTTTGGTTTATGCGTCAGGCCGGGCGGGTTTTGCCTTCCTATCTGAAGATAAAAGAAAGCTATACGTTCTGGCAGATGATGCAAAATCCGGAAGTAGCTGCAAAAGTAACGCTTCTGCCGGTTGATGATCTGGGTGTGGATGCTGCCATCCTTTTTTCCGATATTCTGGTCATTCCCTATGCTTTGGGAATGGGACTCGAATTCAACGACAACGGACCTCTGTTTGAGCAGCCGCTGGCCTTTCGCGAACAACCACTTTCGGGATTGACCCCTGATCCGGCAAAACTGAATTACATCTATTCAGTGATTGACGAAATAAACCGCACCAAACCGGCAGAAACGCCATTGATCGGATTTTGCGGCGCCCCTCTGACGGTCCTGCTTTTCATGCTTCAGGGGTTGGGCCGAAAAGGCGATTTCCCGGATGCCATCCGCTTTATCTATCAGAACAAGGAAACGACCCGAAAGCTGATTGATGTGGTAACTGAACTTTCAGTAATATATGCGCTTGGGCAAATTGAGCATGGCATCGGTGTTTTTCAACTGTTCGACACTCATGCGGGACTAATCCCTGCTGATTTGTACCAGGAATTGTTTATGCCGTCAGTCCGGAAAATCGGCGCTGCCGTTCGCGAAAAAGGCATTCCGTTTATCTTTTTCCCGAAAGGATTGGGAGCAGGAATTGCGCGAATCACGCCTGATGATTGTGATTTCCTGAGCATCGACTGGCAAACACCGCTTGATTTGGCCCGTAAACTTGTACATCCTAAAATCGGGTTGCAGGGAAATGTCGATCCCCGGTTGTTGTATGCCAGCCAGCCTGAAATTGAAAAGGCGCTGCATCCGTATATCGAGTTCGGATCGAAAAACCAGAGCTGGATTTTTAACCTGGGACATGGTTTTATGCCCGGAATTCCTTTTGAAAATGCCCGTTTTCTGGCCGATTGGGTGAAACAAACCGACTGGAAAAGATAAATTGTTGCGGGTTGTGAGTTTCGGGTGAAGAACCAACTCGCAACCTGTAACTCGTAACATTTACAATTATGACCAACCGCGAATTACTTGAAAAATATAACCATCCGGTTCCCCGGTACACCAGTTACCCGCCAGCCAATTTCTTTACCGATGAATTTGGCCCAGCCGATTATCTGAAAGCTGTTGATCAGTCCAATCACTGGAAACCGCAAAATATATCCATATACATTCACATCCCGTTCTGCCTGAAAATGTGCTATTTCTGTGGCTGTAACTCGTATGCCCTGCGTCAGGCGGAGGTGGTGGATGCGTACATCAAAGCGCTGGTTCAGGAGATTAAAATGATTACTGCCCGGCTCGATAAGAACCGTCTCATTTCGCAGATTCATTACGGCGGGGGTACGCCAAACTCGATTCCGGTCGAATATCTGCAGCAAATCAACGAGTTGCTGTTTACTACTTTTCAGTTTATTCCAGATCCTGAAATTGCTATCGAAGTCAATCCGGCATACCTCACTTTCGAACAGATGGAAGGGCTGAAAAAGGCTGGATTCAATCGTTTTAGCATTGGAATTCAGGATTTTGACACTGACGTTTTGGATACGGTGAACCGTGATAAACCTGCCATGCCGGTTAATGAAATCATCTCATTTCTGAAACAGGATTCTCCCCAAATGGCCGTCAACCTCGATTTCATTTACGGTTTGCCCAAACAAACAGCCGAAAGCTTTGCTGAAACCATCAAAAAAGCCATTGAACTGAAGCCCGACAGGCTGGTTACGTTTTCGTACGCGCATGTTCCGTGGGTGAGTAAAATTCAGAAGCAGCTCGAAAAAGCCGGGCTACCGGCCAGCGATGAAAAAATCAAAATGTTCGATGCTGCCTTTTCGCTCCTGACTCAGAATGGATACGAAGCCATCGGACTGGATCATTATGCCGTTGAAAGCGACGAGCTGAGCCTGGCCCGGAAAAACAAACAGCTTCACCGGAATTTTCAAGGCTATTGCACCCGCCGGACTACCGGTCAGGTCTATGCTTTCGGGGTGACCGGGATTAGTCAGTTGGAAGGCGTTTATGCGCAGAATACCAAATCAATCGACGAATATATCGCGAAAACCAACAAGGGAGAACTGACCACTATCAAAGGTTATTCACTTTCACCACAGCAAATTGTCGTGCGCGAAGTGATTACCGAACTGATGTGCAACGAGCAGATTATCTGGAACGATTTAAGCACACGGCTTGGAATATCTTCAGATGACGTAAGGAAACAAACTACCTATAATCCGGAATTGCTTCATCAATTTGAAACCGACGGACTGATCAGCCTTTCAGACAAAAAAATACAGATTACCCCACAGGGACAACTGTTTATCCGAAACGTGGCTGCTTCGTTCGATCCGTTATTGAAATCCGGTCAAACCAATTTTTCAAAACCAGTGTAATTATGGCAGAATCAGCAAAAACTGAAGTCATTATTGTCGGCGCCGGGCTGACGGGGCTGACTATGGCCTTTTATCTGAAAAAAGCAGGTGTCAAATTCCTGATTATCGAAAAGGCCGACCGGACCGGTGGGGTAATCCAAACAGTTAATGAGCAAGGCTTTGTATACGAAAAAGGTCCCAGTACCGGTGTGGTTTCCAATCCTGAGATTGCCGAATTATTTGAAGATCTTGCCGGAAAATGCTCGCTCGAAATAGCTGATCCCAATGCCAAACGACGATTGATCTGGAAAAACCGGATGTGGCACGCTTTACCATCAGGATTGATGTCTGCCATTGGGACGCCGCTTTTTACCTGGTCTGATAAATTCAGGATTCTGGGAGAACCATGGAGGGAGAAAGGTACAGATCCGAATGAAACACTGGCAAGTCTGGTTAAACGCCGTCTGGGGAGAAGCTTCCTTGATTATGCCGTTGATCCCTTTGTCTCCGGGGTGTATGCCGGAAATCCGGAAGAACTGGTTCCCCGTTACGCGCTCCCGAAGCTTTGGAAGCTGGAACAAGACTATGGAAGCTTCATTCGAGGAACCATTCAAAAAGCCAAACTTCCGAAGGACGAACGAATGAAAAAAGCGACTAAGCAGGTGTTCTCGGCCAAAGGGGGATTTACTCAACTGATTAATGCACTAACCGAATCTATTGGTTCAGAGAATATTCTGCTCGATGTTCAGCATACGGTAGTAAGGCCAACGTCTAATGGATTTCAGCTACAGGTCACAACTCCCGATCGACTGGTTACCATGGAAACACCTCGGCTGGTTACCACCTGCGGAGGATATGCCCTGGCAGAGTTGCTTCCCTTCCTGAATGATGAAGAAATTGCACCTTTCAACGAACTAAAATATGCCGCGGTCACCCAGGCTTTGCTTGGCTTTAACCGTTGGAGCGGAATGTCGCTGCAAGCTTTTGGTGGCCTGGTTCCGGGAAAAGAAAAGAAAAACATTCTTGGAATTTTATTTCCGTCATCGTTCTTTGAAGGCCGCTCACCCAAAGGCGGAGCCATGCTTTCGGTATTTATGGGCGGGATAAAACGACCCGAAATCGCCCGGATGAATGACGAGGAGATTCAGTCGGTTTTGGACAGGGAACTACCACGAATGCTTGGCGACCGCCATCTTACTCCCGATATGATACGCATTTGTCGCTATCCGAAAGCCATTCCGCAATATACCGAAACGACCGGTTGCCGGTACGAAATGATTGAGCGGTTGCAACAAAAATATCCAGGACTGATTCTGGCCGGAAATATTCGCGATGGCATTGGCATGGCCGACCGGGTGAAGCAGGGGCGCACCATTGCCGAAGAACTGGCTGAAAGCATTGGCTAAAAAAACAGGCATTGATTGTCATTAAGTAGTCATTTATAGTCATTGGTGTTATTCGACCCAACGACTATAAATGACGGGGGGCTAATGACTTTCCTGTTATACTTTCAGCAAATGAGGTCTTTCGTGGTAAACTTTCAGGATTAACTCGCCGAACAAAGTATTTGCCCATGCAAACCATTTGCGGGTAAATTTGGTCGCATCGTCTTTGTGGAACGATTCGTGCATAAAGCCGGTTCCGGCATGAGTTTTAACCAGCACATCAATACAATTTTTAATTTCTTTGTCGTCGATGCTGGTAATGGCTCGCAAAATGATACTCATCGGCCATATTGTATCGGCTCCGGTATGCGGACCACCAATCCCCTCGCCTGCTTTTCCTTTGTAAAAGAATGGATTGTTTTCAGACAATACTACCTTCCTGGTGTTTAAGTACAACGGGCTGTTTGGTGCAATGGCTCCCAGGTAGGGCAATGATAATAACGATGGCACATTGGCGTCGTCCATCATGTGAAAACTGCCGTATCCGTTCACTTCAAAAGCAATTATTTTTCCAAATTTGGGATGCCTGATGATTCCATTTTCTTCGAGTCCCTTCTTTACCTGTTGCTGCAATTCACGGGCTTTGGCTGCCAGGGCATCATCCTTCAAGGCTGGAGTTGAGAATATTTCGGCCAGGTATCCAAGCACTTCAATGGCGAACATGTTGCTTGGAATCAGGTACGGAAACAAGGTACAGTCGTCGCTCGGGCGGAAGGTCGAAACAATCAAGCCACAGGGTTTTACCGGGTAACCATAGCCGCTCAACGGAACGCCGTCGGTAGCCCAGGCCGTTTCGCGCTGGAACGTGTACGGGCCTTTATCATGCCAGCGTTGTTGTTCGCGGAATGTTTGCATAACAAGAGCCATGGCTTCTTTCCATTTGCTGTCGAACATAGAGGTATCGCCGGTGAGTTTCCAATAGCCATGAGCCAGGCGGATGGGATAACACAAACTGTCAATCTCCCATTTGCGTTCATGAATGCCGGGTTTCATTTGGGTCAGGTCGTGTTTCCACTCGCTTTCCTTGCTGAAATCCTTGTAAAAAGCATTGGCATACGGATCGAGCAGGATACATTTGGTCTGGCGGTTGATTACACCTTTAACCAGTTCCTTTAGTTTTGCATCTTCATTAACCAGAGGCAGATAAGGCCAGATTTGAGCCGTGCTGTCGCGCAGCCACATGGCATCGATATCCCCGGTAATCACGTAAGTATCAGGCTTCCCGTCGATAATTTCAAAATCGACGGTGGTGTCCAGCGTATTGGGGAAGCAATTCTCGAATAACCAGGCCAGCTCCGGATTGGCGATCGATGCTTTTACTTTGGCAATGGTACTTTCAACGGCTTCGCTCACAAAATTTCGCTGGGCTAAAGCAGGTCGTTTGCTCTCGAAAACAGGAAACAGGTTCTTTGCCAATACAGTACTTCTTCCGGCTGCCAGAACGCCTATTCCGGCTATGGCACTGGTTTTTATAAACATTCGTCGGTCTGACATAAATATGATTTTATCGGATTAAATTTGAACCTGTCAAGGCAATTTTTTGCAGGTTTTTGTGGCAAAAATATCCAAATTTGTTTCGGGAAAGAAAAAAACGGCAAAAAAGAACATGCAATTGCAACCCTTGAAAAAAACCATTGTCAATTCTATCTGAAATCTAAACAATTTGAGCTCTAATGCATTCATACATCAGGATTTGATATCCGAAAGCATCAAAGGCAACGACAGAGCCCGGTATCAGCTTTATCAGTTGTATTCCAAGGCGATGTTCAACGTGTGCCTTCGCATGATGAACAACCGCGAAGATGCTGAAGATATGTTGCAGGAAGCTTTTGTTCAGGCATTTCAGAAGATTGGGACATTCAGGAATGAATCGGGTTTTGGCACCTGGCTAAAGTCCATTACCATTCACACCTGCATCAATGCCCTGAAAAAACGAAAAGTTGATTTGCACTATATCGATGATTTACATCGCTTCGAAACCGCCGAAGAAGAACCGGAAGAAGCCTTGTTTACCACCGAAAATGTGATGGAAGCAATTAACCAGCTTCCTGAAGGAGCAAGGATAGTTCTTTCCCTTTATTTGCTTGAAGGATACGATCACAGCGAAATTGCACAAATATTGAATATTTCGGAATCGACTTCCAAAACGCAATATATGCGGGCAAGACAAAAGGTTTATGAATTGATGAAACAACGAAAAAACAAAGAGATATGAAACCAGACCGATTGGAATCGTTTGTTGAAGAAAACAGGCATGAATTTGAACGGATGGAACCATCAGAAGATGTTTGGACAGCTATCCATAGCCGGTTATACGAACAACCGAAAGGGAAGATCAGGAAACTTGGCTGGATGAAAGTGGCCGCTGTCATTGCCATTGCATCGGTGGTGTCTTCAGCAATTTACGTCAACCGATTTTCTGCGCGCCATGTCGATCCTGAAGTGAAGGAACTCATGGAAGCCGAAGCATATTATTCTCATGAGGTATCAGGGAAACTGGCTGAAATACAAAAATGCTATAAGGTTTATCCTGAATTAAAATCGGAAATTGAAGATGACCTGAACGAACTCGAATCAATGTACATCTCGTTGCAAAAAGATCTGAAAGAGAACATCGCAAACAAAGAAGTGATTGAAGCCATGATAGAGAACAACCGTAACCGGATGAAACTGGTTGACGAAATTCTGAAACAAATAAATTGCTAGTCATTTGGTTATGAACACACATCTAAACAGGACTTCCAGCAAACTTGGGATTGGCGTTATTTTTATCCTGACCAGTTTTTCAGGCTTTGCCCAGTTTTCCGAAACCCGGGAGTTGGTAAAACGATTCAAGGTTGAACCAGAAACCAGTATCGATATCACCAATAAATACGGTAAAATTGAGCTGAAAAACTGGGAAAAGGATTCGGTAGTAATTCGGTTTAAAATTGAAATCAACGATCAAAAGCCTATTAAACCTGGTAAAGCCTTCGATAATCTTGATTTTGATATCAGCAACACTCCTCAAAACCTGGTTGTAAAAACACAGGCCGATAATTCGGTCAGTACAATCGAAAGCGAATTCTTAAAATTTAAGCAGGTCATTCTGCAAACCGGAGGAAGCGTCAAAATCGATTTGGAAGCCTGGCTCCCCGACAATCATACGTTAAGGCTGGAAAACAAATTTGGAGATATTATCATTGACGACTACGCCGGAGAAACGCAAATTCTTTTAAGCAACGGCAAGCTGAGAGCAGGCGACCTGTTAAAAAAGGCAAGTTTAAACCTGTGTTTTGCCGATGCCAGTATCAACAGCTTGCCAGATGCCAGTATTGTGAGCAATTACAGTGATATTCAGTTGAAAAATTCAGGAATTGTTAAGTTCGAGAGTAAGTCATCTACCATTGAGATTCAAAATTCTGATGAACTGACCATTGATTCGCGTCGTGATAAATTTCGCATCCGCCTGGCCGAAAAAATTGATGCCTATGGAAACTTCAGCCATTTCTTGCTCTCTGAACTCAGGAACAAAGGCAATATCCGGATGAGTTACGGAAGCCTCGATTTGGAAAAAATAGTGAACTCGTTCAACAGTATCTATATTGAATCCCGCTCGGCCGACCTGAACCTGTATTTTAGTCCGGAGGCCAGGTTTAATTTTCAGATTACCGAGTCGCAGACAGATTTGAATCTGGGTAGTGAGATGAAAGTGGAAAACACCGAGGTAATCGATTCAAAAGAAAATAAAACAAGATATACCGGTTACTTCGGAAGGAAAATGAAGGAAGATCAGCTTGTTATTAATGTTGTTGGTGGCGAAACCAATATTCTGGCGCATTGAAAACTCACAGAAATATCAGTGGTTTGAAGGAAAAATTTATGAAGGATTAAAAAAAAATTAACATTTCTTCTCGAAGCTTGCAACCCTGATTGAAAATGATTGTCTATGAACTAAAACAAATACAGTTGCAATTAACACTTTCTGACTCATAGCATTTTTATAGCTGTAAAGAACCAGCTTTTAACTCGTTTTTTAATTTGGTGATTTCTAAAAACTTCTTTTTGACAGGGTTTCACAACAAGTGAAACCCTGATTTTTTTTTCTTTCATACCCTGGCAGAAAGATTGTAAGCTTATTTCAGGCTAAAACAGTTGATATTTAATTAAATGTTGTAACTTAGAGATCAGTTGCTTTAATCAAACTTCATGAACTGGCAAAAATCAGACACGATATCCTCATTTACCGATCGGGATCATTTACTGGTCGTGTATGGAACAAATAAACTGGTAAGTTCTCTGACCCTTGAAGAAATAGTGGTTCCTGATGAACTTACTTATTCCTTCAGGCTTAGAGGTGAAGGACAGAGAGAAACCTGGTTATCGGCCAGGGCTTCTTTACGTTTGGTTATCAGCTCGTTTTTGAATAAAGCACCCCGTGACATTGAATTCAGAAAAGGGCGTTTTGGTAAATTATTTCTTGAAAATTCAGACTTGTTTTTTAATGTTAGCCATGCCAAATATTCTTTTCTGCTCGGTTTCAGTTGTAAGGGACGAATTGGAGTTGACCTGGAACGATTGAACCATACCGAAGATTTGCCCGCATTGGTAAATTATGCTTTCTCCAAATCCGAATCCCGTTATTGCCTGAATGGCATGGATCCGGATAAATTTGTTGAAATCTGGACTTTAAAAGAAGCCTTCTTAAAAGCTGCTGGCGTTGGTCTGGTCGATGAATTGCCTGCTGTTTCGGTTGTTAACCATCCACAAAACGATATCGGGCGATTCAATTTACGACACCGTTCATTTTTATGTCCCAATGGAGAAACCGGCAGTGTTGTCTCTCGGGACGATCAACCTATAAAATTTATTTGGCTGATTTAAAGAAAAGATCAGGGCTTAGCTTCTTGACCGTCAGGATGGCAAAAGCAATGGATCAGATGGTCATTGACCATTCCGGTAGCCTGCATATGGGCGTAAACAATAGTCGAGCCAACAAATTTGAATCCACGTCGTTTCAGATCAGCACTTATTTTATCCGAAAGCTCCGTTTTTGCAGGTATTTCCGATAGTTTTCCCCAATGGTTTACAATTGGTTCACCATTTACGAATCCCCAGATATAACGGTCAAAACTACCGAATTCTTTAACAACCTCAAGAAACCGTTTCGCATTGTTGATACTTGCCTCTATTTTCAGTTTGTTCCGGATGATATCCGGATTTGCCATTAACTCGTCAATTTTTCCCTGATCAAATCCGGCAACTTTTTTTACGTCAAATCCTTCATAGGCAATCCGGAATGCCTCGCGTTTCTTCAGTATGGTAGACCAACTTAAACCAGCCTGCATTCCTTCCAAAATCAGGAATTCGAATAATTTCTGATCATCATGCAATGGCCTGCCCCACTCTTCGTCGTGGTACTTTGCCATTAACTCTGTATTGTTAGACCATTCGCAACGTACTTTCTGCATAAGAAGAATTTTATATGTCCTTAATTTATACTATTTTATTCAAAAATCACTTGTCGTATGGGCCATTCTGGCCAAACCCCAACCTTTATGGTAGGGTTAATCTTTTCAAAAAATAATTAAAAATGCGAAAATAGAGCCGTTCAGGCTAAAATATTATTTTTGCTGTACTTAAATTGCACCTGCATGAAAAAATTGATTTTTATACTTTTAATATTTGGTTCAAATCTGGCATTCAGTCAGTTGAACATTAGCCATTATATGCGTGTAGGTGAAACCCGGATACAGATTGGCAACTATGTTGGAGCTATCGAAAATTTCAACATTGTCATCAAGTTCAAACCGTATTTACCTGAGCCCTATTACTTCAGGGGACTGGCCAAACACCAGCTTGAAGATTTCAGGGGCGCTGTTCAGGACTATAACACGGCAATCGAGATAAAACCTTTTTATCCGGATGCCTTTATGCACAGGGCTTTAGCGTACCTCGAACTGAATGACTACCCCAAGGCCATTGACGATTATAACCGCGCGATTGAACTCGACCCCAACAACTCGGTCATATACAACAACCGCGGGATTGCCAAAGTTTCGATGAAGGATATTGACGGAGCCATTGCCGATTACGACAAGGCTTTGGATTTGAACCCTAAGTTTACAAACAGTTACATTAACCGAAGCAATGCTAAGTTGATGAAAAATGACATTCGTGGTGCCATCAAGGATTTGAATCAGGCTATCATGATCAGGCCGCATTTTTCCAGTGCGTACTTGTTGCGAGGGATGGCCCGGCTTGAACTGAACGATTATGCTTCGGCTCTTCGCGATTTTGATCAGTGTATCAAGCTGGATCCCAAAAATGCGTATGCCTTTAGCAACCGTGGGATAATCAAACAAAAACTCGAAGACTACAAAGGCGCCATCAATGATTACAACATCGCCCTGCAAATCGATCCCACTCAGGCCAATGCTTATATGAACCGTGGAATTGCCAAGGAAATACTTAAAATGCCTGGCTTTGACCAGGATTATGCCATTGCTGCCAAACTCGATCCAAAGTTTGCCTTTAATCCGAGAGATGTCGACTACAACTCTCTTGCTCAGGCCAGGCAAAAAGCCAATCAACAGGGACAACAGAATCAGGGTCAGGCAACTGCTGCCAAAGCAAATCAGAACCAGAAAAACCAGGCTCAGCAGGCTACCGCACAATCGAATAATACAGGAGCGAACAGTGCACAAGCCGACCAACGTACAGAGCCTAAAAAGGAAACGAAGGAAGAACGTGATCGTCGTCGGTTTAGGTTGGCGCTGGCCGATGCCGGTAATGTGCCCGCTCCAAAGGATCAGATTATTGATGATGGCCGCATTCAGAACAAAAACATCGTGATTGATCTTCAGCCTGTTTTTATGCTTTCGTCATACGACCGGCATTCTTCTGATTACGACCGCCCCCAGTATTACAATCTCGAACTGGAAACGATAAACAATTTCAACAACTACGATCCGGTCATTACCATTTCAAACAAGCCGGTTGATGATTTGGTGGATGTTTTTAAAAACCAGATCTTGTTTTTCAATGAAAAGATAAGAACCAACAATAAAGAGAGCAAAACTTATCTGAACCGGGGGATATTTTATTTCCTGATTGAAGACTATCCCAATTCGATGAACGATCTGAACAAAGCCATTGAGCTTGACAGCCAGAACATGCTTGCTTATTTTTGCAGGGCCAATTGTCGTTTACGGATGACCGAATTAATCGAACAAGTGAAGCAGAATTCTGAATTACTTCAGATTCCTATTCAGGGAAGCAAGAACTCGGGTACCGTTGTGGAAACTGTTACCGACTATTCCGTAGTAATGAACGACTATGCCAAATGCCTGCAACTGAGCCCTAAATTTGCGTTTGCTTATTTCAATCAGGCTAACGTTAAATGTAAACTTCATGATTATCAGGGAGCTTTGGACGACTTAAATAAAGCGGTTGAGATTGAAAAGGACTTTGCCGAGGCCTATTTCAACCGGGGGCTGACCAAAATTTACCTTGACGATGTGGAAGGCGGCGCTATGGATTTAAGCAAAGCCGGCGAACTGGGTATTCAGGATGCTTACAATATTATCAAGCGTTATTGCAATTAAGTACTTTTACAAGCTTAAAATCAACCGGATATGCAAATTGCCAACCAGCCTTTGGCCGAACGGCTTCGCCCGAGAACATTAGCCGATTATATCGGCCAGCAACATCTGGTTGGCCCAGGGGCTGTGTTGCGCAAAATGATCGAATCCAACAATATTTCGTCGATCATCCTTTGGGGGCCTCCCGGCGTAGGAAAAACGACACTGGCCAAGATCATTGCCAATACCTTGCAGCGTCCGTTTTACACGCTCAGCGCAGTTACTTCAGGAGTGAAAGATGTACGCGAAGCCATTGACAAAGCGTTGAAGGTGCAGTTTTTCAACCAGCCCAACCCGATCCTGTTTATCGACGAAATCCATCGTTTTAGCAAAGCGCAGCAGGATTCACTGCTTGGGGCTGTCGAGCAGGGTATTGTTACGCTGATTGGTGCCACCACCGAAAATCCTTCGTTCGAAGTTATTTCGCCGTTGCTGTCGCGCTGCCAGGTTTATGTGCTGAAACCGCTTGAAAAGGATGATCTGTTACAAATACTCGAACTTGCACTGACCAAAGATCACGTGCTGAAAAAACGCCAGATCGACATCCAGGAACATGAAGCCTTGCTGCGTTTCTCCGGTGGCGATGCCCGAAAACTGCTGAACGTGCTGGAACTGGTGCTGAATGCCGAAGAAACCGATCCGGTGGTGATTACCAACGAGAAAGTGACCAACCGGCTGCAAAACAGCATGGCGTTTTACGACAAGAACGGCGAAATGCACTACGATATCATTTCGGCCTTCATCAAAAGTATGCGTGGAAGCGATCCCGATGCGGCAGTTTACTGGCTAGC
Source organism: uncultured Odoribacter sp. (assembly GCA_964488805.1). Taxonomy (GTDB): domain Bacteria; phylum Bacteroidota; class Bacteroidia; order Bacteroidales; family Prolixibacteraceae; genus Aquipluma. The sequence goes on along the minus strand of CAZAVU010000063.1, from coordinate 7,626 downwards.
TCGCATGATTGAAGGCGGCGAAGATGTGAAATTCATTGCCCGCCGAATGCTCATTCTGGCTGCTGAAGATGTTGGACTTGCCAACCCGAATGCCTTGTTGCTGGCCCAAAGCACTTTCGATGCCGTGCATAAGATTGGGTTTCCTGAAGCACGCATTATTCTTTCGGAATGCGCTATTTACCTGGCAACTTCGCCCAAAAGCAATTCGGCTTATATGGCGATTAACGATGCGCTGGAGCTGGTAAAATCAACCGGAAATCTGCCCGTTCCGTTGCATATCCGCAATGCCCCAACCAAACTGATGAAAGAACTCGGCTACGGAAAGGATTACAAATATGCCCATTCGTTCAAAAATAATTTTGCCGAACAGGATTTTATGCCCAAGGAGGTAATCAATAAACGGTTGTACACTCCTCAAAACAATCAGCAGGAACTAAAGATTCTTGAACGGTTGAAAGGTCTGTGGGGCAAACGGTTCGAAAAATAAGGCCTTGAATCGGCAACATTCAGACCCGCAAAAATTCACAGGCACATTTCTTTATTACTCCTATATTTTGTTACAATACTGTTAAATCCCGGATTGTTGTATTAAAAAAACATTAATTTCGCGGACAGTATTATAAACGGGTAACAATGGATCAGATCAGAAATGCACTTCGGAATTTTAAAAAAGTATCGTTGCCGGATTTGGATCAGGTGAAGTTGATGAACCGTACTGATTTGAAGTTTTGTTTGCCTGTTTCTCAGCTCCCTTCCATTCTGGAAGAAATTAGTGACCATTACGCTGTTTTGCAAATAGATGGTGAAACCATTTTTCATTACGACAACACTTATTTCGATACAAACGACAATCAGATGTTTATTTGTCACCATAACGGGAACGGGAACCGGTTTAAAATCAGGGTACGTCAATATGTAGAATCTGACATTAACTTCCTGGAAATAAAACACAAAAACAATAAAGGACGGACAATCAAGAAGCGTGTAGTGAGAACAGACTTTCATTCGGCTTTCACACCCGACGAAATGAACTTTATTCAGCAAGTTTCCCCATACTCGGCACTTCAGCTTGAACCTAAAATGAAAAATTTCTTTAACCGGTTTACCATGGTTGACAACCATTTTACCGAACGGGTAACTGTTGATCTGAAGCCTACCTTTAAAAACCAAAATAATGAGATAACCCTGAACAATTTGGTTATCATCGAAATCAAGCAGGACAAAGCCAGCAACCCGGCTCACATAACCAATGTTTTGCGTTCTTTCAAGGTGAGAGGACAAGGATTTAGCAAGTATTGCATCGGGCGGTCGCTGCTAGAGGAAAATATCAAGAAAAACAATTTTAAACCCCTCCTTTTAAAACTAGAAAAGGAATATTGCTAATTACAACCATCAATCATGACTTTTATTTCTATTCTTTTACAAGCGACTCAAACGGTCGAAGAACTAAAATTTTTGGGCATTAAACTGATTAATCCTGAAGATTTTGTTGGGCTAGTGGTCCGTTTTTTGTTTAACCTGTTGGTTATTGCCATTATTGTTGTTGGTTTGTATGCCAAAACAAGCAAACGACGTGACTTTTACTTCAGTTATATAGCGGTTAGTATCGTGATTTTCCTGTTATGTTTCCTGCTGGCAAGCGTAAAGATTGAACTTGGCTTTGCTCTCGGGCTGTTTGCCGTTTTTGGCATCATCAGGTATCGCACCGATGCCATTCCTATCAAGGAAATGACTTACCTGTTTGTCGTCATAGCCGTTTCGGTAATCAATGCTTTGGCAAACAAAAAGATCAGTTATGCCGAACTGGTTATTACAAACGCGCTGGTTGTTGGCTGCCTGTACATTCTGGAAAAAATACTGAACCTGCGGCAGGAAATCACATACCAGGTGACTTACGAGAAAATTGAAAACATCCAGGCCGGAAAAGAAGATGAATTGATGGCCGATCTGAAACTTCGCACTGGCATTAATATCAAGCGTTTTCAGATCGAACGGATCGACTTCCTGAGGGACGTGGCTTACATCAACGTTTTCTTCGATGCGAATGGAAAGAAAACAAACGAATAATTCCTATTACCAATAGAAACATTTTTGAAAATCTATCAAATGAAGACCAGAATTGCCATACTGTTATTTACATTGCTGTGCATCTCGTCGGGATATGCGCAGGAAGCCAATCCTTCAACATGGTTCGAGATGGAACTGAGCAAGAAGATTGCAAAGAACCTGAAATTCGAGTTTAATCCTGAGTTGCGAATGTTTGGCGGCTTCGAAATGGATACCTACATCCTCGAAGGAGGTCTTTCATACAAATTGCACAAATACCTTACTGTTGCCGGATATTACCGTTACGAAAACGAATGGAAGTATAAAAATAGTACAGGCGCGTTCAAAGGTCAGGTGGCTTCCAACAGGGTTGCTTTTGACGCCAAATCCGGTTTCGAACTAAACCGCTTCGATTTCCAGTTCAGGCTACGCTATACCAACGGCGCCGATTTTGATCAGTCGACCGACGACCGCGCATCCTATTTTCGCTATCGTGCCAAAGTTGATTACGACATCAAAAACAGCAAGCTGGTTCCTTATGTATCGGTTGAGGCATTCCACGACCTGATTGCTAAAGAGATTGACAAGATGAGGTATACTGCCGGAGTCTCCTACCCAGTTGGTAAACGAAACGAACTGAGTTTGTTCTACCGTTTGCAGGATTTCAACAGTGATAAAAACAGCATGGACATTATTGGCATTGGCTACAGCCTGAAACTCTAGCGATACATCAACAAATGTTTTCCGCAACTCTTCGTTGAATAACGCTTTAAACAAGTACCGGGTAATCTGGCGGAGAATATAAAACTGACATAAAGCTGATGTCGTATTAATTCGAAAATATGGTGACAGTTTCTCCGAATTTATTTTGGAGGCGCATCTTTGTAATGGGATGCTGAACTTGTTTCAGCATCCCATTACGTTAAAATATAAAGGAATTGTATAGCCTAAGTATGTGCTTTGGGTAAGGTGAATGTGAACTTACTTCCCTTTCCCAAAGTGCTTTCAACTCGAATTTGGCCTCCATTTCGTTCAGTAAATTCTTTACACAGAACCAGACCCAACCCAGATCCTTTTTCAAAATTTGTACCTGGTGTAGAATGAAACGATTTTACTTTGAAAAGAGAATCTGTCACTTCTTTTTGCATCCCAATTCCGTTATCTTCAATTTCAACTTCAATTTGCCGATCGTTATCGAATGCCGAAATGGTAATCGTTCCATTGTTAGGGGTAAACTTTAAGGCATTTGACAACAGGTTCCGAACAACCAGTGAAATCGAATCTGAATCGGCAAACGCTGAAAGAATTTTGTTTGTTTTTACCTGGATTGTGATTGATTTTTGATTTGCAGTTGGAGTGAGCAGCTCGACATTATTGCTAATTATTTTATTTAGAACAAATTGAGATGGCATCAGCGAAATTGAATTGTCCTGGCATCTCGACCAGTTTAATAAATTTACAAGCAACTCATACGTTGTTTGAGTCGATTTTTTCATGTCGTCGAGCAAACTCTTCTTTGTGCTTTTATCCAACTCGTTGTCCCCGGAAATCATGTCAAGAATGGGAATGAAATTGCCGATAGGTCCGCGTAAATCATGGGCTATGATAGAAAACAACTTGTTTTTTGTATCGATTGATTCCTGAAGTTTTAATTCGGTTTCCTTTTGTCGGGTTATGTCAATGTGTGTTCCAACAGTTCTGAGTGGTTTGTTGTGTTCGTTTCGTTCAATAACCATACCATGGTCAAGTATCCATTTCCAGTTGCCATCTTTTGTTTTTAACCGGCATACAGCTTCGTAATATTCTGTTTTAAGATCCAGATGATTCTCTAAGGTTTCCTTTAATCTGGGCAGGTCGTCAGGATGGATTAATTTTTCCCAACTTGAAATATTAGGGGCAATTTCATTTGGAGTATATCCTAACATTCTACACCAGTTATCATTATAAAACACATGGCCGGTTGTATTATTCCAATCCCAGATCCCCTCATTGGCACTATCGATGGCAAGTTGAAGCCGTAATTCACTGTCTTTTAGTTTCTTTAAAACAAGTTTACGTTCAATAGCGTTTGAAATAATATTTGAAACGGTTTTTAATAAATCAATTTCATCTTCCGCCCAGACTTTGTTTGAAACGCATTCGTGAAAGCCTATAAAACCATAAAAGATATCCTGCACATACAAGGGATAAACCAGAATCGATCTTATGCCTTGTATTAACAGTTGTTTATACATATCGTTGGGAAGATCTTGGATGTGACTGGAAAAAATACGCCCATCCTTTATCAGCATTTCCTTCCATGAGGGAATTAAATCATAAGATATTTCCTGACCGTTAATTTGCAGCTTGACGCCAGGATTGCTCCAATTATAAGAGTTCCGAGCAATGCTTTCATTAATTTCTTCGAATATATAGACCCTGCTGACATTGAGGTGCTCGCCAATCAATCGTAACACATCTCCTAATATCAATTCAAGGTTGGTTGTACTGTTTAATAGCTGGGAGATGTCGGCAAGTAATTTCTGCTGTTTAAAAAAATATTGAATCTTTGATTCGGCCTTCTTTAAAGAAGTAATATTAGTTGCCGTGGTAAGCATATATTCAAAAGTTTGTATCTTGAATCTTACCAGGGAGAACAGGCAGTTCAACGGATCGCCTGATTTAGTCCTGATGATTGCTTCAAAATTTTCCAACTGACCGTCTTCCTGAAATATATTCAGCGCTTTTTCCCTTTGTGAGTAATCCTGAAATAAATTCAGGTCTTTTGATGCTGTGCCAATAATTTCCTCTCTGGTATATCCCAGAGTCTTGAGAAATTCTTGGTTTACATCAATAAAAATTCCGGTATCAAAGGTGCTGATAGCCATTAAGGTATGACAATGATTAAAGACGTTGAAGAATTTTTCTTCTGAAAGCTTGATTTCCGACATGTTTCGACTCACGCCAATCAATGCCTGTTTTGAATTCCAAATGCCCGGAAACACTCTTGTTTCTACCGGCATATATTCATTGTCTTTAGTCAACAGGGGGATCGGGCAAAAAGATTTTTCTCCTGCTAACATTTGCCTGACGACTTCTGCTGCTTCTTCCCTGAATTCGGGCGGATGCACCAGCAAAACGTTTTTGCCGATTAAATCGTCTTCGCTGTAACCCAATATATCATGAACAGCATTATTGGTTTCTATAATGTTGGCATCCATATCAAGGATGAAAAGGAAATCCGCATTGTTTTTGAAAAAATCCCTGAAATTATTTTCCGAGCTGCTTTCTGCCATAAATCATTATTTTCTGTCCGGATGGAGATGACTTGTGATCATTCTGTAAAATACGGGGGTAAAAGTACAATTATATCTTGTTCAGTGACAGAAATTTTCGGGAAGAAGGCAAAGAACGTATATTGATTTCACAAAGAATGACGATAAAAATTTTGCGAACCCTGGCGGACCACATTGCGTATTTTGCGGTTGAAAGGATATAAAAATGCCTGATCCCAATTAATCAGGCGCTTGATGATCTCCATTCTAATTTAAACTAATCTGTCTGAATTTATGGATTCCGAAAATGACATCAAAACCTACCGAAGAATACGAAAAGCAATCGGATACCTTGGAGTCCTTCTTCCAACGGTACTTTTTGCGCTGTCGCTGATCCCCTTTTTTAAAACGCCGGTTCAACCGTCGATAAGTGCTTATTACTATACCAACCTGAGAGATTTGTTTACTGGAGCGTTGTGCGCTGTTGGCCTGTTTCTAATCCGGTATAAAGGATATAAAAGTTCCTGCTTCTGGGCGAATGATAACTTATTGACCAACATCGCAGGTTATCTGGCCCTGGGCATTGCTTTTGTCCCGACAAACCCGGATTGCTGGGCCAAACGGATCTATACCCTGATCCCGCTGAATCTGGATCTTTGGGATAGCGTTCATTATGGATTTGCAGCTTCATTCCTGGTTATTCTTTCAATACTTTCGATAAAAGTCTTTACACTTGGGCAAAAAGCTAACGAAGATATTCCTATAAGTATTTTTAATGAGAACAACATCTATCGGCTGTGTGGTTTTCTGATGCTGATATTCATTGTCATGGTTCCTATTTTCTCCAAATTACAAGTATTTCCGTATTCGACCCTTCTTTTTGAAGCGCTGTCGTTGATAGCTTTTGGTATTTCGTGGTTGGTTAAAGGACGGGTACTTGGCGATAAAGGCAAAATCGGGGAGAAAATTTACAGGGAATCGAACTAGCGACAAGTATAAGCCGCAGTAACCTTTGCATACTACTTTTTGAACCGATAACTGAGAACCGTGAGCGTGACAGGTAAAAAAGCGTTATTACGTTCATGAAAAGGAAAATGACTTATCTTCGTGCAAAAAAAAACAAAACCAATGATCCCAAAACTTAAACACGAAAACTCAAACTTCCTTTTGCTGGCTGGCCCTTGCGCCATCGAAGGCGAACAGATGGCGCTCGAAATTGCCGAACGCATCGTCGGAATAACAAACAAACTTCAAATCCCATATATTTTCAAAGGTTCGTACCGTAAAGCCAACCGTTCGCGACTCGATTCGTTTGCCGGAATTGGGGACGAGAAAGCCCTGAAAATACTTCGCAAAGTGAGCGAAACCTTCGATATTCCTACGGTCACTGATATTCATTCAGCTCCGGAAGCCGCTCTGGCTGCTGAATACGTAGATATGCTGCAAATCCCGGCTTTCCTGTGCCGCCAGACCGATATCCTGGTTGCGGCTGCTGAAACCGGCAAAGCCGTGAATATTAAAAAAGGCCAGTTCCTTTCGGCCGAAGCCATGAAATTTGCGGTCACCAAGGTGCGCGAGAGTGGCAATAACAATGTTTTTTTAACCGAACGTGGCTCTACTTTCGGGTATCACGACCTGATTGTGGATTACCGCGGAATTCCGGAGATGCAAAAAAACGGGTGCCCGGTTATACTGGATATTACTCATTCCTTGCAACAACCCAATCAGGCAAGCGGGGTAACCGGTGGTCAACCGCAACTGATTGAAACCATTGCCCGGGCTGGAATTGCAGTGGGTGTTGACGGAATTTTTATCGAAACGCATCCCGATCCGGCCAATGCCAAGTCCGACGGGGCAAACATGCTTCAGCTCGATTTACTGGAAGGACTGCTGACCCGACTGGTTCAAATCAGAAAAGTGGTTCAGGCATTCTAATGGTTGAATTGGCAAATGGCCATGACCATCGTGCATGAAAAATGGGATTATTATTCCCTTTTTACTTTTTACTCGAAATCAATATCGGATTGCTTAAGCAGTCAGCTTCCGATGAAATGTAGGCTTTGAAATTATCGAGGCTTTTCCATTTCTCGTTTTCCAATCCCCACACGGCAAAGAAATAATGACGCGCCGGTGTATCAGGTGTAATTTTCTGAGCGACATAGTAAGTCTGAGAAATGACGTTGCTGAATTTCTTCTCGAGAACGGTCTTATAACCAAGACTGAAAAAATCGATGTCGGTTGAACGGGCCACTTTGGTTACTTCTGCTTTTTTCGGATCACTTGACATTATTGTGGGGAATGGTATTAATTTGAATCTTTGTTGAAA
>CAZAVU010000062.1:5123-25524 GCA_964488805.1 uncultured Odoribacter sp. | reverse complement strand
CAGCGGTAAGTTTTTTGATTATTCCTGATTGCATCTTTTGTCAAGGATCTCAAACAAACAAGCCCGGCAAGATTAATCGCCGGGCTTGCTGAAAAGAAACCGAATAATTCCTGTTAATCTGCTTTGACAAACTTATAGTCGTTAATCACTTGTTTGCCGGCGGTGATCCGTATAAAATAGATTCCTGGCCGCAAATGCTGAACATTGACTGAAATCAGGCTGTTGCTTTGATCGTCTAATTGACGGATAAGTACCCGTTCTCCGGTAATGTTCATGATCTGGAGCAGTACTTTCCCCTGAACCGGGTTCCCGAAGCTGATATTCAGTTCATCTTGAACCGGATTGGGGAAAAGTTTGAGATCAGATTTGTTGATGATGTTGGTTCCTGTAGCGCTTTGCATGACGACAATCTGTTGCGAGTATTCCGAGAAATCCGTCCCGCTTACGGCTTTCAGGGTTATGTTATAAACACCGTCTTTTTCAAAATTGTAGCTCACTTCAGAGCCTTTCAGGGTTACGCCATTCCCAAAATTCCATTCGTAAGTTAGTCCTTCCTTGGGGGTAACAACGGCAAAGTTGCTTTGACCGTTAACCGTCGATGCCTTCCAGATTGGTTTGGACAGCATGGTGAATGAAGTATTTTTCTGGCAAACACCCTCGATAATGGCCTGAACCGTGTATGATTTGTCGGGACAAAGTTTTTCGACCGTGCTACCGGTGCTTCCATTTGACCAGATGTAAGAGACATTGGTGATTTCCTTAGCATTTTCGTCCAGTAACTTAATGGTAGCCTTCCCATTGCACTGGTTATCGGTTGGGTCGAACAACAATAAACTGATCGCTCCTTTACAGTTTACCAATGATGATGTTAAAACCGTATATTTTACGGTTCGGGTGGTCGTGCATCCTGCCGAAGTAGTGATTGTGCACGAAATTTCATAGGTCCCGGTTTTTTCATAAGTATGTTCCGGGTTCCGGGCATCGCTGGTTTTTCCGTCTCCAAACTTCCAGCTCCAGGTTTTAATTTCTGATTTGCTGGTTGTTGAAAACAGGAACGTATTTGATGCTCCTTCTTTGGGTTTGATCACCAGATCGAAACTGCAAGTGGGGGTAGTACTTACTTTTACCGTTGCACAGTAATCGCTTTTGCATCCGGCAACCGTGGTGATGATAAGGCATGCCTTGTATTCCCCATCGCTGGCATATTCGTGCGTGACCGTGGCGGAGGTTTCGGTACTGGTGGTATTGTCACCAAAATTCCACAGGCATTCTTTGATGTCGCCTGTCGACTGATTGGCAAATACCACTTTTTTCATCATGGCCGGATCGGACCACATCTGGTTCGAAGCTGTAAAATAGGCTTTACAGGTTGGTGTGGCAGTAATTTCCTTGATGGTAATGATCTTTGCTTCAAACCCTTCTTTGCAGTCGGTTATTTTCTCTCCAAGTTTCTCGTAGGTAAGTTCAACGTACAAGCCTTCTTTCAGAACAAAGTCAGGGACTATTTTGGCTGGAATAAGTGTTGTACCGTTTTCGAGTGAGATCACTAGATCGCATCCGGTCAGGGCCAGTTTTTTAATTTTCCCTTTGCCCGACAAAACCGGCGAAGTTTTTCCTTCGAAAGCGGCTTTCAAAACATTGGAACAGACTTTTCCGGAAGCATCAACTACTTTCAGGGTAATGTTATAAGTGCCATTTGTGCTAAATGTAAAGGTAGGTGAAGCCTCGGTTGAGGTTCCCTGGTTGCCAAAGTACCAGTAGTATTTCGATCCGGCGGGCTGTTCTGCCGTTTTAAACGTGTAGGAAACCGGGGTGGTATTGTTCCTGGTGAAGCTTATGGGAATATTGCAAACCGTTTGAACAATTTCAGCAATCTTGACAATTTTTGCCATAACGCCCGGCGGGCAGGTGGATGATACATCTTTGAGCAATTCGTAGGCAACTTCGACGTATTGGCCGGCTTTCAGGACAAAATTGGGTGACATTTCTGCCGGAATCAGGTACGTCCCGTTTTCAAGAGCGATCATTAATCCACAACCTGTTGTAGCTGATTTGTCTACCAATTTCCCTTTTCCTGAAAGAATTGTTGTCGTGGTTGCAGAAGTTCCTCCTTCAAATGTTGCTTCCAGCTTGCCGTAGCAGACTGTTTGATCCGATTTGGCAACCTTCACCTGTATCGCGTAAGTTCCTGTGGTTTTAAAGGTGTGGGTCGGCGAAGGGGAATCGGATACGGTATTGTCGCCAAATGTCCAGTAATATTTGGCACCTTCACTGGAAGGATCAGTTTTGAAGGTATAGGAGGGAGGGTTACTTTTATTCATCGCATACACAATTTTCACTGTGCATTCGGATTGTGCCCGTAAGCCGGAAAGGCTTACGAACAAAAGAAGCAAGGTTAAAAGATTTCTCATGTTGGTTAGCTTTAATATTATCCAAGTTAAACTTTACGCATCTTATTGCCTTTAGATACGCCAGACGGCTATTTATTCAATCAAAATTTCCTAACGATTGTTAACGGATTTGGGTTCATTCAGACTTTTGTTTATTTTTAACAAAAGGTATGATTTTTGATCGCCTTTATTCAGAATGCTGACCCATAAAAACCAAAAACAATGAAATAGCCATAAGAGCGAATGCTCATACAAGCCCAAAATGTATAAATGGCTATTCCATCCGTTGAGATTTTAATTGAAAAACTAAAGTAATTACGAAAATTATTCGAATCAACTTTGAAAATTTATACAGATGAAATCAATTCAATCCCTTGTCATTTTAGTATTGCTTGCCGTTTTCGTTAATGAAGCCAAAGGACAAAATGTGTCCCAATGGCGCGGAGTGAACCGCGATGGTATTTATCCCGATAAAAATCTGTTGAAAACCTGGCCGGAAAATGGGCCCAAATTACTGTGGTCAACCGAACAGATTGGCTGTGGTTTTGGTTCGCCGGTGATTGCTGGCGACAGGCTATTTATTAACGGAGAAATCGATAGCATCAGTCATGTGTTTGCTTTCGACATAAAAGGGAACTTGATCTGGAAGACACCCAATGGCCGCGAGTTCTTCGGAAAAGGTTTCTCGGCCAGTTTCCCGGGTGCACGGTCAACTCCTACGGTTTATAATGGGTTGGTATATGCCTGTTCAGGGCAGGGGCGGATCGCCTGTCTGGATGCTACTTCTGGAAAAGAGCTTTGGGCAGTTGATATGATTGGTGGTCTGGGTGGGAAACTGAATATGTTTGGTTGTTCAGAATCGCTGTTTGTGGATGATAAAAATGTGTATTGCTATCCGGGCGGGAAAGAGTCGAATGTAGTTGCCCTGGATCGTTTGACCGGCAAAGTTGTGTGGACTTCGAAAGCATTAGGCGATGCGGTTTCATTTTGTTCTCCGATGAGCATCAAGTTTGCGAAAAAAAATGAGGTGCATCGTGTGCGGAATGTTAGTTCAGGAGAGTTTATGGAAAAGACGATTGCTGTTCCGGAACGGAATATCCTGGTCACCTTATCGCATGATTACTTGCTTGGAATGGATATGAAGAATGGCGAGGCGTTGTGGTCGTACAAGCAGGACTCGACTAAGCTGGAAGGTGCGCATTGCAATACACCGATCTGTTCGGATGGTTTTATTTACAATGTTTCGGGTGATGACAAAGGCAATGGCGCTTATAAACTCGAATTGTCAGCCGATGGCAAAAGCATCAAAGAAATCTGGCGAAACGGGAAAGTGCTGAATGCGATTGGTGGTTTTGTGAAAATAGATCAAAAACTGTATACCACTTCGAAGGATAATAAACTGAAATGCCTGGACGCGAATACCGGTATGGTTATCGATTCGGTCAGTGGTCTGCGGGGCAGTATAATTTATGCCGATGATCATTTGTATTGCTATTCCGATAACGGGAATATGTGTCTGGTTAACATTGCCGGACCGAAAATGCAGGTGGTCAGTAAATTCAAAATTGATAAAGGCGCCAAGGAACATTTTGCCCATCCGGTTATCAGCAACGGCGTGCTGTATGTTAGGCATGGCAAGGCGTTAATGGCTTATGGAATCAAGTAGTGTTCAATTGAGAGTGATGAGGCAGAAGGCAGGAGTAAAAAAGGACTGAAAATAAAGTTATTGAGATTACCGTCGCCACTATTTTCCCCATTTACGCAATGATAGTTTGTTTAGAGGGATTCCTTCTTTTTGTGAAGGAATCCCTCTAAAATTATGCTTACGGCTTAATCTTCTCAAACAGAGCCGTCAGTTTTTCGCGGTACATGTCTTTGATTTGTCCTTCGTAGTCGGAGAGAGGTTTTACCGGGATAAGGTCCATCACTTCTTCAGGTTTCATTTCGGAGTGGTACATTGTGTTTAACGCGGCGCTCATGGTTTCGTAAATACATTGGCGGCATTCGGTTTCACTCAGTCCAAACCGGGTCCCGATGTTTTCCAGTTCATTCCACTGAAACCAGAAATAGGTCGGCAACATTCCGTTCAGCAAGGCGTATGCTTCCAGCTTCTCTTCGGCAGTTTCGAATGTTTCTCCCAGTAGATTCAGCATTTCCAGGATGTACCATTTCTGTATTTCAGTAACTCCGGGCGCAAAGCAAACCGGATTGTAGCCATGGTTGATGATGGAAGTGGCATTGGGGATCAACCTGACGATTTGCTGGATTGGCCAAAGCACTGAAGAAATCTTATCGATGGTGATTTTGGGCGCAAGCGAGATAAATATGGTTTGTTCGGTCACATCTTCTTTGATTTTTTCCAACGTTTCCATGATCACCGGAGGGTGAAGGGCCAGAAAAACAATGTCTTTACGGGCGGCTTCCGAAGCCGAATCGACAATTTGGATAAACGGGAATTTTTGTTTTAGCGTACGGAGGGTTTCCGGGTTGGAGTCGAAAACAGAGATCGATTCGAAAATGGCTTTTTTGTTTACAAAGGCTTGCAGAAAAATCCGGGTAATCCGGCCTCCGCCAATAAAACCGAGTGATTTCGTCTTCATGAGTAAATTGATATTTAAAGATTAATAATTAAGATATTATGCTTTAAGGCTAAATATTATATTTACATGTACAAATATTGGTTGAACGATAAGCTTACCGGAAGATACACAATGTTTCAATGACAACCACAGCTACATCCAAATGATCGTTTACTGTCGAATGGCAGACCTAATGATTTCCATTCCACCAAACCACCATCGAGGTTAGCTACATTCTTAAATCCATTCATAATTAACATGTCGGCAACCTTTGTACTTCGGACCCCAACATGGCAGAATACAATAATCGCTTTATCCCTTGGAATATAGGTCAGTCTTTTCATAATTACAGACAGAGGCTGATAATAAACATCATTAAGTGCAATGGCTTCGATCTTCCATTCATTTTCTTCACGCACATCGAGCATTATAGCTTCTCCTGCATAAACGGCATCCAGTGCATTTTGTGGGGTAATATGCTGCACTCCTTCAATATGAAAATCCTGTAATGTAGGTTTTTCTGTTGTTTTCATCTTTTAGATACTATTTGATTCCTTTTGTTTTCAATACCTCTACCAGTTCTTCTTCGGGGAAATAACCCACATGCCGTGAGAATTCCTTTCCGTTTTCATCGAGAAATACCTGTGTTGGGATTGACTCAATACCATATTTAGTGGCAAAGGGTTTTCCTTCGGGGGTCCACACATCGTAAAAGACTACTTTCACTTCTTTGCCGTATTTTCTTTCTATTGATTTCATTACAGATTGCATTTTCTGGCAAGGGATGCAACGCACTGAACCAAGCTCAATAAAAGTCACTTTATATTTCACCGCATTCTTTTGTTGTTCCGTTGCCGGTTTTTGCGCTTTATTCTGTGCCGTGTTTTGAGCATGGCTGGTTACCTGAATAAATGCCAGTAAAATCAATACCAATGATAGTTTTTGAATAACTTTTGTTCCCATTATTATACAATTATTAGAATGTATTGTCGCTTTTCCCTTCTCTTTCGAGTAGTTTTTCTGCACAGTTTATCGGACGCCATCCAACCAATTTTGGTTTTTTGGTCTTAAACTTTCTGGATAAGCGCCTGATCGCCGATAGCTACTTTGGCTAGGCAAATCATACTGGTATTGCCACTTGCAGATAACATACGTGAAACATCATAGGCAAATTTTCCGGTATTTGAAGCTCCGCTGCAACTTACAATTTGATAATTTGGTGAATTATCCATTTCAAATCTTCCTTAATTTTTTTAATCAATGTTCTTACTTAGATTTCCACCTAAGTCGATTTTTAGTGAAGTAAAACCTGATTTTGATGGAGTGACAGAATTACAGCCGCATCCGCCAAACGACAGATTACTTTCGAACGGCAATCCTTTTGCTTTCCACATCATTAAACCGCCGTCAAGATTAGCCACATGGGGATAACCTTGCTGGTTAAGTAAATTGGCGACCTTTACACTACGAACACCTCTGGGACAGGTTACAATAATATTCTGATCTTTTGCGATGTATGGTAATCTATCCATGATCACAGACATCGGATGATTCAAAACGCGGTCCAGTGGTATACTTTCCAACTTAACTTCGTTTATCTCACGAACATCAAGCAGTACGGCTTTGCCTTCGTTGATAGTCTCATAAGCATCGTCGGGGGCGATATGTTTTACGCCTTCAATATGAAAGTCTTGTAAGATTGGATTTTCAGTTGTTTTCATTTTTTTAGAAGATATAATTGAATAAATACCCAACGACCATAATCCCGACCCCTACAACTCCGATGAAAGTGAATATTAACGGGAGTTTTAATACTTTTCGCAGGATCACCATTTCCGGCAGGGAAAGCCCAATTACCGCCATCATAAAGGCCAGTGCAGTTCCAAGCGAAGCCCCTTTTTCAATAAGCACCGAAACAATTGGAACGATTCCGGCAGCATTGGAATACAATGGAATCCCAATCAGAATGGAAAGCGGAATGGAATACCAGGCCGATTTACCCATTAGGGCAGCCATGAAATCTTCAGGAACATACCCATGAGCACCAGCACCAACAAGAATTCCAAGTGCCACATAAATCCATACTTTGCCGACAATTTCTTTTATGGCATCATAACCAAAATTTATCCGTCTGATGAAAGTTAATTTTTCTTCTTCCGATCCGCTGTCTCCAATATGGGTTTGATAAACCCAAGGTTCTACCCATTTTTCAAGTTTCAATAAACCTATGATCCAACCAGCCAGGATAGCAATGGCTAATCCGGTTCCTACATAAATCGCGGCAACCTGCCAGCCAAACATGCCAAACAAAAGAATGATGGCTACTTCGTTGATCATGGGAGCCGCAATCAGGAAAGAAAACGTTACTCCAAGCGGAACGCCTGACTCAACAAATCCTAAAAACAGCGGGATGGCTGAACAGGAGCAAAACGGGGTAACAATACCTAACGTTGAAGCCATCACATTACCGGTAAATGTTTTTTTGCCTTCAAGTGCTTTGCGGGTACGTTCTGGAGTGAAGTAGGTGCGGATAATTCCGACAAAGAAGATAATGAGCGTAAGCAGAAGCATCACTTTTGGGAACTCGAAAACGAAAAACCGGAGAGCTTCAGTGATATGTGCTCCTTTGGTCATTCCCAAAACAGTGTCAATGAACCAATCGGTTATTGATTGGAGGTTATGATAGATTATATACCAAATTGGTAAAAAGGCAAGAGGTAGCCAGATCGCATTTTTTATATTTTTCATATCTATATCGAATAAGATCGTTCGTAAAATAACGAACATCAAAATCAAATTTTTTTAAAAGAATACCCTGATAATGTAATAGATACCCACCGCAATAAAGAGAACGGCAATCACCCGGCGGAACCAGATTTCGAAGTTCTTCATCTTGTTATAAACTCCACCGATTGAGCTAACCGAAAAGGCCAGTATCCAGGCAAAAATGATCACCGGAATACCAGTAGCCACCGCAAAAACGATAGGGAGATATAAGCCTGATGCGCTTGCAACAGTCATTGGAACAAGCATACCAAAATAAAGCACTCCACTGTATGGGCAGAAAGCCAATGCAAAAATCATCCCAAGTAAAATGGCATCAAAAAAGCCCCATTTGGTTTTGGTTTCCATTTTCGAAGTCAATCCACTCATTCCGGGAAATTTAATTTTAATCACATCGAGCATAAACAAACCGATGATAATCAGTAATGGACCCACAATTTTTTCGCCATAAAGCTGAAAGAAGCCAGAAAACTTAAACTGATCGGCTCCGAAATAAATGATCAGGGCAATAGCAGTGTACGAAATTGCACGTCCAAGCGTATAAAGTAATCCGTTCACGAAAACACGGTTACGGTTTTCGATGTCCTTGCTGATAAAACCCACTGCCGTGATATTGGTAGCTAGCGGACAAGGACTGATTGCAGTCATTAATCCCAGCACCAATGCCGAAAGCCATGGCATGGTGCTGTTTTCGAGAAGATTAGTCAGAAACTCCATCGATTATAGTTTTAACAGTGGATCAACCTTTGCTTTTATGATTGATTTTAATTTCGCAGGGTTGGTTACCGCATACAAAAATCCTTCGTTGGTAAGGTTTATTCTTTGATCGCCTTTCACAATAAGCAATGTTTGACCTGAAACCTTTAATTTTTCGGCAATCGGTTTGGTAGCATCATCTTCAAGATTTAAAGACTTAAACGTCACCTGATCACCATAAAGGTTGATCAAATCAGCCTTCGCTTCAGCTTCAACTGTTTTGCATGTTTTACAGCGTACGGTGTTGTGAAAATAATAGGCTTCTATCTGATTTGCTGGCGTTGCTTCTTTTTTTTGTGTTTGAGCGTTGCCAATAAAGCTGCTCATCAACATCATCAGGGCAAAACTTAAAAAAATAACTTTTCTCATATCGGTTGATTTATTTAGTTAAAACTTGTTTGATTTCATCGGCGGAAGGAACACGTCCTTTAATTTCTACTTTCCCGTTTACCACGAGTGCAGGAGTGGTCATCACACCGTATTTCATGATTTCCATGATGTCTTCTACTTTCGTGACGGTAGCGTCAATGCTATTTTGTTCTACCACCTCGCGGGTCAACTTTTCAAGTGTTTTACATTTGGGGCAACCTGTGCCTAAAATTTTAATTTCCATAACTTTCTCTTTCTTAATAATTGTGAATTGGTTCTTGAATATCTATTTTCAGAAATTTCCTGAATAAATCTTGTGCTTCTTTCCAGTTTTCCCTGTTCAGACAATATTTTACACGTGGGGCTTCAATTTCTCCCTGAATCAAGCCGGCATCTTTCAGCTCTTTCAGATGTTGGGAAAGGGTTGATTTGACAATGGGCAGATCTTCCGATAAATCGCCACTGTAGCAACATGATTGTTTTGAAAGTAGTTCAAGCACATACATACGGATGGGATGTCCCATCGCCTTGGCATATCGGGCTGCCTTTTGCTGTTCTTCTGTAATTATTTCTTTCTGCATTGTTCGTAGTTCGTAAAATGACGAACAAAGTAAAAGTTAATTTTTGAAATGAACAAGGGATTTTTGAAAACAGGTTTTTTTTCTTTGAAGTTATTCCCGTATCAAACAAAAAGAGGTTGTATCAGAAGTCAAAAAACGCGAGGAACTCGTCACCCCGAATTTATTTCGGGGTCTGATATTCAGTGCGATGGGATCCTGAAACAAGTTCAGGATGACGGGGTTAATGACTTTTAATACAGCCTCTTTGTATTATTTTTTCAACAGACTTCTTTTTGCCTTTTTACTTTTACCTTGTTTTACACAATCCCGCGCTGTTTCTTGATGGTTTCCCAGGCTTCGTTTACCTTCTGGAATTTCTCGTGGGCTGCTTTCTGCACTTCCACGCCCAGGTAATGAACTTTATCCGGATGATATTTCAGCGCCATTTTGCGGTACGCTTTTTTCAGTTCATCATCAGTAGCAGTTGGCACAGCTTCCAGAATTTTGTAGGCCGCGTCAGTGTTTGGAACAAACATCGATTCGAGCGATTCATAGTCCTTTTGGCTGATTCCCATTTGTTCGGCAATGTGCCTGATCAGCTTATGCTCCGTTTCGTGAACAATCCCGTCGGCAGCCGCAATTCCGAAAAGAAAATGCACCAACTGCAAGCGCGAAGGATGGTCCATATTTTTGCGAATCTGGTGGCAGACATCGGTAACCGGGATGTTCTGCAGAAGCAAATCGCGCAATATTTTGATGGCCTCTCCGGCAGCCGCAACTCCAAACGAGTGAACAAAAAACTGCTTGGTATATTCGAGTTCCGATTTCAGCACTTTGCCATCAGCCTTCATCACAGCAGCCACCAAAACCAGTAAACTCATGATGTAACCGCCCTGAGTGGTTGGCTGTCCGGGTTGATATTCCTGTCCGCCCTGCAGCGCCTGTTCCTTGTCGAGAAACGATCCGACCACAAATCCTACAATTCCACCGATTGGTCCGAAGAAAGCCCATCCCAGACCGCCGGTAATCCATTTTCCTAGTTTAGCCATTTGTTCTTATTTTTTTATCAATCTCCACAATTTGTGGGATGATGAGTTCATTATCATTGTTGCTGATGATGTAATCAGCCAGTTTTATTCGTTCGTTGTCGGTCCACTGGTTTTGTATCCGTTGACGGATCAGATCGATGGTTGCCTGGTCGCGCTTCATCACCCGCTGAATCCGTTCTTCTTCGTTGGCTACCACGACAATGGTCTTGTCCATCATTTTATAAAAGCCACTCTCGAACAAGATAGCCGCCTCATGCAACACATAGGGGGCATCCTGTTGCCGGAACCATTCTTCGAAGGTTTTCCGGACTACGGGGTGGACAATGGCATTCAGTTTTGCCAATAAAGATGGGTTGTTGAACACGATCGGGGCCAGATATTTTCGGTTGATGGTCTGATCGGGCAGGTAAACGTCTGTTCCGAACAAGTCAATCAGTTGGCTGCGAATTTGCGGATCGGTGTTTTGCAATCTTTTAGCTACGAGGTCGGCTTCAAAAACCGGAATTCCCAGCACTTCGAAAACCCTGCAAACCGTGCTTTTCCCGCTTCCAATTCCTCCTGTGATTCCAACTTTGATCATGTGCTTAGTTTTCAATCAGATATTCGACTTCTTCCGGGGTGATTTTTAGGGCATATAAATAGGGAGGAACCGATTCTGCTGTGATTCTCAGGCGTTGCCTTCTTTCTTTTATGTCGCTGTAATTAACAGTCAGCTTGAAATCTTCGGGATTCATCTCCGCGAAACGGCTCAACCCGACCTGGAACGATACTTTTACTTTGGGTGGAAATAATTTGATTTTTACGTTCGCCGGCTGATTGATCAGGCTGACGGGAACCGATTGCTGCGATTCGGTATATTCTTCAACCGGGATGCTGATGTCAACGGCTTCGGGTTCAAAATACAGGTCCTTGATTGGTTTTATCCGGGCCTGGGTTTGAACAGGCTGACCGACGGCATTGAACCGCTTGGTTTCGGTCGAAACAAAACGAAGGGTATCGATAGTTGACTGAGGGCCATTCACAATTACCGAGTCGGGGGTGGTTTTTATATCACCCGAAATTTGAAATTGTTTTTTTAGGTTGATCTTGATCATGGGGGTGACTTTTACAAGCTTTTGTCCCATTTTGTCAAACTTGAAAATCAGAGTGTCGGGGGTCATGCTAAGTATTTCCAGTTCGTTTGCCATCTGGTAGGCCAGTTCGCTGGTGAATTCTTTCGCGGGGAAGGCAAAATAGCTTCTTTTACTTTCGGTCATCCTGTTTTTGGTCATTTCATTGACATTAAATTCGAGAGGACTGAAAAAGAAGATGATTTTGTGTCGCAAAATGGCAAACCCGTGAGCCTTGATTTTGAGGTTGAACTGATTGTCGGGCTTGCCCGACAGCGTTTTGTTGTTCGGGAAGTTAATATATGCGACCGGAACAGTCATATCCACCGTATAAGTTTTGCTCAGAGCGTTCAGGAACCAGAAACAGGTGGCAATAACCACGCAAACCAGATAGGCTGCTACCCGTTTATCGTTCTTGAAATATATCTTTTTCAGAAACTTAATTGTTTTATATGTCCAGTTTGTTTTCACCGCATCAAATATAAAAAAAAGGCCGACATCTTGCCGGCCCTTCCTTATTTGGATTGTTCAGGTTTCAGTTATTTCTGAGTCTGAACGTCAGACATATCTTTAACCACAGCCGATTTATCGACTCTGATTTTCACGTTGTCGTCAACCTGGAGAAGAATGGTATTGTCTTTTATTTCTAAAACTTTACCATAGATTCCACCGGTGGTAACCACTTTGTCGCCTTTTTGGAGGCTGTTACGGAATGCGGCGAGTTCTTTTTGCCTTTTCATCTGAGGCCTGATCATGAAAAAATAGAATACCACAATGACCAGAATCAGTGGTAGAAATGTCATGAATGGGTTGGTCTGAGCTCCTGCCTGAGCCGGTTGTGCCATTAATAAATAGTTCATTTTGAATCGGTATTAAGTTTAACTGTAAATTTCAATGACCTCGTTTGTAACATCAGCTTTTATAAAAAGTTGCTTCTGAGGTTGTTCGGCATTCGAAAATATGGTAATTGTTTTTAATTGCTTTCCCACTTCTCCTGCCGTGTTGTAAATGACCTCAATTTGTCCTTCTTTTCCGGGAGCGATTGCTTTCTCAGGAATGTTTACCTGGGTGCATCCGCAACCTGAATCGCCCCCTGTAATGACTAAGGTTTTTGTACCGTCATTCCTGAAAGCAAAAGTAAATGAAACCACTTCCCCGGCTTTCAGCGAACCAAAATTATGGATTTCTTCGGAAAAGACAAATCTGGCCATACCCGATTCTGTTGATTTGTCGGCGGGAGCGTTTTTTTGATTTCCCGAACTGCAGGAAAGGAGTGTAGATATGAAAAGAAACAGGCTGCAAGCTACAACCTGTCGGAATGAAATTTCCCTTTTCCCTTTTTCCTTTTTTCCTGGATTCATTCTTCTTCGCCGATTAATCCCCGGCCTGCCTTGATGATTTTGTTCGCGTTCTTCAGATCTTTCAAGGTTTTGTCGAGAATTCCGTTGATAAAATGCCTGCTCTTTTCGGTACTGTAATACTTCGAAAGTTCGATGTATTCGTTCATGGTAACCTTGGTAGGGATCGAGGGGAAATACAGAAACTCGGTCAGGGCAAGCTCCATGATCAGGTTGTCGGTAAAGGCAATGCGCTCGACATCCCAGTTGACCGTGTGTTGCCTGATCATCTCCATGTTTTCGGTGTGGTTCACCACAGCTTTGCGGTAGAGGTCTTTGGCAAACTGGCGGTCTTCATCGTCTTTATACATGGGCAGCAACGACTGGCTATCGTCGCTGTATTCCTTGAATTTCTTGAACGTTTTCAGGATCATGCTGATCACGAAATCAAGGTCGTCGTTCCAGTAGATACTTTGTTCCTCAAGCAACGAGTCGATATCTTCGTTGTTCAGGATCATGTATTTGAAAATGTTTTCAACCAGGTCGCGATCGTCGGCATACGAGTTTTGGCTGCTGGCCATATATTCTTTGTAGAAATCCTGATCGATGAGAGCCAGGTATAATTTACGGATAAGCTCATTTTCGTTGACCCAGCTTAATTTGGCCGATTCGAGGTATTTGGCAAGTTGGGTGTTGTTTTTAAGCTGAAGAATCAGTTGATTATTGACAAATCGGGTGTTGGGAGCAAGGTCTTCGCTTGTTGGGCGGTGTTTTTTGCGTCCGATATCGATCCGTTCTTCTGCGAACTTTTGGATCTCAACAGCCAGTGCCATCAGGTAATGATACAGATCGTATGTTTTCTGAAGGCTGAAAAAGAGTTCTTTTTCGGTGTTGTTGATCGAGGTTTCAGGTGATGTATAGAACGCGTACAATATTTGCAATACTTTGCTTCGGATTATTCTTCTGCTAATCATTGTTTTAGAACCTGTTTAAATATGGGTGGGCAAAGTTAGGATTTTTTTTAGATCCATGAGCCTGGTGAATAATTTATTGATTCCAGGGAAAGTTCTCTTAACCATACCGGCACACGAGCCACCTCGATGATCATCGTGAAATCAGATGCCCCGTCTACTCTATAATGGTCATTTTCATCGGCTATTCTCCGGTTTTTCTCCGACGCTCTCCGGCGCCTGGTGGTTCGAATCTTCGGGGGTTATTTCTTCGTTAAGTTCATTTTCGGGCGAGTCGTCTTCATCGTCATCCGGTTCATTTTCCCAACTGGCTTTTGGCCTGACCGGGCCTTGGTGACGGTAAAAATAAGCTAGCGCCAGCCCGCTGGCAGCGCCCCACAAATGGCTTTCCCACGAAATTTCGGGCTTGATGGGGAATATCCCCCAGAACATGCTTCCGTACAGAAAAACTACGATGATGCCGATGGTAAGCAGGTTGGCATCTTTGCGGAATACGCCGCTGAAGAACAAGAAAGATGCCAGTCCGTAAATAATGCCGCTTGCCCCGATGTGCCACGACTCGCGTCCTCCAAGCCAGACACACACTCCTGAAAGAAGGTAAATCAGGAAGAAAATGCGGTAAGCCAGCCGTCGATAGAAGTACAGCAAGGCAAACGTGAGGATCAGAAATGGGATGGAGTTGGAAAACAGGTGGTCGTAACTGCCATGAATAAAGGGCGAAAGCAGAATGCCGGGCAATCCTTCGACGTGCAGGGGCAATATTCCGAAGGTCGAAAAATCCAGATCGAATTCGTCTTCAGTAAGTTTGACCAGCCAGAAAATAACGACGATTAACAATGGAATTAAAAGACTGTATTTGAAAATCTTTTTCTCCGTTTCCCGGTCAACCGGCTCGTGATTCCTGGGGTAATAGTCGAATAACGGCATCTAAACCAGTGATTTTATCAATGCTGCAAAATTGTAAATATCTTCTTCCTGCGTGTCAAATGAAGTCATCCATCGAGCTTCCGAGCGATGTTCGTCCCACATGTAAAAGAAATATTTTTCCTGAAGCTGCGGAATGATTTCCGGAGGAACGATGGCAAACACGCCGTTGGCTTCCACTTCCTGGGTCAGTTGTATGGCCGGAATCTTTTTGATTTCTTTTTCCAGCAGCCTGGCCATTTGGTTTGAATGGGCGGCATTTCTTTTCCAGAGTTCGTCGTTGAAATAGGCCAGGAACTGAGCGCTGACAAACCGCATTTTCGAATACAGTTGCATGTTTTGCTTGCGGATGTATTTGGCATTTTTCGACAGTTCGGGATTAAAAAACAGAACAGCTTCGCCCATCATCATGCCGTTTTTGGTGCCGCCAAACGAAAGAACATCGACGCCGGCGTCGACGGTGAAGCTGCGGAAGGGTAAATTCAAAGCCACAGCGGCATTAGCCAGGCGGGCGCCATCCATGTGTACAAAGAGTCCATATTCGTGAGCCAACTTTGTGATGGCCTTGATTTCTTCGACCGAATAAACCGTTCCGAGTTCGGTAACCTGCGAGATGGAAACGATTTTGGGTTGCGAGTGGTGTTCAAAGTCGAATCCATGCAGATATTTGAAGATTCCTTCCGGGGTAATTTTGCCTTTAACGGTTTCGACCGGGAGCAGCTTGCAGCCGGTGAATTTTTCGGGGGCGCCGCATTCGTCGGTCTGGATGTGGGCCGTATCGGCACAAATGACTGACTGAAAAGAGCGGGTCAGCGTCGACAGGCTCAGAACATTGGCGCCGGTGCCGTTAAACACAAAGTAAACATCGGTTTGTTCTCCAAATTCCTGTTTAAACCGGCGGATGGCCATCTGGGTGAGCTTGTCGGTGCCGTAACCAGTGGCATGTCCTTCGTTGGCAGCCGATATGGCCATTAAAATTTCGGGGTGAATTCCTGAATTATTATCGCTTGCAAAACCTCGTTTCGTCATTGTTTTATTGTATTTTTAGCATAGTTGGTTTTTCGATATAAATGAACTCAAAAAATCAAATCAAACAAAATGGACAGATCATTAAAATTGAGCGAAAAGCTGTTTTGCCTGGCCGTCAATCCAAAGCGTGGGGGCATCCTGTTGAGCGCTGCCGCAGCCTTGAACATGACCCTTACCGGTTCGGTGTTTGTTGAGTTGATAAAAGAAGGAGTGATTTCGATTGATAGCGGTTTGGTTCATGTTTTGGATAAAGCTGTGCTGGATGACAAGATTCATGAGTTTTTTCTGAACCGGATTCGGCACAGGGCCAGGGAACGGAAAATGAGGAACTGGATTTCGTACTTCAACGTTCGGGGCCGGAAAATTCAGAGGTTGTTTATCCGCAGGCTGGTCCGTAAAAATGTGCTTCGTACCGAAGAAAAGCGCATCCTGTTTATCCCTTACGAGAAAGTTTACCTCGTCGATCATGAACTGGTTGAAACTATACGTAAAGAGGTGGAACAGGCTTCGTTGGGTTTGTACGATTCGTCCGATGATTCGTTGATTCTTTCGGTTATGGTTGCCAAAACCAATTTGCTGTCGCGTATTTTTCAGGAAAGATCCCGCCGCAAGGATGCTGCCCGTTACCTGAAAAAGTTGCCCGAAACCGAGATATCCAAAGCTGTCCAGGAAGCAATTCAGATGGCCAATGCGGCTGTCTTTATCGCTGCATCGTAGGTTTTCTATTCAATCCATCAATCCTTCAGTAATTCTATAATTTGTCATGGACAACGTAAATATCTTTTGGTTCCGACGCGATTTACGGGTTGACGATAATCGCGGTTTGTTCGAAGCTTTAAATGCGGGGCTACCGGTGATTCCGGTTTTCATTTTTGATCCGGCAATCCTGAAGCAGTTTCCCGATCCGACGGATGCGCGGCTGACCTTCATTCATCGTTGCCTGGCTGAGTTGGACCACCGATTCAGGGAATACAACAGTCGCCTGATGGTGTATTTTTCGTCGCCCGAAGTGGTTTTCGGGCAACTGGCGGCCCGATATTCCATTCAAAGCGTTTTTGCCAATACCGATTACGAACCCGAAGCAATCCGGCGCGACCAGAAGGTGGAACAGCTTTTGAAGTCCAAAGGCATTGAATTCAGGAGTTTTAAAGATCAGGTTATTTTTCATCACGATGAGGTGACCAAAAGCGACGGTACGCCCTATACGGTTTTTACCCCATACAGCAAAAAGTGGAAAGAACTGTTAGCCGGGCAGGACATTTTGTTTTACGAAAGCGAACGTTTCCTCTTTCAGTTAAAGCATCTTTCTTCGGATTATTTCCCGGCGCTGGATGAAATCGGTTATCAGGTTCAGAATGTTCGTTTCCCTGAAAAAGATTTTGATCGGACTTTGATTGAAAATTATAGCAAAACCCGCGATTTTCCTTCTTTGAACGGCACCAGCCGCCTGGGTGTCCACCTTCGTTTTGGCACAATCTCAATCCGAAAACTGACCCAGTTTGCATTGATCCATTCCGAAGTTTTCCTGAACGAGCTGATCTGGCGGAATTTTTACATGGACATTTTGTGGCACTTCCCGCAGGTAAAAGAAAAGGCGTTTAAACCAGCTTATGATTTTATTGAATGGCGGAACCAGGAAGCTGAATTTCAGCGCTGGTTTGCCGGGCAAACCGGGTATCCGCTGGTTGATGCCGGGATGCGTGAACTGAACGAAACAGGTTACATGCACAACCGGGTCAGGATGGTGGTTGCCAGTTTCCTGACCAAACACCTGCTGATTGACTGGCGGTGGGGGGAAGCTTATTTTGCCTCGAAGCTGCTCGACTTTGAACTGGCCTCCAACAACGGGGGCTGGCAGTGGGCGAGTGGTTCGGGCTGCGATGCCGCACCGTATTTCCGTGTTTTCAGTCCCGATTTGCAGACGAAAAAGTTTGATACTAAACTTGAATACATCCGAAAATGGGTTCCTGAATTTGGGACTTCAGCTTATCCCAAACCAATGGTTGATCATGCTTTGGCGAGGGACAGGGCCATCGAAACTTACCGAAAAGCGTTGAATCACAAATAAGTTATAAGTATAATAATAGACTCACCACTCGCTCGCTTTTTACTCGTACAGCTACTCTTTATACACATGTCCCGGCCTGAAGGGCCAGCTTAATCTAGCCCAGGGTAGAGTTTCGGGAGGAACGAACCGAAACGGCACCCTGGGTAAAGGAAGCACGGACAAAACCGTCCGCGAGATCATGTTTTTCAAAAAGGAAACCGTTATTCGGACGGAATTGAGCAGATGATTCGTCCTGCAATCAGGGAAACACTATTTCGTCTGAATAAAGAATTGATCATTGTTGATTGTATTTCCGCGGACGATTCTCGTTCTGGTTCTCCAACCCAGGGCGACACTCCTTCGTCGTTTGCCCTGGGCTAGATTATTCTGGCCTTTCAGGCCGTTTTTTATTTTCGCGGTTATCATCATCTTCTTATCAAAAAGATATGTATAAAGAGTAGTTACTCGTACAGGGGTGGGCGTCCGACTTCGGCGTGAGCTCAGTCGAACGCTGGCGGACGTGGGGTGAGTCAAGGATAAAATACGACAATAAATTGTTTCATTTACTTCTATCAAACTTAGGTTATTCCTTTAATCCGCTTCTTACTGGTGAAGATACTTCTCGGCCTCAAGATTGCGGTTTGTCAGATGTTTTTCGAGATGGATAAACGCCTGGTCAAAATCGGATGCCGAATTCAGGAATGTATAGCCTTTCTTTTCACCGTTGGTCCCGACAGCATAGGGAGCTAACAACTGGTGGTATTTCTGAAGTTTGCTTTTGATGTATTCAGGTTTGAAAGACGAGGAAATGAGGTTTTGCATTTCTTTTTTGTACAAGGCTTTGTATTCGGGAACATCCATCAGGTAGCGAATGAGCGGCCAGTTGTCTCCCGCATCATCCAGAGAAAGGGATCCCATTTCCATGCGTTTGGAATCCAATGCTTCGTTATTATCCCAGGGTATCCAGATTAATTTGCCGGTAGCCGGGTTGTGATAGAGGTAATAATTATGGGGCATTTGTCCGTAGGTATCCCAGTTTTCAATGGTGTTGTTCACAGCAAGCCAGCGCATAAAGGCCGGTACATCGAGAATCTTTTCCAGCTTTTTCTTCCATGTTGTCGGATTGTTCTTGCGCAAGGAAGAGTGAAGAATGTTGTACAAAGCTTCCAGATCGGAGAAATCTGATTCCTTTTTGTTGTTCTTCTTCTCATACAGGCTGGTTTTGAACGTGCCCTTTGCAAACGATCCTCCTTCGGGTTTATAAACATTGCCGGTGTTGTTGCCAAACTGGGTTTTCAGCATGGCATCTTCCACAATTTCAATTGCCGTGTATAGCCCGAAGTAAACAGGTCCTTCGCCATAATCGATGTACACCTGATAGAAAGCGGTTTGCGGAGCATTGACTCCTGATTCGCTGAAGATTTCATTGGCCAGCCTTTCGCGTACCAGCGACAGGTCGTTGCTGTTGTTCGAGAACGAGAGTTCCTTAAATCCGTAGAAACGCTGTTTGTCAAGTTCAGGGATTGAATCTTTAAATTTATTAAACCTGAAACGCAAAGGCATCTTTTTGATTCCTCTTTGCCAGCTCATCATCATGCTCGAATTGCCTTTAAACCTTAGGCCTACCGAATACCATTGCTTCCCATCGAAATAAAAGGTACAAGGCACCCAGATGTTTTCTTCATTCATTCCCATCGGCCCCATTCCTCCGGGAGGTGGTCCGGGGAAAGCGCCTCTGCCCGTTATTCTCATCGAATCCTGAGGCATATTTCCTTTCAGGAAAGCAGAATCAGGCATTTGAGCCATTGGACCAAAAGCGTTCCTTCCTCCTGAAGGTGGACAGGGGAACCCGCCGCCTGGTCTTCCCATCGGACCGTGTGGACGGCCTCCTTGCTGAAAAGCAGAATCGGGCATCTGTCCCATCGGTGGAAAACCCATGGCCGAATCTTTACCGAAAGCGCCAAAACTCTTTTCGAGGTTGGCCGTAAGTTTCTTCCAGTTTTCGGGCGAAATCACCAGATCGATACGGTTTACCTTTTCTTTTGGGAAAACGGTGGCGTACGAGGGTGTCGAATCATTTTCGTGCGTGAACGTTGTCCATTGCGGAAATTTATTTGATTGGCTGATGGCCGGATATCCAAATACCCCCAATAAAACAATCAACAGTGACAGGGAATGTGTTTTCATGGCAAATCATTTTATAGGGCTAAAGTACGGGCGGGAAAGCGAACCCGGAACGAAAACATACCAATTGCCCTTTTTTGCCGACCAAACAATACATTTTACCTTCAGTGATTTTTCCGGTGCAATGCACCGAAACAGAGTTTTTATGCGAACCGTTAGAGTCTTTCAGCTATCTGATAGAGTAGGGTAGCTAAGAGGTATAGTCTTCCAGCTAAGCGATGTAGTAAGGTAGCTAAGAGGTATAGTCTTCCGGCTAAGAGGTGTAGTAGGGTAGCGGTACGATGTAGTCCTTCAGCTAATAGGTATAGTCTTT
>CAZAVU010000062.1:0-5023 GCA_964488805.1 uncultured Odoribacter sp. | reverse complement strand
GTAGTCTTTCAGCTAAGAGGTGTAGTTTCCATGATAATAAAAATGGCAGCAAATCATGTAAATAGACTCTATGGAAAAGGTAAGTATTAAAACTCTTCAGTCCAACTCAACACTTTCCACTGATTATTAAATTTCTTAATTAAAAATTGCATGCCAACCGGATTCATAATAACAATGCTATCATTTTTCAATTTGGATTCCCATCTTGAGTTTGCTGTATATAAAACGGTTATGGCATCAAGCACAATGTATCTTTCACTTAAAATAGTGGACTTCTGGCTGGTCACATTAGCAAAATATCCATCTACATTTTTCAGAGACTGCTCATAATCAGCATAAACTCCCCCTACTAAGGATACAAAATCCGGAGAATTCATGTACATTGATTTTAGCTTTTCTGGATCAGGATTTTCACAAGTCTGAATAATTGATCCAATCAACACTTTTGCTTCTCCGATAATTTTATTTTTATCTGCATCCGTTAAAGGTTTGTTCGAATTTGTACATGCACAGAACAGTACAATAGCAAAAAAGAATAGTTTTTTGTTCATGACATTATTTTTTAAGGGATTAATAAGAATATTTACAAAAAAAAACTGTTGTGTGAATTAAAATTACCTCAAGGTAGTGATTAATAAATTTTCAGGGTTAAGAGCCGGAACCTATTTATTCCCACAGGTATGACAATCTCCTGGCTTCATTCAGCATTTCGGATGTATCAGCCTTGAGAATGTACCCGGCCTTATGGTTTTTCTTTACTGACTCACTGAATTTTTTCATGTACACCTGATGTGTCGGATACAAGGTTTTCAGCGTTTTTTGGTCAAACGCCTTGTGTGTTCCATAATACTTACAAACAGTCGGTCCTGCATTTTTCCCCGAATTCATCGCAACGGGAACGGCAAACTGAGGCAACCTGATGCCTCCCAAAGCATTTCCAAGCGTATCCCGTTTTATAATTACATCTGGTTTCGTTTGCTGAACGGCTATTTGAAGTCCTGCCGGCGGAACGATCTTCTCCCTGATCCAACGGTCAAGATGATCCAGTGCTGCTGCAAATCCGTAATAAAATGGTATTACAGTGCATAAAGGCAATTCGCATTCAAACGGAGTAAACGACCCGAAGTCTCTTTTACAGATTACGGAATAGGAATCCAGAAAGGTTTGATCTGCATGGGAAGTGCCGGAAAATTCCCAAGTGATGATCCGGTCGCTGTCGGGTTGTCTGACGGGGATCTGGAACACTTCAATAAGGTCAGTTTCGGCATTGAGTTTGAACACTTTTGCTGGAACATCCGTCCGGAGTAGTCCCCCTGCGCCCCGGATCATAAATCCGTCGATGATTCCGCAACCCGGTTGTATGAGATTGTAGTACCTTGTCAACATAAAAGCAGAACGAGAATGCCCCGTGGCAATAATAATTTCCGGATTGAGATCGCCCAATGGACGAACTTTTTGCTTTTCCTTCAAGGCCATTATGGCTTGCGAAAAAATGTCGAAACAAAGCTCGTCGTTCAATAAGGTTGAGTCAGCAGTCACATCAAGCGTACCATACCTCCCTGGATTCCATTTCCGGAGGCCTATAGGGCTGTGGATGCCCCACAGCTGAGCCGAAACCCCCACCCAGGTATACCCCGACCGCATCAGGTGACCGTTCAGTTGCCACCAATCCGAGTCAATATCATGCATATTTGAAGTATTGAGCCATTCAACCACAACAGTGCCGTTGAATTTCCCGGGGACAACCGGCCTGCGGACAATTATCCTAGTTTTATAAGGGTAAAGGGTGTCGACGGGCGTGACAAAATCCGGGATGCCGTCTAAGGAGAACCAAAAGCTTCCGGGATAACCCGGGTCGTTGGGCGGGACATTGCCCGGTATTGTTCTGAAATCATAACGCCGGGCTTTCCCTTCCAGAAAATATTCCTCCTCAATATACCCGAATGACGACATGTCGGCAATACTGGCACTAAATATAGTACCTGGACCGGTGACCGGACCGCTTACCTCAGGAGCAGGAACGTTAATGTTCTGCCCTGATGTTGTATAAAACCATGCGACCGTTACAAACAGGATAAAGTACTTTTTCATGATGGTGAATTTTTACATTTTAATCTTTGGTATGTGTGGCATTTTCCTGGACCACCTTCCATTCGTTATCAAACTTTTTGAAAACAGCGGTCCAACATCCGTTGCTCACAACGGTATCACCGGACGCCGTCAGCCACTTGCCTTTAAACAAGGTGGTACAGGTGGCTGCATCTCTGCATAGCACGTATGGATAAAGCGACAGAATTTCCAATTCGGTGTATTTTTGATTCCCGGCAAAGCTGGCTTTCATTTGCTTCTCAAAGTCATCATAGCTGGTGAACCGAATCTTCCCTTCTGCCCCAAAAACATAGCCTTCAACATTAGCCCTCAACCCTATTTGAGTGTGATAACCTAATGTATTGGCGTTCATGTGATTTCTCACGCGAGTTTCAATTTCTTTGGATATTGCATTCCTCTCTTCAGGAGTCAATTCGCAGGAAATCTGCGGCCGGCAGGACACAAAGATCAAAATGATCAGGGATAACCCTGCAAACAAGCTAATTAAGCAAGTTTTCATGTCAGTTCATTTTTGGTTAATCATTGAATAAAGTAACTATATAAGTTACGAAAAAATGATGGAAAAGCCAAGTTTATAGACTAACTAGTCTTCCGGCTAAGCGATGTAGTAAGGTAGCTAAAAGGTATAGTCTTCCGGCTAATCGTTGGAGTAGACTAGCTGTTTGATGTAGTTTCCCAGCTAAGAGGTATAGTAGAGAAGCTAAGAGGTGTAGTAGAGTAGCTAAAAGTTCTCACTCAAATACCGGGTAACCGCCATTCGAACCGTCGATCTTCCAGGTGCGAAAATTGCGGCCTTGTCTTTCCATAACCAATTCATTCAGCGCTTTTAGCAGTGTGCCTTCGTAATTTTTTTTAGTCGTTGCACGCAGATCACTTCTTACCAGAACCGACGAAGCAGGTGAGTCAAATGAGTACGCTGATCCGTAAAAAGGCTCTTTCTTTTTGTTTGCCGCATTGCTTGCTCCAACGCCGTTGGTGACCGGACTGTTGGTATCACTGCCGGGTTGTTTGAACCAGAATCCATTGACTATCGCGGAATATTTGTTCTCCACTTCACCAAAAAATATGTCGTCAATACCCAATAGGCCACCTGCCAGGTTTGACCCGGCTCCCTTACTGCTTAACGAGCCTGCACTATAGCAATTCTGAATATAAACAGATCGTCCTCCGATGCCTCCCGCATAAAGGTTGGCGCCAGTTGCTGTTTCACAACTGATGTTACCTGTGTTGTAGCTGTTATATACCAGTTGGCCAAATCCAGCGATGCCCCCTACATTCAGCGATTCAACATTACCTGTGGATGAAACAGCAATTGAACCGGTATTCCAGGAATTCAAAAATCCACTTGCACCTTTAATTTGAGCCGAACCATGGTTGAAATTTACTTCACTTCCGTGATTTCCTCCGCCAACGCCACCCACGCATATTTCGGTGCCACTCATAACGTTGACCTTGATGTCGCCGGTGTTGTAGATTTGACCGGGATTGGTGTATTGTTTGGGTTTACTCCATGGAATTGGCACGAAGGTATCGCCGATTGCCAGAACACCTCCGATATAACCAAATTTGATATTCCCGATAGCGGAAACATTTATCTGACCGGCATTGAAAAGGTCTTTGCATTCACATCTGGGGCCAAAATATCCGGCAACGCCACCAATTTGCAAGTCTCCGCACGATACTTTGGCCGTAATGGTGCCGGAGTTATTGCAGCCAAAAATTCCGCCGTGCTTTTGTGCCGGATCGTAGGCACACCCCGGTTCTGCACTGACTCCGCCAATGAGCAAATTCCCGGGCACTACTTTAGCATATTTATTTTTCTCATGCGCATCAATGATATCCCCTTCAACCAAAATGGCGCCCTTGAAACAGGAGTTATTTATGGTATACAGGCTTTGAACTGCAAGACCTCCGACGATGGCATCTCCTTTTCCTTTCACCGTGATTGTGGCTTCACTGTAGCAATTCTCCATGGTGTTGCATCGGCATGCAATGGAAGCTGCCCGAATGGTAACGATCAGGTTTCTGCTTTTGTATGGATACGAATCACGGTTGTAGGTAATTGTCGAGCCTTTTCCGATGCCCAGATTTTTAATGCTTTCTGCCTCCTGAAAAAGGGCCAGGTGCATTTCAATAATAAAATCCATGTCGTCGATGAAAAGAGGTGTTTTCTTGTCGCTGATGCGAAGGTTGTTGATCACATGCCCCTCACCGTCAAAATTTATCCAGGAATCAGGGATAGGGACAAACTCATACATCGCTCCATTCATGTCGAGGTCAGAGGTGAGTTTTACAAAATTATCCTTGAACAGGTAATTGTACCCTTTTATCGGGAAAGTATTGGCATTAGGCATTGCGGCGAGTTTACCGATATAAGCCAGCTTCCCGGCAGTATCGATGATAAAAGGATTGCTCTCACTGTTGGGTTTCGATGGATCAAGAAGACTGAACGGATAAGCTTTTCCATCCCACTTTTTCCCATCGGCAGCATAAGCCAGTGATGCACTTGTAAGTACTAAAGCAACAAGAATATTCAGGAATAATAATTTGGATCGTAAGATAGTTATTTTCATGGGCCTGATTAAAGTAGGACGATATACCTATTCAGCAAGCAAAGCTAAAAATCTTTCTGAACTATACCGTATAAATCCCAGGAGACAAAAAACAGACAAACACCAGCCTCATTCTGCAACAATCGAATAAAGGATTATCAATGGATTGCTTCAGTCGTACCTCCTTTGCGATGACGCTTCGAATGATCTTAACAAAAAAAAATACAGAAAAAGGCGACAAATAGTTTTGATTTATAAACATAACCGGTTAATTTTAAAACGCAAAAAAGGAGCATAAACGGAGAGTTAAATGCGGGTGAAGTTTCAGAAAAGTACTGTAACCTCGCCTATATTTCCTAGTT
>CAZAVU010000061.1:0-25696 GCA_964488805.1 uncultured Odoribacter sp. | reverse complement strand
AAGCTCGCAACGCTCGCTTTGCCCCTCTCTACGAGTAGAGAGGGGGGACGTCCGCCAGCGGACATGGGGTGAGTCAAGGATAAAATACGACAATGAATTATTTTATTTACTTAAGTCTAAATAACCTTATTAACTTGCTGTTTTTTCAATTGACATCTTGCTGGCTCGGATTTGAAACACATATCAGAAATGATTGCAGGGAAGAATATTTTTTATAAAAAGATCTTTGAGACTTAAAAACATATCGGGAAAAGGAATATGGGATATTGTATTGATTGAATGATCGGGGCATAGATTACAAGCGGGGGTATTACATCGTTTGCATTACATTAATATATTAAATGTCGTCAGCATGAACACTTTCAAAATCATTCGCGTGCTTTTGTTTTTAGCGGCTTTGTTTTTCACAACCCTGGCACAGGCTCAGATTGAAGAAGGACAGTACGATAAAAATTTAAATTATTCGGTCGTTAAAGTCGATACCCTTCCCCTGCTTCAAATCGGGAAGGAACAATTAATCAGGAAATTGAATAAAAGTATCAAACATGTAACTGGTGGAAGCACTGCATGGAAAGGACTTACTGCTTCGGACGACAGGTTCGAAACCGATTATGGCACATTGTTTTATTTTCAAGATATTATTGCCAACAAAAAGATACGGTTTTATCTGAATAGTCCGGGAGTTTGGGCTGTCAGTTTGCCGGTAAGTAAGGTTCACATTAAAGCGGATCATTTTTATAATTCGGTTCAATTTTTCTTTGATAAACGTGAATATGTTCTGGAATTTGCTGAAAATGTTTACTATCTTTTGCAACCCTATTGTGCAGAACAATTAGCCGAACAGCTTAAAATAAAACAGCATAACGATTCCATTGCAAGAGCCGACAGTATTCAATTCAGTGTTGCTTTTGCAAAATACAGGGAGATGAAAGAAAAACCTTCAATTACCGAAGAGCAGCGCAAATACATTGTACAGGCAAACTCTTTTGCCAAAGAAA
Organism: uncultured Odoribacter sp.; assembly: GCA_964488805.1. GTDB lineage: Bacteria > Bacteroidota > Bacteroidia > Bacteroidales > Prolixibacteraceae > Aquipluma. Next base: position 24,698 of record CAZAVU010000061.1, on the reverse strand, counting down.
AGCTGTATTCTCAAGCCATTGAGGCATACAAAAATGCTTTGGCAATCGATCAGGTAGCTTATCCGGTAGCGTATTATAATCTGGCTTTGCTTCTTGCCGAAACAAAAGATTTCAAGTTGGCTGTAAGAAACATGAAAAAATACCTGCTCCTTTTACCCGACGCCCCCGATGCCCGCGCCGCGCAGGATAAGATTTATGAATGGGAACGATAAGTGAATAAATTTACGGTTATGAAAACAATTAGCATCTTTCCTTTTTCGCTGTTGCTGGTAGCATTAACACTTACAAATTTTGCCAAGGCTCAAATAAAAGAAGAACAATATGACAAGAATCGCCACAGTTATTCTGTGATCAAAGTTTATACCCCGTCTCCGCTACAAATTAGCAAAGAGCAGTTAATAGAGAACCTGAATAAAAACATTAAATACCTTCAAGAAGTGTATGATGGGGAGGATATTGCATCTTGGAAAGGCCTTAGAGCTTTGGATGATAGATTTGAAACGAAAAAAGGTACACTTTTTTATTATGATGATTTCATAATCGGGGATACAATTCAACTTCTTGAGTCAGACAGAAGTCATGGCATATACATCCCATTTGGCAGGACCAGAGGTAAAAATCACCTTTTAGCGAGTTTTTGGTTTTCCTCATTTGAATATGCCCGGGATTTTGCGGAAAATATGTTTTATATCTTTCAATCTTATAGTGATAAAGAACTGGCATTAATCAGAACTGACAGTATTCAATTCAGTTCATTGGCTGCAAAATACCGTGAGCTGACCGTAAAGCCTGCCATCACCGAAGAACAGCGTAAATACATTGTGCAGGCAAACTCTTTTGCCAAAGAAAAGCTGTATTCTCAAGCCATTGAGGCATACAAAAATGCTTTGGCAATCGATCAGGTAGCTTATCCGGTAGCGTATTATAATCTGGCTTTGCTTCTTGCCGAAACAAAAGATTTCAAGTTGGCTGTAAGAAACATGAAAAAATACCTGCTCCTTTTACCCGACGCCCCCGATGCCCGCGCCGCGCAGGATAAGATTTATGAATGGGAACGATAACTGAATAAATTTACAATAATGAAAGCAACTAGAATTCTTCGTTTTTTACTGTTGCTGGCAGCAGCGATGTTTGCAAGCCATGTATATGCTCAAATAAAAGTAATAAGTTTTAATAGCGTTACCGGGAAAAAAACGACATTAAAAATATATACCCCGCGACCGCTCCAAATTAGCAGGGAAGATTTAATCAAAGAATTGAATAATGATATAAGGAACATTACCGGTTATACCAATTGCCGAACCGTAGAGGGACTAAAGGCATTAGATGACAGACTTAAAACAGTGGATGGCACGCTACTTTATTATACAGACATCGCTACTGAAACAATGAATCTTTATGTTGATAAAAGGGGAAATGCACAAGTCGGTATAAAAGGTGTTGTTTTTGCTTTTGATAAAAACGAGAATGCACAAACATTTGCTGAACATTTATATGCTACTGTGCCTCATTCATATCAAGAATTAAATTTAGACTCATTGCTGGTTGTTTTTAAACCGGTGGCAGAACAATACCATGCCTTACAGGTAAAACCGGAGATAACGGAGGAACAACGCAAATATATTGTGCAGGCAAATTTATTTAATCAAAAGAAAGAGTACGATAAAGCCATAAGTTTGTATAATAAAGTGATCGAAATAGAACAAACAGCTTATCCGGCAGCATACTATAATCAGGCTTTATTATTAGCACAGACACAACGGTTCCGTGAAGCTATCTATAACATGAAAAAATACCTGATGTTGGTTCCCGAAGCAGAAGATGCACGGGCTGCACAGGATAAGATTTATGAATGGGAAGCAGAACTAACAAACTAAAGCCTAAAGTTATGAGAAAGTTAATCAACATTAGCCGTTTATTTATCCTTTTGGCAGCTTTGCTGTTCACAACCCTGGCCCAGGCACAAATTGAAGTAGGAAAATGGATCAACTACCGATATTCGTTTATAAAAACCTATTCACCTGTTCCAAAGTCAATCCAGATCGATCAATTGGTTTCAAATTTAAATAAAGATATTCAGGATATAGTGGAAGTGAATTACAGTAACGACAATGAAGAAGGTTCGGTTGTTGTGACATTAAAAGATGCACTTGCTACTGATTCTAAGATTAGCGACAGCAAACATAGCTTTGAAGATCTTTATTATCAGAGTATTCGCACCGACGAGAAAATAAAACTTTGGTATGGACGTTGGCGGTTTTGTCCTAATGGTGTATGGGGAGTTGATTTGAAGATAAATGGATATAAACATGAAAATAAACAATTTAGTGGTATTTCATTTCAATTTGTTTCTCAAGAATCGGCACAAGATTTTGCAGAAACCATTTACTATATCCTACACCCTGACAGTTACAATGCTGAACGTTTGGAGGAAATTAAAGCTGATAGCGTTCTATTCATTGAATTAGCTACCAAATATCGTGAATTGAAAGTTAAACCTGTCATTACCGAAGAACAGCGTAAATTTATTGTACAGGCAAACAGTAAAAGCGAGAAAAAAGAGTACAAAGAAGCATTGGGTTTTTACCAAAAAGCAATACAAGTAAATCCGACTTCATATCCTTCGGCCTATAATAATATGGCCTTGTTAGCTGCACAACTCAAGGATTACAATCTTGCCATACTCAACATGAAAAAATACCTGATGTTGGTTCCCGAAACAGAAGATGCGCGGGCTGCACAGGATAAGATTTATGAATGGGAAGCAGAAATTGGAAAATAGAATACCATGAAATAGCCATAAGAGTTAAAGCTTATACAAACCGAAAATGAATAAATGGCTATTCCATGTGCAGCAGAGCTAGTATGAAAAACTGGCACTGATGCGAGAGTTGCAGAAATAAACTTTGAAAATTTATTCAGATGAAACAACTACATAAGTTCAAAAAAAGGCTTTTTATCGTTATTGTAAGTTTGGTATTTATTTCATCAACATCGTTAGCACAAGATATATACTATCCTAAAATCGCTACCGGGAATACAACCAAAGAGTGGATAAAAGAAGCTATGGTTAAATTGTATAAGGTGAAGTACAAAGAGAAATTATACAAAATAGAGGATGTGGATTTTTTTGAAGACAGTATTTGCATTCATACAAAAAACAATGTTATCCTGATCATCGATGAAAAGGAAAAGCGTAATATCTCGGTTTCATTCAATAATACATTGAACCGATATGATGCATATCTGAAAATTGAAGATTTAATTCTTACCTCTGGATATCACCAATCATCGGGACTAAATGATGAAACATATACTATTGCCACTCATTTAGCAGATTGTCTCTATTCCTTACAAATTAGAATGAATAATAGAATGAATAATGAGGTGTTTGAAAATATGCTTCAAAAATTCAAAAAAGAAGCAGAACAATACATGACAAGTGGACAAAAGTCATCCTTATCGGAAGAACAACGAAGGTTGATAGTTCAAGCCAATGCTGCCAATGAGGAAAAAGAATATATATCGGCTTTGAGATTATATGAAAAAGCAATGAAAATTAATATCTTCTCATATCCTCAGGCATATAACAATATGGCATTATTAGCGGCACAAATCAACGATTTTGCTTATGCCATTTTTAATATAAAAAAATACCTGCTACTTGTGCCCGATGCACCCGATGCCCGTGCGGCACAAGATAAAATCTACGAATGGGAGTATAAACTGAACAACTAATTGACATGAAAACAAAAATAAAGTATTATTTGTCTGCCTTGTTTTTGTTGATGAGTATTAATATTTACAGCCAGACAGGAATTCAATGTGTTGAATGTGGAGGCATGAACGGTAACCATAAGACGTGGTGTAAATACTACAATCCGCCAGCAGGTTCCCGCTCTTCTTCTTCCTCCGGACAAAATATACAACAAGAGGTATTGCAGGGGGTATTGCAAGGAGTGTTGAATAATATTTTCGCCCCTTCAACATATAAACAAACCGAACAGGATAAGCTCAGGGAACAACAGGAAGAGCAGGAAAAAAACAGAATTGCAGCAATTCGTGCAGCAGAACTAAAACGATATAACGATTCCATTCAGCAGGTGCAGCACGACAAGATGATGAAATCATACAAAGTACTTGATAATGGAGTCAAAGAACTGACATACAAAGGGCTTATTGATGAGAAGCCAGCCTGGGACCCGTCGGTTGTTGTATTGAACGAACAAAACATGCTCGATAATAACACTCAAACCTGGGTGGACTATCAAAAGGAACAGTTTAAAATCAGACTGGAACAACCCAATTACTGGTGTAAAAAATATTATAACGATTTGGTCAGGCAAGATTCATTAATCAAAGCAAAACTGGATAGTAAAATGGCTCCGGTTCCTCCCATAAAGTTATCTGAAATTCAACCGGGAGATGTAATATTGATAGGCCCTGTCGATACATGGATCAGTAAGCAGCAAGCAAAGGTTGATGCTGCGTTAAACGATAACGATGCAAATTTTACGCATACGGTTACTTGCGTCAAAGTTGTCGACGGGCATAGGCTTTACATGGATAATCAAGCAGGTGAAGGTACAAGAGTTATTGATGAAAAAACATTTGTTAAAAGATACGGGAAAAGGGATGCGGAAATAGCACAGATGAGAGGGAAGGGTGATAATTGGGGAGTGGCCCAACCACTAAATAAGGACGAAGCCGAAAAGTTATGGAATAAAGCCAAAGAGTTGAATAAAATAAATGATGAAGCCAATCAGCAGCATTCGGGTACGAATTATGGAACAGTAATAGATGACAATGTCATGGTTTGCTCAACAAGCAGTTGGATGTTAATTAATGCAACAGGCAGGTATCAAATAGCAGGAGCCAATAATAGTAAGCTTATTACAAAGGCAGGCGTTAGGGTCACTCCCGCTTCGTTTGAAAATATTCAACAATATTTTTTAATCACTCCGCTAAATTACCATGAATAAATATCCTTGCAGATAATGTTGAGCTCCTGTATATCATCTGTATTTATTTTTAACCCTTGATTTGCATAATGACAAAAAGAATAACCAATGGAATATACCCAGGATTTATTGAAGAATAATGCGAAATCAATTTTTCGTTTGATACTTGGAATTTCAATGTGTCTGATTTCAATTTTATGGATAGTCGCCAGATTGGCGGAGAATGATTTGATAAGAGTCTTTGATTGGATTTATTCGGGAAGTTTTGCTTTAATCGGAGTGACTCATATTTTTACGGGACTTGGAACTTCGGTTGAAAGATTCTTTGGAAAGGCCTTCGTTTATATCGACAGTGAAATGATTGATATGAAGCTTGGCGTTTTCGAAAAGGAATATAAAATTGATTGGCTGGAGATTAAATCAATTGAGTGCAAATCAGGTGACTTTACGATTCAAAAACGGGACAATTCATTCGTGTTTTTCCCAATCTCAAAACTTGATTATTCCAGCATAATCGGAATCAAAGATATTGTATTGAAATTAGCGGATAGCAAAGACATTAGATATACAATTCGATGAGTTACAAGAAACAATTATTAAGAAATCAATATCGTTTGGTTTGGAAAACCAATATTTCCATGTCCGTCCGACTTTGGCGTGAGCTCAGTCGAACGCTAAAGCGAGACGGCAAAGTATAAAAGCATTTCAAATCAACAATTTTCTAAAACAAAGCTGAGCCTATTCTTTGACGTTGGCTTCAGTCCACGGACGATGAATTGGCCTAACTAAACGGCATTAATTAAGAAATACTAAACACTAAAAATATCATCAATGACACGATTAATTGCATTAAACCTGATTTTGATTTTTTTGGCATCTTGTTCGGCTCCTGTGAAAAAAGAAGCTTATAATCCGAAAGCTATTGAGCTGAATAATAAAGCGGTACAACTGATGCAGCGTTCACAAAACGACAGCGCGCTGGTTTTATTTGACCAGGCCATTGAGCTTGATCCTGCTTATTATTTGCCTCATTCGAATAAAACAGGCATTTACATCAGTAAAAAGGAATTCGACAAAGCTTTGGCTGAGATCGAGATGGTAATAAAGAAAAAACCTGATTTTGCACAGGGATGGACCATTGCCGGATTGCTGCACGAGAAACTGGGAGATTCCATAAGCGCCCTGAAATATTACCAAAAAAGTGTAGAATTATTCGATGGGGAAATTCAGAATCCGGAGAAAAAGGAACAAATTAAGGCAATCCGGTTAAACAGGGCCATTTCGTTAGTTTTAGCCGGAAATGAAAAAGAAGGCAAAGAAGAACTGGAAAAGCTGAAGGCAGAAAATCCTGCGGATACAATCATCAATGAGTTAATCAAGCCTGGCCGGCAGGATTATTTGAATCTTTTTTTTGGGAATGAGAGACAAGTACTGAAAATGAAATAATGTCGTACTCGAATTTGCATTTAAATACGGACTCACCCTCGCGCATCTGCGATGCTTCCCCCTCTCTTTCTGAAAGAGAGGGGGAACGTCCGCCCTGCGGACGTGGGGGTGAGTACTAAAAAAATACGACAATAAATTGTTTCTATTACTTAAGTAAGTGAAACATTTCATTACAACCTTTCAGGTTTAAAAATTCAACTCTTGATTTGCATTATTAACCTGAGTTCGATACAATGGTTTTGATAATATCAGGTATAATTAAGAAACTTGTATATACTTGTGATAAGGACAAAAAAAATGCCCCGTAGCCCGGAGCATTTTTTATACAGAAAAAAGTAAACTTATTTCTTAACAGGAGCAGCAGCTGGTTTTGCAGCAGGAGTAGCTGGTTTAGCAGCAGTAGTTGCAGCAGCATCTTTCTTAGCTTCAGCTTTTTTAGCAGGAGCTTTCTTTACTTCTTTTTTAGCAGCAGGAGCAGCAGCTTCTTTCTTAACAGGAGTTTGTGTTTGCATAGAAGTAGCAGCGCTACCAACAAGAGCTAAACTCAATACACATACCGAAATTAAAACTAACTTTTTCATGATCTTGAAATTTAAATTGTTGTTTTTTTGTCATTCCAACATTGTTGAGATTTTGCCCTTTCGGGTTTTACCACTGATGCCGGAATAAATATTTGTATTATATCATCGTTTTAATTGCTTCGATTGACATTTCAAATGTAGGTCGGCAAAAACCTAACGAAGGTTACTGAGTTGTTAATGCGATGTTAAAATCCCCTGTCAGATAGGATTATTGAATATCTTTGTTTTGAATTTGAAAATCAGGGAGTAGGGGCTGATAAACAGGTGTGTAAACATTGATTGTTGAGTAAAATGAACCGGATAAAATTTCATCTGAATAAGAAAACGGGTAGGCTATTATTAACCATCTCGGTTATTGTTTCTATGGCAGGGTTGTTGGTAATCCAAATATACTGGCTGCAGGAATCGATCAGGCTGCAGGAAGCAATCTTTACCAAGGGAGTAAATATGGCCCTTCAGCAAACCGCATTGAACATGGCTAAAGATGAAGAGTTGAACACAGCCATGCAAAACAGCATTGAAAAGGACAGCCTGATTAATTCGCAGGAAGTGTTTACCCAGAATATTATTTACCGGCTAGATTCAACGGTTCAGAAAGAACTTGAGTTCTATCACATCAACCTCGACTTTCATTTCATCCTGATCAACGGCGAAGATACCTTGTCGCTTGACCGGAATGCGAAAATTAAGAACGGCGAATTGTTCCATCAGTCATTTTCCTCTCCGTTTCCGGATGCAGGCATTGATCTGGCCATTCATTTTCCTGGGAAGAGTTCATTTATTCTGAAGCGGGTCGGTCTGATGTTTGCAACCTCGGTTTTATTAATCCTGGTTACCATCTTCTCTATTTTCCTGATATTGTCGTACTACCGTCGCGAGCGGAATTTTGCGCAACAGGTGAAAGACATGATCGGCAACCTGACGCATGAATTCATGACCCCGATTTCATCGATTTCGCTGGCGGGCAACCTGATCCTGAACCGAAGCCAAAAATCGGGCGATCAAACCATCAGCCAGTTTGCAACAGCTATTAAAGAAGAAAACAAGAAACTGCAACGGCAGGTTGACAGGCTTTTGCAATTGGCCGCCGTTGAGAACAGCGGGTTTGAATACGATAAAGCACCCGTTGACATCCATCAGTTGATTAACGATGCCATTAAATCCGTATCGTTCCAGGTAAAACAAAGCGATGCCGAAATTAACTGCACTTTCGGGGCCGGTAAATCGACTGTGATCGCCGATAGCCTGCATCTAACCAATGTGTTTTCCAATCTTTTTTCGAACTGCATAAAATATTCACAGGAAAAACCGTTTATTACTGTTGAAACGAAAAATGCAGTTGATCGGATTGTCATTTCGGTAACCGACGAAGGGATCGGGATTCCAAGCCGCGAACATAAACGTATTTTCGAAAAGTACTACCGGGTTTCGACTGGCGACATGCACAACACCAAAGGGTTCGGAATCGGGCTGTATTACGTGAGCACCGTGGTTAAGGCACATCAGGGAACGATTACCGTAAAAAGTATCCCGAAGAAGGGGAGCACTTTCACGATAATTCTGCCGGTTTCGAAAGTGAAATCCGGAGTGTGAAAAATGATAAGCGAAAAGATGTTGTATTAGTTTCATTTACTTATGAGCCGGATCATAAATATTTTGCTGGTCGAAGATGACCTCAATCTGGGATTTTTGCTGGTTGAATTTCTGGAACAGAAAGGGTTTTCAGTGAAGCTTTACCGCGATGGGCTGACGGCTTTCACCGGCTTTCAGAATGGGAATTTTGATTTTTGTATTCTCGATGTGATGCTTCCCAAAATGGATGGTTTTACGCTGGCAAAAAAGATGAAGATCCTGAACTCCCAGGTTCCCATCATATTCCTGACTGCGCGTTCGCTGAAGGAAGACAAAATGAAAGGCTACGAAATCGGGGTTGACGATTATGTGACCAAACCTTTTGATGAGGACGAACTTTTTTATAAGATCAATGCCATCCTGAACCGGATCCAGCTTTCAAAAAATTCGGGCGAGGAGGTCTTCCTGATCGGAAAATATGAATTTGATTTTCAGAACCAATCGCTTGAATTTGACGGGCAAAAGCGCCGGCTGACCGAACGTGAAAGTACTATCCTGAAGATACTGTGTCTTTATAAGAATAAAGTTGTTCGCCGCGAGCAGATTTTAACTGCTATCTGGGGCGAGAACGATTATTTTGCAGGAAGGAGCCTGGATGTGTTTATTTCCAAGCTTCGGAAATATTTCAGTTCCGATCCCGGCATTTGCATCGAAAACATTCCCAAAGTAGGATTTATTTTACAGGACAATAATTAGGACCGAAACATTATCTTTGTTTGAGAATCGCGAACAACAAAAACAAATCAATGTCGTTACTATTATTCAAAGCATAAAACCATTAAAATTTTATTCTATGAAGAAGTTAATATTTGTACTACTCGTTGCCCTTTTCGTTGGTGCAGAAGTTCAGGCACAGGATTACCAGACGGGAATCGGAATCCGGAGCGGATGGGGAGCCGGATTAACCGTGAAACACTTTTTAAATCAGAAAGCAGCATTCGAAGGATTACTTGATTGGCGCTGGGGTGGGGTTGCCCTTACCGGTTTGTACGAAATACACAATCAGGCATTTGATACCCCCCGCCTGAACTGGTACTACGGATTTGGCGGCCATATCGGTTTCTGGAATGGAGATAAAGACGATCGTTTTGACAGTGGAAATAACTCGGTTATTGGTATTGATGGAATCCTTGGACTGGAATACAATTTCAAAGAAATACCGATAAACATTGGTTTAGATTGGAAACCGATGATTAATGTGATTGGTTCGTCGGGCTTCTGGGGAGATGGCGGCGCTATTTCAATCCGCTATATTTTTTAAGAAGACGGAATACAAGTTCTTTATAAAGCACAAAAGGCTGTTTCAAAGTTTAACTCCTGAAACAGCCTTTTGTTGTTTAACCTGATTAGTCCGTCAGCCTTTTGACGCAACCCACAAAGGAATAACCGGGAAATGAAGGGGAAATATCATTTTCCAATGGCATGAATGCCGTTGCTAGTCAAAGACAAAAAGTCGGCAATCCTTCATCCGGGGAGGTTTTGAATAATAACCCTCAGGTATTTATTGCAACGGGAGTTTTTTATCGGTCGTACCCTGTTCAGAAGTCAGGATCTCGGTTACCACATATTTGCTCATGCCGCGCCAGGGAAGTGGATGCAGGTATTCCTTGTACCTGAGTTCAACAAAACGGCCGCTTTGGCGCTCAAGGATAGTGGCAATGCTGTCGTTGGTCACACTAAAATCAAATTCATTGCTTTGAAGCGCTCCCGGTGCGGCAGTTTTAAAACCTTCCTGGATCAGTCGTCCTTCGTAGGTTTTAAAGACAAAGCCTTTTTTGACAAAGAAGTTGAGGTTCCCGGCTTTTACGCCTTCCCCAAAAACAAAATAATACCTCCACCAAAAGCCGAGGGCAAGTATGATAAGGACAATCAACAGGGCAATACGCAGATATTTTTTCATCGGAGCGATAGGTTTTTAATGGGTGCTTTTTATCCCGGTTTCAGCAACTAAATTAAAACAATTATTGGTTCGGCAGTCGCTAAGGTTTTATAACATTGGTCAGTACTGCCGGAACCTGGAGCAGATCGTAATCGTGCTGATAAATGAGGTATTTGTTGTGCCACTGCGGATCGAATTTTTCCTTGTATTCGCGCAGTCCTTTGTATTGAGCGAATGACCGGATCTTCTCGTAGGCGAATTTCATGGATTTTTCAGGGAACGTATGCGGATCATCCAGCCCGCTCATAGGCGCAAATCCCAGATTGACGAAAGTGATTTCTTTTGATTTCAGGTATTTGAAAAGCTCGACCAGGATAAAATCCATTACTCCATTTGGGGCATCGCTTGTTTTGCGGATCAAATCATAAGTTCCTTCTCCCGGAGCGTAGTCGGGAATGATATTCAGAAAAGCTATGATTTTTTCTTCGGGACTCTCAACGGTAATAATGGTCTGTTTTTTAAGTTCCTCCCAATCGAACATCCCTTGCGAGAAGATGATTTCCGAACGGCCCATGTTGCTGAGCCACTCGTCGCTCACCGCTTTTATTTTCTGAAGAACACCGTCTTTTACCGGCGCTTCGTGAACCGTTGCTTTATAGCCACGGTCAATCACCTTGTTGATGGCATTGCGCATGGGTTTGCGGGCGCCTCCTTCGAGTTTGAAGGTGTTTAATTCGACCACTCCTTCCTGCCCGATGAACAAATCTTTCTTGGGGAGTTGATGATACATTCCCAAACTTTCTTCAGGTACCCGGTAATAGATACTTTTCATCCCGCTTTCGAAACAATACCGGTCAAACTCCGAGATGCATTTTTTCATTTCCTCCTCGTTTTCAGTCACCGGATTTTCAAGAGCCACCGCGAAATTTCCTGAAATGCGGTAAGCAATAAAAGCCTTTTTGCTTTCAGAAATGAAGATCATCTTGTCGCTGGAAGTCTTAAAATGATCGAGTGCCGAATTGCCGAAAGCTTTCACCAGTTGGTTGGCCTGTTCAAGTTCTTCTTCGGTAGCGCTTGCCTCAGGAACGTATGAACGCACGAGAGTATAAATCAGGAATGCGATAGACAGGAAGCCGCTGACGTTGATCGAGAGTAAAAAATCTTTTGCAAAACTACTTCCGGGAACCAGTTCATCGCAGCCAATCAGGAAATAATTTTGAAGTGTATAACGCAAAGATTGCAAAACACTAAAGTCGATATTGAAATGTTTTTTGTCCAGAAAATAAAAGCCTACTATTCCATATATAATAGTGGCAATAGCGGTAAGGACTGCGGTTTGCAGCCCGATGTTCCGGAGTTTGGGATTGTTCCTGACATAGTATTCTTTTCGGGTGCCCAATAAAACAGCAACCGCTCCCAAGGCGATAATAGCTTCTTCAAAATCAATGGCTTTGGTAATGTGCCCGACTAACGAAACCAGGCTTAAAACCATGGCAAACCACCAGGCGGTGCGCAAGCCTTTAAGCAGGAATGCGGCGGTGGCCAGTAGGAGTAGCCCGGCTGCCAGAACCAGGTAATTTGAGGCATGAATGGCCTGTACCGGCAGAAAATCTTTCAGCAGGGTCAATCGTTCCGAAATAGCGGGTGTCAACACGGAAATGATATTGATAATTCCGAGCATCATCATGAAGAATGCCGGGAAAACACGCATCAGCACTTTGTTCAGTTTTGACAGGAACGCGATTATTCCGGAAAACAGGGGCATCCAGAATTCGAAAAACCGATACAAAAATGTGATGGCAATGGCGTTGACATTTCCAAAACCGAACCGGATTAAAACATAGGTCATTGATACTTCAATGGCTCCAAGTCCGCGCAGGAACGGTGAAACAATCAGGAAGATGACCGAAATGATGTATCCCATCACCGCGCCCAGCAGTGATGGCTGAAAATTGAGCGCGATCATGGCCACATACAGATGCGCAATCCCGATAAATTCAATGACGACCGAAGTCAGGATGGTAAACAGGAAATTTTTCCGGTCGATCTTGTTGTTTTGAAGGTCATTCATGAATACTTCGGCCGACGGGAAGTATTTTGTCATCAGGCTGTAAACCACTCCTTTTTTCATGATGGAACGGTAAATCAGGAAAAGGGCAGAGGACAACAGCACGATAGTAGCCAGGGCATACCATTCGCCCGAACCGATGGTTCCTTCGATAATGGCATACATGAAAGCGGGAATTGCAACAATGACTACTGAAAGGATGCCGACAAAACCATAAATTGATGAGGCAAAATGAATGTGACTGTTCTTTATGCCTTTCTTTTCGATGGTTCCGGTAAAGAATGCCAGCGACGACACCCCACCTGCTGGTAGGAAGACACTGATGAAGTTTCGTTTAATAAAAAGGATGGTCGAATCGGTTAAAGAAACCCGGTGTCGGACCGAGGCGAACGAATAGACATACATTAATCCTTGGAGCAGAATATAAATGGCCGTCAGGCTTAAACCGGTGAGTACCCAGATCCAGTTGGCAGTTCCAAGTACTTCTTTTACCTGGACCAGTTCCGAACGTTCGTGCCGGATAAACCAGATGCCTATGGCAATAAAGAAAAGGGTGAAAATGAACTGAAGGATAATGTTTTTATTCTCACGCAAAAATGGTTTTGCACGCTCTTTAAAATGGTTTGCCAATGTCTTGAAAGAGAAATTTATTTTCATATCAAACCGATAACATTTTTATGCGATGCCTTTCATTTGCCTTTTTGGAAAATGAGGATCAAAATTAAACAAAAAGCATACAGCGCCGACAAATAAATTTCAGTTGCTGATCCTAACTTTCCTGATAAATCGGGGATAAAGTGTTGTATAAGTGCGCTATAATGGGGCCGATAAAATTTATTCTGTTTTTATGCCTTGTCGCTTGTTTTTCATCTTTTCTTATGTGTAATTTGGAGGCTCTAAATTACTTCACCATGCAGGCACCCAAATCTTTCAGACTTCACATCGGAATTTTCGGACGGCGCAATGCCGGGAAATCATCGGTGCTCAACGCGCTGACCAATCAGGAAGTTTCCATTGTTTCAGATATCGCCGGAACTACGACCGATCCGGTTGAGAAACCCATGGAATTGTTACCGCTGGGGCCGGTTTTATTTATCGATACTGCCGGAATAGATGACGACAGTGCGCTGGGCGAGAAGCGAATTCAAAAAACCATGTCGGTATTCGACCGGACCGAACTGGGTTTGATTGTTGCGAAAGCCGACGAGTGGGGCGATTTTGAAGATGGCATCCTGAAAGAACTGAACGATCGGTCAGTCCCTTCGATTGTCGTTTTTAACAAGTGCGATCTGGCTCAGGCCCCGGAGGTTTTGCCGTCAGGCATTTCCGAAAGAAAGGTTCCGGTTGTCGAAACTTCGGCGCTCACCCGGTTTGGCATCGATGACTTGCGGCAGGCGATCCTGAAACATGCCCCCGACGATTTTGTCAACCGGTCGTGCATTGTTTCCGATTTGGTTGGTCCGGGCGAGATGGCCGTGCTGGTTGTGCCAATTGACAAGGAAGCGCCCAAAGGACGCATCATTTTGCCGCAGGTTCAAAGCATCCGCGATTTGCTTGATGCCGGTTCAATTAGTGTGGTGGTAAAAGACAGTGAACTTCAGGAGGTCTTTACCCGATTCACCAAAGCGCCAAAACTGGTAGTGACCGATAGCCAGGCATTTGCCAAAGTTGCAGCCCTCACTCCGCCAGACGTGCCCCTGACAAGTTTCTCCATCCTGTACGCCCGTTTTCAGGCCGATCTGGAAGAAATGGTAAAAGGCGCCACGGCCATCGACCAGTTGAAACCCGGCGACAAGGTTTTGATTGCCGAAGCCTGCTCGCACCATCCGATTGAAGAAGACATCGGCACCATAAAAATTCCGCATTGGCTCAACCAATATGTGGGAGGTAAACTGAACTTCGCACATCACCGGGGACATGATTTCCCGGATAATTTACCGGAATTTAAACTGATTGTGCATTGCGGGGCCTGCATGTGGAACCGTCGCGAAATGCTCTCGCGGCTGATGAAAGCCCGAATGGCCGGTGTTCCGATGACTAACTATGGATTGACCATTGCTTATTCGCTGGGCATCTTCGAACGGGCTTTGCAGGTGTTTCCTGCCGCCCTGGATGTTTACAGGAATCGGCATAAATGAGGTTTTGTCAGGAAATTCGATCTTTAATAACTGGTTGTAATGAAAGGATTTATATTTGATTTTAACGGAACTCTCTTTTGGGATTCAGCTTACCACGAACAGGCCTGGCAGATCATTGCCATGGAGATACGGGGCAGGGAATTTACAACGGAAGAGATGCGCCGTCATTTGCATGGAAGGATGAATCCTGATATCATAGGTTACCTGGCCTGTGGAGCAATTGATCCTGCCCGGATGGAGGCTTTGGCAAACAAAAAAGAATCGATCTACCGGAATATTTGTCTCTCGCTTAACGGAAAACTTAAACTGGCCGAAGGCGTTATTGAACTGCTTGACAGACTGAAAGAACAAAAGGTTCCGATGACGATTGCTACCGCTTCGGAACGCGGGAACCTCGATTTTTATATTCGTCACTTTAAGCTGGAGCGATGGTTTAACCTCGATCAGATTGTATTTGATGATGGCTCATTCCCGGGCAAGCCCGCTCCTGATATTTTCCTGCGGGCATCCGAACGGCTCAATCTGACTCCGGCAGAGTGTGTGGTTTTCGAAGATTCTTTTTCGGGCATCCGCTCGGCTATTGCAGCCGGAATAGGTCGGATTGTATATGTGAATTCAGGAAACCAGGAACTTGAACCTGAATTGGCTAGCCATGTTTGTATGAGTATTGGCCATTTTCGTGACTTAATTTTGACCGATCTTTTTTAAACCTTAAAAACCAAAATATATGCTTAAACGATTTTTAATACTTATTCTTCTGGTTGCTTTTCAGTTCCCGTTATGGGCTCAACATCCAGAGGTGCTTACCGAAGGACCTGCCGAACTGGTGGGCATGTCGGCCAAACGACTTCAGTTGCTCGATCAGGCCATTCAGGAATATGTGGCCAAAGGCTATATTCCAGGTGGCGTTTTCCTGGTCGCCCGCGACGGTCAGATTGTGTACTATAAAAGCTTTGGATTCCGGTCGGTGGAGAAAAAAGTACCTTATCAAAAGGACGATATTTTCCGTATTGCCTCGATGACCAAAGCAGTGACAACCGTTGCCATTATGCAACTTTATGAACAGGGCAAACTGGGACTCGACGATCCGGTTTATACGTATATTCCCGCATTCAAAGATTCGAAGGTGCTCGACCAGTTTAACGAGAAGGATTCGACTTTCACGACCGTTCCGGCCAAATCGCCCATTACCATTCGTCAGTTGCTTACCCATACTTCCGGAATCGTGTATGGCGACTTTTCGAAAGGAGCAGTACGGGGAGTATATGAAAAGTTGGGTGTTACCGGTTTTGGCTTGTCGCATGCAAACTGTACCAGCGAAGAGTTCATTAATCGCCTGGCCGGAGTTCCGCTGGCCTTTCAACCCGGAGAAAAATATAACTATGGATTGAATATGGATGTGCTTGGCCGGGTGGTCGAAGTGGTTTCGGGACTCAAACTGAGCGATTATTTCCGGAAAAATATCTTTGAGCCACTGGGAATGAAAAATACGTATTTCTACCTGCCTAAAGAGAAACAGGGAAGACTGGTTCCGATTTACTCGCAGCGCGAAGACGGGACTCTTGAAATGGCAGCTAATGTTGGCAAAATTTCGCTCTTTTTGGATTATCCGCTTCAGGCCGACAACAACCATTATGCCGGAGGGGGAGGGCTTTCCTCCACTGCGCTGGATTATGCCACTTTTATTCAGGCCTTGCAGAATAATGGCATTTACAACGGTAAACGTATTTTGAGCCGGAAAACCATTGAGGTGATGACCGGCGATCAGATGATAAAACTCAACCAGGAAGGGAAAGGATACAGCACACGTCCCGGCGAAACCTATTGCCTGGGCTTTTCGCTCATCACCGATCAGGGGAGGGGAATAAGTGTCAAGTCGCCCGGAACTTTTGAATGGAGCGGTTATTTCAACACCAAGTTTTTCATCGATCCGAAAGAGAACCTGATTTTTGTGGGAATGACCCAGATTTTTCGTACCCGTCACAAAGAACTGTGGGACCGGCTGGCTGCCATCATGTACGGGGCGATTGAAGATTAACGAAAATACCAGTTTATCGTTGTTCTCAATTGAAAGACAAAGAATCTCTTAGTTTTGTATTCACATCAGAGAATATAACAAACCTTATTTTATGGCCAAAAGGCATGTTTCACTGAAGGACCTGGCAACCGAATTAAATATTTCCATATCAACGGTTTCCAGAGCATTGCGGAATCATCCGGATATCAGACCTGAACTGATCCGGAAGGTTCAGGAACTTGCGCGTGCCAAAAATTATACGCCCAACCCGTTGGCAATGGGATTGCTTCGTCAGGAAACGCGCATGATTGGTGTAATTGTGCCTGATTTGGTAACCCATTTTTTCTCATCGGTAATCTCCGGAATTGAATACGTGGCCAAGCAAAAAGGGTATTACATCCTGATCTCGTCATCGAGTGAGTCGTATGAAAAAGAAGTGGAGTCGGTCCAGAATCTTCTGAAAACCAGGGTTGAAGGACTGATTGTGTGCCTGAGCCAGGAAACCTGTTGTTACGATCATTTTGATCCGCTGATAAACAACGAGATACCCCTGGTGTTTTTCGACCGTGTATGCCGCACTGACGAAGTGCCTAGTGTGGTTGCCGATAATGCCGATGCCGCCCGTCGGGTCACCCGTCATTTTTATGAGAATGGATGCCGCCGGATTTCGTTCATTAGCGGGCCGGCACATTTGAGCATTTCGCAGGAACGATATCAGGGTTATTTGCTCGGGTTGCAGGATTGTAATCTGCCGTTTGACGAAGATTTGGTTATTCATTGCGACCTCAGTCCCGATGATGCTTCACGGGCAACGCGGAGTTTGTTGCGGCTGAAAAAACATCCCGATGGCATTTTTGGAATCAACGATACGGTTATTTTCTCGGCTATGAAAGAAATCAGGCAATTCGGGCTGAACATTCCCACCGACATTTCACTGGTTGGATTTACCGGAGAATATCATTCTACAGTGGTTGAACCATCCTTAACTTCGGTTACCCATCCCACCTTCGAAATGGGAAAGGAAGCTGCCCGCCTGTTTTTCGAGCGGATTAAAAACCCGACAGCGCTACCGGTTCAGGTTGAAATGAAGACCACGCTAGAAATCCGGAACTCCTCGAAAAAGAAGCCGGTTCCGGGCAGGTGATTGGACCTTAATTCACGTTTCTTTTAAAATTCGTATTTTTGCAGTCAATCATTAATAAATTTACCAATGAGTAAAGCAGAAATTTATACCAGTAAAGGGGTTATGAAAGTGGACCTGTACGATCAGGATGCTCCGGGAACTGTGGAAAACTTCATTAAGTTGGCTAAGAGCGGTTTTTATGATGGATTGACTTTCCATCGCGTGATTCCTGATTTTGTCATTCAGGGTGGTTGTCCGAACGGAACAGGAGCCGGAGGACCGGGTTACACCATCAAATGTGAAACTGATGGCGGCAACCAATATCACGACCGTGGAGTTTTGTCGATGGCACACGCCGGACGCAACACCGGAGGTTCGCAGTTTTTCATCTGCCACAATCGTCGGAATACTTCGCACCTTGACCGCCGGCACACTTGCTTCGGCAAGGTTTACGAAGGCCTCGAAGTCATTGACGATATTCGTCAGGGCGATTTAATTGAAAAGATCGTTATTGTTGAAGAATAAAAGCAGAAAGCCCCGCGAGCGCGGGGCTTTCTGCTTTTTATTCAATCTTGTTGCTTTTTATTTTCCTGCCAGTTTGGCCATGTTTTCGTTGTAACGGGCTCCGATGTTCGGAAAGCGAACGAGCAAATTTTCGATTTCCTGAATGTCTGATGCCGAAAGAATTACATCAGTGGCGCCGGCATTGTCAATGAGGTATTTTCTTCGTTTGGTTCCGGGGATAGGAATCAGGTGATCCCCTTTCGACAGCACCCAGGCCAAAGCCAACTGTGCCGGGGTACAATTTTTCCCTTCCGCTATTTCAGCAAAAGCCTTGGCTAGTTTGGTATTGTTTTCCCAGTGTTCGTTGTCGAACCGTGGTAGTGTTTTTCGGAAATCTCCGTTTTTCAATGCACTTTGATCGATGGTATTGGTTACCAGTCCTCGTGACAGCGGGCTGAACGGGACAAATGTTATTCCCAGTTCCTTGCAAAGCGGGATGATTTCTTTTTCGGCATCGCGGGTGAGCAACGAAAATTCGCTCTGAAGCGCGGATATCGGGTGAACCGCATGTGCTTTTCGTATTGATTCGGGCGAAGCCTCTGACAGCCCCAGGTAACGCACTTTCCCTTCTTTCACCAACAGGCTCATGGCTCCAACCATTTCTTCGACCGGAACATTGGGATCAATCCGATGGGCATAATACAGATCGATGGTTTCAATTTTCAGGCGGCGCAAACTGGCTTCAACTGCTTTTTTCATATAGGCAGGGGAGGTATCCAGAGTAAAAGCATTCTCGGGTGTGGCCCGGAACCCAAATTTAGTGGCGATAAAAATTTTGTCGCGGTTAGGAACCAATACTTTCGAAATCAGTTCTTCGTTTTCGCCATTTCCGTAAAAATCGGCGGTATCCCCAAAATTAATTCCCAGGTCGAGCGCTTTGTGCAAGGTTTCGATCGATTCACTGTCGTTTTTTTCTCCGTAGGCGTGGCTCATTCCCATGCACCCAAGCCCAATGGCCGAAAGTTGAACTTCCGTATTTCCAAGATTTCTGTATTTCATGGTTTTTGGTAATTGTATTGTGCGTACTAAAAATCAACAGCGGCTTTTTCAATCTTCGATTTGAGCAAATCTTTTCCTTTGTTCATTTGCTTTACCCGCAGCGGATCGTCGTAAATCCAGCAAATAGCTTTGTATCGCGAGCCTGCGGGGTCGTGGGCAACCCCGATTTTGATGGTTTTGGTATCGAACTCCCAAATGTTTGTCCATTGTGATGTCGTTTCAACAAAGGCAAAATCGTCAGGGTAGCCAAATGTTTTTTTCGGTTCGCCATATTTGGTGGCAATGATCTGTTTCAGGTTATCGACTTTGGCCCGGACGGTTGATTCCAACTGGAGCGACGATTCGGAAGCAGTTTGCAATTGCAGCATGTAAAGCTGTCCGGCATCGTTGAAAACCGGGGAAAAATAGTATTCGTATGCTCCCAGGGTCTTGCTCTTTCCCTGGTTAAGTGTTCTTTTCATGATCGCCTGAACAGTGTCGCGACTCATCCCGAATTTAAGTTGTCCGAAAGCGGTTGAGGCTTGTTCAAGGCGTTCGGCTTTGGCCAGGCTGTCGGCCAAAAATTTTTCGCGTTCCAACTGTTGTACCTGTTGAATGGAATCGGCCCGACGTTTTTCGGCCAGTTGTTTTTTCTGATTCGTATTGCACGAAAACATCAGGAAAATAGTGGCAAGCGAAAATAGTATTGCTTTCATAAAGGTGAGTTTTGGGGTTTCTGAAAATTTAAGCTTCTCAAATGTAGCGAATCTGAGGTTTATTTTCAGGCATGATACGGCATTTATCAGTTTGTTTTCAGGATAATATCGATAGATTTGTGAATCTTTCAGTATGTCAGGATGGCGGGGAGGTTTAGTGAAGATACTTCCCGATAGAAAATTTAAACCAAAAACTAATTCGAATCAATATTTCGCGTGATGAAGTGGATGAAAACCAAAAAAATAGCTGTAGTGGCGGTTTCTCTGGCCTTCGTTATAATTCAACCGGGCTGTAAACCTTCCGATCTTTCCAAAGAGAATCTTATTCCTAAACCTGTTTCTGTCCTTTCGAAAGGTGGAGCATTCGATCTGACCGATCAGACGGATATCTATGTTCAGGGCGAGTCTGCTGAATTGGTGCAGATCGGGCAGTATCTGGCTGATAAACTCAACCCTTCAACAGGTCTGTCCATCGATGTAAAAACAAGTGCCAATGCTCCGGCTCCCGGAAACATTTTTTTGTCGCTTTCGGGCGATGATGCCGAACTGGGCGAGGAAGGTTACCAATTGGTCATTAATGAAAAATCGGTTAACCTGACGGCCAATAAACCGGCCGGGTTATTTCATGGCATTCAGACGATCCGTCAGCTTTTGCCAGCTAAAGTCGAACTGGGAGAAAAGCAACGGGGCCCCTGGAAAATTGCAACCGGCACTATTCGCGACTTTCCGGCTTACAGCTATCGGGGAACAATGCTCGATGTGGCCCGTCATTTCTTTACGGTCGACGAAGTGAAAAGTATCATTGACCACATGGCTTATTATAAGATGAATGTATTCCACCTGCACCTGGCCGATGATCAGGGCTGGAGAATTGAAATCAAGTCGTGGCCAAACCTGACTGCCCACGGCGGAAAAACTGAAGTAGGCGGTGGCGAAGGCGGATATTACACCCAGGAACAATATGCCGATCTGGTTAAATATGCTCAAAGCCGGTACATCACCATTGTTCCTGAAATTGACATGCCCGGTCATACCAATGCCGCTTTGGCCTCGTACGCCCAACTGAACTGCGATGGGAAATCCCGTGACTTATATACCGGAATCGAAGTGGGCTTCAGTTCGCTGTGCACCGACAAAGAACTGACTTACAAGTTTATTGATGATGTCATCCGTGAGATTGCTGCATTGACTCCCGGAGAATATATTCATATCGGGGGCGACGAATCGCTGGCAACGAAAATTGAAGATTATATTCCGTTTATCAATCGGGTGCAGGTGTTGGCTGCCGAACACAGCAAGAAAGTAATCGGGTGGGACGAAATTGCTCTGGCAACCCTAAAACCAAACACCATTGCACAATATTGGTCGAAGGCTGAAAATGCGAAAAAAGCTGTGGATCAGGGAGCAAAAATCCTGATGTCGCCCGCAAAAAATGCGTACCTCGACATGCAGTACGATTCGACCAGTACTTATGGCTTGCACTGGGCGGCCTACATTGAAGTGGACAAAGGTTATAACTGGGACCCGGCCCAACTGGTACCTGAAATTAAAAAGGAAAATATCGTTGGGATTGAAGCTCCTCTTTGGTCCGAAACAGTATCGAATCTTCAGGAAGCCGAATACCTGATTTTCCCGAGGTTGCTGGGCTATGCCGAAATTGGCTGGACTCCCGCCGAATTGCGGAACTGGAACAATTACAAGGTTCGGTTGAAAAATCACGGCGACCGGATGAGGGCAATGAATATCAACTTCTATCCATCGAAGCTTGTTCCGTGGCATAAAGAGAAAAAGTGATCCGGAATCATAGAAAAACGCTCCTGAAACGGGGCGTTTTTTATTGAAGCTTTGTCCTTCTGCATGAGTTCGATAGATTATTTCTTTCCTTGTCGGAATCATATTTCACCGCAAAGGCTAACTGGTGGTTGACGGAATAACTCCCCTTTCTTTTCCCGAAAAGCCCGACTTTATTCATTATTTTCTGCTCAAGTAATCGTAACTTTGTAAGATAACATCCTGAGGGAAGGCGGCTCTGCTGACTGCAAGGGAATAAAAGGGGTAATAAATCAAAATACTTTCCAGCAACCCTTTTCTTTCAGCTCAGCCTTCTTCCTGCGGAATAAAAATCATTCAATATGGCAACAGAAAAACGACTTGGATTTGTTGGTATCATCATTGAAAACCGCGCCGTAAGTGCTGGTTCAGTTAATGAAATACTCTCGCAGTTTGCTGATCTTATTCTTGCCCGCACCGGTATTCCTCATGCCAAAGGGGACACCAGTGTTATCTCGCTTGTTGTCGATGCAACTACCGATGAACTTGGCACCCTGACCGGAAAGCTCGGATCAATCGAAGGTGTCAGCGTGAAATCAGGACTATCAAAAAAATAAAACCCTTAATGACCATGCAGCCATACAGTTCGAAGTTTATTAACGAAGAAGAAATTGTCAGGATACTTGAACAGAACCAGAAGCCCGACCCGAAAAAAGTAAGCTATGTTCTTGCCAAAGCCAAGGAAATGAAAGGACTGGACCTCGAAGATGTTGCCGTTTTAACCAACATCAGCGATCCGTTACAGCTTTTCGAGCTTTTTGAAACAGCCAACCATGTAAAGGAGAACATCTACGGGAAGCGTCTGGTTATTTTTGCCCCTCTTTACATTTCAAACATGTGCGCCAACGAATGTACCTATTGTGCATTCAGGGCAAAGAATAAATTACTGGTACGCAGGGCGCTTACCCAGGACGAGATCAAAAGGGAAACCGAAATCCTGATCCGTCAGGGGCACAAGCGGATATTGATGGTAGCAGGCGAGTCTTATCCGCAACAGCATGGTTTCCAGTATATCATCGATTCAATTGCTTCGGTGTATGAAGCCAAAGCAGGAAATGGGGAAATTCGTCGTGTTAATGTCAATATTGCTCCGCTGGAAGTTGAAGAATTCAGACTCCTGAAAGCGGCCAAAATAGGGACCTTCCAGCTTTTTCAGGAAACCTATCATCATGAAACCTACCGAAACGTTCACCTCGGAGGGAAAAAGATGGATTACGATTACCGGGTTACCGCGCTTCACCGGGCGATGGAAGCAGGGATCGACGATGTGGGAATTGGCGTACTTTTCGGGCTGTTCAACTACCGTTTCGAACTGCTGGCTATGATGCAGCACATTCGCAATCTCGAAGCAACTTTTGGGGTGGGGCCTCACACCATTAGTGTTCCGCGGCTTGAACCGGCCACGGGTTCCGATATCGCTTCGCATCCGCCATTTGCGGTATCCGATCTCGATTTTCGAAAAATTGTGGCGATTCTCCGTCTGGCAGTTCCATACACGGGCATAATCATGTCGACCCGCGAAACAGCCCAGATGCGACGTGAGACTTTTGCTTTGGGCGTTTCCCAGATTTCAGCAGGAAGCCGCACCAATCCGGGCGGTTACACCGATTCGCTCCACGAAGATGATGGGAGCCAGTTCTGTTTGGGCGATCACCGTCCGCTCGATGAAGTGATTCGTGATGTGGCCGAAATGGGGTACATTCCTTCGTTCTGCACCGGATGTTATCGGCTGGGCCGTACTGGCCGCGATTTTATGGATATGGCCAAGCCAGGCGATATCAAGAACCATTGTAACCCCAACGCCATTTCAACTTTCATGGAATACCTGATGGATTATGCGTCGTACGAAACCCGCCTGATTGGCGAAGACCTGATCGATGATGTGATTGGTTCGATGGAAGGGATCGCCCGGGAACGGGCCGTCATGCTGCTCGATAAAGTAAAAAAAGGTAATCACGACATGTATTGCTGATGCGATGACTGTTGGGATTGTTAAGAATATTAAAAATGAGCCTGATTTGCATTTTGCAGGTCAGGCTTAGTTGTTTTTAGGCAACGTTTTGTTTTAGTGGATGTTGTGTAATTATTTGAGTGGACTCTGGCTTAAGAGGAACAAGCTGTCGGAGTTGTTATTTAAAATTATTCCAAATAATTGTTAACGGGTTTTGTCGTTCGGCGAATTATTTCTAGTTTGGCATAAAAATAAATTAACTGATAAAAATTGAAATCATGAAATAGCCATGTGTGCTAAAGCCCGTACCACCGGAAATGTATAAATGGCTATTCCATCTCGTTGGATTTTTTGGCAGAGAAATAAAGTTAATACGCGGATTTTAAAACATAAAACAAAAATTTAATCAGATGAAAAGATTGGCAATGATTTTAGCAATAGCCTTCTCTATGGGATTGGCAGCTTCGTCGGTAAATGCATCAACAGTCAATGATGATGCTAAGAAAGAAAAAAAGGAATGCTGTGCAAAAGCAGGTGACAAGAAGGAAGCCTGTGCAAAAGCTGGCGAAAAAAAGAACTGTTGTGCAAAAGCAGGTGATAAAAAAGCCTGTTCTTCAAAAGACAAGAAAGCCTGTTGCTCTAAAGGCGCTGGCGAAAAAAAGGCTGAAGTGAAATAGTTTTTAGGGGATTAATATTGCAAAAACGACTGGTGCTTAGCCGGTCGTTTTTGTTTGGTGCAATAGTCTTCACAAAAGTAAAAGGGATCACTTGACATTATTGTGGGGAATGGTATTAATTTGAATCTTTGTTGAAA
>CAZAVU010000060.1:25007-26089 GCA_964488805.1 uncultured Odoribacter sp. | reverse complement strand
CAGCTAAACAAGAAAAAGTAAAGGTTCTTTTTTAAACCAGAAAAAGCAGGAACAGAGCTTTGGCTCATTGTTCCTGCTTTTTCCATATAGTTGCAAATCACCGCTAAACATCTATTCCAAACAGGATCCGCACCAGGTAGCCCAATCCAAAGGAAATGAGCCCGACAACGGTGCTCAGAACCACCATTTCCACAAAACGTTTCCGGAAAGGCTGATCGTTGGCCACCGACGAATAATACGTAAACAGAAATACAACCAGTATTGAATCGAACAGGGCAACCAGTAGCGCAATAAACGGAGAGACAAAAATCAGGTATGGCGCAACCAGAAACACCACTGCGATAACGTAAGCAATGCCGGTAAAAACCGCCGACTTGACCGACATGTCGTCTTTTCCTTCGGCCTTGTTCGACAAATATTCGGAAGTTGACATCGAGAGCGCACCGGCAATTCCGGTGATGATGCCCGCCAACGCCACCAGTTTGGTATTTTGAAGGGCAAAGGTCAGGCCGGCCAGGGTTCCCAGAATTTCGACCAATGCGTCGTTCAGCCCCAGAACAATCGACCCCATGTATTTCAGGTGTTCTTCCTGGATCAGGCCAAGCAATTCTTTTTCGTGCTGATTTTCATCTTCAGCAACCGAAAGCGCTTCAGGCACTTCGGTGGCAATCAGTCCGTAGTTGATCTGCGCCTTTTCCTCGCCTTTCTCCATCAGTTTCAGGCCAAAGGTTAACCCGAAGATTTTCGAAATCCAGTAATATTTGGTGACTTCCCAGCCACTTGGCGAAACTTCCTTGTTGGTATAGGCCGCCCACAGCTTGTAATGCTTCAGCTCATCAGCCGCAATGCGTTTCAGCACCTGCTGATTTTCGGCATCCGTGACTTGTTCGGCCAGCTTGCTGTAAATATGATATTCCGTAATTTCTTCGCGCTGCGCAAAAATCAACTGCCGGCGCACTTCCGGTGAAATTGTTTTTTTAATCATGACATTTTAGATTGAATTTTCTCCTCATTTCATCCACTCAAACATCTGGTAATGCTCGGCAGTCATGCCCAGGTGCTGGTACACTTCGTGTGCCGAA
>CAZAVU010000060.1:1422-24907 GCA_964488805.1 uncultured Odoribacter sp. | reverse complement strand
CCCTTCGACGGATCGGCAAAAACAGCAGCCACTCCTTTAACAACAGTAGGTTGGTGAAGCTGAAGCTGTTCGGTTTCCCAGGCCATGGCTACCTGAAATTCAACAATGCTGGCCGAATCTGTTTCTTTTGCCTGACGAATAATCATTTCGTTTGATTTTTTATGAATCGCTAAGATAAAAAATAGTTCCTCCTTTGCCGAACTTATTTCGTCATTAAACCCTGATCTTTTCCACAGTGTTCATCGTCTATACCTGATTTTTTGTATTTTGCGCAAAATTTTTCCAAACTATGTTAAAAATTGCAGTGGCATCCAGAAATCCGGTTAAGCTGGAGGCAGCAAAAGAAGCTTTGAAAGTGTTCCTGAAAGAAGAGTACGTGACAACCGGAGTTGCAGTCGAAAGCTGCGTTTCGGATCAGCCCATGAGCGATGCCGAAACCTTGACGGGCGCAATGAACAGGGTAAAAAACGCGCAACGGCAATTCCCCGGGTTTGACTTTTACATCGGCCTCGAAGGAGGCGTTGAAAGATCGTCTTCGGGGCTCATGTCGTTTGCATGGATTGTAATTGACAATGGTGAGCAATGTGGGAAAGCCCGAACGGCAGCATTTTTCCTTCCACCCAGAGTTGCCGAACTGGTGTACCAGGGTTACGAACTGGGCCATGCCGACGACATGGTCTTCGCCAAACAAAATTCGAAACAGCAGAACGGAGCAATCGGCCTGCTGACCGACGATGTTATCAGCCGCAAAAACCTCTACATTCCTGCCGTGCAAATGGCTTTTATACCATTTCTGAAATCAGGATTATATCCGATGGAAAAGTAATTTTTACATTTATTTTTTTGAAGGTGTAACACCACACCAATATCGGCTACATATAATGGCATAAATATTGCTAAAAGGAAAATTTGAACATTTTTACGAACGAAGGATTGAAGGGTCAGGCTGAAGCCAACATCGATAGTAGAATGTCCGCTTTTTTCTTTTAATTTTTTAAGAAACCAACATAGAAGTAAATCAACTAAACCAATGAAAAACAAAAAGATTCTGGCAGCAGCAATTGTTGCTGTTTTTCTGTTACTCCTGTTCTTTTTCCTCCGCAAAGGAGATTCCAATGTCAACCAAATTACCACCACGGTCAATCGGGGCACTTTTACCTCCCTGGTTTTTTCTTCCGGCCAACTGGAATCAGAAAAATCGGAAACGATCAATATTCCCGAAAAGCTGAAAGACCGCAACCTGCGGATCTGGGAACTCGCCATCACCCACATGGTTGATGAAGGAACCGTGGTCGATTCGGGCGATTACGTGGCCACCCTCGACCACAAAGCCGTCGAAGAACAGATCAAACTGTCGCAGGATGAAATGGATAAGACATTATCGGAATACGAAGACAGTAAAATCGACTCAAATCTAAACCTGAGTAACCAGCGTGATGTGATTGTCAATGCCCGCCTCGATATGATCGAAAAAAAACTGGTAATGGAAGAATCGGTTTATGAATCGCCTTCGATCCAGAAAAAAGCCAACATGGATTACGACAAAGCCCGACGGAATCTCGAACAAGAACAAAATGCTTATGTACTGAAAACAAAACAGGAAGCCAACAACGTTGACCGCCGATACATCAACTACCGGCAAATCATGGAACGGTCACAAGAACTTCAAAAGCTATTCAGCTCACTGGAGATCACCGCACCAAAGGCAGGAATTCTCACCTACTTCAAGTATCCATGGGGCGAGATTATAAAAACCGGATCAAAAGTCGGACCATACAACACCATCATTGCCACAATCCCCGAAATGACCAACCTGATTTCGAGAACCTACATCAACGAAATCGACATATCAAAAGTAAAAGTTGGACAAAAAGTAAAAATCGGTATTGATGCCTTCCCCGAAAAACAGCTCAGCGGTGAGGTTATTGCGGTTGCCAACATCGGTCAGGCCATGCCCAACAGCGACGCCAAGGTTTTCGAGGTAAAAATCAAGATCTTCGGGAAAGATCAGGAGTTAAAACCTGCAATGACCACCAGCAATGCCATCGAAGCCGGAACATTTGCCGATACCATCATGGTGGCTTCGGATGCCATTTTCGAAAACGACAGCCTGAAGTTTGTTTATCTGGGCAAGGAAAAACCAGTAAAACAGATTGTTTGGCTGGGCGATGAAAACGAAAACTATGTACTGATAAAAAAAGGACTAAAAGCCGGCGATGTGGTTTGGCTGAACGAGCCTCAAAATGCCGACGAGATAAAATATGCCGGATTGGAAATATTCCAGGAAATCAAACAAGAAAAAGAAAAAGCCCGGCTCCAGGCCCAAAAAGAACGGGAAGAAATGATGCGCAAAGCCCCGGAACCAGCTCCCGCGCCCGGAGGAAACGGGATGGTTTCGACCATTTCAGCGCCGCAGAACATGGCAAAACCTAAAAAATCCAGACGATGATCTTTAAGAAATATTTCCACGACATTGTTATCGGTTTTGAAGCCATTATCGACAACAAGCTCAAGTCGATCCTGACGGCTCTGGGGATCATTTTCGGGGTAGCTGCCGTAATCAGCATGATGGCTATCGGGAACGGCGCCGAACAGGAAATTCTGGAGCAGATAAAAATGGTTGGCGTCAACAACATCATTATTACCCCAACGAAAAATACCGGAAATGAAAATTCATCAGACGACGAGGTTGAAAAAACCGGGGCAAAGAAAATCTCCAAAGGTTTGACCATACTTGACCTGAAAGCTATTCAGGAAGTTTTGCCTACTGTAGGCATGATTTGTCCGGTAATTTCATACAACTATTCGGCCATCATCGACGGCAAGAGCAAGCCTATTGGCATTGAAGGCGTGAACACCAATTACTTCAAATTATTCAACATCAACCTTCAGGCAGGAGAGATTTTCAACCAGATGCAGTCGGAATCGGGGATGCCGGTTTGCGTGATTGGCGACAACATCAAAACCGTGTTTTTCAACCAGGAAAATCCGATTGGAAAGAACATCAAATGCGGCCAGATCTGGCTGAAAATAGTTGGGGTGGTCGAACGCCGCGATTTTACGGCATCGGCATCCGACGAAATGGGGATCAGCAGTACCGACAATAAAATATTTGTCCCGGCACAAACCATCCTGATGCGTTTTAAAAACCGGGCGCTCATCCGTGCCGACGAGGTCGAAAAAGCAAGCGCCCGCCGCAGAATGGCCTCCTCATCCGGCAAGACCTCGGCTGACGACAAAAACCCGAACCAGTTGGACAAGATCATCCTTCAGGTGAAAGAAACCGAACAACTTGGAGCCACGGCCAATATTGTCAAACGGATCATGCTCCGGCGCCATTCCGGCCTTTACGATTTCGAAGTGACTATTCCCGAACTTCTGCTCAAGCAACAGCAACGGACCAAAAAGATCTTCAACATCGTGCTGGGCGCCATTGCCGGCATATCCCTTATCGTCGGGGGTATTGGCATCATGAATATCATGCTGGCATCGGTCATGGAACGTATCCGCGAGATTGGGACCCGTCAGGCCATCGGCGCTTCGAGAAAAGACATTGTGGCCCAGTTCCTGGCCGAGTCAACACTCATCAGCATCACAGGAGGAATTATTGGGATCATCCTTGGAGTTGCGCTTTCCAAAATAATAACCGCAATCTTCGACATCAAAACCATTGTGTCGGTATTCAGTATTTTCATCGCTTTCGGAGTCTCAGCGCTGGTCGGGATCATGTTCGGGTATATGCCTGCCAAACGGGCTTCAGAAAAAGACCCGGTTGAATCGCTGCGTGCCTAAAATCCGGATTCGTCAACCTCAAATCAACAAAAAGAAACCAAATGAAGAAATTTATACTATTCCTGATAATCCTTTCGGCGGGATGTTTCGGGAACGCAAATGCGCAAAAAGAATCATTCAACCTGAGCCTTCCTGAAGTGGTAAACATTGCTTCGCAGAAATCGCTCGACGCCTTCAGGTATAAAAACATGTACCTGGCCAGCTATTGGGAATACCGCTATTACAAAGCCGACAAACTGCCCAGCCTGAGCCTGAACACCACTCCCCTCGATTTTAACCACTACCGCAAACGCGAATATGACTTCCAGACCAATGAAGAAAAATACGTTCTGCGTGATTACTACAATTCGGACGTATCGGTTGGAATTAATCAGAAAATCGGACTGACCGGGGGAACCTTTTTCCTGGATTCGGAACTGGGCATGGTACAGAACTTGAGCGGCGACAAGAAAACCTCCTATCAGGCCACTCCCATCAGCATCGGTTACACCCAGTCGCTTAACGGCTACAACGAGCTCCGTTGGGAATCACGGATTGAACCGCTGAAATTTGAAAAAGCCAAGAAGGAGTTCATCCAGGAACAGGAAAACCTGTCAATAAAAACCACCTCCATGTTTTTTGACCTGGTCGATGCCCAGATCCAGTTGAAGATTGCCCAAAACAACATGGCCAATGCCGACACGCTTTACAAGATCGGGAAAGGACGTTTCCAGGTAGGGACTGTCACCCAGGACGAATTGCTAAATCTGGAACTGAACCAGCTTAATGCCCAGCAAGCCCTGAGCAAGGCCAAACTGGAGGTTTTAAGTTCTCAGTCGTCGCTGAATTCATACCTGATGCTGGATAAAGGAACACAGGTGAATTGCCAGATTCCTGCCGAGATACCAACCTTGCAAATCAAAGTTGACGATGCACTGGACCTTGCCCTGCAAAATAACCCCGACATACTCGACCAGCAGCAGCAGATGCTTGAACAAGACCGGGCCGTGGCCCAGGCCCGCTCGCAAACCGGGCTGAACACGTCCTTATATGCGGTTTACGGATTAAACCAGTCGGCTGAAAATTTCGACATGGTTTACGATCAGCCCGACCGAAGTCAACGGTTAAAAATTGGAATCAGTGTTCCCCTGGTTGACTGGGGCCGCCGGAAAGGAAAACTGATGATGGCCGAATCGACCCGCGAGGTGGCCAATGCCCGCATCCGTCAGGCCCGCATCGACTTTGAACAAAACATCGTGCAATCGGTGTTGGAATTTAACCTTCAGGCCGAGCAGGTCAAAAATGCCGCCAAAGCCGACACCGTGGCCCAGAAAGGATTTGAAGTGACCTTCCAGCGTTTCCTGATCGGGAAGGTGGATGTCATCAAGCTCAACAGCGCCCGTAACGACCTGGAATCGGCCCGAAAAGCTTACATCAACGCCGTAAAAACCTACTGGAATTACTATTACCGGGTGCGGATGCTCACGCTTTACGATTTCGCAAAAGGCGAAAACCTGACTGCCGAGTACGATAAGATCATTCAAAAATAAACCGGACATGGACATTCTGAAAAAAAATAAATACCTCATCATTCTGGCAGTAACACTTGCTGTGATCGGGATTGCTGTTTTCGTGTCGTTTCAGGTAAAACCCGACAAAAACAAATTCTGCAAAATAAAAAAGGGTAATCTGGAAGTGGCAATCACCAGCAAGGGCGAAGTCAAAGGCGAACGATATACCGAAATCAAATTGCCCGAAGCCATTTGCGACGAAGAATTACGCATCTATCAGTTAAAAATTGCCGATGTGATCCTGGAAGGCAAAACCGTAAAAAAAGGAGACTACATTGCCAAGCTCGATGAAAGCCAGATTGGAAACATGATGAATGACGTCATGCTGCAAAAAGAAAAAGTTGACGCTGACGTGCGCAACGCTGAAATCGACAGCACAGTTAGTTTATCAAAGAAAAGGGAAGCTATCAACGATGCCAGGCTCGATCTGGAATACCTGAAAATCGACCTGGAACAATCCAAATACGAATCGGAAGCCTATCAGCGCAAAACCCAGATGCAATATCAAAAAGCAGAAATCCGGCTCGACAAAATCCGCAGAGACTACCTCCTGGAAAAAAACCGGCTGAAAATACGAGTTGGCCGGCAGCAGGCCTGGGCAAACGAATACCAGAATAAGATCAACCGTTACCAGGCAGCCCTGGCGGCCACCATCATAACCTCGCCCGAAAACGGCATCGTCATGTTTGCCAAGGACTGGTCGGGAAAATCGTATGGTAAAGATTCCGAAATCAGCATCTGGCGGCCCTTGATTGCCACCCTGCCCGACATGTCGGTGGTTATTTCCGAAACGTATATTCGCGAAATTGATGTAACCAAAGTGCAGGAAGGCGACAGTGTGCGGATCAGGATCGACGCCCTGCCCAATAAAACATTCTGGGGAAAGGTCGTTAAAATTGCCACCATTGGCGAAGATCACAAAGACTTCGACATGAAGGCTTTTAAGGTAATTGTACGGTTCGACCAGTCAGACCCTGACATGAAACCGGGAATGTCGTCCAATTGCGACATTATCGTTGCTTCGTACCGCGACCGGTTGCTGGTTCCGATGAAAGCCATATTCGCGAAAAACGGGAAACAGATTGTTTACCGCAAAAACGGGAGCAGCGCCACCGAACAGGAAGTTCGCCTGGTGGCCGACAACGGCGAGTTTGGGGTGGTCGATACATCCATCCGTGAAGGCGATGTTCTTTTGCTGTACCAGCCCGAAGAATTTAAGCCTGAAATACCGAAAATCGCCAGCCGCCCCTGACCCCAAAGGAGAACAATCCCTCAGGAATGTGCCCGTTAACAAATGTTAGGAGCAAATTATACAGTCAGGTTAATGGTTTTTGTACATTTACCGTCACTCACGATATGCAAAACCTTAACCTAACTGTATGAGATTCTGCCTGCTAAGCCTGTTTTTGCTCCTCAACTTTATTTCGTATCCTTCTGCAAGGCATTTTCCCGGGAACAAAGGCTTGCAAAACGACTCGGTCGTCCATACAATCAACGAGAACTATGTGATTCATGCCCGTAAGGCCACCGGCCCAATCAAAATCGACGGACTGTTCAACGAGCCGGACTGGGGCAAAGCGGAAAAAGCCAGGGATTTCCACGTGGTTCTGCCGATTGATTCGGGTCTGGCCAAATCACCTTCCGAAGTGGCCATCACCTACGACGACAAAGCTTTCTACCTGGGCGTTACCTTCTTCGACACAGTACCGGGCAAACGGATTGTAGAATCATTCCGGCGTGATTTTGTATTCGCAAACAACGATAATTTCCTGGTTTTCTTCGATACCTTCCTGGACCAGACCAACGGATTCTCGTTCGGCACATCAGCCTCTGGAGCCAAATGGGACGGTGCCATGTATAGCGGTGCCGCCAGCAACCTGAACTGGGATTGCAAATGGGATTCGAAAACGATTCAATATAACGATCGCTGGGTAACAGAGATGAAGATCCCTTTTCGTTCGATCCGCTTCAAATCGGGGGCCGACCGGTGGTACGTCAACTTCAGCCGTCTCGATCTGAAAACGAATGAAAAATCGTCGTGGGCACCCATGCCACGACAGTTTTCCACTTCGAACCTGGCCTATACCGGTGTTTTGCAGTGGGATCAGCCTTTGCCCAAATCGAAAATGATGTTCTCGGTCATCCCGTATATTTTTGGCAGCTCGGCCAAAAATTTTGAAACGGGTGAGAATACTACCTACCGGAAAGACTTTGGCTTTGATGCCAAACTGGGCCTCTCGACCTCAATGAACCTTGACCTGACTTACAATCCCGACTTCTCACAGGCCGAGGTCGATCAACAGGTGACCAACCTCGACCGGTTTGAACTGTTTTATCCCGAGAAACGACAATTTTTCCTTGAAAACAGCGATCTTTTCTCCAATTACGGATTCAGCTCGGCAACCCCGTTTTTCTCGCGGAGAATAGGGCTCGATGCTCCCGTACTGGCCGGAGCGCGGCTCTCCGGAAAACTGGGGAACAACTGGCGATTGGGCCTGCTGGATATGCAAACCGAAAAAACGGAAGAACAACTATCCCGGAATTTTCTGGCCGTTTCGATCCAGCGAAAAATGTTCTCGCGATCGAATATCGGCATGATCCTGGTAAACAAGGAATACCTGAACGAGCCAGGCAACCAGCAATACAACCGGATCGTGGGGCTCGATTACAACCTGGCAAGCCGAAACAATCAATGGAGCGGAAAAGTTTTTTACCACCGGTCGTTTAGTCAGGCTAAACAGGACGGCCAATATGCGCAGGGAGCCATGCTGGCCTTTAATTCGCGCCGGGTCCATGCGTCAATGTCGCAATCCGGAGTGGGCGAAAACTATGCTGCCGAAACAGGCTATGTCCGTCGCACCGGATACAACCTGTTAAATCCAGAATTCAGCTTTTTGTGGATTCCCAACAAATGGATAGTCAGCCACGGAATCTCGGCAACATCGAATTATTATTTCGATTCCCGGTTTACCCAGCTTGACCACGAACTTAACCTGATGTACAAATTCGAATTCAGGGACCGTTCTGTTTTTGACGCGGGAATCAAAGACCAATACACCCTTCTCCGACAGAATTTTGACCCTACGCACATCAGCCAGGCAGTCTTAAAAAAAGGAACCTCCTATTCATCCACCGTTTGGTATGTCGACTATACCTCCGACACCCGGAACTTGTTTAATTTTACGGCTGGAGCATCGCACGGTGGCTTTTACAGCGGGCAGATCAGTTCACTGACAGGACAAATGACGTATCGCTATCAGCCCTACCTGCGCATGTCGGTCAATTTCTCCTACAACGATATTGATCTCCCCTCGCCGTTCGAAAGGGCCAGGTTCTGGTTGCTGGGTCCCAAGCTCGACCTTACCCTGAGCGACAAGGTTTTCTTCTCCTCCTTTGTGCAGTATAACGAACAGATCGACAACATGAATATCAACCTGCGGTTCCAGTGGCGGTATAAACCAGTTTCCGATCTGTTCATCGTGTACACCGACAATTATTACACCGGAAACTGGAGTCCCCGGAACCGGGCGCTGGTTCTGAAACTATCGTATTGGTTTAATTGAAAAGGCTTTCAGAGATCAGTAGCAATAAATCAGACATCTTCTATAAACGAAGCTTGAATACTGAATTCTGAACACTGAGACTGAACACTTTCTCAGAATTTCTCGAATACTCCCAGCCCGAACAAGGCAAAGTCATATTTGACGGGATCTTCAGGATCGAATTCGCGGAGCCGTGCGGTGATTTCTTCAACGGCCCGCCAGTCGTTTTGGGTGCGGGTAAGCAGACCCAGCTTGCGGGCCACATTGCCGGTATGAACATCCAGGGGAAGCATCAGGGCCGAGGCGGGAATTTGCTTCCAAAGACCAAAATCGACACCAGCCTTGTCGGTTCTGACAAGCCACCTCAGGTACATATTGAGCCGTTTGGCCGAAGCACCTTTTTCAACATCCGGCACATGCTTTTCGGTACGGTGCTCGTGCTCCAGCTCGAAAAACACCTTTCGGAAATGAACCAGCGTCCCGAAAATAGTTTGGCTTTTCCGAAATCCGTCGGTAAAAACCTGCTCCAGGCCACCGTGATTGCGGTAGATATTCCGGAGCGCTTTCAGAAAGTAAAGGCAGTCGGTGCCATTGAAAGTGCGGTGTTTAAAGTCCAGGAAAACAGCCCAGTCTTCCTCATCCGAATTTTTCAGGAATTCGATGGGGTCGTTTTGCATCAGGGAAACCAGTTTTCGGGCATTTCGAATGATGGTGGGACGTTGTCCCCAGGCTATTGTAGCGGCCAGAAAGCCGGCGATTTCAATATTTTCCTTCGTTGTAAAAAGTGCGGGTATTTGAATGGGGTCGGTTTCGATGAAGTCGGTCCGATTGAAAAGCCGTATTTTTTCGTCGAGAAACGATTTGATATTTTCCGATGAATCGATCATCAGCAATGTCTGTTTTTTGAATACTGGAAACTGCGACTGACCACTTATTATGCTTCAATCAAACCGTCTTTCATGCGAATGATCGCATCGCTCTGGGCTGCAAAACTCTCGTCGTGGGTAACAATAACCAGCGTTTGCTTAAAGCGGTCGCGCAGGGTGAAGAACAGTTCATGCAGATCTTCACGGTTTTTGGTATCGAGGTTTCCCGAAGGTTCGTCGGCCAGGATTACTGAGGGGTTGTTGATCAATGCCCGGGCAACAGCTACGCGCTGGCGTTCTCCGCCCGAAAGTTCACCGGGTTTGTGGCTAAGTCGGTGCGACAAGCCTAAAAATTCGAGGTATTCGCGGGCTTTCTGTTCGGCTTCCTTTTTTGGTTTTTTGGCGATAAAAGCCGGAATGCACACATTTTCGAGGGCCGAGAATTCGGGTAATAAATAATGGAACTGAAAAACAAAACCAATTTGTCGGTTCCTGAAATCGGCCAGTTGGCGTTCGTTCATCGCCGAGATGTTTTGTCCGTTGATAAACACATTACCCGTTGCTGGCAGGCTCAGTGTGCCGATAATCTGGAGCAGGGTGGTTTTCCCGGCACCGCTCGGCCCGACAATCGAATACAATTTCCCGGCAGGAACTTCCAGATCAATCCCTTTTAGTACCTGAAGGTTGCCAAACGACTTTGTTATATTTTCAACTTTTATCAACCGCTGTATCGTTTTTGAAGATTGAATCTCAGAGAAAGCAACAAGCCGCTTCCCCGAAATGCCACAATCAGGATTTAATCCACTTTTGTTTCGTTGCTGACCGTGTTGGAAAGGTTTTCGGCGCCGGTTTTCACTTCGTTTTTGAGGTTGTTTACGCCTTCCTCAACATCGCTGGTATGCTTTGTAATGCCTTCCTGAATATCGTTTTTCGCGGTATTGATGGTCGATTTTATTTCCCGGATTTCATCTCCGATCCCGCCGCCGCTCTCGTTAATCTCCCGTTTGATTTCTTCGGTTGCTTTCTGGAATTCGCGCATGGCCTTTCCCAATGTCCGGGCGACATCCGGGATAGCCTTCGACCCAAAGAATAACAGGGCAACAAAGATGATTAGAACAATCTCGCCTCCACCCATAAATGATAAATTAATTAGTTGGTTTGAAAAAAAATCTGAGCAAATATACAAACTTGTTTGCCACTACGACAACAGGCTCAGGAAATGATCTTCCATATTCCTGTTTTTTTGAAACACAGGCCCCTTTAAAGCCCCCGATCCCGTTTCCTAAAAAAAAGCAGGGGCTTCATCCGGTCAGATAACCGGAGAAAGCCCCTGCTCCAATAATTATTTTCGGAACGAAAGACTAAAGGTGTTTAACACCTTTGGACTTACGGATAGTATCGTACACGATAGGAGCAGCGTTAAACACTGACGAATAAGTACCTACGCCAATACCGATCAACAGTGCGAAAATAAATCCTTTGATTGAAGTTCCTCCAAAAATGAAGATTGCAATCAACACGATCAACACAGTTAACGAAGTACTGAAGGTACGACGCAAGGTCGAGTTCATGGCGTGATCCATGGTTTCGTACAATGGACGTTTGGGGTACAGGTGCAGGTATTCACGAATACGGTCGTAGATAATTACGGTATCGTTGATGGAGTACCCGATCACGGTCAGTACCGCAGCAATGAACGACTGGTCGATTTCGAGCGAGAAGGGCAGGAAGCCATACAACAGGGAGAAAGCCCCCATGGTGATGATGGCGTCGTGAGCCAATGAAACAACACCGCCCAAACCATACTGCCAGTTGGCAAACCTCACTAAAATGTAAAGGAAGATCAATAACAGTGAGAATACTACTGCGAGGATAGCATCTTTGGTCAGTTTATCGGAAATGGTTGGCCCCACTTTCTGCGAGCTCAACAGGTTAACCTTCGAGAAGGTATCGACTGAAACATCGCCAACAAAGTTGGCTTTTTTAAGCCCTTCATACAGCAAGGTTTCAACTTTGTTATCTGCATCAACACTGGCGTCTTCAATCATGTAACCCGTAGTGATACGAACCTGGTTGGCATTCCCGAAAGTTTTCACGTCAGGTGTTGAATTAAAAATCGGAGACAATGCATTCTTTATGTCATCAACCCGGACGTCTTTGTCGAAACGGACCACGTAAGTACGACCCCCTTTGAAGTCAATACCTTTGTCGAATCCGCGAACAACAAATGAAACGAGTGAAGCTGCAATCAAAATTCCGGAAATGGTATAGAATATTTTGCGTTTTTCGAGGAACGGGATTTTCACATGTCTCAGCCAGTTTTTTGAATAGCTGGTTGTGAAAGTAACTTCCTTGTTCTTGCTCAGCCAGCGTTCGAAAATCAAACGGGTAATGAAGATTGAAGTGAACAACGAAGTCAGGATACCGATGATCAGGGTAGTTGCAAACCCTTTGATTGGGCCTGAACCGAACATGTAAAGAACGATACCGGTCAAAAGAGTAGTTACCTGACCGTCGATAATGGCCGAATAAGCTGCATTAAAACCGTCGGTAACAGCAAGCCGCACCGATTTTCCTCCCAGAATTTCTTCTTCAATACGTTCGTAGATCAGCACGTTGGCGTCAACCGCCATACCCATGGTCAGCACGATACCGGCAATACCAGGCAAGGTCAGCACAGCGCCAATCGAAGCCAGAACCCCGATCAGGAAGAACACGTTCACAACCAAAGCCACATTGGCAGCAAAACCAGCTTTGCGGCTGTAGAAGAACAACATATAACCGAGTACCAGCAAGAAGGCAATTACAAATGACCACAAACCACTGGTGATGGCTTCCTTACCCAAAGAAGGACCAACCACTTCGTCAGCAATGATTATTGCCGGAGCAGGCATTTTTCCTGATTTCAGGATGTTTGCCAAGTCCTTTGCTTCTTCAATACTTTCCAACCCGGTAATAGACGAACGTCCACCGGTGATTTCCTGGTTTACATTCGGATACGAACGAACATATCCGTCCAAAACAATAGCGATTGATTTTCCAACATTATCCTTGGTCATGCGGGCCCATGTTTTGGCGCCCACGTTATTCATGGTCATGCTAACTTCAGGACGGCTACCCATGTCGGTATAGTCCTGACGGGCATCAACAATAACGTCGCCTTCAAGCGGGGCGCGGCCATCGCGGCTGGTAACCTTAATGGCAATCAGGCGGAAGAATTTTTCATCTTTATCAATGGCTTTAGCAGTCCATCTGAACGAAAGGTTCCGTGGGAACACCGATTTTACCTGTTCCATTTTCAGGTATTTATTCACGGTAGCGGTATCTTTAAAATTGGCTGTTCCAACTGCAGCGCCGGGATACAACTGGCCCTGAGCAGTTACGCTTGGTGTTAAGACGGCAAACAATGGGTATTGTTTTTTCACATCGGCATTCTTATCAACAGCAGTTGGTTCAGTTTTGGCCTTTTTATCCATTTCGCTCAGCAGGGTATTCGAAGCATCAGTTTTTGCTGCTTTTGCGGTAGTATCAGCAGTAGCTGTCAAGCCTTGTGCCTGAGCAGAGAAAACTTCAACCAGTTTTTGGTTGGCCTGTGCTAAATATTGATAAACTTCGCTGTTGTCGTAAGTTTCCCAGAATTCGAGGTTCGCGGTTCCCTGCAACAGTTTGCGGACACGATTTGGATCGGAGATACCGGGAAGTTCAACCAGGATGCGGCCTGCAGTCTGAAGTTGCTGAATGTTTGGCTGCGCTACCCCAAAACGGTCGATACGGGTACGGATGATGTTGAACGAGTTGTCGATGGCCACTTTGGTTTCCTTGTGCAACACATCCAACACTTCTTTGTTGGTCGAATTGTACTTGATTTTGTCTTTCAATTCGAGGGTGTTGAAAATGGCGGCCAGCTTACCGTTGGGAGAAATCTCTTCGAACGATTTTCCGAAAAGGGTCACGAAATCTTCCTGACTGCTTAACTGTTTCTGCTTTGCCATACGGATGGCGGCATTGAAAGTCGAGTCCTTGCTGAAGTTCGACAGCGATTTAACCAGGTCGACTACCGAAACTTCGAGGGTAACGTTCATACCACCCTGCAAGTCAAGTCCCAGACCAAGCTGAAGCTCTTTCACTTCTTTAAATGTGTATTTACGGAGACCCAGCAAGTTATAAACGACTTCACTTTGCATGGAGTCAAGGTACGTCTGTTCCTTTTGCTTGTCTCCTTTTGCAAACTCCCTGGCTGCTTTCTCAACCTGACTTGCCTTATAGGTAAACATCAGCTGATACACACAAATCAAACCAAGAAGGATTGCAAAAATTCTGATTGCACCTTTGTTTTGCATTTGTAAAAATTTAAGTTGATTGTAATTAACTAATATAATTTGAATTGTATTTTCAATACTTCCGCAGAAACGCGCAGCAACAGAATTGTTGGGGCGCAGCTATCTTTTGCTCTACCTGAATAACCAACTATGAAAGGGGAGGTGTGTCGTCGGGACTGGAATACAGAACCCGGTTGAATGGGAATGACTGGAATGAACAAACCTCAAGCTGACAGGAGTTTTCAGTCTCAGCTTTCATCAGTTGGAATGTCCGCAAATTGTAATGTTTGAGTAAAAATTTATCCTGGGTACAAGCAAACCGGAACCTGAACGATAATCCGGATGGCGGTGTTTTCAGGTTGAACGTTGATACCTGGTTGCAAAAGAATGTTTTATTGGTTTCGTTTTCATCCGAAGCCGGGGTCTTGTGCATGTTTCCGGCAGATTTCGGGTTGGAAGAATGATACACATCAAATGCAGCTGCAGCCCCTATTAATGCCAGCAAAAGGCACAGGCGCATGATCAGATTTTTCGACATGTATTTCTTAAAACTCATAACTTACTTTTTCAGCCGCCAAATATATCTATTTTTTTCAAATATCAACAGGACAGTTTTCTGCTCTGGGACAGACTATAATTCATGAAACTGAATGACTTTACGCTGATAATCGACTACACACCGATACTGCATAAGGATATCGCCCCCCAGCAGTCCGGCAATCCGGCACGAAGCATATTTCGAGTAGATATCGTTCACGTGGTTCAGGTCGATCAGCGCCACTTTTTGATTGGTAATTTCCAGGTCGCCAAACCGCAAATAGAACATTTTCCCCACCGAAGTTTCCATCATGCCCTTGTTGATGCCAGCGCTTTGGTATTCATCCAGGGTATCGTCCTTCATGGTTTCATAAAAGGGAGTCAGGTTTGAATCAAGTACGGTTTTGGAGGCACCGGTGTCAATAATCCATTTGGAAGCAATCCCATATTCGAATTGGCCTTCAACAAGGATGTGGTAGTTTTCGCGTTCAAGCTCAACCAGTTGTAGCGGAATTTCAATCATCTTAATCTGTCAGGTTCAGTCTGAAAGAGTCTTT
Source organism: uncultured Odoribacter sp. (assembly GCA_964488805.1). Lineage (GTDB taxonomy): Bacteria > Bacteroidota > Bacteroidia > Bacteroidales > Prolixibacteraceae > Aquipluma. The sequence goes on along the minus strand of CAZAVU010000060.1, from coordinate 9,744 downwards.
CAGAAAACAAAAAAGCTCCTGCAAAACTTGCAGGAGCTCCAAATATATGATTTATTGTTTGTTTTTAAGTCAGAAAATTACAGGATATTCATACCGTCAACAACATTCATCACATCTTTCACAGCTTTAGCCGATTCGTCCAGCAAAGCTTTTTCGTCTTCGGTCAGGTTGATTTCAATGACTTTTTCAACGCCGTTTTTGCCCAATTTAACAGGAACGCCTACGAAAACGTCATTCAAACCATATTCGCCTTCCAGTTTCACGCAGCAAGGGAAAACGCGCTTCTGGTCCATAACAATAGCTTCAACCATCTGAGCAGCAGCCGAACCCGGAGCATACCAGGCAGAAGTACCCATCAGGTTAACCAATTCGCCACCACCTTTTTTAGTGCGGTCGATGATTTTGGCCAAAGTTTCTTCGTCAATCAATTCAGTTACAGGGATACCGGCAACTGTTGTGTAACGGGGTAGTGGAACCATGGTGTCGCCATGTCCGCCAAGCAACAAAGCCTGGATATCGCGTGGAGAAACGTCCAGTTTTTCAGCAAGGAAAGCACGGTAACGGGCAGTGTCCAAAATTCCGGCCATACCCAATACTTTGTTCTTGCTTGATTTTGAAACCACCTGGGCAACGTAAGTCATTACATCAAGAGGGTTCGAAACAATGATGATAACAGCATCTGGAGAATATTTGATTACGTTTTCGGTAACGCTTTTCACGATACCGGCATTGATTGAAATCAAATCGTCGCGGCTCATACCCGGTTTACGTGGAACACCAGAAGTGATTACCACAACATCAGAATCTGCTGATTTTGAATAATCGTTGGTTGCACCTACAGTGCGGGTATCATATTCGTTAATAGGAGCAGTCTGCCACAAATCCAATGATTTTCCTTCCGACAAACCTTCTTTAATGTCAAGTAATACAACTTCGCTCACAATGTTTTTCTGAGCTACAATCTGAGCACAGGTAGCTCCAACATTTCCGGCTCCAACAACAGTTACTTTCATAATTTGTATTTTTTTATTTGGATTATTATTTTTTTAAACGCTTGCAAAGATATAAGGTATTTTGGATTGGCGTCTCAAATTCACATTGGCTTAACAATTTGATAAAACATCACGTAATCAAGAGGTTACAACACGAAAATACATCAAAAAAGCATGATCTTTATCACATTCGCGATTGATTGACAAGATTGCTGATAATTTAACATCAGGCCTGTGCCATTCCCAAAAAATCCCCTTCTGTCAAGCATTCCCAAAACATATTGATATACAAAGCACTGAGCCACATCTGCCTGATAAACTGGATTACCACCTCATTCAATCCGAAACGTTCACCAACCCAAAAATGATTTTTTCCCGGGATTTCTTCTTTACTTTGCCCCACAATTAACAATCAATTCCCCGGCAGTGCCTTGCAAACAGGCGCTCGCCCAAATACTAAATGAGTAATTATGGCTGATAGATTATCTGATCCAATAGGACGGTTGATGGGACTGCGATACAAGTCGCACCCCTGGCACGGAATTTTTATCGGGAAAGACGCCCCTGAACATGTCACAGCATTCATTGAGGTAGTTCCCACCGACACGGTGAAATACGAAGTTGATAAGGAAAGTGGGTTTCTCCGGCTTGACCGTCCCCAGAAATATTCGAATGTTGTTCCGGCCCTTTATGGTTTTATTCCCCAGACTTACTGCGGTGAACAAGTCGGTCGGTTCTGCATGGAAAAGACCGGTAAAGTCGGCATCAATGGCGATGGTGACCCGATTGATATTTGCGTTTTAACCGAAAAGACCATCGCTCACGGCGACATCCTGGTGGACGCACGCCCCATTGGCGGATTCAGAATGATTGACGGAAATCAGGCTGACGATAAAATCATTGCCGTTTTGGCCAACGATGTGGTTTACAGTGAATACAATGATTTGTCTGACTTGCCCGACATTGTTGTTCAGCGCCTGAAACATTACTTTTTAACATACAAGGACATGCCGGGAAAAACCAGCAATACCGAAATTACTCACATTTATGATGTAGAAGAGGCTTTGCAGGTTATCCAGTACTCGATGGAGGATTACCATCAACGTTTTGACAATATCGGGAAGTTGCTGTAAAACTTCCCGTTTGGGAAACGAAAATTACCTACGCTTCAGGTTCAGATAGGAATAATTGAAGTTGTTTTTCTCATCAAACAGGTCTTCTCTGGAAAGTTCTGCCCACTCCCGAAAATCAATTTCAGGAAAATACACATCGGCATCAAAGTCGCGATGAACCAGCGTCAGGTACAATTTACCAGCCAGCGGGTAGAATTGCCGGTAAATCATGCCACCGCCAATAACAAAAGCTTCCGGCTCATCTTTCACCGCCTCAATGGCTTCTTCGATCGAAAAAACCATCTCGCAACGATCAAATTTTTCATCCGGATTATCGGTAATCACCACGTTCCGGCGGTTGGGAAGTGCTCCTTTCGGAAGTGAAAGCAACGTGTTTCGCCCCATGATTACCGGGTGACCTGTCGTGATTTGTTTGAAACGTTTCAGATCGTTGGGCAGATGAAACAGCAAATCGTTATTCTTCCCTATGGCAAAATTTTGCGCAACAGCTACAATGATCGAGATGTTTTCGTGTATCATGTGAATTCAAATAACCAGAGCCCCTAGGAAAGAGGCTCTGTTGTTTATATCGGCAAACCTAAGTTTATTTTTCCTGATTTCAAATTACGGAAACCCAATTGATCAGCCTAAAAACTTACACTTTAGGCAACGACCACGGGGCCCGATATTCAGCCTTCGTCAAGGCGTTGGCTTCAGGATCGTTCAGGAATTCCTGCTTTTCCGGATCCCAAACGACTTTGCGGCCTAACCGGTAGGCAATATTTCCCATCTGCGAGAACCGTGCAATATGAGCCCCGATTTCGATGTCACAATTGGGTTTGTTCCGGGTTTTGATACAATCGATGAAGTTGGCCACGTGCAAATCGAGACCTTTGTTGGTTCCGGGTTTTACAGGAACATCAGCAAAACCAGGCTTGGCGCTGGTGCTCTTTTGTTCGGCCATCACTTCCCAGCCATTTCGGTCAACAATCAGCGTTCCATATTCGCCGATAAAGGCAACACCGTGCCCACGACGTTTATACTGGGCACCATAGATGCCGATGGTGTGATCCCACAGAATTCCGAAATCGCCAAAATCATACATCGACATCTGGGTATCCGGCGTTTCCATGGCATCAGTCGGGAAAGCATATTTCCCACCCGACGAACTTACCGACTTGGGCACATACTGGTTCATCCCAAACAAAGCATAATCAAGCAAGTGAACGCCCCAGTCAGTCATGACCCCGCCGCCGTAATCCCAGTACCAGCGCCATGTTGCATGAAACCGGTTGCTGTTAAAGGCATGAGCCGGTCGCGGACCAAGCCACATATCGTAATCAACACCTGCCGGAACCGGGCTATCCGGCACAACCGGAATCGATTTTTTCCAGCCCACATACGACCAGGCACGAACCGAACGTACACGGCCCAGATTTCCGGACTGAATGTATTTCACCGCATCGAGCCAGTGCGGATCGCTGCGCTGCCATTGTCCGACCTGGACAACCGTTTTGTATCTCTTGGTGGCTTTCACCATCAGGTTACATTCTTCAATGGTGTAGCCCAGCGGTTTTTCACAGTAAACATCCTTCCCGGCCTCAGCAGCATAAATCATCGGAATGCAGTGCCAGTGATCAGGAGTTCCGACAATCACGGCATTGATATCTTTTTGCTCCAGCATTTTTCGAAAATCGCCGTAAAGCGCAGGTTTTTTGCCGGTCATTTTTTCAACCTCGGCAGCCCGTTTATTCAAAACATTCTGATCGATGTCGCACAAGGCGGCACAAACTACATTTTTCTGACCTAAAAATGCTTTCAGATTGGTAAATCCCTGGTTGTTGCAACCAATCAGGCCAACCACTATTTTTTCGTTGGCGCCAATGCAACTGGCATTCATCAGAGTTGGAAAAACGCTCAGCCCGGCAGCAACCGTAGCCGTTTGTTTAAGAAAAGTTCTGCGATCGTTAGTCATTTACTTTTTATTTAGTTGGTTCATGAATTCCTTTACCACACTCCCCGAAAGTTATATCGGAGTTTAGTTATTATTTCTAATTTTATTGCCCTGAATTTTTGCCTAAAGGTATCATTCCAAGACAAAAGTAAAAAGTCAAAGTTTCTAAAAAGACAATTCAGAACCAACAAACCCGAATATGAGACCTTACATTTTAGCAGAGACCAACTGGAAAAACGTAAAAGACCAACAATATCAACTGGTTATACTTCCGTGGGGAGCCACCGAAGCACACAATTACCACCTACCCTACTCCACCGACAACGTGGAAGCCTCTGAAATTGCTGCCGAATCGGCCCGCATTGCCTGGGGGAAAGGCGCCAAAGTCATCGTTTTGCCGGGTATCCCGTTTGGAGTAAACACCGGTCAGTCTGATGTTCGGCTCGACATTAACCTGAACCCATCTACCCAGTTGGCCATCCTGACCGATGTGATTGAAACCCTCAACCGACAGGGAATTTACAAGCTAATCATTCTGAACAGCCACGGGGGAAACGACTTCAGGCAAATGCTGCGTGAACTGGGACTAAAATATCCCCAGATGTTTCTGGCAGAAGTCGACTGGTACAAGGTGAAAGAAGCCAACGCCATTTTTGAAGATTTGGGCGAACATGCCGGCGAGGTGGAAACCAGCCTGATGCTTTACCTGAAACCGGAATGGGTTTTACCGCTCACCGAAGCCGGTGACGGAGCTGCAAAAAGATATAAATTCAGCGCCATGCACGAAGGCTGGGGCTGGGCCGAACGCCGCTGGACCAGCGTGACCAAAGATACCGGCATTGGCAATCCGGCCAAGGCATCCGCCGAAAAAGGCGAACGTTTTTTCAGGCTACTTACCGAAAAAATCGGGGAGTTCTTTTACGAAATAGCCACAACACAACGCGAAGATTTTTACCAGTAGGTCAGCAAAACAAGCCGCTTTTCATCAAAGAACAAACAATGAAATAGCCATGTGTGCTAAAGCCCGCACAAACCGAATATGAATAAATGGCTATTCCATGAGTACGTACCAAAGTTTAATAGAAAAGATAAAATTTATACGAATGACAACAGCAGTGAAAAAAGAATCACCAGCGCCGGTTTTGGCCGGACGGGTTGCGTCCATCGATTTTTTTCGAGGGTTTACCATGTTCCTTCTTATCGGGGAAAGCACCCATCTTTTTAATTGCCTGAATGAAGTCAACAATGGATTCATCAAATTTCTGGGCACCCAGCTCGACCACCACGAATGGCACGGCCTGCATTTCTGGGACCTGATCCAGCCGTTCTTCATGTTCATCGTGGGCGTAGCCATCCCTTTTGCCGTAGCCAACCGCAAAAAGAAAGGCGACAGCGATTCAACCATCCTGAAACACGCGTGGAAACGGTCATTTGTCCTGCTCTTGCTTGGCTGGATTTTATACAATCAGGGGTCCGATCACATCGTTTTCAAAATGCAAAATGTGCTGGCACAGCTTTCGGTCACCTATATCGTGGCTTTTCTCATTCAGCGCAAAAGTTTTTCGTTTCAGTTGATTTTCTCTTTGGTTGTTTTGCTGTTAACCGATCTGGCATACCGTTTTTTCCCCGTCGAAGGATTCAATCAGCCCTGGGAAGCCTACCATAACCTTGGAGCCTGGGTCAACACCAAAATTGAAGGAACCAGCGAAACCAGCATCTGGGCTTCACTGAATGCCATTCCAACCATTGCTCACACCGTTTGGGGCGTACTTTGCGGCAAACTGCTGATGAGCGAAAAAACTTCAGCAGAAAAAATTAAAACTCTGCTTATTGCCGGAATTGCGGCCCTTTTCGTTGGCTTCGGACTCGATTTATTGAATATTACACCGATCATCAAAAAGATTGCCACCGCATCGTTCGTGTTTGCTTCAGGAGGTTGGACCATCCTGGCATTGTGCTTCTCGTACTGGCTTATTGATGTGAAAGGCAGATTTGAAAATGGAGTAAAGACATTCGTTATCGTCGGGATGAACTGCATTTTTATTTACCTATTCTTTCACGTGGGCGGTGCCGGAATATTGCTGAAGATTTTCACGCCCTTCGTCAACAGTTTGCTTGGATGGACTGGAGAAATCACCGCCAGGATACTGACCAGCGCGGCCGTTTGGGCCAGCTTATGGTACATTTGTTACTGGATGTACAAAAAGAAGATTTTCATAAAAATCTAAATTCATAAAAAGGCCATATCAAAAGAGCGCTCTCTTTTGATATGGCCTGCCTTTACTGCATTGAAAGCTAAACCCCTGCAATCCGCTTTTTATAGACATCCAAACACTCTGACAGGCGCTCCTTGGCAGTCGTATCGCCAGGTACGTTGTGCGACGGATGAATGTAAAGCTTTACACCGCGTTCGGCCAGAATTTCGGCAACCGTGGTAACCGTCATCCAAACGGCAGTAATAAATCCCATCGTGGAAACCGGACCGATTTTATCGAAGTGGTTTTTCAGCGGAACGCAGGCATCCTGAATCGGCACGCAGGTATCCACCACTACATCCGCAATTTCAAAAATATTTTTTCCGGAAGAATGCCGCGACCGTTTTCCTTCAGCTTCGGCAGCCGACCCGAAAACGATCAGGGGATTCCCCATTTCTTTTACTTTCAGGGCAATGTCAATATTTACGGCATTGATTCCTGTGTGCGAAAAAAGCCAGAAGCAATCGTCCTTATGAAAAGTGTAGCCTTTCATAATTTCAGTTCCGTAGCCTTCAACCCGTTCCAGGAAAACAAAATTGTGCACACTCATGCCTCCCATGATATTGGTAAAAAAGGTCAGCGGCAGCTCGCACATCGGGTGGAACCCCACAAAACCACCAATCCGGGGATACATTTCTTCGATGGGCAACGTGGCATGACCACAGCCGAACGTATGTACCCACCGTTCCTTTTCGATAGTATCGGCCATAATCCCCGCCGCTTTCTGAATATTTTCCATTTGGGTAGATTCAATTCTGTCCATAATTTCGCGCGCATGGCGCAACCATTCTTTAGCTAACATACTGATCTGTTTTAGTTGTTTAATGTATTTTGTTTCTTCAGATTCCGGAGGATAAAGTACAGGAGGAAAAGCATCGTCAAAACAATTCCCATCATGTAAAGCGAAAAGCTAGCCACTTTATACGTTTCGAAAACAATCCCGCCAAGCACATTCAGCAACGCATTTCCAGCCAGCGCCATCACAAGCACCAGGCTAAAGGCCGCACCTGAAATATCGGGAAACATGGTTCCCACATAGCTCAGCATAACCGGGAAAGCTGCTGCCGCGCCAAAACCAACCATGCCAATGCCAATCATGCCCATCAAACTAGAAGTTCCGAGTTTCATTAGCAACAATCCTGAAAAAGTAATCAGCAAGCCAGCCGTTAATACTTTCCAGGATTCAATCTTTTTCAAGACAATCCCCATCAACAATCTTGAAATGGTCAGGCTGATGCACATCACCGTAAGCGAAATCAGGGCATTGGAGGCGCTGACCAGATATACTTCCTGAAAAAAACGAGGGGCCCAGGTTGTGGTCAGGGTTTCGAAACCACTTTGAAAAAACAGGAAGCAACCGATCATCAGTATTGCCGGATTTTTCAGCATCTGAAGGTATTTCCGGTAAGGAATTCCGCCTGAATTCTTGGGTTCCGGGCATTTTATAAATGCAAACAAGGCCAGCGGAATGACAACCAATGTACCAACAGTGGACAAAACAACCGCATAGTCCATTCCCATTTTAAGAAGTATGGAAGTTACCAGAGGCAAGCTTAAAGCGCCAAGCCCCCAAAAAACTCCAAGGAAACTAAGATAAGCCCCTTTCTTTTCGACGAACAGGTCGGAAACCAGGGCGCTGGCCGCCCCATTGATTATTCCACCACCTATTCCCAATAGAAAAATCATGACCTGAATCACAACCAGTTGATCCGTCCGCCCGATCGTTTGAAAGGCGACAAACAAAAACATCAGGCTCACAATCATGATAACTTTGTATCCGTATCGATCGACAATGGGACCAAAAGAAACGGAGCCGACCAGCGCCCCCGCGGCAAAGGATGAAGCCAGCATCCCGATAAAGACTTTATCCACCGCAAAAGTCTGTGTGAGATATTCGTTAATTGTTCCGATAGCCACGCAGGCAATTCCAAATAACAACATAGCAAGACAGGCCGCCAGGAAGAGAAGGTTTTTGTTGTGCATATCTTTTGAAATTTGTTGTCTGTTAA
>CAZAVU010000060.1:0-1322 GCA_964488805.1 uncultured Odoribacter sp. | reverse complement strand
ATCAATTGTCCTCCGCAGGAAAAACGACAAAAGACCATTCATTCATCGAATAGCCATGTAGGCCGCTCCATACAAGCCAGCCATTGAACCAATGGCCGAGACTTCAATCGTTACCTGTTCAAAACCGATGGGTTGAGCCCATTTCCCGGCTTCTGTCCGAATCCGGTCGATAAATTGGGCCGCGGAACCAAAAACGCCACCTCCCAGAATTACCTTTTCCGGATTAAACAGGCTCACCAGGTTGGCAATGGCCATGCCCCAGTATTCAATGGCGCGATCAACAACAGCCACGGCAATCTCATCACCCAAAGGATATTGTTCGATCAGGTTTTTAGCATCCAATTTCAGGCCTCTGGCAAAAACACCCGAGTAGCCGTTCTTCTGTGCGAAAAGTTCCTGGCCAAAACGGGCCAATCCGTCACCTGATGCGTAATATTCGAAACAGCCACAGGGAATATATTTTTCGTGATACGGCCTGTCGAGCGCCAGCCAACCGGTACATCCGGCAATATCGTTTGCCCCGCGCAAAATCTGCCCGTCGATCAGGATTCCTGCGCCGATGCCGGTTCCCACAGCCATAAAAATCGCATTAAGGCATCCGTGCGCATTTCCCTTCCACACTTCGCCCAGGATGTAACAGGCGCGGTCGCTGTCGATACGAATATTAATCGGCGTATTGTGCAGAACGATTTCCAATTCTTCCAGCAGCGGGTAATCTTCCCATCCGGCGATATTAGGCGCCCAAACCCGACCGGTGCGCGAATAATAAATACCCGGAACCGAAACGCCCAATGCCTGAACCGGGTCCTTTCGTCTGTTGGCCTCACCGATTAACCGTGAAATTTGATCCTGAATAACCCTCCCTACTTCCATTCCTTTTTTATCGCTGATAATTTCGCGATTACAGGTCAGTATTTCGCCCTCATCGGAAAACAGGGCAACATTTACTTTGGTAGCGCCTAAATCGAGTCCGACAAATGCCATAAGAGGAGTGTTTTAAGAATTCATTTTATGAAGCTTCAAACAAATCACTTCTACAAATTTATCATTTTACCGATTGGTGTGTTATCATACATCTATCTCTTTTACCTTCATTTTCATGTTATTCGACATTGGATTTTATTCCCGGATATGCACAATTCCCGGCCAGAAGGGCCGGTTTTTATTTTCGCTGTCATCATCATTTTCTTATCCAAAAGATATGTATAAAGAGTAGCTTTTTGAAAGATGGGGAAAAAGACCGATTTATCGGGCTTTGGGGTGAGTTAATAAAACAACGAATTTGAAATGCGACATTTATTTATTCTTAGTGCGGATCAAGG
>CAZAVU010000059.1:0-26107 GCA_964488805.1 uncultured Odoribacter sp. | reverse complement strand
GTATTAAAAAGAAATCACAGATTATTGGTCATTTAGATCACAAACCGCCGGTAGCTGGTGATATTCACGTAATTGACTAGTTCTAAAAACGCTTACAGATAAATCAACAGAAGGATTCAGGGGAAACTTTGAATCCTTCTGTCATTTCAGCCCATACAACTTTCTGGTTCTTCAAAAAAAGTTAATCTGCGCTCCAATCATTTCATTTCCCTTGCCTGATTTCGGAACTGAACTCTTTTTATCTTTGCTGGCTTAAAGAAAAACCAAACACACTCCTATTATGACCTTAATTAAATCAATATCAGGAATCCGGGGAACCATAGGTGGAAAACCTGGAGAAGGGCTAAGCCCGCTTGATGTGGTGAAGTACACCGCGGCCTATGCCGAATGGGCCAAACAACAGCATCCTGATCAGTCGATTACCATTGTGGTGGGACGCGACGCCCGCATCTCGGGGCCCATGGTACAATCGCTGGTTATAGCCACCTTATCGGGAATGGGCTGCAAAGTGGTCGATCTGGGAATGGCAACAACCCCAACCACCGAAATTGCTGTTAAAGAAGAAAAAGCCCAGGGTGGAATTATCCTCACGGCAAGTCACAACCCCAAACAATGGAATGCCCTGAAATTGCTCAACCAGAACGGCGAATTTCTGAATGCTGCCGAAGGCGCTCTGGTTCTCGAAATTGCTGAGAACGAATCGTACCGTTTTGCCGAAGTTGACAATCTGGGCCAGATCACAACAAAAGATTACACCAATATTCACATTCAACAGGTGCTCGATCTGGCGCTGGTTGATGTGGAAGCTATCCGGAAAGCTGAGTTTAAAGTTGCCATTGATGCCGTAAATTCAGTGGGCGGCATCGTCATTCCGGCTTTGCTCAAGGCTTTGGGAGTAAAAGAAATTGTTGAAATCAACTGCGAAGCAACCGGATATTTTGCACACACTCCGGAACCTCTTCCTGAAAACCTGGTCGAAACTTCCGAAATCATCCGCCAATCGTCGGTTAATGTTGGTTTTGTGGTCGATCCGGATGTCGACCGCCTGGCTATCATTTGCGAAGATGGCTCGATGTTTAACGAAGAATACACACTGGTTTCGGTAGCCGATTATGTGCTGAGTCAGACTCCCGGAAATACCGTTTCCAACCTGTCATCATCGCGGGCTTTGCGCGACATTACCCGGAAACATGGAGGAACGTATTCGGCTTCGGCTGTAGGCGAGGTAAATGTGGTAGCCAAGATGAAGGCTACAAATGCAGTTATTGGTGGCGAAGGAAACGGTGGGGTTATTTATCCCGATTCGCATTATGGCCGCGATTCGCTGGTCGGAGTTGCCTTATTCCTGAGTTTACTGGCCAAATCAGGAATGAAATGTTCGGAACTGAGGAAAACTTATCCCGACTATTTTATCTCGAAAAACAAGATTGAACTGACCCCTGAAATTGATGTCGACGGCATCCTGGTAAAGATGAAAGAGAAATACCAGCACGAACAGGTCACCGATATCGATGGAGTAAAAATCGACTTTGCTGATTGCTGGGTACACCTTCGCAAATCGAACACCGAGCCGATCATCCGTATTTATGCCGAGGCTTCCTCAATGGCCCAGGCCGATCAGTTGGCGCAAACCATTATACAGGACATCCGATCATTGATCGCTTAAAAATAAAAACTGGTCAGCTCAATAAATGAACTGACCAGTTTTCTTTTCAGGCAGTTGGATTGAATGCTTTATTTGAAGAACTTGTTGGGGAAGAAATTCACGGCTATAAAACCGAAAATTCCGGTCACAGCCACAAGTCCCAAATCAAGAATCTGATTATTCAAAGGAACCCTTCTCCGGCGAAGAATTACAAAATGAGCTGCCACCAAAAGCAGGTTAAACACAACCCATCCCATATTTCCCGAACCATTCAGGTAAAACTTAATGAAGTTACTATTCTGGTCATTCATTGAAAGCTGCGCAGGGAACAGGTATCCGAAGATTTTTCCTTCGCGGCGTTCTTTAACTACAGGCCAGCTTTCTTTATACGCGTCCACCTTTTTGTATTCCTTATCAAGCGCGAAGACCTCAACCCGTCCTTCGGCCTCAACAATCACAGTGTAGTTGAATAAATCGCCGTAGATCTTCAGTTCACAATTTTCAGCATTGAAACCTTCAACCGGGAATTTGATCAATTCGTAATCATCCTGAGTGAGGATATAAACCTCATTGCTTTCAGAAAACAGGTAGGCATAGTACTTTTTGTCCTTAAAGTCAACGCAGGCAATATGTTTGAATTTAAGTCCATCAGGAAGGTTAACCTTTTTGACGTAGGGTTTCCCTTTAACCATTTTAACATGAAAGAGCTGGCTGCGTGAATCAACCATAAAGTAACCTTCGTCGCACGATTTCCGGGTGGTTGGCAAACCTTCAATTTTAGTTGCCGGGAAAACAAAACCATTTTGAAATAAAGCTGCCGAGAACATCTGGCTTTTTTCTTCCAGTATTTGATTGGTTGCAGCATCCAGGAACTCAACCCGCCAGGTAATCCGGAAATAATCATTGGGCATTTCGAGAGCAGCCCTCCCTGATTCCGATTCGAACATGGGGAATAGTTTGGGCTTTGGTGAATTCATATCGGCAGGCTTATACCTGAAAAACGAGCGGTTCCGGCCAACATCGTGCATGTCGATGGCAATGCCTTTAATGGTATCAGGCATCCGCCCCGACATGAGCAACTGCTGGAAATTCATAAAAGGCAATTTTTGCTCGTATTCTTCACGGGTGTACTTTTTCCCGTGCGTATCCTCGCGAATGTTATCGGCAGCCCGGAATATCATAAAATCGTTGTTGATACAACTGTAAACAATGAACGGCGTACGAATAGGCTTCTCGAAGGCCATCCAGTACAGTTTGGGCAACATGATGGCTGAAGTAATGATCGCCACCAGCACCAATATATATCTGCTAATCTTTTCCATATTACATTTCCCCCTTTCTAAACCGGTATGCCGAAAATAAAAGTGATATGCTTAAAAGAGCTGTCAGGATGAATAATCCTGTATTAGCTGGTCCATACCCGGCAATAACCGACGATTGTAAATAAATACTGATAAAAAAACCACCCACAACGCCATAACAGAACCGGTATTTCCACATAGGTTCCAGAACGATCAGCGCCACGAAGAAATAGGCGGTCAACCCTGCCAGGAACCAGGGGAAAATAGAAACGATGGTGTCGTAGGTCATCTGTATCGGGAAATACGAACTACTGAACACAACGAATACTCCAAAGATGAGCGAATAAGCTACCAACAACCCTCCGGCGCCAAAAGCATGCATCATCAGCAGCACTTTGTTTTCCTTCAATGGTAAATGAAAGGTCAGCTTGATCCTTTTGTTCATCGTTTCAGGAAAATACTGGGCAATTGCGATCGCCAGACCTCCTAAAAGCGGAACAAACTTAAAATATCCGAAATACTGGTATCCCATGAACAGAATGCCATACCAGAAATTGGTAGCTCCTGAAAATTTGAACCCATGTTGTACGGTCAGGAACAGGTAGCCAACGCCTAAGATTCCCAGGATAGCAAAACCAATCAGGAACCACCTGACTTTCAACCATTCTTTATATATTACTGATTTCCACATAGTCTAATATTTTCCGGTTAAACCTATAAACGCATCTTCGAGTTCCATCTTCACTTGCTTGAACCCTTTGTACACAACACCATTATCGTCGAGAAACTTCTGCACAAAGCCTTCCGACTCGTAGGTATATAACTCCACTTTGTTCTTCACCTTTTCAAGGTTTCGAACAAATGATTCTTTTTTCAGGTCAACCTTGTCGTTTTCAAGTTCGAAGTCGAACCGTTTGAAATTGCCCATAAATTCGCTGATCGGGCATTGGGCCAACACTCGGTTATAATCCATGATCAACACATCGTCGATCAGGCGTTCCATATCCTGAATAATGTGTGAAGTTGTAAAGATGGTCTTGTTTTCAGACTTGGCATATTCGCGAAGGTAGTCGATAAACAGACGGCGGTAACCCGGATCAAGCCCCATTGAAAAGTCGTCGAGGATCAGTAGATCAGGATCCTGTGCCAGAATCAGGCCCAGCGCCACCTGTGACCGTTGTCCGCACGACATGGTCGAGATTTTCTGGGTAGGTGTCACCTTCAGTTTCGACATCAATTCCCAGTATGGGGCAGGTTTCCAGTTGGGATAAAAGCCCGAATAGAATTTCTCGATCTGGTGAATATTCATAAACGCATACTGGATATGCCCCTCAATCAGGAAGCCGATCCTTGCCTTTGTTTCAGGAGTCAGGTGTTGTGAATTTTCACCATAAATCAAGCATTCGCCGCTGCGAGGTTGAAGAAAACCATTCAAAATATTGATGGTTGTAGTTTTTCCTGCGCCATTTTTACCCAGCAAACCCAGAATACTCCCTTCCCTGACATGGATATTCAGGTTTTCGTAAACCATCTTTTTGCCATAGTAATGCGTCAGGTTGTTACACTCAATAACGTTGCTCATGGATGTTATACATTTAAAAAATTAGTTAATCCTGTTTTTCGTCCGCAACACCTCTTTCCGGTAAGGTTCTGCCAAGTCTTTTTTGGACAATTCCCTGTTACAGAAGTCGATTATCCGCTGTCTTTCTGAAGAACTATCAAACCATCCAAGCATTTCAACCGCAACTACTTTCAGACTGGCATCAGACACCGTATCGGTGAAATTGATCAGTTCATCCAAATGTTGATGGACAGTCATATTTCGGAAACTTTTCAGGTTAAAAAATTTATCTTTCTTCGAAGATTTTGGCGACAGCAATTCATCGACATATTCCTTCATCCGGTTCGTATTGTATTCAATCATTTTGCGCAATTCCGCTTTTTTCGCTTCAGGATCGAGCAGAAATTCCTTTTGAGGGATTTGCTTGTCCAATTCGGCCAAAAGCAAATCTTTAGGAAACATCCCAACCGAGGTCTTCAGGTCATACTCGACCCGCTGCGAAAGGTTGTTCCGCAACAAGGCGTCAATCATAAAGGGAATATGAGATGGATCACCGGTATTGCCCATCTGGATAGCCGAAAGTCGCTGGATCAGCTCATACGAATCAGAAATTCCCAGATTGGTAGCCTTAATCATGTTTTGATCGCGACACAGGCACAACAATTTAAAGGCCTCGGCCCTCGCAGTGAAAAACCTGGATGTTTTAAACGAATTCAGCAACAGATCAGAAGCCGTAATCCCTTCTTTCTGAAAAATCATCCGCAAGGCTAAAGCCTGGACATCGGCATACGAAGATGAAAGTTGCTTCTTCCAGAAAGCCATGTCGTTTTTTCGTGAATTAATCCAGGTATTGATATTGGTTTTATCGTCAACGGATTTAAAAGCAAAAGTAGGATCGCCAATCAGGTGAGTTTCCAGCGAACAGTTCATTTTGTGCCAGAACCCGATTCGCATTCCCAGACCGAGCAAACCGGCCATTTCATCAGGCCATTTATCCTGATAGGCATTAACTGAATTAGCCTGCACAACCTGAGTTTGTCCATCATTGAAGATGTATTCGCCCGACAAGTATTTGTCAAGATGGAAAGATCCGGTAAAACAGGCATCGAGCATGATGAATTTGGCATTCGACGAATAATTTTTCAGGTCGTCCACGGTAATATCGAGATTGGCATTGTAAATGGAATCCTTCCTGATTTGTTCCTTATCGAAAGTTCCATCAAACCAGCTTTCAGGAACGCCAAAAGTTTTCATGTAATTATCTTTGGTTTGCCTGATCTTTTCGGGCGAGTTTCCGGCACCGCTCAACTTTGAGCGCAGGTAGAATTTCACATCTTCAATTTCTTCCTGGATCGACCGTTTTTCAGGCATCCCATCTAAATATTGCGAGGTCGGGCCACCGTGGTGATGAAGAAGGGCAATATCGAGATCTTTCCTTTTCAATTCGGCCATCAGCCTGAATTTAATGTGCTCGTCGAACTGAAAATTTATATATTCCAGGTATCCTTTCTGACCACTCAAATAATCAAACTGTTGAGAAATTGCCAGTTTTTCGTCCATCCAGGTTCGCGGGCATTCCGAATTGTATCCATGGCCGGTAAAAAACAGAACCTGGTCAACCTTTTCAGGATTACTTTTATAGGCTACGACTTTTTTCAGGTATGCTTTCAGCAATTCATATTTATCTTTCCCTTCGGGAGGTTTGATACGTGCGCTGTAAATATCCACCGTTAAACGTTGGGGCGATTCAGCTTTCATGCTGTAATAATGAAACAGCGGCTTGGCAGCATCTTGTTTCAGGTAGGTAAACTGCAAATCAAAATCGTCATAAAAGCGATCCGAAGGAATGGAAGACCGGTTCCATGCGTATTTTTCCTGATCCATCTTGAAAGCAGATGTAAAATGCTGGGCATCACGAATCATCGGAACCGGAATATCACCAACAAATACGGCTCCTTCAATCGGTGCATTTTTAAAATGATACAAGGCCTTGAGCGTGTCACGAATTGCATCCGGGGTCTTCCAGTCATCAACCAAAAGATAGGTCTTCAGGCCTTGTTGCTCAACTGATTTTGCATAGGCTTCTATCTCACTTTTTGCCTCCTGATAACTCTTTTGATCGACCACAATGGCAAAACCGGTTTCCGGTTTAGGAGTGCTGAAGGACACCAAAATGATCAAAAACGAGAACAACAAAACTATTTTAGTTTTCATACAGAAAGTGTAAGATTTTATCAATATTCATGCTGTTTCCAGGCTTTTATGCCGGGAAATATATTCCTGGTTGTCGTGTTATCCCAAATGTCTAAAAGACGAAACCAAGCTTAGTGTTAATCATTGTAAAATTCTGACTGCCATTAATCTGCTTACAATAATCGTAGCGCAGACTCAGATAAATCTGTCCAATATTTTTAAGCTTTCCGGAACTGATCCCGGCTTTCAATTCACCTCCCAGCCTGATTAAATCGGACACGTAATAATCAAACTCCTGCAAGTAAACATCCTTCCGTTGTTTTTTGGTTATTTCGTCCAGGCTTGATAATTGCATACTGTTCGACAAATTCGAAGTATAACTTGCATTAAGCGCTGGAGAAACATGAATGCTACCGGAATAAAAATTCTTCTGAACCGAAAGGTTGGCAGTAACATTGGAGTAGGAAGATGTGAATATCTCGGGAATGTAATAGTATTTTTCGTCGTTACTTATAAAATTCACCGATGAAAAAACATCCCAGTCGGCACGCTTTTCTTCGTTCAGTCGTTGGTAATTGTATGAGAATGTTCCATTAATCGTTTGCCTGTTGAATTTCAGGTTTTTCGCGATGGTCACATAACGGAGATGACGCCAGGGACCTTCGTAAACTTTATTTTGCGTAAATTCTTTCCCGTCGCCGTTGAAAAACGAGAACATTGCTTTAAAATGGTGTTGCGTGGCTCCGCTTGAAATATTTACCTGCTCAGTCAACTCAGCCCGGTAATTTTCCCATTCGCCACCATCTTCTCTCCGGTAAGAAGATTCCCCATCTTCGATTTCTTCCAAATCATAATTGAACCGTAATTCAGTCAATGTAGGAATTCCTTTTAACTTCTTTTCAAACTGAATTCCAGCAAACAACTCATCTCCATGTGAAAACCGTTTATACCCGTCAGCTATTTCTTTCGAATAAAAGCCAAAGCCTTTAAAGGTGAAGTATGCCGGAGAGAAATTGCTGCGCTTGGTATCGTATTTAATTTCTTCCTTTTTGTTTTTATACCCAAGGTCGAATCCCAGTTTATAATTCGAAGCAGTAAAAATCAGGGAAGGATTTATCTGAAATTGAACAAAGGTAATTTCGGGGCGAGGGTCTTTCTGCTTGGCGCCAACACCCACATAATAGTCGAGTCCACAGCCCAGAACCATTTTATCATTTAGCCTGTAGCCAGCGCCTCCCGCCAGGTTGTAATTTTCTTTGTGAAAGGTGGTTCCCGATACAGAATCGGCAAGAAGATACGGATTGCCAGAATAAGGATTGTATGTTCCGCTCCACTGAGCCCCTTTTTCGTCGAGATAATGGTATGCAAACTTCCCGTAAAGGAACATTCGGTTTTTGAGAACCTGATAGCTTTCAGTGGCAACAGAATAGTTGTTATAATTTCCGGCTTCACGAATACGATGGAAGTCGCCGTCGCCATAATCCTGTCCCAATTCAAAGTTGGCTATATTCCCCGGTTGATTAAAAACCAATCCTGCTACGTTTCCGGTATTAAGCCAGAAGTTGTTTGACTTCAGGAGTCTGATCGAATTGAAAGAACCTCCTTTTGCGTTGTCGCCGGCAAAACTTAAAACAGAAGCTGCGAGCAGCATCATAAAAATGATATTTCTTTTCAAGTTATTTCGCATTTGAGACTGGTTTTGAGAACTGTCTGTGCCTTTTTGACGGCACAGACAGTTTTATATCAATTTATTAATTTTCAACAGCAGTTGGATTTACACCCGGAGTTGGAGTTAAATCATGCAGGAAGTCAGCAGTCGAGTTGTTTGTATCTTTATAGATTACACGTCCGTCAACAATCAGTTTGGCTTTTCTGCGGATTGATTTCGAACAATAAGAACCCCCGTCGAGGTAAGTGTATCCGGCATCCAATGTAGTGGGTAAACGTTTATTCCTCATATTTTCTTCCACCCGAACAATTTCTACCGCATCAATCACATAACTTTTATCGATCATCAGATATTGAGTTGTGGAAGTACTTCCAGGCACTGTTTTAAAGTTGCTGGTATTGGCTACATAGGTTTCCCAGGAAACAGGAAGCCGGAAAATAACCACTGCCGATCCGAAGACAGAATGTAACCAATCTGTCATAGTGGTAGAAGTAGTGTATATCATCGTCATATTTGGCACGCCGGGAGAATCAGTATCTTTTCCAGAAACACTTACATAACTTTCCCAATCGGCTTTAGAGAGATCTACCGGCGAAAGCGAATTCCCATTCGGATCGGTTTTGTGGTTTATGCCATCCTGAGCGATTACGATACTCTTACCTGGATAAACCGGGTGTTCTTTGCCACTGCCAGGGATCGTCCAGATCTGGAAAGTCAACGGAAGCTTATCCATAACTGAGCCATCCGTATTAACCCACACATTGGGATTGGTTGATGTTTGCTGCAATACGCCAATGCACAAACCATCGGCATACAACGTATCGTTGGAATTATTATAAATTTCATGAAACTGGTCAGAATAATAAGATTTTGCATCCGGAGTTTTGGAGCCTGCATAATAAATCTCTTTAAGGACAAAACCACCTGAATTATCAGCCAGAACAAGTTTCATGGTTGTACTCGCCTGTTGGTTCAACAGGTAACCATTCACAATACCGTTGAATACATATTCGTCAGATCCAACGGTAACAGTAAAACTACAACTGATGTCATAGCTTCCTTCCACCAGGATGGTCGAAACAACTCCACTTGTTCCGGTTGTGGTAACTACTGTTTCTCTCCCGGTCAGGGCACTGACAAATTTCACTTCTGTTCCTTCGGGAATAGTTGCCAAGCTAAACCCATCTGGAAATGCCAGGGTTAAGTTCAGCTCATAGCTTGGGGTAACATCATCCTTGCAGCTATATGCAAAGGCCCCCAGCAGGATAATTAAAAGTATGACCAGTTTTTTCATAGATAAAATATTAAGGGTTTTATAAGGTAAACTTTAATTCGGCTCCGAAATAAGCTGGTTGATTTTTCCGGGTGTAACTTCCATCGGTCGGGATCCTGACCAGCGGCCTGTTATTAAAGAGGTTATTGGCAAAAAACGACAGTTTTGCCCAACGTCCAATTTCTTTCGTCAGTTTCAGATTGATCTGGCATAAAACAGGATAGCTAATTGTGTTATAATAATTGCTTTTAAATTCATCGACCATAAAATAGTAGGGAGATTCAAAAGTATAATTGTCTTTCCATGGAAAATATGTTCCGTTCAAATCATAAAATCCGATCGGATCAACATATATCTTGTCGTATCCTTCAGTTTGCCCATAAAGCTTTTGATTGTTTTCGCCTTTGGCAAAATAAACAGGTTTACCGCTACCATCTTTCCAGTAGTTAACCGATTTATCCATCCAGATAACCTGGGCGCTCAACGTAGTGATCATTTTTATTTCAGGGATATGGGTAATAACCTGAAAATTGGAGTTTAACCGTTGTAACTGATTTCCCTTATTCCCCGGATACACCGGTAGATAAGGATATCGCGCTCCCTGATAGGTATAACTTTGCTTTATAACATAGGGAATAGATTTAGAAATTCTGGTGATATGATAGTAAGCTCCGTCAACAGAAAAGGAAGAACGCAACGATTTTATTCTGCCAAAATTAACTACATATTCAATCCCCTTTTTATTAATATCATACGAGTTCATTGGATAGTTATAAGTTTCAAATTTCCTATCTGTGGTATATGGCAGTTTCAAGGTTTGTCCGTTCTCCTTGTAATAGATTTCCCCATTTTCGAAATAGGGTGATTTCCCGATTCCGCTCAAAGCATTCCAGAGCTTATATTCCATTGTGTAAAATCGATCTTCCCAGGAGAATCCATTTTTCATATTTTCTTTAAACCCAGTCAGCATCACTTTTACTCCATGAATATTGAAGTCTATCCCGGTTTCAAATTTGGTGTTGGTCATTGGTTTTAAATCCGGATTACTAACTCCTTCAATTACCTTCGTGGTAACCACAAGCAAATCAGGATAATAATTGAAGCTGTTTTCGTCGTGATAATATTTGTCCGGATAAAGGTAGATCATGGAAGGTGTTTTGGAAGTGCGGCCATAACCGAATCGAAGATCCAGATCGCGAAACAGCTCATTGTTTTTCTTCCGAAGAAGTTCATAAGTCAGGTTCACCCTAGGTTCAAGCGACATAAAGCCATCAGTTGAAAATAAACCGGTTGGCAGCATGTTATTGTAACGCAAGCCGGCCTGTGTTTTCAATGTAGTCTTGCCTATCGGCACACTTACCCGGTCTTCAAGGAACAATGCCAGATTTTTGCTGGCAGGGATGTCTTTAAAAGCCCTCGGACGAGTTGATACTGCTCCATTTGGAGGACGGGTCATGTCGTATATGCGACCTTGTCCATTATTTCCAGAAGTCCTCCATTCAACACCAACCATCAGGTTGTTGGTTACAAGGCCGTATTTCCCTGTAACATTACCTTTTATTACACCAAAATAATTATACGGACGTCCATCAATGGTCAATTCACTTTCGTAGCTCGAAGGAAGGAAAGTTCCCTGAGCGACACCTGAAACCATAGCCGTTGGCAAAGGCACTGTTCCCCCGTTAGAGGTAACTTTGTACTCATAGTAATCCTGCTCTTCAAAATCGCCTGAAAAATTATAGGAAACATTGGTCAACCACGGCTTTTTAACCAACCAGTTCCCAAAAAGCTTAAACCCAAAACTTTCTTCTTTTGACTGGTATATTTCATTAAGCAGCATATCAGGATCATTCTTCTTGTTGCCGAATGTGCTGAAATACGAAACCTTTGCATTTACGCTTAGTGGAGTTGTCGACCGGAAATAGGTATTCGAGTATCCCAACTGACTGGTCACCCTCCGATAGCTTTTGGTAGGCTCTATCAAATTATCCAGCGAATAGGTGTAATCCAGGTCTACGTTCATAGCCCCGTTGTTCTGCCCAGGCAACAAAAAACCTTTTGACAAGGCTGTTTGTTTTATCTTTGGATCAGCTTTCATCTTTACATTCAGCCTGGTTTTTCCTGCTTTGGTTTTTACCAGTACAGCTCCGGTAGTGAGTTCGCCATATTCAACCGAAGGTATTCCCCGGATGACTTCCACCGATTCTATATTATCGGTGGCAATTTGCCGAAGATCAACCCCTTGACCTGCAGTAGAATAACCTTGTGCTGTTCCGCCACCGGCTGTATTGAGGGTTTGCATATTGGCATCGTTGTTTACCGGCGTTCCGTCAACAATAATGGCAGTTCCCATAGCGCTGTTATCATCGGGATCGTTGGTGGTGTTTATGTCCCGGATACTAATCTGGTTTGATTTGGACATATCCGGATTTATTGTCACCTGTCCCGGAATTAACTGCATCACTTCTGCCAGACTATTAGGCTGAATATGATCCAATGCCGTACTTTCAATTTTTGAAGAAGAACTGAGGCTTGTATTTTCCTTGGCCACAACAGTCACTTCCTGAAGGCTCAACGATAATTGACTGAGCATCAACTTATAGTTGTCAATATCCTTGTTGATAGTAAATGACACTTCGTAAGGTTGAAATCCCAGATAATTGGCCTGCAAAGTATATGTACCCTGAGGAATATTGTCGAATGCAAATTCTCCGCTCATGCCTGATGTGGTCCACCGGGTCAGCTCTTTAATCTGAATAGTCACCATTTCGAGCTTCTCTCCACTGGTTTTGTCAACAGCAACTCCTGAAAAACGATAACGGTTTTGAGCAATAGTTACCAAAGGAAGCAACAAGCAAACCAGAATCAGATATTTTTTCATTATCACCTGCATATTGCGTGCATTTATTCATGAACAATCAATTCCTCTATTCGTGCGAGATCTTACGAACTCGTGCCCGACGATCAAAGCAAATCGGGATCATTATCCTATTCCCATCCACCCAAAACACTTTCCGTCGGCAATCATTCCTTATTCACCAACTGATCAGGGCTTTTGCAACCCATCTTCTGCTTCAAAATGAAATACATTCGGGATTTTCCCTTTAGTTCCGTTTTTCATTTTAAAAGACAGCGAGTCGCTGTTCATCGCCTGAAAGATTGCCTGGGCATTGGTCATCGTATCGACATACGAAACCGCAACTTTTTCTTCATACTGATCACCCAACAATGTACGAAATTCTATGACTCCATCATCATTCGACAAGTGGCTGATCAGATAATTCAGCTTGGCCCGGTATTCTTTGTTTGCTCCCATCGGGACTTCAAACACCTTCACCACGGTCGAATCATACTTGTCATAGCCATTAAACTGGGCCACATAAGGTTTAAAGAGGCTGGTGGCATAATCGACTTTCGAAATCGTTTTGTACTCAGGCCCTTTAGCCACCTCGTAATTCAGATCGATAGTTTTATGCTGTTCACCCATGTCGAAGGAGAGCGTTTTCGACTCCAGAATGTCAATCAGTTCTTTCTCGTTCAGTTCTTCATCAGCCGGGAAATAGATTCTGACTTTGACCGGACAATCGTATTCAGAAACCACACCTACGGCCTGAGTTTTATCGGCCAGCAAGCGGGTCAGATAATTAAAATCAAACAAATCGAAAAAGTTGTTAAGCCAAACGGTCACTTCTTTTACTTCTTCAACACCTTTTTTCAAGGGTTTTATGACACTTTTGGACGGCGTAAACAGCGATTCCTGAATTTTTGCAACTGTAAGTTTTTTAGGATCATAATAAACTTTCACCTTGTGATGTTTCACGTAGGTGGCTACTCCCAGCACTCCGTTCACTTGTTTCATGGTCGAGGCAAAAGCCATCGAGCTGCCATAGCATTTGATATTTTTCAATCCCGACTGCGTGAAAATCTGGGCATTTGCCATTTCAGCTTCACTGGCCCACTTCTGATCGATAGTAGGAACCTCCCACAACGATCCGATATAAATACCGACAATCACCAGCACTACCGTAGCAACGGGAGCCAGCCAGCGCAACTTGTTATTTTTATTGATCTGCAGAGTATCTTTGACCGGACACACCGAAATACATTCGCTGCACAAGTTACAATCGGCATGTTTAACCACTTTCATAGAAGCTACATCGATAGCCTGAGGACATTTGCGCGAGCAAAGCTGACAGTCGATACACGTACTCTCGTTGCGCGTAATTTTAAATACCGGGAAAAATCTCCTTTCAAAACTAATCAGTTCCAGCACATATCCGCCTATACAAGCAATTGCCAGTGGCCACACATAGTTGATGTTGAGACCGGCTTTCAGCAAAACGATGTAAACAACCAGTATTCCCAGGAAAAAACCGGCATACTTAAAGATATTGGAAACAGCCCCCAGCGGACAAATGTATTTGCACCAGAAAAGCCTGACGAACACTGAGCCCAATACAACTAAAACAATAGCAATAGCTGCATAAAGCACCACAACATCAGAGCTAAAACCGCTTGCCACCGAGAAGTATGGGTCGAATTTCTTGCAGAACAGCTCGTTTGACTGGAATGTAAAATAAAAAGTGACAAACAAAAGAATGTACTTGAGCGAACGCAAAACTTTGTCGGCGATGCCTTTGATGGTTATACGCACTTTAAGCTTATCGCCTAACTTGCCCAGCCATTCGCTTACCGTCCCCACTGGGCAAATAAACGAACAAAACAACTTGCTGAAAACAAATACCGCAAGTATCAATAAAATTCCCATTACGATCTGGGCACTGGTCATAGTACACGACAATGCCTGATTCAGCAGATAACTGCCCATAGCCTGAATACCTCCAAAGGGGCAATAGGCCTCAAAATCAGGGACAAAATTCTCGTTAAAACGGGGGAGTAATGCAAGAATTACAATAGCCAGAATAACACCCCATTGAATTACCGGACGGGGCCAATTTGTTGTTTTTGTTTTTTTACTCATAGAAATAATTTGACTGAGAAACATATCCCATAACCAACAGTCTTTTCTGGTTCATTAGCCGGCGTTTCCACTCAACTAATTCTGAAGGGGTCATTCCGAAGGCAAATTTCACAACTTGTTTTAAGAAATGAAATCCCTGTTTTCAGGTATTTCTTCGTCTGCTCTTCATCCCAAATCAGGACTGCACCTATTCGGATATATATTGTTGTTTTACTAAATTTTCAAAGCATTCCAAACATCAGAACCTGGAAATAGAATTCAGATCGTTCAAATGATGAATTTCGCGATACTCGATCAGCGCTTTATCTTTCTTTTCTTTTTTCGAGAGAAAAATTTCAGAATTGGCCCGGCTTCCAAGAAGAACGCCAAGGAAAATGCCGATCAAAATAACGGCAGCCAATTGCAGATATTTATTCAGATCGATAGTTGGAACAACGCGATAAGCTTTCGCTTGTCCACATTGCTGTAAAACTTTTTCAGTCAGCCCTGAGGGAATCTCCACTTTTTCGTCGAGAAGGGCCATGGCCTGGTTAATCAACCTGATTCGTTCAGCACAGATTGGGCATTCTTTCAGATGCCCGGCGAGTTCTTCTTCACCGGGTTCCGTGCCGATATATTTGTATGATTGATTACAGTTCATGTTCTATTAGACGCAACCTAAAACAAAATCTGGCGGTCGGATTAAAAAATTTTATCAATTCAGGAGATTTTATCATTCCGGCATCACAAAGACGCTCACGCTTATTTTTTTGACAACCTGTCGCGACGGGCACAATCAATTTTATTGCAATACTTACACTGATCGCCGGCATCAAGCATTTTCTTCAGCAGTTGATCGAGCAGCACACGCTGTTCGCTGTTGCAAACACTTTTTACATTGTTGAAATGCCTGACCGTTTGTTTTTTTAAAGCGGCATCAAGCTGACCGATTCGCGCGGCTAACGAATCCATTTTTGCATCGGATGGCTTTTCGGAGGATAATTCGTCGATCAGCTCAAAATTAAGTTCACATTTTTTGTCCAGAAAAACCTGATAAAGCCGAAAGACATCGTTGTTCAGCACCGAAATTTTCCGGAATTGCTCGGGGGTCAATCCCAGCTCAGTACGAAGAAACTCGTCGGAACTAAATTTCTCATCGTGATCCGGACTTTCCTGGCGATTCATCAGCAAAAAGGTGATAAAAGCCGAAAGGTTAATGATCAATAAAAAAATATTGAGCCATTTGATTATTCGATGCTGCTTGGTCATATCCTTTTATTTTAAATATTTTTTGAAGTATGAATGGAGCGATTTGCGCAAAGTGTATTTAGCCCTGTAAATCAACGACTCGACCGATGCCTGCGAGAGGTTCAACTTTAGGCATATTTCCTGATGCGAGTAGTCCTCGAACTTGTGCATCAGTAAAACTTTCTTTTGCATATCGGGCAACCGGTCGATGGCTGCAAACAAGATCTGCCGGGCTTCGTCCTGTTCAACTTTATCGGCTGGGGTTTGCTTTTCGGCATACTCCAGCCGGGCCTGCACCAGGTTCATTGGAGAGTTTTCCCGATCTTCGGGATTTGCTTTTGCCGGATTCTTCTTCCGCAAAAAACTGATTGATTTGTTATAGGCAATTTTAAACAGCCATCCGGAAATATCGCCCTCGTTACGAAGATATTGAACCGAGCGGTGAACTTCCAGAAAAACGTCCTGAAAAAGGTCTTCGGCATCACTTTGATTACGCACGATTTTAAAGATGGTACCATATACCATCTTTTTATGCTTCTCGACCAAAATACCAAAAGCCTGCTCGTCACGAGCCAATATATTTTCTATCAGACGCTTATCGTTCACTTATTATTTTATCCGCATATCAGGGTAATTGGTATCGATAAACTTGATGGCTTCTTCCTTGGTCTGGAATAAATCGCCTTCAGTTTCCTCCCAGGTTTCGCCACTCTTCATACCCATTTTTGAGCACCCTTTGACCGGCGCAAGGGTTATGTCTTCGAGCGATTTCACCTTAATCATATCCTTCTGTATCGAAATTACCTTAGCTTTAATTTCTTTTAATTTCTTGGGTAGCCCGTTTTCATCAGTTAAAATAACAACCCCATAACAGGTCATCCCCTCCTGAATCCAGGATCCTACTTTTTTCTGCAACACATCGTTCAGTTGTGCTCCACCGGCTTCATATTTATATTTTTCCAAGACCTTTGATTTGTCACGAGGTCCGCATCCCCAGAAGCTAAAGAAAAAAATACTCCCTAAAATTATCAACGCTAGTTTTTTCATAATCATTTATTTTGTGTGTTTTTACCCAATGCACCCCCAATTAGTCAAATGATTTTTGGCCAAAATATACAAATTAATCAATTGCCTTTCCTATTAAGACGGTTTTTAATGAAAAATCCAGCGTCAATAATTCACTTTCTCTCATGATTCCTTAACAATTTTCTGCAAATCATCGAAAATTCTTTACGCAAAGAACCTCTGGCCCCGGTTATTCTAACCGAAGCAAACACAGAACAAGAAATAAATCAGACTGATTTTCAGTGTCTTTTTTTAATCACCAACAGGTTACTGAATCGCTTCCTTTTTTCGGACCAGTTGGTCAACTATCGATTCTTTATCTTCAATAATTTTGGTCTGTTTAATGATCTGGGATTCATTCTTTGAAATACGTCCTTTTGCTGATTTGATATCCATTTCCTTCCCCTTGATCTTTCGTTTTAACGACTTGATTTCCTTGAAATTTTTCGATTTTTCCTTAGAAAACTCGCTTAGCGCCTTTTGTTCTATTTCATACTCAGGAGTCCCCTTGGTCAGGCTGGTAATATCATATTTTTTTGTCTCAATAGTCTCGTCAAGCCGCGCAATATCATTTTCAATGCCCTTGATCCCGGATTCATATTCCTGAATATCAACTTCAAACCTGACAATGGATTTCTCGGCTTTGCGTGTTCCCGATTTTATCTTTTTCATAACCCGTTCCTGCTTCGAAACTTCCTTCCTGGCTTCTTTGATCTGATCGTCAACCGCGCTCTTATAGGCAATTACACCGAAATCCCTGATGTACGATTTCATGTTCTGAATGCGTTCCTGATCAACATTCGATTCGTTGATAAAAACGGAATCGGTATGCTGAAAAAATGCGCTAAACTGGCAGCCTTCGGGCACATCCGTCATCCGGGCATAAACGTCCATCGTTTGCCTGGAGATCGACGCTTCTTTAATGGCCCGAACGTACAATTCATCGCCCTTCTTTTCAACTTTAAGTTTATCGCGGCTAACTTTATTTTCTTCACTTTTGAAAACATTTCCAATCTGGGTCGCCAGATTTCCAAGGACTTCGCCCAACCCCCGATTGTTGACGTATCTTTTCCAAAGCGGCTCAACAGCTTTTGCCTTTGTTTCAGGAATCAATACGGTAACGGCCATCTGTGGCCCCTTCGACATGTTTTTTTCTCCAATTTCAACTTCAACCTTTTGTTGGGAATGAACGAACAAACTCAAGGAAAGGAATACGGATAATACAAGTGCTCGTTTCATGTTGGTTTTGTTTAAAGAATGAATATTGACCGAATGCCTGCTCTCTAACAAATATAACACTTAATTCGCTGAATACGAAGCAACTGAGCATATTTTCCATCTTTATTCCGAGACCAACTCACAAATTTTTGCCCGAAAGATCAGCCCCGCCGTCAAAACCAATCTCTTTTACCACTCTACGCAACACCTATGAACCGTACCGAAAATAAAGTGATCCGAACTCACAAATGAGCCCGGATCACTTTATTGGTCAGCTTTTGACTTTATCTTATGGTTTTCACCATGTTTTCAGAACATACTGATTACTTTTTTCAGAGCTTCGACAAACACATCGATTTCTTCCTTAGTGTTGTAAACTGCAAACGAAGCACGAACAGTTCCCTGAATGCCGAAATGATCCATAAGCGGGTCGGCGCAGTGGTGACCGGTACGGACAGCAATCCCGAATTTATCGAGCATGGTGCCCAGATCGAAGAAATGAATGCCTTCAACGTTAAACGAAATCACCCCGGATTTCTCGGGTTGGGTGCCATAAATCCGCAGGCCGGAAATGGCTTTTAGTTTTTCGGTGGCATAAATCAGTAATTCATGTTCCCATGCGCCCAGATTTTCCAGTCCGATGCTCTGAATATAATCGATAGCTGCACCAAAAGCGATTACCCCACTGATATTCGGGGTTCCTGCTTCAAACTTATAGGGAAGTTCATTAAAAGTGGTTCCTGAGAATTTAACTTCCGAGATCATTTCGCCACCACCCTGATACGGGGGCATTTGTTCGAGCAGTTCCTTTTTGCCATACAAGGCGCCAACACCGTTTGGGCCATACATCTTGTGTGCCGAAAGGGCATAAAAATCAACATCCAGTTTCTGAACGTCGATTTGCAGGTGAGGTGCGGCCTGTGCGCCATCCACAAAAATAAGAACACCTTTGGAGTGAGCTATTTCAGCGATTCTTGCAATCGGATTGATTGTGCCCAAAACATTCGAGACATGCGCTACGGCTATCAGTTTGGTTCGTGGAGTGATCAGTTCGTCCAGTTTCTCAATCATCAGGCGTCCTTCATCGTCAAATGGCAGCATCACAATTTTGGCACCTTGCCGTCCGGCCATCAGTTGCCAGGGAACAATATTCGAGTGGTGCTCCATCTCCGTAACGATAATTTCGTCGCCTTCATTCACAAAAGCTTCGCCGAACGAAAAGGCAGCCAGATTAATGCCTTCAGTGGTCCCTTTGGTGAAAATGATCTGCTCGCGGCTTCCAGCGTTGATCAGGTTTTTCACTTTATCGCGGGTTTCCTCGTAGGCGGCTGTTGCCTTGTCGGCCAGGAAATGTGCCCCACGGTGAATGTTCCCGTAGTATTGCGTGTAAGTTTGAGTCAACGCATCAATCACCTGTTGCGGACGTTGCGATGTGGCTGCATTGTCGAAATAAACCAGCGGGCGGTTGTATATTTTTTGCTGAAGAATGGGAAAATCTTCGCGTATTTTTTGAATATCCAAAGTCATAACCTGTTCGTTTTTAGGCATCTTGAAAATTACTCTCAAAAGAGCCGGAGATTGGCTTCAAAGATAACAGAATAAAACAAAGGATATACATGTCCGGAATTTCAACAATTGACAACGTTTTAAACTTTCCTGATATTTCCCTTTCCTGAAAAGATTAATGGCTATTTTTATCGTTCCAAAAATGAAAGGACAATTCACATGAAGGGTATTCTATTTTTACTGGGATTTCTTGCTACGGGGAGCCTATTGGCGCAGGAAATCTCCAAAACACAGATAGACCAGATCAAATCGGGGTTTAAGAAAGACGCATACACCAAAGCCATGCAGAATGCTCTTTCGTCGAACGACATTACCAAGCTGGCTTGGAACCGGGAAAATGTAGGAACAACGGATCAACTGTTTACCTACCGGGTTGATGTTTCGGGAATTACCGACCAGAAAAGTTCGGGCCGCTGCTGGATGTTTTCGTCGCTCAACCTGTTCCGTCCGATGGCAATGAAAAAATATAATCTGGCTGAGTTCGAGTTTTCTGAAAGCTATTTGTATTTCTACGACCTGCTCGAAAAAGCCAACCTGTTCCTGACTAACATCGAGAATTCGGCCAGCCTGCCGATTGAAGATCAAAAGGTACGCTGGTATCTGCGATCGCCAGTTGACGACGGCGGACAGTGGGTGAACTTTGTAAATCTGGTGAAGAAATACGGTTTGGTTCCAAAAGAAGCCATGGGCGAAACCAACTCGACAGAAAACACCACATTCTTGACCAAATTTATCAATAGCAAACTTCGTGAAGATGCGCTCGAAATTCGCGATATGATAAATTCAAAGAGTAAAACCTTATATGCCCAACAGACCACAAATAAACAGGAACTAAAGGATATGGTTTCTGATAAAAATTTTCAGGCTAAACTAAATGCCCGAAAGGTGGAAATGTTGTCAGAAATTTACCGGATGCTGGCCCTCAACCTGGGCGAGCCGCCAACCGAATTTCAGTGGAGGTTTAAAGACAAGGATAAAAAGATCGTTGATGCAAAATATACCCCGCAAGGCTTCCGCGACGAAATTTTCGGGAACACCAACCTCGATGATTTTGTGATGATCATGAACGATCCGTCGCGCCCGTTCTGGAAACATTACGAAGTGGAAAATTACCGCAACACCGCTGAAGGAAACAACTGGCACTATGTGAACCTTCCGAACGATGTGATCAAGGAATTCTGTATCGCGTCAATCAAAAACAACGAAGCGCTTTATTCCTCATGCGATGTAGGCAAGCAGTTGCGCCGCGACGTGGGCATTCTGGATGTTGACAACTTCGATTACGAATCGGTTTACGGCGTAAAATTTGGCATGAACAAAGCTCAGCGCATCCAAACCGGCGAAAGCGATTCGAGTCATGGAATGGCTTTGATTGCCGTGGATGTTGATGCGCAGGGCAAACCAGTGAAATGGCAGTTCGAAAACAGTTGGGGAGCTGCGGCCGGAGAAAAAGGCTATTTGACATTTACCGATGCGTGGTTCAACGAATACATGTTCCGTTTCGTGATCAACAAGAAATATTTGACCAGCAAAGTACTCCAAATCTACGGTCAGAAGCCTGAAATGCTTCCTCCGTGGGATCCGATGTTCTAACGTTGATCCGATGAACCCGAAGTCTATCGAATCTGCTTTAGCAAAACACCTTTAAAATTACAATATGAAGACAATCAGAGTTTTGAAATATATTTTTTTCTTGGTTTTGGCAATCTTGATTCTTTGTCAAGTGTGCAATGTGAAGTTCAATGGTTTTGGAATTGTATTTTCTCTTGTTCTTATATCTTCATCTATATTGTTCGTTTTCGATGCGTTTTATTCAAAAAAACGCCAAAGACAATAAATTCCGGTAAAATCCATTCTGCTCAAACCGATCAACTTAAAAACTGTTCTAACTTTGCTGAAGAACTAAAATTCATCCTATGCAAAACTTTTTTGTCAAATCGCACGGACTGGGAAACGATTATTTTGTACTCGATGAAACCCAAATCTCATTCAGTCTGAATGAAAAAAACATACAGAAACTTTGCGACGTTCATTACGGCATCGGGTCCGACGGGATTTTGCTGAAAGTGACTTCGTCGAAAGCCGATTTTGGCCTGAAAATATACAATCCCGATGGTTCGGAAGCCGAAAAAAGTGGCAACGGACTGCGGATTTTCGCCAAATATCTGTACGATTACGGCCATACTTCAGGAAAGAAATTTACCGTTGAAACCCTTGGAGGCATTGTTACTGCCGAGGTTTCGAAAGAAATAAACGGCAAAGCCAGCCAGGTGAAAGTGGATATGGGAAAAGCCATTTTCGGATGTCATCAGGTCCCGGTGAATTGCGACGAATCGGAGTGCCTCGATCATCCGCTCAACATTGTGGATGAAGCTTACCTGATCAACTGCGTGTCGGTAGGAAATCCGCACTGCGTTATTTTCAGGGACAAACTGAGTCAGGCTGAAATTCTGAAATACGGATCTGCGATCGAAAATCACCCGTTATTCCCGAACCGCATCAACGTACAGTTTGCGAAGGTTTTGTCAAGTAATGAGGTCGAAATCCTGATTTGGGAACGTGGAGCCGGATACACGCTGGCTTCAGGAAGTTCGTCGTGTGCCGTAGCTGCCATCGCTGTAAAAAAAGGTTTGTGCGATCGCAGTATGAGCATAAAAATGCCGGGAGGGACACTCCAGGTTAACATTGATGAAAACTGGAATATTCGCATGGAAGGCGAAGTAAAAGAAATTGCTTCAGGCTATTTAAGTAATGAACTGATTGCAGAACTGTAGTTTTATTTAAAAATTGTAACTTTGCAGCCCAATATATTTAGAAATCAGAATGACAACAAAACAGCTTCCGTTCTCGAAACAACAGATCGAAAAGATCATCGAACAATATCCAACCCCTTTCCACATTTACGATGAGAAAGGAATTCGCGATTATGCACGTAAATTCACCAAAGCTTTTTCTTGGAATCCCGGATTCAAGGAATTTTATGCCATCAAAGCCGCGCCAAATCCATACCTGATGAAAATTATGCGCCAGGAGGGTTTTGGCATCGACTGCAGCTCGGTTGCCGAACTGGTTTTGGCCGAAAAAGTGGGAATGAAAGGCGAGGAAATCATGTTCACCTCCAACGATACGCCAGCCAGTGAATTCAAGAAAGCCGTTGAAATGGGCGCCATCATTAACCTCGACGACATTTCGCACATCGAATACCTCGAAAAACATGTTGGCTTGCCAAACCTGGTTTGCTTCCGTTACAACCCTGGGGCTTTGAAGGAAGGAAATACCATCATTGGTCATCCGGAAGAAGCCAAATACGGTTTCACCCGCGAGCAACTGTTCGAAGGCTATCAAATGCTGAAAGAAAAAGGAGTCACCCGTTTCGGGTTGCACACCATGGTGGCTTCGAACGAGCTGGATGCCGCCTATTTTGTTGAAACTGCCCAGATTTTGTTCGACCTGATTGTGGAAATCAAGGAACATATTGGCATCGACATTGAATTTGCCAACCTTGGTGGTGGCATCGGCATTCCGTACCGTCCGACTGATCAACCGGTTGATCTCGATTTTATGAGCCAGGGCATTCAAAAATTGTACAAAGAGAAAATTGAAGGAAACGGACTAAAACCGTTAAAACTATATTTTGAGTCAGGCCGCGCCATGACGGGTCCATTTGGCTTCCTGGTTTCGAAGGTGCTGCACATCAAGAAGACATACAAACAATACGCTGGGCTCGACGCCTGTATGGCCAACCTGATGCGCCCTGCACTGTACGGTTCATACCATCACATTACTGTAATGGGTAAAGAATACGAGCCTTTGGCTGAAACATACGATGTAACCGGATCGCTGTGCGAAAACAACGACAAATTTGCCATCAACCGGAAATTACCGAAAGTGGAACCGGGCGATTTGGTGGTAATCCACGATGCCGGCGCACACGGCCACGCCATGGGATTCAACTACAACGGAAAACTTCGCTCGGCTGAGCTTTTGCTTCGCGAAAACGGCGAGGTAGCTCAAATCCGTCGTGCCGAAACACTGGACGACTATTTTGCCACCCTTAATTTTGAAGGATTAAACGATTTTTCAGCATAAAACACACGAACTTTCTGATTAATTGGGAAAAAGGATGCCGGAAATACAAGTTGGCATCCTTTTTCTTATTTTTAGGATGTACTTTTGTAATAAACACCCAACAAAATGAAAATCGGATTTGATGCCAAACGAGCTTTTAACAACGCGGCCGGATTGGGGAACTTCAGCCGCAACACCATCAATGCGCTTGCCCGTCAGTATCCCGACGACCAGTATTTGCTGTTTAATCCCGGAAGTAAAAAACCCCTTTTCGTCGCTCCTGAAAATGCCACAGAAATAACACCCGAAAATTTCTGGTGGAGGAATATGAAAAACACCTGGCGCAGCCTTCATATTACCCAACTGGCCAAACACCTTGACCTGGATATTTATCACGGTTTGAGCCACGAATTACCCATTGGCATTGAAAAAACGGGAATCAAGTCGATTGTCACCATTCACGACCTGGCATTCATCCACTATCCTGAATATTACAAGAAAATCGACCGGGAAATTTACGACCGGAAATTCAGGCACGCCTGCAGGGTGGCAACACGGGTACATGCCATTTCGCAGCAAACCAAGCGCGACCTGATCACCTACTTTTCTGTCCCTGAAGAAAAAATTGACGTGATCTACCAGTCAATCAATCCTATTTTTTCGGAACGGGTTGATGCCGCGGTAAAGCTTTTCATCCGGAGAAGATACCAGCTCCCGGAGAAATTCATATTGACCGTAGGGACGGTAGAGCAACGAAAAAACCTGATGGCCCTGCTGGAAGGAATGGTGATGTCGAAAACATACATCCCCCTTGTAGTAATTGGAAAACTCACTGAATATCAACACAAAATACAAAAATTCATAGAAGCCGACCTGAACCGTCTCCAGGTATTTTTCCTGACCAAAATTCCGGATCCGGAACTGGCGGTATTGTATCAAATGGCCGAGATGGTGGTTTACCCTTCTCTGTTTGAAGGCTTTGGGCTTCCTGTTGCCGAAGCTCAAACCTCAGGATGCCCGGTAATTACTTCCAACGTAAGCAGTTTGCCCGAAGCTGGTGGCAATGCCGCATTCTATATCAATCCGGAGAGCCCGGCCGAGATCGGTCAGGCTATCGAAACCTTACTGGTTGACCAGAACCTTAGGGAAACCTTAATTTCAAAAGGGAAAATCAACGCCCAGCGGTTCATTCCTTCCGATTTTGCAAAACAGATAAAACAACTTTATAATTCGATCTTGAATGAATGAGGATATTAAAGCAGCGCTGGACGTGCTGCAGAAAGGCGGGGTGATACTGTACCCCACCGATACGATTTGGGGACTGGGTTGCGACGCCTGCAACGAGAATGCCGTGAAACGAATCTATGACATCAAAAAACGCGACGACTCGAAAAGCATGTTGGTGCTGATGGAAAATGCCGCCCTGCTGGACCGGTACGTAGAAGAAGTACCCGAAATAGCCTTCGACCTGATTGAAGTAACAGACAAACCTTTGACCATCATCTATGACGGGGCCAAAAATCTGGCAAAAAACCTGATTGCAGAAGATGGGAGCATCGGCATCCGCATCACCGCCGAAGCCTTCAGCAGCGAACTGATCCGCAGGTTTAAGCGCCCGATTGTTTCCACCTCGGCCAACATCAGCGGAAATCCATCACCAGCCTGCTTCGACGAGATCAGTCCCGAAATCCTTGATGCTGTCGACTATGTGGTAAAATACCGTCAGGACGACACAAAAAAAGCCGTTCCCTCAAGCATCATGAGACTTGGACGCGGCGGAGAAATAAAAATAATCAGAGAGTAACGACGAGCCGATGAAGTACCCCAGAAACAAGTCAGGGTTTCGCCCCGACAAATTAAAAGAGATCGCATTTAAAGTATCAGAGCCTAAAGAACTGCTGGAATTCCTGATTGAAAAATTCCCGGATAAAAGCAGGACATCACTCAAATCCATCCTGGCGCACAAGCAGATAACGGTTGAAGATATTGAGACATCTCAGTTTGATTACCCGCTAAAACGGGGGCAGATGGTCTATATCAACAAAAAGAAAACCGACAGGAAGGTGCCGTTTCGAAAGACCGAAAACCATGCGCGAAGATAAAGCACTGACTGTCAAAACAAAATAAGACATCAGCATCAATGTATTGTTTTACCAGGCAAACCAGCTTCCTTAAAATCGGGTTGTTTTGCATTTTTCTGCTGAAATTACTTTTGGAAATATTACCACACATTGGTTTGTTTTATTATTTTTGGGCACCATAAAAAAGCGGGAGTAGCTCAGTGGTAGAGCATCAGCTTCCCAAGCTGAGGGTCGCGGGTTCGACCCCCGTTTCCCGCTC
>CAZAVU010000058.1:0-26208 GCA_964488805.1 uncultured Odoribacter sp. | reverse complement strand
GATGGACAGTGGAGCAACAATTGACATGAATACAGATTTTTTGCCATAGGAACTTGAATATGAAATTAATTGTCATCACCACATTGTTGTTTTTACTGGCCAACCTGTCATTTTCGCAACAACGACCGCCCTTCTCAGAAAAAGAAGTGGAAGTCGATGGCCGTGTATTTCTACCTTTCACAAAAGGAGAAGTCGTCCGAAAAAACAATGGACCTCAAAAGCCCGTATTTGATCAGATTTGCTCAATAATTACCGCCTGGGATTCGATTGCACCACCCCAGGGAATGAAAGTTTTTTGTTATGGCTTTGATAATTCACTTGAGATTTACTTCTTGCCCTATCTGTTTGAAGAAGGCGCCCGATTTGCTTCGGAAGGCGGCCCAAATCTCAGTATTTATGCGAATGATCCGCGTCAAATGTTCGGCTCTGAAATTGCACCCAACATTTTTCTTTGCCCGCAAAAGACAGCCGATTTTAATGGATTTCCCGTTTACCAGACCGGCAGGGGCGAAGCAACGGTTATTAGTAAAAAGATGATTCCACCCTTTATTCCCGTCTCTCAGGAAGAATACCTGAAAGCGCTTATTGCAAAAGAAGAAAAAAAAGAAGATTCCTATTCTCCTCCTGATCATCAGAAACAGCTTCGTGAAATGGAACAAACCTATCAAAAATTGATTAAAATTGATAACGAGGCCGCTCAGGAATTCAAACAGCAGATGATCGAATACATTGATAACGAAAATATTCAGCCATTTAATCTTGTATCGATGCTAAAAAATGAACTCGCGGGCTTGACGGAAGACGAAAGAAAACGACCTGCTTATTATGGAGGGGCTTCGGCAATAGAAGATTATCACAATGC
Source organism: uncultured Odoribacter sp. (assembly GCA_964488805.1). Lineage (GTDB taxonomy): Bacteria > Bacteroidota > Bacteroidia > Bacteroidales > Prolixibacteraceae > Aquipluma. The sequence goes on along the minus strand of CAZAVU010000058.1, from coordinate 25,346 downwards.
CTCAGGATTAGTTCCCTATGAAAACAGAAAAAATGCAGATGCGCTGGTTCGGCCAAATCCGGCATTAATAGACGGGAATTCAAAAGATAAAATACAACTTTTTGTTATTCGCTGGTCGGTAGGCGGGAATGCAGATCTGGATAAGCCTCGGCTTTATACCGAAGGACGAAGGGGTTTTCATCTGGCCGACTATTTGATGAGCGAACTTTACAAAAACCAAAAGATTTGGAGCGAAATCTTCAAGATTTGTAACTGATAGAAATGAAAAAAGCCGAATTAAAATTCGGCTTTTTATCAGCGGAGAGCGAGGGATTCGAACCCCCGGTACCCCGAAGGGTACAACAGATTTCGAGTCTGCCCCGATCGACCACTCCGGCAGCTCTCCATGTATTTCAATCAACACGGGCACAAATATAAATAAACTTCCTGTTTAATCAGCCTCAAATTCGTCTAAAAAAAGCTGCAATAAAATATAATGACATAAAAAATCCCGACAATTTCTTACCGGGATTTTCATCATGATTAGAATACAATTTCGTCCTGATTTTCGTCAAAAAAATGATACTCAGTCAGAGAATACGAGCTCATTTCCTTGATCTTAATATTTTTAAAGAATTTGAAAGTCCATTTCCGTCTGAACGACCAGAGTCCTTTAGTAAGATATGCAGCCAGGTAAGGATGCACCTTAATAACTATACTATTCTTGCTCAGCTCTTTAAAGACAAAATTAACTTTACTTTCCAATTCATCAACCAACAAAATAGTTGGTGTAATCTTGCCGGTACCTTTACATACCGGGCAAACTTCAGCCGTCTCAACATGTTCTTCAGGACGAACACGCTGACGGGTTATCTGCAAAAGGCAGAACTTACTCAATGGCAAAATGTTGTGTTTGGTACGATCAACAGCCATTGCATCTCTCATCCGCTCAAAAACCTTATGACGGTTTTCAGCCTGGTGCATGTCGATAAAATCGACTACAATAATGCCGCCCATATCTCTCAACCTCAGTTGGCGGGCGATCTCCTCAGCAGCTGCCAGATTGACTTCAAGTGCGTTAGTTTCCTGATCAATCCCGGCTTTCGAACGGTTCCCACTGTTCACGTCAATGACATGAAATGCTTCAGTGTGCTCGATTATCAGGTATGCTCCATTTTTGAAGGATACGGTTTTACCAAATGATGCTTTTAATTGTTTATCAACTCCATAATATTCAAAAATCGCCTGATTGCCTTTATAGAGCTTCACGATTTTCTTTTTCTCAGGAGCAATTGACCCCAGATATTCTGCAATTTCTTCACATACATTCGCATCGTTTACAATGATGCTGTTAAAGTCGGGATGATAGATATCCCGGAGTAAAGCAGTTGTCCTTCCCAATTCGCCCAGAACCAGGAACGGTGCATTTACTTTTCTTAATTTTTGGAATATTGTCTCGAATTTACCGACCAGTCTTTTCAACTCCTGATCGAGTTCGGCAACACGTTTTTCTTCGGCTGCGGTCCGTACAATCACCCCATATTTTTTAGGCTTTATGCTCTGAATGAGCTTTTTAAGCCTATTTTTTTCTTCAGTGGAGGCAATTTTTTGCGAAATACTGACCTTTTCGCTGAAAGGCATCAGCACCATATTACGACCAGCAATCGACAGTTCCGAAGTTAAGCGGGGCCCCTTGGTAGAGATAGGCTCTTTGGCTACCTGAACCAGAATGTTTTGCCCGACTTTAAGAATGTCTGAGATTTTACCCTCCTTATCGATATCAGGTTCCGACTGTATCTTGGAAATGGAGGTGATTTTGTTGTTCTTCGATGTGGCAATTTTCAGGAACTTATTTAAAGTTGAAAACTGGGGTCCCATATCGAGGTAATGCAAGAAAGCATCTTTTTCGTATCCAACGTCAATGAAAGCAGCGTTCAGACTGGGCATTATTTTTTTTACACGTCCAAGATAAATATCTCCAACAGCAAATTTCGCCCCTGTCTTTTCCCTGTTAAGTTCGACTAACCGTTTATCTTCCAATAAAGCAATTACCACTTCTGAAGGAGAGACTTCTACAATTAAATCGCTACTCACTACGTTCCATATTTTGAATTAAAACTACCAGACTTAAAACACATTAAACCTAAAGCGCTAACCGTGCTTTAGGTTTAATGGGATTAAGATCTTTAAAAGCTAACGCCTAATAAAGAAAGACTACTTTTTCTTTTTATGTCTGTTTTTCCTTAGTCTTTTTTTACGCTTGTGCGTAGCCATCTTGTGTCGTTTCCTTTTTTTTCCGCTTGGCATAATAATTTATTTTACTTGGTCTTTAACTTGTGCTACAAAAGTTTTTGCTGGTTTGAAAGAAGGGATAAAATGCTCAGGAATAATGATTGTAGTATTTCTGGAAATATTACGCGCAGTTTTTTCTGCTCTTCTTTTTACAATGAAACTACCAAAACCACGGAGATATACATTTCTTCCTTCGGTTAAAGAATCTTTCACTGTTTCCATGAAAGCTTCAACAGCTTTTTGTACTGTCACCTTCTCAATTCCAGTGTTCTTACTTACTTCGTTAACAATATCTGCTTTTGTCATCTCTAAAAATATTTAATTTTCAACAATTTATATTACTGAAACAATTGGTGTGCAAAAATAAAAATTATTTAAAAAGTAGGAACACTATCTTTCGATTATTTTTACAATTTGAAAAGATTTTAAAGTAGTTAGCCAAAAAATGGACTTTTTCAACTCGCAAATACACAACTGGTATTCGCTGTACAAGCGCGACCTTCCCTGGAGAAATACCCGGAACCCTTATTTTATATGGTTGTCTGAAATCATTCTTCAGCAGACCCGTATTGAGCAGGGATTGACCTATTACCTGGAATTTATCAAGGAATTTCCTACAATCACAAAATTGGCAAACGCATCCGAAGATCAGGTACTGAAATTGTGGCAGGGACTTGGTTATTATTCACGTGCCCGAAACCTCCATCACACTGCAAAGTTCATTCAGCAACATTACAACGGGACATTTCCTGATGACTATCAATCAATACTTACATTAAAAGGAATCGGAGATTATACCGCGGCGGCAATCGCTTCTATTTCATTCAATCTGGAATATTCTGCTGTTGATGGAAATGTTTATCGCCTGTTGTCGCGATTTTTCGGAATAACCGATCCAATCGACACCAACTCTGGGAAAAAGACATTCAGCCGCCTGGCAACCGAACTCATAAAGGGAACAGATCCGGGAATGCACAATCAGGCTTTAATGGAATTTGGCGCTTTACATTGCACTCCAAAGAATCCTGATTGCATCAGTTGCCCATTACAAGAGCGCTGCTTCGCCTTTTCGGCAAACAAAACAAATGAACTACCCGTCAAACAAAACAAGACCAAGCAACGTGACCGCTTTTTCAATTATTGGGTAATATACACCAATGACCATTTATTTTTGCAGAAAAGAATTACAAAGGATATCTGGAGAAATCTATTTGAATTCCCGATAATAGAATCATCTGACGAAATAAGCACCGAACAATTGATAGCGCTGATTGAAAAAACCGGTTCAATTAACATGAACGAATCGGTCATTGAAGACATTTCGCCTTGGAAAATCCACCTGCTAAGCCACCAGCGAATTCACTACCGTTTTATCAGAATTCGGCTGTTACATGAAATTACATTGTCCGACGGGGTATTCAAAGTGAATAAAGAAGATATTTTTAACTTTGCTGTACCGAAATTACTGGAAACTTACATTGACGAATGGGTAAAAAATGGATTACTCCCGTAAAACAAATCCACTCCCACAATGATTCTCTGCTAATTCGCTATTTTTATTGAATCGCAATGATAAAACATCGCTATTTTTATTGTAAATTTATTTCCGTCTAACTTTAAAACTTTATACACATGTCAGTAAACAAAGTAATCTTGGTAGGGAACGTAGGACGCGACCCGGAAATCAGACATCTTGACAAAGGAGTGGCCGTTGCAAACTTTTCGTTGGCAACCACAGAAAGCTACACCGCGAAGACCGGTGAAAAAGTAAGCACTACAGAATGGCACAACATTGTTGCCTGGCGAGGACTTGCTGAAGTTGCCGAGAAATACGTGAAAAAAGGAACTCAACTTTATATCGAGGGAAGAATCAGGACCCGCTCGTGGGACGACAAAGACGGAAACAAACGTTACACTACCGAAATTTATGCTGACACCATGCAACTGCTTGGCAAACGGGAAGGACAAGCCGATATGCCCGGAGCCCCAATGCACACAGAACCTGCAATGAGTGTCAGTGAACCCGATTTCACTCAACCCGAAGAAGACGATCTACCTTTTTAATCTTTTAAATTTTTACTAATTGGAAACTGACCCTTTACCCATGCTGTCCGCAATTTGCTGGGATATTCACATTCAGGCTTTTTCTTCAGGCAATGCGATCAGTTTAGTGGTTATAGCAATTCTGCTGATTTTTTCAGCACTGATCTCCGGATCAGAAGTTGCCTACTTTTCGTTAAGCGCTGCTGAAAAAGCCAGGCTTACTGAAAAATCAACAAAAAGAAATTTCTACATAGTAAAAAATCTGGAGTCTCCCGATCAGTTATTGGCTACCATCCTGGTAGCCAATAACTTTATCAACATAGGGATCATTATCCTATCCAGTTTTACGATTAATTTGCTCATCGATTTTACAAAAGAACCTGTGGCAGGCATTCTCCTGCAGATGATCGTCATTTCATTTATCATCCTGCTCTTCGGAGAGATAATACCTAAAGTTTACAGCACCCGCCATGCGTTGCGTCATGCCCGGTTTATGGCTATTCCCTTATATTTCCTGACGAAAACCCTCAAACCGCTGAGCTCACTCCTGCTATTCTCAACCTCCTTTGTCAGCAACCGGGTTCACACTTATCGCCAGCACATTTCGGTTGACGAACTGTCGCAAGCGCTCGAACTCACCTCTCAAACCGAACTTAAAGAAGACAAGGAGATATTGAAAGGGATCGTAAAATTCGGGAATAAAAATGTTGCCGAGATTATGCGGTCAAGAGTCGACGTCGTTTCTGCCGAAATCGATTACAGTTTCGGAAAAATCATGAAACTGATTACTGAAACCGGCTTTTCCAGGATACCCGTATATTCCGAAACGTTCGACAACATTAAGGGAATCCTTTACATCAAGGATCTGCTGCCCCATGTTCACAAAGGAGAATCGTTCCGGTGGCAAAGCATTATCCGTTCACCATTCTTTGTTCCTGAAACAAAAAAAATTGACGACCTGCTTGAAGAATTCCAGAAAAACAAAGTGCATATGGCCATTGTCGTCGATGAATACGGCGGAACTTCAGGTATCGTTACCCTTGAAGATGTTCTGGAAGAAATCGTGGGCGAAATCACCGACGAATCTGACGAAGAAGAGAAATTTTACACCAAAATCAGTGAGAACAAATATCTTTTTGACGGGAAAACGTTGCTCAACGATTTCTATAAAATAACCAATTCGGAAGATACTATTTTTGACGACATGAAAGGTGAAGCCGACACGCTGGCCGGCCTGATCCTGGAGTTAAAAGGTGAAATTCCGGCAAAAAACGATACCATAAACTGCAGGAATTACGTTTTCACCATCGAAGCGGTCGACAACCGACGTATCAAGCAAATAAAAGTTGAAATAAAAAATACCGAGCCGTAAAAATGCGCAAGAAAATCTTTTACATCCTCTCAGCAAGCCTTCTCATTCTGGCCTTTTCGTGCAAAAAGGAATACACCCCAAAGCCACGGGGATATTTCCGCATCAGCTTTCAGGAAAAGACCTACCATCGGTTTGATTCCATTGCCCTGCCCTACCGGTTCGACATCCCCGCATACAGCAAAGTAGGTCCCGACAACGACCGTTTTGCTGAAGCTACCTGGGTGAATGTAAAAATTCCTGCCCACAAAGCCGAAATCCACATCAGCTATAAAAACGTAGAGAATAACCTGAAACAACTAACCGAAGATTCGCGATCGCTGGCATACAAACACACCATCAAGGCCGATGCTATAAACGAACAGGTATACATCAATCCCCAAAAAAGAATCTACGGAACCATATACATGATTGACGGGAATGCAGCGTCTCCGCTTCAATTTTACCTGACCGACAGCACCCGACATTTTCTTCGGGGAGCTTTATACATCCGAGAAGTACCGAACATCGATTCCATCCGCCCGGTAATCGATTTTCTGACGCCCGATATCATCAGGCTGATTGAAACCACCGAATGGAAATAACAAATGCCTCTCTTTAAAACCATCACAACTTCAGGAGGATTGATCGGTGTATGGGAACTGACCGAAAGCTCCAATGAACTGCTGAATTATTTTTCGCCCGAAGAAATTACCGATCCAGCATTTCAGAAATACACGCACGAGAAACGCAGAGTCGAATGGCTTGCCACCAGGGTATTGATCAGGCATTTAATTGGCGCTGATTTTTCAATTTCATATTCAGAAGCCGGAAAACCCATACTAACTCATTTTAAATACAAACATTTATCAATCAGCCATTCGCGCGAATTTATTGCTGTTTATGCCCACGAAAACCTGGAAGTAGGGATTGATATCGAAAACACAGACCGAAACTACCGGTCAATTGAAGAACGATACCTTTCGGAAGCCGAATTAAATCAGGTTAATGGCAATTCAATACTTCAATGCCTTTACTGGTGCGCTAAAGAAGCTATTTTCAAATTAGTCCCCGAAGAAGGCATTGAATTTAAAGAACAAATACAGATTCTACCATTCGACCCCGATACAGAGAATAATTTCCAGTCGCTGTTTTTTTCCGGGCACAACAAAAAAACATATCAACTTAATTTTCAGTCATTCTCAAAACACGGCATGGTTTGGGTTGCCGAAGAACCTGTAGAAAAATAAACACGGGAAAGTTCCATCACTTCTCTGTCAGGAACATAAATTTTCATCGTTGGTAATCAAATTCGGTTTTAAAATGTTTAAATCCGTAAATGACAGTTACAATGAAACAGCCTGCCCCACATATTCTGGTCATTTTCGGTGCATCGGGCGACCTGACCAAACGCAAGCTCATCCCCGCATTATACGAACTGCACACCCAGCAACTGCTCCCTGAAAAATTTGCCGTGCTTGGAGTTTCCAGAACAGAACTGACCGATCAGCAGTTCAAGGAAAAGATGAAAGAATTCTTGCCTGCACAAGCTCACAACCGGAAAAATGTTGATGAATTTCTGGAGCATCTGTATTATCAACCCCTGTCCACTTCCGATCCTTCCGAATATTCCAGACTGAAAGAAAGGCTGGAAAAGCTGAGACAATCCTTATCTATTCCTGAGAATTTCATTTTTTACCTTTCAACGCCACCTGCTTTATATCAGCTCATCCCCGAAAACCTGGCAACAGTTGAATTAAACGACTCGTCGCAGGGTTTTAAGCGACTGATCATCGAAAAACCTTTCGGAACCGACCTAAAAAGCGCCAAAGCGCTAAACATGAACCTGCTCAACTACTTCAGGGAAGATCAGTTGTTCCGGATCGACCATTACATGGGAAAAGAAACCGTACAGAATATGTTGGTCACCCGCTTCTCGAACGGAATCTTTGAGCCAATCTGGAACCACAATTTCATCCATCACATCGAGATCACCTCAGCAGAAACACTCGGAGTGGAAGATCGTGGCGGATATTACGATCATTCAGGAGCGCTGCGTGACATGGTGCAAAATCACCTGATGCAACTCGTTGCCCTGGTTGCCATGGATCCGCCAGTAGTAATCGAAGCCGATTCAATCCGGAATGAAATGCTGAAAGTTTTCCAATCGCTTCGTCCGATAAAGCAGGAAGAAGTCAGTTCCCAGATCATCCGGGGGCAATACATCCGGTCGCGCATCGGGGATGAATGGGTCAAAGGATATCGCGAAGAACCGGGAGTTGCCCCTAATTCCCGGACCGAGACCTTTGTCGCACTAAAACTTTTTATCGACAATTTTCGATGGGCCGGAGTTCCATTTTATATCCGGACAGGGAAAAAGCTGCCGGCCCGGGTAACCGAAGTAGTTATCCATTTCAAAAACATTCCGCATCATTTATTTGGGAGTCAAGGAAATTCTGAGCCTGTAAGTAACCAGTTGGTTCTTCGCATCCAGCCCGATGAAGGTATCTTGTTAAAAATAGGCATGAAAGTGCCGGGTGCCGGATTCCGGGTTCAGACCGTAAATATGGACTTCCACTACAACGAGCTATCCGACATCTATCTACCATCAGCATACGGGCGATTGCTGCTCGATAGTATGCAAGGCGATGCCACGCTTTACGCCCGTGGCGATACGGTCGAAAAAGCATGGGAATACGTTCAGCCCATTCTGGACGCATGGCAAAACAACCCCGACATCCCGATTTATGGCTACCCTGCCGGGACCTGGGGACCAGAAATGACCGACAATCTGATCAACGACGGGATGTGGCGCTATCCATGTAAAAACCTGGCACACGACGGCGAATATTGTGAATTATAAAAGTTCCAGATTTCAAACACCAGATTATGAAGCAAAAAGAATTACACATTTTCAGGTCTCCGGAAGATTTGGCCAACAAGTTTGCTAACCAATTAATGAACTGGCTGGAAGGCCATGCAGGGGAAACTTTTCATTTTGCCATTTCAGGAGGAAAAACACCGGATTTATTGTTTTCGGCTTTGGCTGACAAATATCCAGACTCCCCATTATGGCAAAAGGTTCATTTTTGGTGGGTCGACGAACGAATGGTTTCACCTGACGACCCGGAAAGCAATTTTGGAATTGCAAACAGGCTCCTGTTGTCAAAAATCTCAATTCCAGAAGGGAACATACATCGCATCCATGGAGAAAACGATCCCGGGCAGGAAGCCCTCTCCTACTCGAAACAGATTCAGGAAAAACTACCTTTTGAAAACAATTGGCCGGCATTCGACCTGATCCTGCTGGGGATGGGCAACGATGGACATACCGCCTCGATTTTTCCCGATCAGATGGAACTACTCACAACAGAGAATATTTGCGAAGTAGCTGTATTCCAGAGCACCAAACAGAAACGCATCACCCTGACCGGCCAGGTAATCAACAACGCCCGAAAAGTTTGTTTTCTGGTTACCGGCGAATCCAAAGCCAGCCGGATAGATGAAATTCTGAGCGATCATGTATCTGCCGGATTGCTTCCGGCCTACCACATTCATCCGTCGAACAATGATTTATCCTGGTACATGGATGAATCTGCGGCAAAATACATCCGGTGATTTATACCAGACCGACAGGTTTCCCGAATAGCTCAAAAAGAATATCTTTATGGCCGGAAAAACAAATATTAGCCAGTTTTTCGAGAAACATGAGGAAGTATTATTTGCTTGTATTCCTATTCTTTTTGGGCCTGATCTGGTCGGGTATATATCCCCGGAATTACGGGCACTGGATCGGGGAAGCTGCGGCTCCGGTCATTGGGTTAATCATACTTACTGCCACCTTTAAAAGGTTCAGGTACACAACCTTTACCTACGTAACGATACTAACATCCTGCTATTTAATGTTCATCGGCGCTCACTACACTTTTTCGAGAGTTCCGCTTTTTGACTGGATCCGGGATTATTTTGGGCAAGACCGCAATAACTTCGACAAGCTGGGACATTTTGTTCAGGGCATTATTCCCGTACTGATCACCCGCGAGCTATTCTTCAGAAGAAAAATCATCGACGGATACAAGTGGATTTCATTCATTTCTTTTTGCATTTGCATGGCCACCACTTCGGTCTATGAACTCATCGAGTTTATTGCCTGCAACCTGGCTGGTAAAAACCCGGCAACGTTCCTGGGAACCCAGGGATATATCTGGGACTCGCAATCGGATATGTTTTATGCAGCAATGGGAGGACTGGTCACGTTGTTGTTTCTGCGGAAAGCTCACGACCGCATCATTGAAAAAGAGTTCCCCGGAACGTTCCCGGAACTTTCAAAAAAGGACCCTTCCGCCAGGTAAATCGAATTGTTTGCTGGCGATGATATCTGAAGGATAAATAGCCCAACCTTGATTGGAATCGATATCGCTGCCGGTAGCCAGATAAAATGTTTCCCAGGCCAAAGTTGCACAATGCCAGTTTTGATGCCGAACGTTTTTCGGTGCTTCAGACATTTCGGCATCGGAATTAAATTTTTTTTTCGAGGACAAGATGTTGTACCCTCCATTCAACTGATTCCTTAAAAACTGAACCATCATTTCCATTTGTTCCTCTGACAAACGCATCCGCAACCGGTACCTGATTCCCCGGAATCGGGTTCCAAACGAAATGCTGGCTTTTGTTTCCCGGATCTGATCCTTCTTGTCAAACTGAAATTTTCGTGTGGCCTGATCAAAAAACAAGGCTTCGATTACCGAAGCTTTCTCCAGGGCCTCATCAATAGTACGTCCGGTTGCTCCTTCAGTAACAATGGCTACATGTCCGTATTTCCGTCCATTAGGAATAGAACAACTTCCGGGCAGCCATCCCCAATTCGGACGAACCAAAATATCGCCCCGACAAAGCGAAAAGCTTGCTGTATCCGAAATTTCTTCCGCACGAATCGCCGGCGCCGTTCTAACCGAGGTGCAGAAATAAAAACACCCGGACAATCCTGCCAAGAGCAACAGCAAAGGAATTTTTCTCTTTATCAAAGACATAAACTCAATTCATTTTAACGATTTCCTTAGTTTTCGGGAATCCAGGAAAAGCAACACCCGAAACGATACGTTATAAACCAAAAGCCAAAAGCCAATATTCGCAATCGTCATGATTACAAAAGCAAAACCATAGGTAAAAAAGAGTGCCGCCAACAAAAATAGAAAATTCAGGTAAGCAGCAATAAAAAAGGCTTTTAACCGAAGACTGTTTGTCTGTTCATTTTCCTCTTTCTCGCGGGAAAAAGCAATCAGGAACAAACCAACCAGCATCAGCACTCCGGTAATTTCTTCACCCATGTTATTCCTGACGATTTCAAGATATTTCGTTTCAAGGTACGACGAACAAAATGCAAACATTTTCAGGTCAAGAGAATCGGGTTTGAACCCGTACCTAAACCGTGCGACACCAAACAGAAGTCCAGTGATAAAAAAAAGAATGCCCACGAACCGAAAGCTCCTGGGCAAAAGAAATGATTTTTTATTGGCCATTAAATATTATTTTGACGAAACTAATTCCATTCTGGGAGTGGATCCATCTTCAAGATAAGCCTGAACTGCAACTATCCCAAATTTATGATTGGCATAATAAACTAATTTTTTAACTCCCGGAATGTTGGTTTTTTGCTCAACATTAATTGTTTTAATCAACATGCCATTCCACGGAAAATCATTGGTTGAAGAAACCGACACAACTTCCCGAACTAAAGTAGTTCCATCGCTTCTTTCAAGCGTATATTTATCACCAACTTTTGCATCATATTTCACGAGCACAAAAGGCTTGTGCTCTTTGTTGTTATAATCCATGACCCCCTCATCGGTCATTTTGAATTTGCCCTCACAAGTCAGATTCCCGGAAGCATCCTTATACTTTGATTTTATATTCTGAAGAACAGGATAGGAAGACGGGATAGGAGCTTTAAAATTAATTGTAGCCACTCCATCAGTAATATTCGTGATTGAAATAGAACCACTATAGATCGAACCCCCAATCGGAAGTTTATTGGTAAATGTATTACCTAACGTATTAACTGGAATATTGGTAGAACCACCAATAGAACCGGAATCTTCAGACTTGGATCCCAAGTCAAGCCAATCGCATGATGTCATCATCAGCATCAAGGCGAAAATGGAACAAGCATTTTTCATAGAAAGGGAATTAAGGTTTATAATCAAATATAGATCTTTTCCCAATTCCGTCCAAATCTCTGTTTAACTAACCTTTTTCAATTTGAAGATCAACACACCACCCCAGCGTTGTCATTTCGAAATCAACGCATTAAAAACCTTCCGACTAACTTTAAACGCGGTTCCATGCCTAACTCCCTTCGGGAACGAAACCTGGTCAGAAACATCTTCCCAGTTGACCATATCTTTTGAGCGGACGGCCCCGTATTTGTGCTCGGTATATTTATCGAAATACACGTAAACATACTCACCAACCTTTAGTGCTGTTGGCCCTTCGGCCCAGTATTTACCGGTGATTGGTTCCGAAACCTGCACCGGATAAGGTCCAGCGGCATGATCGGCAACAGTTACCCGAAGGTTTTTCTGTGGCGGATTAGGGTTTTCATTCTTCAGGATCATATAAAACTTGTTATTCTTCGGAAGAATTGTTGCATCAATGGTGCTGAAATCCGGATTAAAGAATAGTTCCGTTGGGCTAAAGGTCTTAAAATCCCTGGTTTTGGTGCAATACATGCGGTGGTTCAACCCTTTTTCGCGTTCTGAGTCTGCAATATCAGAATGCCTTCCGGGAATAGTTGTTGCCCAGAAAATGATGTATTCTTTGTTCTCCGGATCATATACCATTTCAGGAGCCCAACTGTTCTTGGCGGTTGGTTCATGTTCCATTGCCGGAATGGTCTTTTGTTCTGACCAATGAATCAAGTCTTTGGAAGAAGCGTACCCAATGTATTTATCCCACCATCCGCTGGTCCAAACCATATGAAACACTCCGTCATTTCCCTGAAGAATAAACGGGTCGCGCATCAGTTTGTCTTTACCAACTGTTGGCACAAGGTAAGATTTACCATCGTTTAACGCCGTCCATTTCAAACCGTCGGTACTGTACGCCAGGTGAAGTCCATCCTGACCATTATCAACGAAATACGAAAACAGATAGACGCTTTTCTGCGCTGAGGCAAACAAAGAACAAACAAAGAAAACTGCAAAAAATATTCTTCTCATAACAACCTTTTTAAATGCCTTATTTTAAATTATCCTCCTGAATTACATTCAGGTTAACCGGGCCAAGCAATCCGGATGTGATTTTGCCCGGATACCTGGTTGGAATGGATGTAAAGTTATTGGCCAGCGTATTATAAACCAATACCTCGATCTGGTTTTCACCTTCTTTAGCCAATGAACTGATGTCGAAACTCCAGGGCGGAGACAAACGAACTCCTGCACTCTTGCCGTCAACCCATAATTCGGCTGACGAAATTACATTCCCAAGATCAATGGTAAGTTTATTTTTCAAACTATTCCTGTCGATTTGAATTGTTTTCCGATACCAAACGCCTCCTGAATAAGCTTTTAAACCATCAATTTCCGACCAATCGCCCAATTTTATGAAGCCTTTACCGCAATCCTGTTCCAAAAATTTCGGAAAAGCCGCCGCACCATAACGTCCCGGTTGGTAACCAACTTTTAAAACAACCTGCGCAATTTCCTGACTTGGATTTTTGATCGCCACCCGATAGCTGGTTAACCCGTCTGACTGAGTTTGGTTTTTTAGTACTTCCTGTTTCTGTCCGTCAGCCCAGACTTCTATTTCGCCATAAGCCTGAAAACTTAGCAAACGCAGGCCCGGCGCCGAGTCGAAAGCCAAAAGACCAGTTTCATTTCCTGCAGAAATATCGAACGGCAAAACCGCCGGGTCGCCATACCAGCTCATCGAAATAGCTTGCTTTGCCGGGCGCGGTACACCCTGACGTCTGAATACCAGGTAAGTTTCGCAGGCTTTTTCGAAAACGGCAACAACCTGATTCATCCCCTTCTTCAACAAAACTGTTTTGCTTTGTGCATCGGTCTTCTGATTATTTACCAGTAACAATGCCGGTTTTACTTCGCCGGTGAGCAAATCGTACGTGCCATCCGAAGGTGCAATAACGTTGGACGTCAGAACGTAATAGTTTCCAGCGGTTTCAGACACCCGATACTTCGACATTTTCTTTTCTTTGAAAGCGCCCAACCGGATAAAATTATCGTACATCTGCCCTTTCAAACCATGCCATCCCTGACGCCCGTAATCGCCTTCAACGCCTTGCTGCCAGGAGAAAGCATATTCTTCCCATGCGTATTTTTTACCATTCACCTGAAATTCATCGCCCGGTTTTGGGTTGGCCAATTTCATTAATTCCTGTTCCGATGGCATTTCAGGCAAAGCACCAATCTTTAAAAACTGAGGTCCGAAAGCACAGGTAACCGTTTTCCACGAATTGTCATACGAAAGTTTTTCTCCTGAATAAATTCGGTTTGGAGCAAAGTGCATTTGCCGAACCTGGGCGCCTAAAAGTTCATTTTTAGCCGGTAACTGAAAATCACCCCAGGTATTGTCAAGCGAAGGTTTCAGTTCGAATTCCCAGGTATCATCAATCGGAATCTGTTCAACTATTTTTTCAGGCTTAAGTTCGCTTTTACAAGGTGAATTCGCTGGGTCGAAAACTATGATTTGAATCTCGTTGAACGAAAGTGGTAAACTCACCTCTGTACCATCAGCCGCAGGCCTGGCAAACGCTGCAATAGAAGTTGTTTCTCCGGTCCACGGATTCCAGAGCTGAACAGCGCCTTTTGCCTTAAAAAAACATTTGCTGCCTGCCTGAAAATTATAAAGCGCATATATATCAAGGTTTCCAACAATTCGGTGCATCACATACGGACGCTCTTTTTGTACAGTCAGCAATTTAAAATCAGGAATATATTTGCCTGAAATGGAGGAAATAACCGAATTAAAATCTTTGCACAGAATCGTATTTTTATTGCCTGTCAAAATTGATGAAATCCACTTCTCCGTATTTTTATCAGCCAAACCATTTTTTTCAGTAGCAACAGGTCTTTCACCAATCAGCACCACGATTCCTCCGGCTTTTTTAAATTCCTCGATTTTCTGAAGCGAAAAATGGCGTATAGCCAGCATGGAAGGAACTACCAAAACTTTATATTTTTCGCCGGAAACATTCAATGATGCATCTTTCACTTTGCTACGTGCGAGCGACTCAAAATCAATAAAATCGAAGTCGATCCCATTATCGTAGAGTTTCTTGCCAGTTTCAAAAGCCGATTGAACGGCATGATCGCCACCCATTCCGGCAACAACGGGTTCGGTTGGATAAATTATGGACACATCGCAACGATGTACGCCCTGTGATAACAGGAATGACAAGCGTTCGACGCAATTCATCAACGGATCTATCTGCTGCCAGTACGGCATTCGGAAATGGTTGCACGGAGGCGCCCATTCCCACCAGCCACCCATTGTTGAGTAATATAAACCGTGAAACGAAAGCAAATTGTATCCGGCCACATAATTTGCAAAGATTGCGTCGGTAACATCAGCCGATGAAGTGCTCCAGCCACTGCTGTGAAAACCTTCGAGCCAAACCCTTGGTCTTTCGTACAAATGTGCAATTGATGAAGCCACTTTGGCTTTAATAATATCTTTCGAAAGCATGGGCTGATCTGATCCTGGGCCCTGGTTCCAGCGCTGAGTGCGGAAATAATCGCCAAACTCGGCAACATCCTTTCCACGTCCGCCATGATCACAACCAAAGATCAAACCACGGTCCTGATGCCACTGATAAACAGGTTTGAAAAAGTTTTCCTCACTAAGAGTGACCACTACATCGTTGTAATCGAGCCTGATCTTAGCCGTTCGTGAACCAATATCTTCGAATAAAGCATCGAGATAAGGCACTACATCATATCCTTTTCGCTTTTTAAATTCACTTGCAAAATAATCGTTCCAGATATTGCCGCCAATCTTAAAATTCAATTCATCCGAAAAGAAAAAATCCAGCATTCCCTTACCATCCGAAGGTAAAGCCCGTTCAAATTTTCCAAAGAAATAATCGTTGTAAGCCTTACCGCTTAAAGGGTGCATCGGGTCGTACGAAGGAATCCGCTTTTCAGGATAAACGCCGATGAGTTTCCAGGTCGCGGAACCAAAATCATAGTTCAGCGCATGTTCTTTAATTTTGGAAAGTAGTTCAATTCGGGTTCTTGAAATCAATGAACTATCGGCATTCATTTTTAGGGCAGTAAGGCAAACCAGGTTTTCAGGAAGTTTCAAATCAACTTTTCCTGAAAGAATTTTGCTGTAACGTTTCAACTCAGAACCATTCAATTCCGGATGATCTTTTCTGGCTTCATCAATCGAAAAGCCCTGTCCTACGCCAATTGTGTAGTCACTTAAACTAACGGTCATATCCCGTTTTTGAGCTTCGGATGCAAACCATTTGAAAAGGTTCCACCAGGCATCGGTGAAAAGCGCCGGTTTACTGGGATTCGATAATCCATAAGTGAAACCGCCATAGTCGAGGTGACTGTAATTTATTTGCAAGCTCGAAATTCCCTTGTTTTGCAATAAATTCAGTTGCCAAAGCAAACGTTCGCGGGTAATGGTATCGCCTTGCCACCAATAAAAAGGTACTTCGCCGTAACCTTTGGGTGGATGAACAAAGCCAGGCAAAACATCGAAGTTTGAACTACGCTCAGGATATCCGGGCGGTTGATTTTGCGCAACGGATTTAAAACCAAATAGTAAAATAATTAGCCCGAAAAGTTGTACCCTGATTAACATGGCATTTGGTTTAGATTGATTTAGTCAAACAAATTTGAGCTTTTATTTTGAATTCAGGTATTTAAAAGCCGATCAACTGATCATTTATATTTACCTCTTTTATTTTCAAAATTCTTACCGGCCCCATTAATCCCGAAACCCGAAGGTATTTTTCGGCGTCGGGAGCGTCAAATTTATTGATATTTGTTCGGGTAGTCCGTTCGCTTTCAGGTAGTTTTCCTTCGCCAATCAGCCGGTTCACCCACATATTTACCACTTCTACTTTCAGGTCGTTGGGTCCGGCTTTCAGGTACGGGGTCAGATCGAACCGGAATGGTGCGCTCCAAATCACCTGCAATTGGTGCCCGTTAATTTTGACTGAAGCCATTTCTTTCACGTTACCCAGATCGATGATGATACGGTTGCCGTTCAAATCTTCAGGCGAAAGCTCAAAATTTTTCTGATAAATGGCTTTCCCTGAATAATATTTAATCCGCATCCAATCTTCGTATTCGGTCCACGATTTCAGTTCATTCACCCTTGCTCCTGAAGGTGTATCATTGTAAAAATTGATATCCCATGAACCTGTCAATTCAACCTGTCGACCGGCTTTTTCAACCTTCAGTTCTTCCTTCCGGTCATCCGACCAGGTAATTGAATAGTTCCCCGGTTCGTTTATTTCAGCGGTTACCGCATCACCATTTCTCCGGAAATCGATGCGTGGATAATCTGTAGTTGCCAGACTGAATCCGGGAAAAACAGACTGGCCATCTTTTCTGATTTCTGTAATGTGCGGCTTTTGCTTTCCTTTTCTGAAAACGATGTATTTTGAACCTTCCGGCTCGAAAAGCAGCGGGATTATTGTTCGTCCGTTTTCTTCGCGACAAGTCACAATTTCTTTGATCTCACCGGTAATCGGGTCCCACAATTCCGGAACTTTTCCGGTTACCCTAAAACTGCATTCCACCTGTTCCCAGCGATCGGGCAAGGTGGTGAGGTAGCGGTATTCAAAATCGTTGTAGGCCATTTGCGAGAAACGGTTGCTCACGAAATAGATTTCCTGGTCGCTGGTGGTGCGATGAATGTAATCCAACGCGGTTTTCGGATGATTGCCCTTAAACTTCAAATCGGGCTGAACATTCATTCCGGCCAAAATCTGGTTCACATCCTGCCCCCAAACGACACGACCTTTGCCGTATTTATTTTCGGTCACCGCTTTACCATCGGCTTTGCCCCAAAGTTTGCCGGCAATCGCTTTCAGTTCCTGATCGCCTTTCGGGAAACCAGTCAAGCCGGTAGTTTCAGTCGGGCGCGGACCAATTAAAGTCATACCTTCCTTCACCAGTTGTTCCAGTTTTCGCAGCACATTCAGGTCGATGCTTTTTTCAGGAGCGAGCATCATCATGCGGTAGCTCATGCCATCAGGCAAAACAATTTTTCCGTCTTTCACCGAGGTGCGGTTCAGAATCACATCTTTCGAGCATTTGTCCCAGTCGTAGCCAAAATTCAGCTCCGGAAGTTCTTCCTTCAGGAACACAAAATTTGGCACATCGTCTCCGTAGTAATACAGCACATCGGCAACATACAAACCTTGCTGAAGCATGTACATGTTGCGGTCGAGGTAGCCGATAAAATCGCGCGACTGCTCCCACCAGGTCACATTCGGATTGAGGTGCGTTCCGGCGAAATATTCATTTCCGGGCAGGCCAAACTCTTTGGGCGACGAGGTAAACGTGTGCCAAACGATGCGGTTGACTCCCGAGCAAAAAATGCGGTCGATGTTGCCTTTTAGGTCCATCGGCGAACGTTCCCACTGCGGGCCAATGCTGGTGGGGCCTTCGGCAGCCACGAACCGTTTGCCGTTGGTATGGGCCACGCAGGCACACTGTTTCACCGACAAACGCTCGTCGTCTTTGATGCGGTGGGTGTTGGCCATCGCCCAAAATTCACCCTGTGGAAAATCGCTGATGCCCATCACTTTCAAGGCATCGACAGGAGCCGAGTGTGGTCCGCCCGATTCGGGATGAATGCCCATGTCATATTTGTGCGCCAGATTATAGAATAACTGATAATGATTGTCGGCCACCAAATCGCCAATGGTTTTGCGGAAGTCGTGCAAAAAGCGATTCGACTCGCTGCGGTTCTCTACGATTCGTCCAGCCAAAACAGGCATGAATTTCTGAATGTCGTATCCGCGGTATTTTTTGAAATCGGCCGGAAAATTTTTGGTCCAGCTGACCAAATCCATTTCCCAGCTGTCGGTCTGCAGGTATTTCACGCTGTTGCCCGCTTCCTGCGCTGTTTTGATCAGTGGAATGATGACCGTATTAGCAAATAAATCGAACGCTTCCACGCTGAGGTGATCCACTGATAGTCCGGACCAACCATCGCTGTTGGTCGAGGTTTTGGCGCCGGTGCAAGTGTATCCGTAGCGGATGACCGTCCATTCACCGGCAGGGGCGTTCCATTCCAGTTTGCCGTCTTTGAAATGGATCGTCAAGTCGATGATTTCGTTCTTTTGAATGGCGATGTCAGCACCCGGATCCGGAAAATCCTGCCGCAGTTCGTGCAGCGGATACACCCCTTTCCAACCAATCTTTTCATTGAACGACTTTTTCTTCCAGTTCTGAATGGCGTCATTCTTCACCGGAACACCGGTTTTCTTCGGAATGGCCTGCACACAAATGTCGGCATACATCAGTTTCTTTTCAGGTTGAGGCAATTCAATGCTGATGGGTTTTCCTCCTGTAAGATCAATTTCTGAAAAAACAATTTTCTTCATCGCCATTTCCGGAGTAATGGATGGCGCTCCCGGATTCCAGCCACTCTGTGTGTTCACGCTCAATTCGATGCCCAGTCGTTCGGCTTCCTTCACGGCATGTTGGTACAATTCCATCCATTCGGGACTCATAAATACCGGGCCGGCTGCTGTTTTGCGGGCCACCTGGTAATTCGAGCTTCCGGCGTCCACAATCGATGCACCGCCATAACCTTTATCTTTCATCTCTTCCAGATCGCGGGTGATCGATTCTTTGGTGGCCATGCTGTTCAACCACCACCAGTAGCAACGCAGGCGGGCTTCGTTGGGCGTGTTGGCAAACCCGGATTTTAGCTGGGCATACGAAACATCGGTTGTTGTATATATGTTTTTCTGCTGGGCGGTTCCCAGAAGGCTGGCCAGCAAGGCGATTGCAATTAGTTTAGTTTTTATCATGTTGGTTTAGTTTAAATGCCGAAGGCATGGCAGGATTAAATTACTCCGACGCGCTCAACAGCTATTCTATAATTTTACTTTTTCAAGTTAAGCACTGTTCCGTCCGAAAAGAGATAGTTTTCTGGCTATCAATTTCTCGCGGACGGACTATTTTGGGCTTTCTTCATCCCCGGGGTTAAAACCCCGGGTTACCAATATGCCGCTCCTAAAGGAACTGAACAATTATTTTTGGACCTCAAACGTAGAGCTCCCGGAGCCAACGTTTTCAACAACTGCAAAATTTCCATCCTGACGATATTTCACGGTGGTCCCGTTCATTGTAACCTTTTGGGTTTTCGACCAGAATGGCAGGTAAACGTCGGCGGTTGTGTTGGCCGGAATTGTCAGGTTCATCGCGAATGACTGCTGCGGTTTATTTTTGAACGACAGCCGCACATCGCCGCGAATGGTCGGTGTTTTTATTTCGGCGGAAACTAAATTTCCGGGTTGAGGTTTGATGCGAATTTTGCCAAAACCGGTTTCCAGAGGCTCAATGCCCATCAGCTTGCGCGGAATAATGTTGGCCGGAGCCGCTCCCCAGGCATGGTTCCAATCCTGATTGGGCTTGTATTTATTGTCCCACGCTTCGAGCGAAATGGTAGAGCCCACACGAATCATGTTGTACCAGCTACGCTCGGCTGTCGACGAAAGCAGTTGCAATCCGTAATTGGCATTGTGCCCGTCGTACACGGCATCCATCAGGAATTGCGAACCGTAAACGCTGCAAGCCAATCCGCGCGACTGAACGAAACCATTCACTTTTCCAACATACTTTTCAGGAACCAACCCAAACGTGAGCATGAACATGTTGGCATGTAAAGAGGCATGATCTGTACCGATTCCGTCGAAATATACGCCACGCTTTTTATCGAGCAGTTTTTCGTTGAAAACTGTTTTCAGCTTTTGTGCCAATGTGGCAAACTTTTGTTCATCCGCCGTTTGGTTCAGCACTTTGGCAATCTGCGCCAATTGGTTCACTGCCTGATAATGGTAGGCATTGACCACAGTATTCACATCCTGAAAAACGAAGCCATCGGTTTCGCCAGGCTCCTTTTTCCCCAGCCCCAGAATTCCGCTTTGCGGCCAATCCACAATGTCTTTCAAGGTTCCTTTAAAATGAATGCTTTCCAGAACTTCAGGAGTCACCTTTCCGGTTCGGGTTGATATCAGGCCCGATTCGTCGGCCAGCGACAACAGTCCTTTCGCTTTCAGATCGGTGTAAAAATGCCGGAGCGATTCAGCGTTTCCGGTGTACAGGTAGTCGTTCCAGGCCATCAGCACCGACTGCAAAATCCACTCGGTTGGCCAGGTTGGACGGTTGATGAGGTATTCGTGCGAGTAGCGGCCAATGCTGTAATCGCGCGCCACACTGTAAAAACCAAGCTGGTTGATGTATGCGTCGGCTTCATAAGGAATGCGCTCGCGGTCGCCATCGACGAAAACACCCAGGAATGAAGTAGCCTTCATCGAATATTTGCACAAATCCCAAACTTTGTTTAAAACCGTGTCGGAGCTCGAAAAATGCGATTCCGTTTCGTCAAACGGGTAAAAGACAATTTCCTGAACCAGCTGATTTTTCTCTACCGGTTGATCGTATCCTTCAATTTCGCAATAACGGAATGGCGTTACTTCACCAATGTATTCGGGCATTCGAACGGCCTGCGGACCGGTGTTTCGCTTGTCGGGATTAATTGCCAAGTGATAAGTGTTCCAACCGGCCTTCAAGGCCAGTTTGTACGCGGAATATCGAATGGTTCCGCCCGGCGCGCGGTCGATATGGCCGTTTTTTACCGCTTCGCCCAAATGAATCAGAATGGTGTCGATGGCTGTTTTCCCAAACAAAGTCAGCCGAAGCTGGGCAAAGGCATCTTTCCCGAAATCGATAAACCATGCGGAATTTGCAATCGATTTAATTGCGGAAGGGGAAACATCTTGTTTTTGCTGCGGATAGCGAGCTGTGGCATAGTCAACCAATTCAGAAGCTGTTTTGAATTGTGAAACAGCCGAAAACGAAGATTCTACGCCATGATTGTCCCAGGTTTTTACTTTCCAGAAATAGACTAAATTGGGCTGAAGCTCTTTTCCGGCGTAAGAAATATTGATCGACTGATTGCTTTCTGTTTTCCCCGAATCCCAACAATCGCCTACGTTTTTCTGAATGTTCGACAGGCTCGAAGCCACCAGAATCTGGTAGGCCGTTTGTAGCGTGTTGTTTTGTTCGGAATTGACGATCCATCCGAAGAAAGGCTTCTTTTGGGCAACTTCGGCAAACTGGAAATTCTCTTTCCTGCTAACGGCCTGATAAAGCTCCGTATTTACCTGATAACCATTTCGGAAAACCTGCCCGGCGTGAGTCAGAAAATTAACAGACAGTCCGGTTGGCTGATTTCGTTCAGGAATTGCAGAAAGCCCCTGAACAGTCCATCCAATTAAAAAAGCAAAAAGAAATACAAAATTTCGAAGTTTTAACGGATTCATTATTTGTTGGTTTAGTTTGTAACTGATGGATTGATTTGGAAACTTCAGCTAATTCAGGTTAAAAATAAGGTTTTTCTATCCAGATGAGCTTAACTCTGAAAAAAACAGGGACCATCCTGACGAAAGATGTCCCTGTTTCAAAATAGGTTTTACTGATGATTATTTACTTGCCCAACCCGGATTTTGATCCAGTTTAACGTCTTTATTGGTATCGATAACGGTTTGAGGAATTGGCCACAGGTTGTAGTTGAATGTCAACGTTGCCTGAGCTTCGGGCCAGTAAGCATATTTTTTGATGCGATCGACAGCGACCGTTCCACCCATGCGCAGAAGGGTATTCCAGCGACATTCTTCATAAATCAGTTCGCGGGCACGTTCGTCAAGAATCAGGTTGAAATTGTCGTCCATATCAGCGGCTGTAACTTTATAAGCACAATTTGCCCTTGTTCTCAGAAGGTTCACATCGGCAGCAGCACCGGCTTTGTCACCTGCACGTTGTTTGGCTTCGGCGCGCAGCAAAATGGTTTCCGAGAGGCGAATAAAGTAATCGTCGCGGAAAAGGTTACTCATATTTTCGCCATCGGCCAGTCCGGTATATTTATCGGTAGCTATTTTACACGAGATTGGATAACACAAACTGCTGTTGTTTTTGTTGGTGGTAGCATCAGTACTTCCGTTATACATGGCACTCCACGGAACAATTTTCTTGAAATAGGGAGATGCGGCCACGTTGCCTTTAAAACGTCTTCTCCATACGATATCAGAGTTGCGCATATCAGCGGCCCATTTGTCGGCATAGATATCATCGCGCGTGTACATGGTCGGAACTATTTGCGAAATACCACGTCCGCCAGCATCTTCCAAAGTTCCGGTGATATGAGACTTTGCACCATCGCGGAAAACAGCTCCATAAGTCCGGGAATACGGCAATTTCGAACGTTTGTCTTCAGCTTTGTAGGCAGCATAGTCGATTTGCATCGCCCAGATACATTCTTTATTTCCGTCCTGATAGTTGACATTACCTTCCTGGAATAAGTCCCAATAACAGTTTGTAGTCTGATTTACAGTATCGACCGGAGTGCTTGCCACTCCTCCCTGGTAAACATTCACTGAGATGGAAGAAGAGCTCTTTCTGGTTCCAAAACGGGAAGTCATCAGCGAATAAGTACCGCCATCAATAACTTTATTTCCCCAACTGATTGATTTTGCAAAAGCGGCCTGAGCTTCAGTATTTTTACCATCAGCGGCCAATTGGGTTCCCATAGCCAGATAAAGTTCGCAAAGATTGTGCTGTGCAGCGCCTTTCACCAGGCGGCCTCCGGCAGTGGTTGTTTCCGGCAGATCACCTTCAATAGCTTCCAGCTCGGTAATGGCAAACTGATAAGTTTCAACCCGCGAAGCACGTGTAAAGTCGAACTTTGGACCTGTGAACGTGGTTGTAACAATTGGGACACCGCCAAACAATTCAGCCAGATTTCGATATGCAAAAGCTCTGAAGAAACGGGCCTGGGCAACAGCGTATGCCTTTTCAGCAGACGAAGTCCATGAAATTTGTGGCAATTCGGCCGCATACAAAGCCAGGTTGGCTCTCGAAATCACGTAATACCAGGTGGTATAGTTTTCGTAGAACGTTCCATTGTCGGGGTTGATGTTCCCGTAATTGTTGAAAGTACTGCTTTTACGAATGCTGGCCACATCAAACATATCAGTGCCATTTCCCCTGAAAACAAAAATCCAGCCTTGTTCATTGGGATTTGCCCATAAATCGCGCAAATGAGAGTAAATGGAAACCAATACCTGATCAACCTGAGCAGAAGTTGAGAACGCGTTATCTACCGTGTAAAATGTCTTAGGATCTTCTTTCAGGAATTCATTATCCGATTCGCAACTGACCATGCTTACCAGAAGGAGCAGGAACCAGATGCCAGCCATATATTTTATCTTTTTCATGTCAAAGTCGTTTTTAGTAAGGTTAGAAACTAATATTTGCACCAATGGAATAGGTTGAAGGAACCGGGAACGTATTTTCCCGAACCGGAGTACCCATTTCAGGATCACCGCCGAACCAATTGGTAAACGTGGCCAGGTTCTGGGCATTGACGAACACTTTCAGCGAGTTGATTTTAGCTGCTTTAACCCAGGCCTGATTAAACGTATAGGATAGAGAAACATCCTGTATCCTCACAAAACCGCGGGATTGAAGAGCCTGATAACGTCCATCTCCCGAAAAATAGGCCGATGGATAGACATTACTTGGATTTTCAGGTGTCCAATAAGGTTTCGAGGTCATGTTGTCGTTAAATCGACCTGTTCCTGAAGTCATATAAGCAGCCGTATTACTTTTCATGAAATAATTATTTCCGCCGAAAGTACCAGTAATCATGGCATACAGCTCAAAATCCCTGTAAGTAACACTATTGCTCAGATTCAACCTGAAGTTTTCTTTTGCATACCCCAGAATCTTACGATCAGCAGCAGTAATACCAGCCACCCCATCCAAATCTTTATATTTTGGAGAACCGTCTGCTGCAGCAGTCAGAGCTTTATATTCCGTATCTTCAGCCTGAACAATTCCATCCTGTTCGTATCCGTAGATAGCCCCCAACGATTTCCCGACAAACAATGAGTTCGAGATATCATCGTCTTCTTTTCCATCACCATTTTTATCTTCACCATACAGTTTGACCAGTTTATTACGGTTCAACCAATAGGTTACCGATGTGGTCCAGTTTAAATCCTTGGTTTTTATATTAACTGATCTCAATGTCAATTCAACACCACGGTTATTAACCTGCCCCATAGAGGTTTTAATGGTTTTAAAACCAGTCATAACCGGAATATTGCGGGTAAATATCTGGTCGGTAGTTTTCGAGAAATATAAATCCACGTCGGCAAACAAACGATTTTTCAACCAGGCCGATTCAAAACCGGTATTCCAGGTTTCGGTGGTTTCCCAACCCAGATCCGAGTTACCTAAGGCATTCTGGAACAAACCATAGTTGATTTTACCCTGAGCATTCGAAAATTCATAGCGTATATCTCCGGAAGTACCATTGGCAATAGTCGACAAAGTTCCATAAGGTCCCGTACCCTGATTACCATTCTGTCCCCACGACAATTTAAGTTTCAGGTTATTCAACGGTT
>CAZAVU010000057.1:0-26329 GCA_964488805.1 uncultured Odoribacter sp. | reverse complement strand
CCTGACTCATAATCAGGGAGTCACTGGTTCAAGCCCAGTTGGGCCCACTTCAAAATCAAGCAGTTACGAGAAATCTTAACTGCTTTTTTATTTCCGTTTATACAAAGTCTACTTTTTTATTGCTACTTTGCCAAACCAAATAACCAAATCAACTAAAAACAAAAATGAGAAAAGGTATCCTTCTGCTCTTCATGATATGCTCAATGTTTCTTTTTCCTTCATGCGGGTACAAAAGTGATCGTCAGAAATCGGATTCTTTAAACAGGCTCAACTGGTCGGAAAAGAATTATACGGTTTTAAATCAAATCATTACAGATTACGGCATTGGCGGAAAATATTATAATAAAGCTAACTATGCCGTTTTTGACTGGGATCAAACCTGTGCCCATTTCGATGTCGAAGAAGCTTTGATGCGTTATCAGGTGTTTCGCCTGAGGTATAAAATGACCAAAGAGCAATTTGCAGGGTTATTCCAGAATAACATCAACGGAGTAAGCCGGTTAGCAGAAGATTATCACAACATCCTTCTGGCCGACATTAACTCTGACCTGATTAATGATTATAATTTCCTGTTCGATCATTTTATCGGACCGGAAGGGAAAATGACATTCGGGGAAATTCAGCAGACCCTCCAATACAAAGACTTTGTTGCAAAAATCCCCTTTCTGTACACCGGATATTGCGATACTCCCGGCATCGGCGACGATTACGCATATTCCTGGTTACTCTATCCGTTTGCCGGACATACCATTGACCAGGTAAAGGATTTGGCAGGCGAAGCCATTTCCTTTGAACTTGCGAATCAAATAAGCGAACAAACGCTGGAATCACCGGCTAATCTGAAAACAAAAGCCGGAATTGTAAGCTATTCCTATAAATCCGGATTGAGGATTTTCCCCGAAATGCAGGATTTAATTTCCACGTTAAAAAATAACGGGATTGATGTTTTCATTGTATCTGCCAGCTATAAACCTGTTGTTGAAGTATTTTCGGGTATCGGTACGTATGGATACAATGTTTCTCCCGACCATGTAGTTGCAATGGAACTAGCCATCGATAACGAGGGTAAAATACTGCCGCAATACAAAGACGGATGGGTAAAAACATATAAGCACGGAAAAGTGGAAGCCATAAACAGGGTTATTAAAACGGGCTTGCGTAAGAACATGGATCCCATATTTTCTGCCGGCGACAGCGATGGCGATTACGAGATGTCAACCGAATTCCCGAACATGAAATTATCCCTTATTTGGAACCGTGCCAAAGGAGGCAACATCGGGAAACTTTGCGCTCAGGCTATCGAACAGGCCAATAGCGCCAACCCAAGATATATTCTCCAGGGACGAAACGAAAACACCGGAGTGGTAATCCCAGGTTCTGCATCAATCCTTTTTGGGAAAGCAGAACCGGAACTGGCTCACCAATAGTTGGAGATTGGCCGGAATTTTACGCTAATTCTTAATTTTGGGGCCATCTTTTACCGAAAGAAGTTGATATGAAGAATTCTTGCATCGTTCTGGAAGGCGGCGGCCTTCGCGGAGCTTTCACCAGCGGCGTACTGGAATATTTTCTTGAAAAAGAGCTGAATTTTGACCGGGTGGTCGGTGTTTCGGCAGGAGCCTGCGTTGGGGCTTCCTATTTATCGAAACAGAAAGGAAGAAACCGAAAAGTCAATGTCGAATATCCTTCGGATAAACGTTACATGGGCTGGCGTCATCTTGTTACAAAGGGATCATTTTTTAATATGGATTTTGTTTTCCGGGAAATCCCCACCCAACTGGTACCCTTTGACGAAAACGCATTCTTCAGAAATCCGGCAAAATTTGATATTGTAGTCACCTCGCTGGCAACCGGAAACGCCAAGGTTTTCTACAAACCAGATCTCGCAAATATCGGCATAAGCAAAGCGCTCGTTGCTACATCAAGCATCCCGCTCATTTCAAAACCTGTTGAAATTCAGGGACAGTTATTTTTTGACGGCGGGGTATCCGATTCG
Organism: uncultured Odoribacter sp.; assembly: GCA_964488805.1. GTDB lineage: Bacteria > Bacteroidota > Bacteroidia > Bacteroidales > Prolixibacteraceae > Aquipluma. Next base: position 24,333 of record CAZAVU010000057.1, on the reverse strand, counting down.
ATTCCGGTAAGATATGCGTTAAGTAAACACGAAAAAGCGGTTGTGGTCCTTACACGCCCGCGAGGCTACCGAAAAGAAAAATTAGGCAATAAGTCTCTTCTAAAATTAGCTTTCCGGAGATATCCCCTTTTCCTGAAAACTCTGCTGAAAAGAAACGAAGAATACAATAAAACCCTTTACTTCTGTGAACAAATGGAGCGAGCCGGGAAATTATTCATTATAGCTCCCTCGCCGGAGTTTTCCGTTGGTCGAACCGAACCGAGTCTTGAGAAACGGGAGGCTTTATACCATCACGGCTACCAGCTTATTCAAAAGGAATTCAAAAATCTCCAGCGGTTTTTAGCTGACGAGCAAGTCCAATGAACTCACTCGGGCCATTCAACAAAAAACCCGGAATTCAACTGAACCCGGGCTTTTTATATCTTGCGATTAACAAACTACACTAAAATCTTAGTAGTGAGGTTATTGATGCTGATTTCCAACCCTTCAAAAGGTTTTCCGTTCCCCTGATTGTCATCTTCAACAAACAGGTATTTCATACCGGCAACATCTTTTGAGGCCAGGATTGTTTTAAAATCAATTACACCAGCTCCAACAGGCGAAACATCATCCTTGACTACGTCATAAAACGGATCCTGTTTGGTATGCATATCTTTCATGTGGAAAAGCTGGAATCTTCCCGGATATTTCTTGAACATTTCCACCGGATCCTGACCGGCTTTGTTTACCCAGAATAAATCGATTTCCATGGTAATCAGGTCCGGGTCCATTTCTTTCATATAAATATCATAATAAGGAACTATCCCGTCGATATTCTGAAACTCGAAGTTGTGGTTGTGGTATGCAAACTGGATTCCAACCTGTTTCATGATTTTTCCCACTTCATTCCAATCGCCAACCATTTTTTTGTACGATTCAATGTTGCGGTCCGGCTCATTCACCCAAGGCTGAACGCAATATTTTACGCCAAGTTCAGCATGATCGTCGGCCATTTTCTTTGCGTTGTCAAGCGTGATACCGGCAGCTTCAACCTGGGTATGACTGCTTAAAACATCCATGCCCAAATCGTTCACGATCTTTTTAAATTCTTTAGGAACATAACCATAGAATTTGCCATCCGAATAATTGGCAAGCTCCAGATTTTTGAATCCAAGGTCCGATAATTTTTTGAGTGACCCCAGAGCATCTGCGGCCATCGCATCGCGAATGGTGTACAACTGCAAGCCAACACCAAAACTTTTACGGTCAATTACTTTTTTCGGAGCACAGCCAAGGGGGCCAAGAACTGCCAACCCCAAAGCGCCTGCTGCCGAAATTCGGAAGAAATCCCTTCTATTATGAATGGTACTCATAATTTTTTGTTTTAGAGGTTTAGATTAAACTTTAATGATTTGTGTTCAGGTGGGTAAATATAATACAAACCATTTATTTACAGAAATAACCTGCCGTTTTAAATTGCAGCTTCTCTCGCCTCAACTACAAAGGCTGATTTTTAGCCATTGGTATTCAACCTATTTCGTCCCAATGAATCAGCATCCATTTAAAACATCAGACCGGTAAGCCAGGCCCACACCACGTAACGCACAAATTTTCCGGCAAGCATGGCAATGGCGGTTACCCAAATATTGGCACGCAAGATCCCGAGCCCAACCGCGAATATATCACCAACGGCCGGCACCCAACTCAGAAAAGCAAAAATGGCTCCCCTTTTATACAGCCGGGCATGCCACTTTTCGATGGTTTCACGCTTAACCCGAAGGTATTTTTCAATCCATTCCCATTTTCCCATATAACCAATTGCATAACTGCTCATTCCGCCCAGCCAGTTGCCGGCGCTGGCAACCAGAACTGCCGCAGTAACATCAGTCCCGTTGGCAATCAAGAAAACCAGTATCGCTTCGGAACTGAAAGGCACAACCGTAGCAGCCAAAAAACTGGCCAGAAAGAGTCCCCCAAGGCTGTAATCAAAAAGTCCTCCCATAGATCAAGGAACAAGTTGAAAAGTAAAAAGGTAAATATATTTTTCAGAGCGCGAACTTAAAGAAAATAAACGATTCTGACAGAGATGATACGGCTATTCAAAACCTTGATCCATTTGTCAATCCTTTTGTTCTAACAATTTTAACTACATTTGAAGGCTTAATAATCAACAATCAAAAACGATGGAAACAACACGACAAAATAAAATATCGCGGCTGATACAGAAAGACCTGGCCGACATCCTGCAAAAGGAAGGAAAAGATATGTTTCACGGAATATTGATCAGTGTGACCAATGTCAGGATTTCTCCCGATTTGTCGGTGGCAAGGGTTTACCTGAGCATTTTCCCTTCCGACAAGGCCGCTGCAACTCTTAAGGAAATCAAAGTTCACCAGTCTAAAATCAGAGGGCTGCTCGGTATCAAGGTTGGAAAACAACTGCGGATCGTTCCCCAGCTCGATTTCCACATCGACGACAGCCTCGATTACATCGACAACATCGACCGGCTGCTGAAAGAATAGTTCAAAGTTTCAAGTTCAGTCCGCAAATGGATTTGCTTTGAACGGGAAGTCAACTTTCAACATTAAACTATAGACTTTAAACTGATTATGCAATACGATCCGATTAAACGCTCTCTGGGAAACGTTTTCAACCAGCGGCCGGTTTTACGGAAGCTCTTTTATCACCTGCTCGACCTGCTCCTTTTGCGGGCCTGGCACATTCGCCGCGAACTTCGCCAGCGAGCCCATGCCACTCCTGAAGTGAAAGCTGTGCTCGACGCCGGTTCCGGGTTTGGTCAATATACCTACCGCATGGCGCGCTGGTTTCCAAAGGCTGCGATCAAAGCGGTGGATATCAAAACCGAACAGATCGACGATTGCAACCAATTCATGCAAAAGGCTGGATTGTCAAACCGGGTGAAATTTGAATTGGCCGACCTGACCCAATTTCAGGAAAACAACAAATACGACCTGATCCTTTCAGTCGATGTCATGGAACACATTGATGACGACGTGCAGGTTTTCCGCAACTTTTATACCTCGATGAAAAAAGGCGGAATGTTGCTGATTTCCACTCCTTCCGATCAGGGTGGTTCCGACTCGCATGAACATGAAGAAGGAGCCCATGGGTTTGTCGATGAACACGTTCGCGACGGATACAACATTTCTGATATTGAAGTCAAACTGCTGTCCGCAGGTTTTTCGAGAGTAGAAGCCCGCTATTCGTATGGCTGTCCGGGCAATATCTCCTGGAAACTTTCGATGAAATACCCGATTTTGATGTTGGGCTTCAGCAAATTGTTTTTCATGATTCTTCCGTTTTATTACCTGGTCACCTTCCCGTTTTCAGTTCTTCTCAACTTTTTCGACCTTTACGGTAAACACAAAAGCGGAACCGGTTTAATCGTCAAAGCCTGGAAATAAATAGTGAAAACTGCCTTCTATATCGCCCGCCGCTACCTGATTTCCAAAAAATCAGTCAACGTAATCAACATCATTTCAGGCATTTCGGTTGCCGGGGTAACTGTTGGCACATTTGCGCTGGTGGTAATTCTCTCGGCATTCAACGGAATCGATTTTTCCATCAAATCACTATTTTCAGCTTTCGATCCCGACATCAAAATCACCGCAGCACAAGGCAAGTCTTTCGATCCGAAAGAGGGCAACTTCGAGGCCGTCAAACAATTAAACGGAATTGCTTCAGTTACCCCGGTCATCGAAGAAGATGCCCTGCTGCGTTACAGCGACCGGCAGTATTTTGCAACCATCAAAGGCGTGCCGGCCAATTACTGCGAAATCTCGAAACTTGATTCCTCTTGCATTACCAGCGGACGGTTTATCCTCGAATCCGACCAGGTACCTTATGCTGTTGTCGGTCAGGGAGTGGCCTACTACTTGTCGGTTGGACTAAATTTCACGAACCAGATTCACATCTACACCCTGAAGAAAGGAACCAAAGGCACTCCATCTCTGGCTAATGCCTTTAACCACAGCACAATCTATGCTTCCGGTTTGTTCTCCAACCAGCAAGAAATTGATTCCAGGTATGTACTGGTCCCGTTCGGCTATGCTCAGGAACTTTTCCAGATGGGAAATGAGGTCAGCGCCATTGAGATCGGCCTGAAGGAAGGCATTTCGGAGGATTGGGCCAAATCCGAAATCTCGCGGATTCTGGGCAACCGGTTTGTAGTCAAAACACAATTCGAACAACACGAACTATTCTACCGGGTGATGCAGTCCGAAAAATGGGCCATCTTCCTCATCCTGGCTTTCATCCTGATCATCGCCTCCTTTAATATATTAGGCTCACTTTCGATGCTGATCATCGACAAGAAGGACGACATTGCCATCCTGCAAAGCATGGGCGCCAACCAGAAACTCATCCGCACCATTTTTCTTTTTGAAGGCTGGATGATCTCGCTGGCCGGAGCTGTTTCCGGAATCGTTCTGGGCGTGCTGATTTGCTGGGTACAAATCGAATTCGGCCTCCTGAAGATTCCCGGCAACGATGGGTCATTCATTTTCTCAGCCTACCCCATCGAGATCCACATTGCCGATTTGCTGGCGATCTTCCTGCTGGTTTCCGGTATTGGTTTCCTGGCTGCCTGGTACCCCATCCGGTTTATTTCAGGAAAATACCTGAATGGTTCGGCGAAATAAACATGCCAAGCATATCTTTTTCAAATCATTAACCGCAAATTACATTGTATCCACCGAAAAAATTCTTTTCAGCATAACCCCGAAATTTTTATTTCTCACGTAAGTGATTCACGTAATTCGGCAGGCGTTTTTTTTTCTCCGATCGATTCAATTTATCTTCAAATCCTCTTAAAAAAAACCCGAAACAGATGAACAGAATCATAGCAAAAAAAAGCATATCAGACGATTTGGTGAAATTTGAAATCACAACTTCAGCAGCAGATGACTTTAAACCCGGACAATACATTATCCTCCGAAACGACGAGAAAGATCCTGAAGTTTTGCTTCCGGTAATCAAAACGAATACCGATAAAAAAACCGTCATCGTCGCTGTTCATGCTACCAGCCAGGAAACCCGAAAAATAGCCAACCTGAATGCCGGAAATATCTTTTACAAAGTAGACGGGCCTTTTGGACATCAGGTTCAGATTGATAACGTTGGTACGGTTTTGTGTGTAGCCCGCGAAGCCGGAAGTTTGCTGCTGTTACCTGTACTAGCTTCGCTGCGTGCCGCCGGAAACCGTATTATTACCATTTTGTCGGCCCGTTCTGCCGAAGGCATTATTCTCGAAGATGAAATAAAAGCCATATCCAACGAGTTGATTACCTGCACCGACGATGGTAGCCTGGGTGAAAAACTAACTGTTTCCGAAGCCGAAGCAAAAGTTTGGAGAAACAGCAAAATTAACCAGGTGATCGTGATCGGTTCAGCCAGAACGATTAAAGAAACCTATACGCTCAGCACAAGATACCATACAAAAACACAGTCTTTCTTATATCTGGATCAAACCGCCGAAAATGGTTTTGGCATTTTCAGGGTAAACATTTGCGGCGCTGCAAAAGCTGTTTGTGTCGACGGGATCAACTTCAATGCCTATTATCCGAACCTGGAAGAAATGGCCAAACGGTTCGCATGTAAGGAAAATACCCTTAATAAGCAGGGAATTCGGGTTGAAGCGGTTCCTGCCTGAGTAAATAAAATCCTTGGTTGACAGCCGTTCGCTACTTGCTTCGATGGATCTCTGTCGTAGGGCTTGCCTGTTTAGGTTGCAGCCACGAGCCATCGTGCTCCATTTTTTGATTTTTGAATGATCAATGTATCTTCAGAACTTTTTTATGTGCTAAATTCGAAGAAGCTTCTGAAGGTGCCCGACAAGTTCAGGAGATCATTTTAAATTTGAAACCATGGGAAAAAATATAGATCAGCCAGAGTCGCAAGAATATGCACCGAAAAGATCAGAACTATTTCAGCAACAGAACCTGACACTCCGGATCATTGAAATCCTAGATAAGGGGAAGGATTTAAACTGGTCGTTGCAACATGTTTGCGATACCATTGCCGAAACGACCATTGTTGAGAAATCAGTTTTTGTCCGCATTTCGTTTAACCAGAAAATATTCCGAAGCCACCCGTTCGAAGAAACATCGGTGGTTGTAAAGAACGACTTCCATTTGCCCGACAACCAGATCGGACTTATCGAGCTGTTCCTGACTCACGATTGTATATCGCACAGTTCAGGACAGGTTGTTGAAGAAGCCGAGTCGGCGCTGAAAATTATTGCACCGCTGTTGGTTGGCCTTATCTCACGGGCTCAGCTCGAAAAGCTGACATTCGATATCGGAGAAAGGCAAAAGGAACTTAACAGCATCAACCGAACTACCGAAATTCTGAAGAAAAGCACTTCCATCGATGAACTGTTGCAGGAAATTTGCTCGTTTTTGCCCGAAGCCATGCAGCATCCGGCACACACGGTGTCACGCATCAGGTATGGCAACCAAAGTTTCACCAGCCGAAACTTCAGGGAAACTCCCTGGAAATTGCAGCAAACCTTCGACTCGCCCAATTCCATTCAGGGAACCATCGAAATCTACTACCTCAAAGAATTTCCGATCGTGGGCGAAGGTCCTTTCCTGATCGAAGAACGAAACCTGATTGACAACCTTGCGGCCCTGATCTCGGGTACCGCATCAAAAAAAGCGCTGGAAGATCTACTGATCCGCAATACAGAACGTTTAAAAGAGCTGCGGGGAATCAACCGCACTTCGGAAATCCTGCAATCGGGCGAATCGCTTACAGAATCGCTCCGCACCATTTGTTCCATTTTACCCGAATCGTGGCAATACCCTGAATATGCCGTAGCCCGCATCAGCTACGGAAAAGATGTCTTTCAGAGTCCCGGCTTCACCGAAACGCAATGGGGAATGGCTCAGCGGTTTGAAACTCCCGGAAGAACAAAGGGACTGATTGAAATTTTCTACCTGAAACAATTTCCCGAAGCCGACGAAGGCCCCTTCCTGAAAGAAGAACGCGATTTGCTGGTAAACCTTTCGAACCTGATTGCCGGTTCGGCCACCCGCGACGTGTTCAACAAGCTCCAGTACGAAAACACCGAGCGCCTGAAAGAATTGAAGGCAATCAACCAAACCACAATGATCATCGACGAAGGAAAAACGGTTGACGAAACATTGATGGAGATTTGCTCAATCCTGCCCAAGTCGTGGCAATACCCCAAATTTGCCGTTGCACGCATCCGGTTTGAAGGCAAATCATACACCAGTCAAAATTTTCAGGAAACACAGTGGGTCCAGAGCGAAAACTTCGTGACCATCGACAATAAAAAAGGTTCAATCGAGATATTTTACCTGAAGCAATTTCCCCGCGAAGACGAAGGGCCTTTCCTAATCGAAGAACGGAACCTGCTGATCAACATCGGGAGACTGATCAGCGGCTACCTCAACAATTATAAAGGACGCGAAATCATCCACCGTAAAGGAGTTCCACCACAGGAAATCTATCCCTCCGACAAGTTCCGGAATTCACTGACCAAAGCCCAGAAACCGCTCCAGTTGTACTTCAACCAGCAGGCCATCGACAAATATGTGTACCTCGATATGATGAAGTACAAAATCAAGCATATCCTTTTCGTGGCCACCTTGTACGACGCCTTCATCCTGGAAAGCGAGGACTCCTTCTTCGAAAAATTCATGGGCGTGATTTACCAGTACAGCCTTTTCTCGGTGCCCCGCATTACCGGCGTTTCATCGGCCGAGGAAGCGCTCGATCTGCTGGAAACCACTCATTTCGACCTGGTGATCCTCATGGCCGGAATGGACCGCGAAGCGCCCGTAATTCTGAGTGAGCAAATCAGGGCTAAAAACGAAACCCTGCCCATCTACCTGCTCCTCAACCGAAAAAGCGACATCAAATACTTTGAAGATCTGGAACCCACCATCCGTTCGGTCGACAAACTTTTTGTGTGGAACGGCAACTCCGAAATCCTGTTCGCCATCGTGAAATCGACCGAAGACAAGGTAAATGTTGAAAACGACACCCGGATTGGTCTGGTCAGGGTCATTCTGCTGATTGAAGATTCGCCGCTTTACTATTCGCGCTACCTTCAGATTCTGTACGACATCGTTTTTGGCCAGGTGCAGCAACTGTTGCCCGAAGTGGAAAAAAACGAACTGGACAAAATCTGTAAAATGCGTTCGCGGCCCAAAATCCTGCTGGCCCGTAATTACGAGGAAGCCATCTCGATTTTCAACAAATACAAGGATTTTATGCTTTGTGTGATCTCCGATGTGGAATTCGACCGGGGCGGCAAACCGGATAAAAATGCCGGCGTCAGTTTCATCAAATATGTAAAGTCACACATTTCGAAGCTTCCCATCATCCTGCAATCGTCAGAAAACAGCAACGAACAGGTTGCCAAAGATTTGGAGGTGGCTTTCATCAACAAGAATTCGGAAACCCTGCTGAACGACCTCAAGCATTACCTGACCAGCTACCTGGGATTCGGGAATTTCATCTTCCGCGACAAAGAGGGCAATAAAATCGGGGTGGCCCGGTCGCTGCGCGAATTCGAAACCCTGCTTCAGGAAGTTCCCGACGAATCGCTCTACCTTCATGCTTCCGAGAACCAGCTATCGTTATGGCTGATGGCCCGAGGCGAAATTCAACTGGCAAAAACGCTGAATCCGGTACCCGTCAGTACGTTCAAGAACATGGACGAGTCGAGGCAGTTTTTCCTCGAAACCATTAAACAATACCGCGAAGAAAAGAAGAAGGGCAAGATCCTGAGCTTTGACGAGACTTCGATCCTCGACGAGAAAAACATCGTTTCCTTCGCAAGTGGCTCCCTGGGAGGAAAAGGCCGTGGTCTGGCATTTATCAACACTCTGATTTACAACCTCGATTTCCCAGCGCTGGCAAACCGGATCAACATCCTCACGCCCATAACGGTAGTTATCGGAACCCATGAATTCAAGAACTTTCTTGCAAAAAATAAACTCTTCGATAAAATCATTGACCCGAATGTTTCCTATCAGCAGCTCAGGCAATGTTTTGTCGATGCTCATTTGTCGATCTCGCTTCTGAAGAAACTCAAGGTTTTTGTTTCGCAGATTGACAAGCCCATTGCCGTGCGGTCGTCGAGCACTTCCGAAGATTCGATCACGCAGCCCTTTGCCGGAGTTTTCGACACTTATATTGTTCCCAACCATGCCTCCAACAAAAAGCTCGTGGTCGAACGGATTTCGACTGCCATCAAACTGGTTTTTGCTTCAACTTTTTCAGAAAAAGCACGGAACTACTTCACCGTCATCCATCACAAAATTGAAGAAGAACAGATGGCCGTGGTTTTACAGGAACTGGTTGGTAATCAGTATGGCAACTATTACTATCCGCACATCAGCGGCGTTGCTCAGTCGTACAATTACTACCCGGTGGCTAACATGAAGCCCGATGAAGGTTTTGCTGTCGCAGCAGTCGGACTGGGAACTTATGTTGTCGATGGTTGGAAATCATTCAGGTTTTCGCCGAGATATCCCAACGTTTCGATGTACAGCATCAAAGATTTGATGAACAGCTCGCAGGTGCAGTTCTACGCGCTCGATTGCCGCGAAACGAATGCCGACTTCCTGAAAAACGGAGAACTGGCCGCGCTCAAACTTTTAGACATCAGCGAAGCCGAAAAGCACGGGACCCTGAACCATTGCGCCTCGGTTTACAACGCCGCCAACGACCGCCTCGATGCCGGACTGAACAGTTATGGCCCCCGCGTCGTTAATTTTGCTGACATCCTGCAATACAAGTATATCCCTCTTTCAGAAACCATCAATGTGCTGCTGAACGCGGTAAAGGAAGCGTTTGGCTCACCGGTTGAAATCGAGTATGCAGTCGATCTCACCCCTTCAAAAAACGGTCTGCCTACCTTCTATCTTCTTCAGATCAAGCCCATGATCGGCGATCAGATCAAACAAAGCATCGAACTCGACAAACTCGATAAATCGCAGATGGTATTGTTTACCAAATCGAGCATGGGAAATGGCGAAATCAAGGAGATCCGGGATGTTATTTATGTGGATATTCCCTCGTTTAGCAAGTTGAAAACGATTGAAATGGCCGCCGAGATTGAGTACCTGAACAACATGATGGTCAAAAACAACAGGCATTATGTGTTGATCGGGCCGGGAAGGTGGGGAAGCCGCGACCGCTTTGTCGGTATTCCGGTCAACTGGTCGCAAATCTCGAATGCCAAAGTGATTGTGGAAGTAAGCCTCGACAACTATCCGCTCGATTCGTCGCTCGGATCGCATTTTTTCCACAATGTTACCTCGATGAATATTGGCTATTTCTCGGTTAAACATTCGTCTCCAACCGACTTTGTACGGTGGGAAATGCTTGATAACCAAAAAGTAATTCATCGAACCAACTTTTTCAAACACGTTCATTTTAAAAAGCCCCTGACCATTTTAATGGACGGGAAACAAAAAATATCAGCAATCATTACACATGAATAAGCCAGGACGAAAGGAACAAAAGAAATGATTGACATTGCAATATTTGACGAACACCGGGTTGTACTGGAGGGACTTTCCTGCCTGCTGTCGGGCATTCCCGATTTTAGGGTGATATTGTCATGCGACAGCCGAAATGTACTGACCGAGAAACTAAAGGCCATGCAGATTCACGTACTGATCCTGAACATGCACGACATCTCGGTTCGCAACCTCAACCTGATCGTTCAACTAAACATCAGCAACCCCAAACTAAAAATACTGATCGTATCGGTAATCGACAACGAGGAAATAGTGCTGAAGACCATCAAAGCCGGGGCCAAGGGGTTTCTGGGAAAAGACTCCGACCGGAACGACCTGATCGAAGCCATCTATACCCTCCGCAACGGGCACGATTATTACAGCAAATCGATCACCCACATCCTGCTGAACCGGTACATAAACAACCTGAAGTCAGACGAGACAAGCCAGAATGCCGACATTGGCAATTTAAGTTCACGCCAGATCGAAATCCTTAAAATGTGGGGCGAAAGCTACTCAAACCAGGAAATTGCCGACCGGTTTTTCATCAGCGTCCGCACCGTCGAATCGCACAAGAACCACATCATGCAAAAGCTAAACCTGAAAAGCACCGTCGATATGATCAAATTCGCAATCAAAAACAACATTATCGAGATATAAATTTCACCCCGAAAAATTTCCTGATTGCCATGGCCTCGTTCTCGGGTAGCGTCAAATGCCCGAGCCATCAGGACGAACATGCATGAAATTCAACGTTTTCCAGATCGTCTGATCAACATTCCGGAACATTTTATGATTATGCGCGAACCTGGCAGAGCAATCCAGGAACAAGCCTGCCAATTGCCGCACCCCCGCCAATATTCATCCCTTACGTGTTACACGTAAATACAACCCCATTAGTCTTAGGCATTTACTTCGCGTATTATTTTTATACCCGTAAAACAGGTTTATCCCTTGTATAAAAGGAAATTCCTGGCTAATCAGATTAAACAACAATAATCAATAACAAAAAACAAACTTATTATGGCCGACATTTTAGATTTAAAAGTCAATGAGTTTATGGCAAAAGTAATTGCCAAAAACCCGGGAGAGTCTGAATTCCATCAGGCAGTGCAGGAAGTAGTTGAATCACTGATGCCTTTCATCGAAGCAAATCCAAAATACAATCATGCCAAAATTTTGGAACGTATGGCTGAACCGGAACGTGTAATCATGTTCAGGGTATCATGGGTTGACGACAATGGTGAAATCCAGATCAACCGTGGGTACCGTATCCAGATGAGCAGCGCTATTGGCCCGTACAAAGGCGGTATCCGTCTGCACCCAACAGTAAATTTGGGTATCCTGAAATTCCTTGCTTTCGAACAGGTATTGAAAAACAGTCTGACTACATTGCCAATGGGCGGTGCCAAAGGTGGTTCGGATTTCGATCCTAAAGGAAAATCAGACAACGAAATCATGCGTTTCTGCCAGGCCTTCATGACCGAACTGAGCAAACACATTGGTGCCGACACCGATGTTCCTGCCGGTGACATTGGTACTGGTGGCCGCGAAATTGGCTACATGTTTGGCCAGTACAAAAAACTCAGAAACGAATTCGTTGGCGTATTAACCGGAAAAGCTCTTGAATGGGGTGGAAGCTTAATTCGTCCTGAAGCAACTGGTTACGGCTCAGTTTATTTCGCTCAGGAAATGCTGAAAACCAGAAACGACAGCTTAAAAGGAAAAACTTGTTTGGTATCCGGTTCAGGTAACGTGGCTCAATATACCGTTGAAAAATTGATCCAATTGGGTGCAAAACCGGTAACATTATCTGATTCATCAGGTTATATCTACGATCCAGCCGGTATCGACGCTGAAAAACTGGCTTGGGTAATGGATCTGAAAAACATCCGTCGCGGACGTATTTCAGAATATGCCCAGAAATTCAATTGCAAATATGTGGAAGGTAAAACTCCATGGGGCGAAAAATGTGACTGCGCATTCCCATCAGCTACTCAAAACGAAGTGAACATTGACGATGCAAAAATGCTCATCGCAAATGGTTGTTTCGTTGTTTCTGAAGGAGCAAACATGCCATCGACTCCAGAAGCAATTGAAGTATACATCAAAGCAAAAATCCTTTACGGACCGGGTAAAGCAGCCAATGCCGGAGGTGTTGCCACTTCAGGTTTGGAAATGACCCAGAACTCCATGCGTTTGCCTTGGACCCGCGAAGAAGTTGACGCCAAATTGCACCAGATCATGATCAACATTCATGAAACCTGCGTAAAATACGGTACTCAACCTGATGGTTTTATCAACTATGTAAACGGAGCTAACATTGGCGGTTTCATAAAAGTTGCCGATGCTATGATTGCTCAGGGAGTGGTATAGTTTTCCTGACATAAGTTACAAACACACAAAAGGCTGGACTCGCAGGAGTTCAGCCTTTTTGCATTTCGTATAGCAAAGCATTACATTCGGGCAATGTCTGCAACATTACTTCTGCCGCGTTGTTTCCAGGTATTTGGCAATGGCCGTGTCAAGCAGATTCTCCTGCTGAAGGATGATTTCGACAAATTCGCGGAAAGCCCCTTCCCCACCCTTCTTGGTAAGCCTGAGGTCTGCGTACTTCTCCATATAAACCGGGGCATTCGCTGGAATAGCACTAAACCCGACGGCTTCCAGCAATAAGGCATCGTTCACATCATCGCCAACAAATGCCACCTCCTGCATCGAAATATTTAATTCAGCACAAAGTTTTTCAGCCACTTCCAACTTATTCATAACACCCATAAAGAGGTGTTTGATTTTCAGCTTGTCGGCCCGGCGCTGGACAATCTGGGTATTTTCGCCAGTGATAATGGCCATCGGAATTCCGAGCAGTCGAAGAAAAACCACCCCGGCGCTGTCGCTGGTATTGAACTTTTTCCATTCATTCCCGGTTTGGTCGTAATACATTCCGCCATCCGTCCAAACGCCATCAATATCGGTGAGAACCAGTTTTATTGCCATGTGAAATATTTACAATTTGACGATTTACAATTTACGATTAACCAACGAATTTCGGCTTCTTTAAGTCTCCCCTTTCGGGGGAGATTTAGAGGGGGCTTAGCATTCCCTCGTAAATAACCTCATTCGCAGGGATATCTACCACTGCCTTTTTCCCGATAATCAGGTCTCGGTCGGCCCACTTGAAACCATCACCCGGACTGAGCATGTGCAAATCCTTTTCTGCAATTATTTCTCCTGAAGCAATGGGGCGCAGGGTTGCAACCGATCGTTCGAGTTTCACGCGTGTAGCCTGAACGGTTTCACTCACAAACATGCCGTACTCGCCAATGGCATATTCGGTATTGCGGATATCACGCACCATACGCCAGATGCCGTTTGGTTCGAGCGATCCGCGATGGTCGGTTCCTTTCATGTTGCGATCGAGGGTAATGTGTTTCTCGATAATCTCGGCGCCCATTCCAACGGCAACGGCAGGCATCAAAATACCAATGGAATGATCGGAATAACCAATGGTGTATTGAGGATAATGCTCTTTCAGGAAAGGAATAGTAAGCAGATTTATGTTTTGGTATTCCGACGGATACTGCGAAAGACAATGCAGAATGCTGATGTTCTCGTGATATTTGGTAACCACTTCAAGCGCATCATCCAATTCTTTCTGGCCGGTCATCCCGGTTGAAAAAATCATCGGAATTTTGGTTTCAGCCATCGCTTCCAGCAACGGAAGGTTGGTCAAATCGCGTGATGCCACTTTTAGCCGATCGGGAATAAACAAGCGCAACATCGACAAGCAGCCTTTGGCACAGAGGGTTTCAACCACTTCCAGCCCTTTCGATTTGGCGTACTGATAAACTTCAAAATGCTGTTCGTCGTTCAGTTCCAGAAAAGCCCGGTGCTCACCATAGGTTTTGCCAAACGAATTTGGATTGTCGTAAGGGCGCATCATTTCCGAAGCCGAAAGTTCCTCGTTCAAGTCGCGTTTGGTCATTTTGATGGCATTCATCGGCATCAGCTTCTGGCCGAACAAATAATCGATGACTGGCTCTGTTACCACATCGATCAGTTTCTTTGCAATATCAACATCGCCATTGTGGTTTTGCCCAATTTCGCCGATAATATAGGTTGTTTTCACCATCTCTCTATTTACGATTGTTTTATTTACGATTTTCCATATTGCCTGACTCAATGTAATTGTCCAATTGGCGTAAGGCAGAACTTTTCACTTTTGATTTTTTACAATCTCCGTTTTCATTACTTCCAGGATTTCGGGATGTTGGTCGAGCCAACTCACGATTTCCGGAACACCAAAATTAGGGTTTTCCTTGCTGATCGTTGCAAATATTTGCTGCTGAACCCGAAAATCTTCAGGAGTATCGAGCGTCATGCGAATGTCGGTACGCGAAAAAACCAGCGGATCAGCCTGAATAAACTGCACGTTGAAAATTTCAGGATTGCCATAAATGAAATTGGTCACATGTTCGTGATACAGTTTTTCATTGGTCAATTGCTGAACCTTTTCCAATGCATCCAGCCGAACAGCCTCTGTCCAAAACCCGAAATGCGTTAAAATCGATGGCTTGTTCCCGGCCAGTTGAAAACTCAGGTAATCGGCTTCCGATTTTTCAAAGGCCTCGATCAGGGTCTTCATCCTGGCCAGATCCAGAAATGGATTGTCGGCACAAACGCGGATGATCTTATCGAATTTATGCTCCCTGGCAGCCTGAATAAAACGGTCGAGCACATCGTTCTCCGAACCTCTGAAAACCGGGAAATCGTGTCGCGCGGCCAATTCGCAAATCCGGTCATCCGAAGGATTCACTGTAGTTGCCAAAACCGCCGGAACTCCTAGTTTCTGCACTTTTTCGATTAATAAGTCTAAAATGGATTTTCCTTCGAAAAAGGGTAGAATAACCTTTTCGGGCATACGGGTTGAGCCGGTTCGGGCCTGCAGAATGATACCTGGTTGAGACATGATTATATGTTTCATTTCGGGACAAAAATACAGAAATACTCAACAATGTTTCAATCTTTCAGGAACAGGCTGCGTTCTGCTCTCCTAATTTCTTGTCCTTGAACAGAAATAGCAACATGGCGACTTCAAAACTAACATGGCGGGATTTCTTGTAACATGGTGATCATTTTTTCCAACATGGCAACAAAATCTTTAACATGGCGGTCATTTTTCGTAACATGGCAGCTTTCTGACCAACATGGCAGCAAAAAAACGAACAGGACCAGTGATGACGGGTATTCCAGCATTCTATATCCGGAAGACTTATCGGCGAATTCGGATTTGTTTTAAAAATTTGTCGGCCATCAGATTAAAGTCGTCGGATATGCGGAACAGGTAGCTCAGTCCGATGAACAATACTGAAATGACGGAGCATCGAACAACCAGATCAATCAGAAAATTAGGAAAGGCCGGAATGAAATAAACTATGAGAAACGTGATAATACCAATTGCGGCACATTTCAAATGAATCATCCGGTAAGGGAATAGGTTCATGTTTTGTTTCAAGTAATAAACCCGCATCATCGATGCCCCTGAAATTGATAATAATGAGCCGAATGCGGCACCAATCATGCCAAGCATCGGGATAAAGATGGCATAGAAAATAATCGACAAAACGACCAGCAATCCAAGGGAATAAGTCTGAATCTTGTATTTATGCGAGGTGCCGATGATTTGCACGCTCGATCCGGTGGAGGCCACAATCAGGCTGGTTAACGAAACCAGGATGATCACCCATTCGGTCCCCTGATATCGGTGTCCCAAAAGCTGAATGATGTTATTCGTGTTGGCGGCAATCAGTATAAACAGTAAAAGACTGAAAAACATCTGGTTGATACTGCTTTTGAAGTAAATATCGTCGATGGTTTTCAGATCGTCGTTTTTCCACGAATCGGCGATAATGGTTGACGATATCTTTCCCAAAGCCACGCTGGGTATCAAAACCACCGTTCCGAAGTAAAAAATGATGGAGTAAACTCCGGCAACCGACAAATCGGTATAAGCGCCCAGCATAATGGTGTCGATCTGCTTCAGGGCAATGCTGCTCACTCCGCCAATAATTCCGAATACCGAAAGACCAATCATTTCTTTCCTAAGAGTTGGACTTATAAAATGAAGCTTTGGCGCAATATTAAACTGCTTCCGGTAGATCAAAAGTCCGGTCAGGTATATCGCCGGAAGGCTTAAAAAGAAAATATATCCCCAAATAAATAGCGAAAAGTCGATCCATTTCAGGTAAAAAGCGCCCAGCAAAAAGAGGTTCCCAACACGGTACACAAAGTCGTTCAGAATGGTTCCTGTGGTGGCATCGAAGAGCATTTTATTGTAAGTATCGAGCAACAAGGCATACATCCGGAAGAAAATCAGCGGCACCAGAAACCAGATATACTCAACCAGCAGCGGCGATTTCGACTGGTAATTTTCGATGATGTATGATTTCA
Source organism: uncultured Odoribacter sp. (assembly GCA_964488805.1). Lineage (GTDB taxonomy): Bacteria > Bacteroidota > Bacteroidia > Bacteroidales > Prolixibacteraceae > Aquipluma. The sequence goes on along the minus strand of CAZAVU010000057.1, from coordinate 7,384 downwards.
GGAAAAAGAATGAAACCAGAGAAACAAGGAACCCAATCAGGCCGACAATCAGTATCAGAAATACAAAACCGTTGTGCTTGTTCTCTTCATCGCGAAAATAAGGGAATAACCGCTCGATCACTTTTGTAAATCCAAGTGTCGAGAATTGGGAGTAAATTCCAGAAACGGCGACAAAAATGGCGGTCAGCCCAATTTGAGAGGTGGTCAGCAATTTTATGGAAATGATGGTAACCAGGAACCCGATTCCAACACCCAGGTAGGAGTAGATTGAGCCTTTGATTGTTTGCCTTTTAATTACACCCATTTAATTTATTATTGACTTAAAAAGGTTTATTTTTGCTGCGCACGAAAGTACGAATTTACAAATTACACCAATTCATAATATGGATACAAAAAATCTCCTTCGCAAATCAGGACCTTATATCCTTGCTGTTGTGTTGTTTCTGGTTATAAGCGTCATTTATTTCTCCCCTGTTTTGGAAGGGAAAAAGCTGCAAAGCTCGGATGGTGCGCAGTTTAAAGGCATGTCGAAAGAAATTGTTGACTACCGCAACGCCACTGGCAAAGAGGCGCTTTGGTCGAATAACATGTTTTCCGGAATGCCTGCTTACCTGACATCGACACTTTATTCAGGCGAAATATTTTCATCCATCCAGAAATCGGTCACTGCCATTTCGCAGCCGGTGATGATTTTGACCTTCAGCTTTGCGTTCTTTTTTATCCTTTGCCTTTTGCTCGATATCAGCCTTTGGGCAGCCTTTGCGGCAAGTTTGGCCTACGGAATGATGACCTTCACTTTTGTGGTGATGGTAACCGGCCACCTCACCAAAGCCCACGCTCTGACATACACTTCACTTGTGGTCGCCGGTATGCTGGTGGCTTTCAAAAAGAATAAAATCGCCGGAAGTATAATCACCGCAGTTGGCCTTTCGCTGATGCTGAGCGCCAACCACCTGCAAATGACTTACTACGCGTTTATTTTGGCGTTGATCCTTGTGATTACCTATCTGGTTTATGCTGTTCGAGAAAAAACGCTGGCCGACTTTGGCAAAACAGTTGGTTTCCTGGTTATTGCTGCAATGATTGCAGTAGGCACCAACTTTTCGAGATTATATACTACTTACGAATATGGCAAGTTTTCAATGCGCGGGCAGTCGGAATTAAGCCTGAACAATGAAAATAAGACCAGCGGACTCGATAAAGATTACATTCTGGATTACAGTTACGATTTGGGCGAAGCCATGACAGCGTTCATTCCCCGCTTTAAAGGTGGCGGCATGAGCGAACCGTTGACTACCAGCTCCGAAACCTACAAGTTTTTGGCCGAAGCTCAGGGAGCCGAAAAAGCCAAAAAATTTGTTGAAGGTGGGATGCCAATGTATTGGGGAAGTCAACCCATTTCGGGAGCACCGTTCTACTTTGGCGCCGTGCTGTGTTTCCTTTTTGTACTCGGACTTTTCGTCGTAAAAGGCAAAGACAAATGGTGGCTGCTTGCGGTGTTTATCGTTTCGCTGCTCTTGTCGTTGGGTAAAAATTTCTCGATCCTGACTAACCTAATGCTCGATTTATTCCCGGGTTACAACAAGTTCCGCGACGTCAAAAATATCATAGTTATCCAGCAGTTTGCCATGGCTTTGCTTGGTGTGCTTGCCATTAAGGAAGTCTACCAACGCAAAATCTCTTCTCAGGAATTTATGAAAGCGTTGAAATACTCGGCCGGAATTGCCGGTGGCTTGGCCTTGATTTTTGCCATCATCCCGGGTTTGGCCGGAAGTTTCTCCGGAAAAACGGACGGACAATATTTACAAATGGGCTGGCCACAACAGTTGATTGACGCCTTGATTGCTGACCGTAAATCGGCTTTGCGTATCGACGCGTTCCGCACCTTTATTTTTGTAGCGCTTGCTGCCGCTGGTTTGTGGGCCTACTGGAATAACAAAATCAAAGCGCAATATGCCATTGCATTATGGGTCGGTTTGGTTTTGGTCGATATGTGGCCGGTGAACAAAAAATACTTCAACAACGATAATTTCACCTCGCAACGCGAAGTAGCCGTTCCGTTCCAGGAAATGCCGGTTGACAAGGAAATCAAGAAAGATAAAGATTTGTATTACCGTGTGCTGAACCTGCAAAATCCAATGGCTGATGCCCGCACCTCATTCTTCCACAAATCGCTGGGCGGATACCACGGCGCCAAAATGAAGCGCTACAACGAACTGTTCAACTATGCCATTGAGCCTGAAATGCAATTGTTGATTCAGGGCTTCCAAAAACCGGAAAGCATTGATTCTGTCATGGCACATTTGTCGGTAATCAACATGTTGAATACAAAATACCTGATTTACGATTTAAATCAGCCACCATTACCAAACGCTCACGCAATGGGCAATGCATGGTTAGTGAAATCTGTAAAGGTGGTCGATAATGCCGATCAGGAAGTTACGGCAATTAAGAGTTTCGATCCTAAATCGACAGCTATCGTGAATAAAAGCTTTGCCAAGTCGCTCGAAGGTTTCACTTCAGGAACAGGCGAAGGTGAAATTAAGCTGACAGATTACCAGCCCAACTACCTGAAATATGATGCCACGGTAAACAGTGGGTCGCAATTGGCTGTTTTTTCCGAAATCTATTATCCCAAAGGTTGGAAAGCCTTTATTGACGGGAAGGAAACGTCGCACGTTCAGGCTGATTATGTGTTGCGTGCAATGGTTATTCCGGCCGGAAAACACCAGATCGAGTTTAAGTTCGAACCAAGTTCGTATTTTGTAGGGAACAAAGTATCCCTGGCAAGCTCAATCCTTCTGCTTTTGGCAATTGGCGGGTATTTGTTTTATATTTTCAAAGTAAAAAAGTAAAAAGCAATGACAGGCAAAGCACAGCCGCAGAAGCTGAATAAACGGATATTCAAATCGTATCTGACCTCAACCATCAGCATTTCGATGGTCTTGTTCCTGATTGGGTTGCTGGGAGTGGTATTACTTAATGCTGAACGACTGGCCAGGTATGTCCGCGAGAATATTGGAGTTACCCTTATTCTGAAAAACGACGTTCAGGCAAACGAAATTACCGATTTGCAAACGACCCTGAAAGCTTCCAGTTTTGTTAAATCGGTTGAATATGTCGATAAGGAAACCGCTGCTGAACGGTTAAAAAAAGATCTGGGGGAAGATTTTACCGGGTTCCTGGGCTACAATCCGCTGCTTTCATCGCTCGATGTTAAATTAGCCGCCGAATACACGAAACCCGACAAGCTGAACCTGCTTGAAAAGAAATTTATGGAATATCCTCAGGTGAAAGAAGTTTCGTTTCAGCGCGATATGGTTAGCATCATTAACGAAAATGTCCAGAAGATTGGTCTTGTCCTCGTGTTCTTCTCGGGCCTGTTGCTATTGATCTTCTTCGCATTGATCAACAATACCATCCGAATTTCTGTTTATTCGCAGCGCTTCATTATCAATACCATGTTGCTCGTTGGAGCAACCGACAGTTTTATCCGGACTCCGTTTATCAAACGAAGTGTAGCCTATGGAATGATCGGCGCCCTTGCAGCCAACCTGCTGCTTTTAGTGCTTATGCTGTCGTATGCCTCCGAATTCAAAGGAATTATCGATCTGGATGACTTTAAAATATATGGGATAGTCTTTGTATTTGACCTGATTTTAGGGGTATTGATTTCCTGGGGATCAACCTATCTGGCAGTTAATAAATTCATCCGCCTGAAATTTGATGAGTTATTTTATTGAAAAGGTCAACGTTTATAGTCAGTTTAGGATTATTGATTCAGCTTGGTTCCGGAGTTTTTACCTGAACTTTAAATCAGGAACTTGGAACTTGGAACTTTTCGGCTAACTTTACACAAATTTTTTAAACAATGGCTAAGAAATATTTTGAAAACATGGAAGGTTTTGCCTTAGGCAAAGAAAATTTGAAATTACTGGTCATCGGATTTGTAATCATTGTAGTTGGTTTTCTCTTGATGACCGGTGGAAAAAGTAGTGATCCCTCGGTTTTTAACCCTGAAATTTTCAGTTTCCGGAGAATTACCCTGGCACCGATGGTTGTTCTGTTTGGCTTTATGTTCGAGATTTATGCCATCATGAAGAAACCGAAATCAGACAAGTGACAATCAGTTAACAAAGATTTAGTATTTCTTTTAAAACAACGGCAGCATTTACACATATTGCTGTTTATAAGTTTATTACAATCTCTCATCAGGATAAGTTCATTCGCGTTTCTTTCCTTTGAAAGCGGCATTTGGGCAAAAATTCCGGCCAAAAACCTGTTTATCCGCATATTACAACTTCAATTCACCGAACACCGTTAGTTTGTTGCCTTTCGAATTGCTATATTTGCCGGCTGATTTTTTGGCCGGTATTGTTTTTTCAAAATATTTATTTAAAGCGATTCAGGATGGTAAAATCCATTGAAGATTATGATTTTCAAAAAGGGGAGGTTCTTCTTTTTGATAAAGAACTGGATTGGACATCTTTTGACCTGGTTCGGAAGCTTCGCAATTTTCTTTGCCGCAAAACCGGGGTCAAAAAACTGAAGGTTGGTCATGCCGGAACGCTTGATCCAAAGGCCACCGGATTAATGATCGTCTGTACTGGCAAGGGAACCAAGACTATCGATCAGATTCAGGCCAAGGAAAAGGAGTATGTCGCTGTCCTGAAACTGGGGGCAACAACTCCGTCGTTCGATCTGGAATCAGCCGAGGATACCATTTCCCCAACGGACCATATAACCCCGGAATTTGTGAACGAGACTCTTCATCACTTTATTGGCGAGATCGATCAGGTTCCTCCAATATTCAGTGCGGTAAAAATTGACGGAAAGCGAGCTTATGAACATGCCAGAAAAGGCAATGATATTGTTCTTCAGTCGAAACGCATTACCATCTCTGAACTTGAAGTTCTGAATTTTGCAAAACAAGAGTTGACCTTGCGGATCGTGTGCAGCAAAGGCACCTACATCCGGGCGTTGGCCAGGGATCTGGGAGTTGCCCTCAATTGCGGAGCTTATCTGGTTGGTTTGCGCCGAACCCGAATCGGGGAAATGAAACTTGAAGAAGCCTGGAATTTGCAAGATTTTCTGGAAAAATTCGAAACAAGCGAAACCAATTGAGAATTGCCCCGTAAAACGTGGGTCTGTTATTACGATTAATGGTTGAATGGTACATTTTTAGAAATAGTTTAATATAACAAATACAGATATAATGAAGTTATCAAAATTCAAATACGACTTACCTGAAGAATTAATTGCCCTGCATCCGGCTCCAAACAGGGATGAATCAAGGTTACTGGTTTTACACCGGGATACCGGAAAAATCGAACACCGGGTTTTCAAAGATATTGTCGAATATTTTGGAGATAAAGATGTCCTTATCTTTAACGATACCAAGGTATTCCCCGCCCGCCTGTATGGGAACAAGGAAAAAACAGGAGCCGAAATCGAAGTTTTCCTGCTTCGAGAACTGAACCGCGAACAACGTCTTTGGGACGTTTTGGTCGACCCGGCCCGAAAAATCCGCATTGGCAATAAACTGTATTTCGGAGAAGATGATTTGCTGGTAGCCGAAGTAATTGACAATACCACTTCTCGCGGCCGCACGTTAAGGTTCTTATTTGACGGACCTTACGATGAATTCAAAAAAACACTTTACGGATTGGGCGAAACCCCGCTTCCCAAATTCATCAAACGTCCGGTTACTCCCGACGATAAAGACCGTTACCAGACCATCTTTGCCAAACACGAAGGCGCCGTTGCCGCACCTACTGCCGGTCTGCATTTCAGCCGTGAATTGATGAAACGTTTGGAAATTACCGGTGTAAATTTCAGCTATGTCACCCTTCATGTCGGATTGGGAAATTTCCGCAGCGTTGACGTGGAAGACCTGACCAAACACAAAATGGACTCGGAACAGATCTGGATTTCAGAAGAAGCCTGCGAAATTGTGAATGCTGCAAAAGATGCCAGGAAGAACGTTTGTGCTGTAGGAACAACCGTAATGCGTACCATCGAAAGCTCCGTTTCAACACAGGGGCACCTGAAACCATTTGAAGGCTGGACCAACAAGTTCATTTTCCCTCCTTACGAATTCAGTGTGGCCAACCGCATGATCACCAATTTCCACTTGCCGCTTTCAACACTTTTAATGATGGTTGCCGGTTTTGCCGGGTATGATAACCTGATGAAAGCCTACAAAGAAGCCATTAAAGAAAAATACCGTTTCGGAACTTATGGCGATGCCATGCTGATTCTGTAAAAACAAAAAAATACATTTAACAAAAATCCCCGTCAACCTTTGGGTGATGGGGATTTTTAGTTTAGCGCAGTCCTTTGAACCTTAAAAACTTTGATCAATGGAACCTATCGTATTAACCGACCTCAACGTTCAGCCAACCGAAGAACTGGTGTTCTCAATTATCGGCGAGAACAGCACCTATTGGGAACAGTTGTTTGATTACCTGTATGAAAACTATTTCAACATTTCAGAGGAATGGCGATTTTACAACGACGGCAAAAGCTGGCTATTTCGGGCATTACAGAAAAAGAAAACATTGTTTTGGATTGGAGTGATTAAAGACACCTTTCGGATAAGCTTTTGGTTTGGCGACAGCGATGAACCTGCAATCGAGGCAAGCGCCCTGCCGGAAATCATCAAGGAAGAATTTCGGAATGCCAAAAGGTACGCACATAGCCGGGCCATCTCCATTGAAGTGCGATCGCCGGAGGATCTGGTGAATGCCAAAGCCCTTGCTGCACTGAAAGTGAACCAGAAATAATTCACATTTTTCGGAAAACCAATATTGCTCATTCCGACCGGCCATTCCTGTTGTTTGTAAAGATTTTGAAATCGTACCAAACCGTAACAGCATCATTACCGTAAGAAAGTTCATCTAAACTCTAAAACTTACTTGCATGAACACACAGATTTTGAAGGGAACTATTTTTGGCGGAATTGCTAATTTCTTTTTAGGTTGGCTGATCTACGGCATGTTGTTAATGGACTATATGCAGTCCAATTCGAATCCGTGCGCTAACAGACCAGAAATGGAAATGGTTTGGTGGGCAATGATTCTTTCATGTCTTCTTTACTCTCTGTTTTTAACACTGTTTTTGAAAGGAACGGGTTGTACAACCTGGCTCGATGGCTTAAAAATTGGCGCTTTCTTCGGATGTTTGTATGCACTCACTGTCGATCTGTCGTTCTATTCCATGACCACCATGTACAATAGTGTTACGCCAATACTTGTTGACGCAATTGCCGCTGCTGTAATGGCTGCCCTTGTTGGAATCGTGATTGTTCTTTTGTGGGGAAAACCAAAAACTGAATAAAATATTAACCACCAATAATCGCCTCAAGCCCGTGTTGTTGAAAGAT
>CAZAVU010000056.1:2282-26344 GCA_964488805.1 uncultured Odoribacter sp. | reverse complement strand
TTTGACCGAAATGACCGTCAAGGAATTTGTGCGCAGTATCCGCCTGAAACGCGCATCGCAGTTGCTTGTACAAAAAAAACTGAACGTGTCAGAAGTGGCTTACGCTGTTGGGTTTAGAGATTTGTCGCATTTCCGCAAATGTTTTAAGCAGGAGTTTGGCATGAGCGCCAGCGAGTATGTTGAGAAGCACGGGCTGGAATAAAATTGGTAATGTTCTGAAACCCCAATTTATGAGAACCATTCAAATCATTGATCTTACTCCTGAAAACATTGCGGATTATGGCGTCTGCGGATACAAAGATGTGGACAAACACAAATAGTTAAGCAACTTAATTTTACAGTTACGCGGCTAAGTGGCTGTGTTTTCGGATACAATTTCTGCCATATTATCGCCATTAACGCGGCTTTTCCAGGTGCGTATCAATGACATTTGGATTCCCCTGAGCCTCCGATCCAACTCCACAACGGATCAATTTTCTGATTTGGCAGCCTTCATGTCAATTTCTTTGTCGATCATTATTCTGCAGCAAATTGTTGTTTCTTGCAAAACTGTTTGTGTTTGTTTAAGTGATTGGTATTCAGGCGTTGTGAAGCTGTGTTGTCGTTTTCTGGTTGTTTATTTTCCCGCTTTTTGGGAAATATTTCCCGCCCGTGGTACGCCTGTCCTCCCTTCCTGATATGCCTAAACGGGCTGTTCAATTTGTGTTGTTGTAACTTTACCTGTACACAAGTTTTGGACTGTTTATGGAAGAAATAATTAAAAAACTGAGAAACGTATCGTGGATTATCGTCGTGGTGGCGGTTTTGTTAGCGCTAATGCTTTTCTTTTTGATTATTACCAGTTTATGATCCTGAACGGAAATGTTGTATCAAGAAATAAACTTAATCTGACTATGAAGCTCTATTTAATTTTTCTGTTTGCCCTGCTGACTGCCTTTCAGTCGTGCTCTGCTTCCCAACCAAAGAAAGTGACTGACGGACTTGAAATGGCTGTCAAGATGGCTGATTCGGAAATCAAACATTTCCCTGAACCGTGGACTGTTGATTTTAGTCCCAATCCAACCTGGAATTACACACAGGGCCTGATAGCCCATGCCATGATGATGTTGTGGAAAGAAAACGGTAATGAAACGTATTTCAACTATGCGAAAACCTATGCCGATAAAATGATCGGTCCTAATGGTGATATCGAAGGATATGATTTGGAGGATTACAATATTGATTGTGTGAATTCGGGGAAGTTCCTTTTTGATATGTATGAAAAAACCAAGGACGATCGCTACCTCAAAGCGATTCATCATTTGCGCGATCAGTTGAAGACACATCCCCGAACCTCGGAGGGCGGTTTTTGGCATAAGAAACGCTATCCCAATCAAATGTGGCTCGACGGGCTGTATATGGGCGCTCCTTTTTATGCCCGGTATGCCGCAGTGATGAACGAACCCGTGCTTTTTGATGATGTGGTGAATCAGTTCGTTACGGTTCACAAGCACACCTATGATCCGCAAACCGGTTTGAATTATCATGGATGGGACGAAAGTAAACAGCAGAAATGGGCCAATCCGCAAACCGGTTGTTCACCCAATTATTGGGGGCGGGCCGAAGGCTGGTATGCAATGGCATTGGTCGATGTGCTCGATTATCTTCCGCTGGATCATCCGGGACGGGTCAAAATACTTGAAATTCTGAGTCAGGTAGCTGCCGGAATAAAAAAGTATCAGGATGCAAAAACCGGTTTGTGGTTCCAGGTTCTCGATCAGGGCACCCGGCCTGGAAATTATCAGGAAGCCACTGCCTCGTCGATGTTTGTTTATGCTTTGCTCAAAGCCAGCCGTAAAGGATACATCGGCAAAGATTATCAGACAGTAGCTGTTAATGGTTACCATGGAATCCTGGAGAATCTGATTAAGGACAATGGCGATGGAACCATCAGCCTGACCAAATGTTGTGCAGTGGCTGGTCTTGGTGGGAATCCTTACCGCGATGGCTCTTATGAATACTATATCGGAGAAAAGGTGCGCGATAACGATCCTAAAGGCGTCGGGCCCTTTATCATGGCATCCATAGAATTCAGTATGAACTAATTATACGAAAACTCAAACAAACTTAACATTTATTTATGATGAAAAAGAAGCAATGTAATTTAGAAAAGGTTTGCCTGCTAGCATTGTTGGTACTTTTTACGAGTGCGCATTTGTTTGCTCAAAAAGTTACCGGCGTGGTGGTCGACGAGTCGAACACTCCGTTACCAGGCGTTAATGTTGTTGTGAAAGGAACAACCAACGGTACAATTACGGGTAGCAATGGTAGTTACACTATTGTTCCCGGAGATGTGAATAAAGATGTACTGATGTTTTCGTTCATTGGTTTTGAACCGAAGGAGGTTAAAATCAACGGACAGAAAGTTATTGATGTACAGTTAAAAAGCAGTACCCTCGAACTCAACGAAGTTGTTGCAGTTGGCTATGGTACGGTAAAGAAACGTGACCTTACCGGCTCGGTTGCTTCGGTAAGTGGAGAGAAGCTTGCTGAAAATCCTGTTTCCAATGTGGTACAGGCCATGCAGGGGCGTTTATCTGGTGTCAATGTTATATCCCAGGATGGTCGACCGGGTGCAACTATGTCTGTTCGTGTACGTGGTGGCGGATCTATCACTCAGTCAAACGAGCCTCTTTATGTTGTGGATGGAGTGCAGTTAGGTAATATCGATGATTTACCTGCTGACAATATTGAAACGATTGACGTGTTGAAAGATGCCTCGTCAACAGCGATTTACGGTGCGCGTGGTGCAAATGGTGTTATTTTGATCACCACAAAAAGTGCCAAAGAAGGAAAACCGACAGTTAGATACAATGTCTACAGTCAAATCAAACAGAATCCATCAACTCTTGAGGTAATGGATGCTTATGATTATGCTCTTTGGAACTGGTCTTATGCAACTGCTTATGGATCATCTTATGGCGATGGTGTAGCTAAATATTTCGGGCTTGGCTCCACTTATGGTAATCATTTGAATGAGTATAAAAATGTTACCGCTCACAATTACATTAATGATATAATGCGTACAGCTAATACAACGAATCATGATTTGTCATTGACTGCAGGTAATGATAAAACCAAAATCTATGCTTCGCTGAACTACCTCGACGATGAAGGTATTCGTATCAATTCTGGTTATTCACGTTGGAACGCAAACTTCAAACTGGATCAGAAAATAAGCAAGAATCTTACTTTTAACGCTGATTTAAGATATTCTGAAAATGAAACAGATGGAACCAGTTTCGACAAGGCAACTTCTGCATATCAATACCGACCAATCGACAATCCTCTGGGTGACGTTACTTTCACAACCGGTTTGGGGCAGGGTGAATCAAGCGTCGATGAATTATACAACGTTGTGAATGTTATCAACAATTATCAAAACATTGCAAAAGAATATAGTGTTAACGGTCGCGGTTCATTGACATGGAATGTTGTAAAGGGTTTAACTGCTAAATCAGAATTGTCGTTAACCCGCAATTGGGGTGAAACCAAAAACTGGGATAACGGGTTAGAAAGTGGTTATAGTTTGGCGAAACTTACAAAGAAAGATGGCGATGCTATTCGTTTGGCAACAACATTAAATTACGAAGTTCAAGGATTGGGAAGCGATCAAAATTTATCATTCCTTTTGGGAAATGAAGTTTTGTCTTCTCAGTCTAACAGTACATTCATTCAGGGCGCCGGTTACCCAAGCGGATTTGGTATGGATGATGCTTTCGGGATGATCAACATGACTAATGTAACGAAGAATTACGGTAAAGATCAATTCAGTAATACAATAGGTACTCCATCTCATACTCAGTCCTATTTTGGTCGTGCAAATTACTCTGTTTTCGGTCGTTATTTATTAACTGCAACATTCCGGGCTGACGGTTCTTCAAAATTTGCACCCAATCATCGCTGGGGTTATTTCCCTGCCGGAGCTGTTGCCTGGCGTATTTCTGATGAACCATTCATGGAAAGTGCAAAAACATTCCTTGATAACCTGAAATTGCGTGTTTCTTATGGTTCGTCGGGTTCCGACAATATCAGTCCTTCATTGTGGAAAGAAACCTGGACGACAAAACAAATTACTGTTGGGACCAATACCATCACCACTTATGTACCAGGATCAATGTTAAGTAATCCTGATTTGAAATGGGAAACAACAATCTCACGTAATGGTGGTTTGGATTTTGGATTTTTGAATAACAGAATAAACGGAACCCTTGATTTTTACTGGAATACTACTAAAAACATATTGATGAAGGTTCCGGTCGATCCATCAGCCGGTTACAGTTATCAATTCCAGAATGTTGGTCAGACTTCAAACAAAGGTGTTGAATTAGCATTAAACGTGAATATTGTTCGCACAAAAGATTTCAAACTGAATTTAACAGCTACGTATAACTACAACAAGAACAATATTGATGAGTTAAGTGATGAAGCTTTGGCTGATACTCATACCGGTTGGGGTTCCACTATGCGCCTGCCTTATTACGACTATATTATCCGCAAAGGTCAACCAGTTGGTGTTATTCAGGGATTTAAAGCAGCAGGGTACTACACTGTTGCTGACTTTGATTACAATTCAACAACCGGAGTGTATACTTTAAAAAGTGGCGTTCCTGATATAAAAAACATTGTAAACTATCCAACCAATGTTACTAACGGGTTTAAAAAAGCTGCCGGACAAACAGCATTTCCTGGTTGTGCCAAATTTGAAGATACAAGCGGCGATGGCGCAGTGAATGGTGATGATGCAACCATTATCGGACATACAATGCCTCAGCACACCGGAGGTTTGGTATTAAATGCTTCTTATAAAAACTTCGATTTTAGTGCAGCCTTTACTTATCAGATTGGTGGAGACGTGTACAATGCAAATGCCATGCACAGCATGATGGGTAATAAAGATAACAGTTTAGGACAGAATCGGCTTCGGTTTGTAAAAGATACCTATAGAGTGTACGATGTAAATTCGAGCGGTAACTTGCAATTAGTTACAGATCCGACAGCCCTGAACACCCTGAACGCCAATGCTAAATATGCGTTGAACTATTCTGAATACGGAATTGCTTCTTCTCAATTTATTGAAAATGCTTCATACCTGCGTATGCAGAACCTTACCTTAGGATATACAATTCCCAAAAATCTAATCAAGAAAATTGGAATTCAGAATTTGCGTATCTATTTCACAGGCACTAATTTGTTCTGCTTAACACATTATTCAGGTTTGGATCCGGATGTTAACACCGATACTGATGGGGTTGATGGATTCCCTACACCAAACTATGATTATAATTCTTATCCCAAAGCAAGAACTTATACCATGGGGCTTAACTTAACTTTTTAATTTAGAAGGGAAATAATACTATGAAAAAAGTAATATATAAAGCACTATTGATAGCTGGAATTACTACAATAGCTTCATGTAAAGATTATTTGGAAACAAGTTCTCCGTCGGTTATTGATGCAACTTTTGTTTTCTCGAACATAGAAACAGCCCGCGCTGCGATGGATGGAGCTTACGAACAATGGAGAGCAACAGCCCAGGAACATGTTTTTGGCGACGGACTTTTTTACGGGGCCGATGTGACCGGGTCTGACATTGAAAGGCATCCAGAAGCATTCACAAACCAACCTGGACGCCACTATCCTGAATGTTTGTATCAGAACGGAACTTACGCTTCCAGCTACAATCTGTTATCCTATCAAACAGAAACGAATGCCTATACCCAGTTATACAGTTGTATAGCCAAAGCAAATGCTATTATAAATGCGATGCAAGGATCAGACAATTTCAACACGATCATGAGTGGGGAACAACCTTCTGATTTGAGTCAGTTGTATGGTGAAGCTATGGCTTTACGTGCTGTAAGCTATCGTGAATTGATACGTTTATATGGCGATGTTCCTTACGCTGTCAAGAATGGGGTAGCAGCCAAAGGTCTAACACCAAGAGATTCAATTTATGATTGTTGTATTGAAGATCTGAAAAAGGTAGAGCCTTTGATGTACCGCGTGGGGCAAAACTCCAGTGTGAAAAAAAATATATTCTCGCGTACATTTGTTCAGGGTTTAATTGGCCGTATATGCCTGGATGCCGCCGGATACCAGGTTCGCCGCACTGATTTAGGAGCAAGTTTCTATAAAGATGGTAAAGGTAATGCGTTGACTTTTGAAAAATTAGGTTCTGGGAACAACAGTTGTGAGTACGGACGTCGTTCAGATTATCTTACACTCTATCAAACAGCTAAAACATATCTGAAAGCGTGTATTGAAAATCCGGGGACAGTCGTATTTCATTCTACCGATCCTCGTACAAAAGGTAGTAAAGGACAAGCATTCGACAATCCTTATCAGTACTTTTTCCAGCAAATGAATAATTTGGAATTTGCTGATGAATCAATTTATGAATATCTGATGACTCAGGGTACCGGTAATAATGCCCGTCCGTACTCAATTGGCCGTGTTTCAAGTGGCGGTAGCAGTAAAGCATACCCATGTAAGTCTTATGGTCAGGGGCGAATTAATCCGGCATTCTACTATGGTATGTTCGATCCTAAAGATAAACGTCGCGATGTTAGTGTTTGTGTAACTGGCAGTACAGGTAAAGGTGTCGAAAAATTGATTCCTTTTACTCCTAACTCTAAAGCTGAAGGTGGTGGTCTTACCCTCAACAAATGGGATGAAAACCGTATGGCAACTCCTTATGTTCTGGCACAGCGTACTTCAGGTATTCATGGCCCTTACATGAGAATCGCTGAAATTTACCTGGACTATGCGGAAGCATGTGCTGTAACTGGTGATAATGCAAGTGCTAAGACATATTTGGCTCTCATACGCGAACGGTCATTCCCTGCCGGACAAGCTAACACTGATGCTTTTATAACCTCATGTGGTAGTATGCTTAATGCTGTTGTAACCGAACGTGGCTTTGAATTTGCTGGTGAAGGTGACCGTCGCTGGACGTTGGTGCGTACCGGTTTACTGCCTGATGCAATTCGCAAAATTAAAGAGTTGACAAATAGCATGATCCAGGGTTTGAAAACAAACGGATATTACACATTCAGTAATGGGAATACTATTTCAAATTATGTGTACACCAAATTGGTTGATGCAAAAGCAACTTACGGTTATCGTTTAACTACGCAATGTCCATCAGGAAGTGAATCTGATCCTGTTCTTTATCCGGGATGGCGTGGTCAGAATGACGACTGGGAATCAATAGCAACTAAAGCAGGTTTAACATTCACCTATACTGATACAAAAACCAATCTGGCTATCAAGGGTTTGTTTAATTACATCGATCCAACTGGAACAGAGGCCGCAGCTCTTGTTGCCGCTGGTTACGCCAAGATAGATTGGGGTTCAAAAATCGTGGCTTCAGCAGATGAATATTACAAGTATCTTTTCTACGACTACGATTATTCAAAAGCTCCGATTTACTTGTGGCCCTATACTCCTAATATTATTTCTACCGGAGGATTTACCAACGGATACGGATTTCCTCAGCAATAGTAAATCTCTTTCATTCTATATTTTGATAATCCGCTCTTTGACGGGCGGATTATCAAATTTTATCTTCAAATAATGAAACTCAAGCTCTTCCTCATTTCTCTTTCTCTGCTTTCAGTGCTTTCTGGTTCAGCGAAGTCGAAAGGGCCGAAAGCGATTCAGTGGAATTTAGCTGAGTTGGTTGCTTCAAAATCTGAAGTTCGGATCGCCGGAAGTCCACAGATTATCCGAAGTAAATACGGAAAAGTACTTGAATTTAGTGGTATCGGCGATGGCCTCTTTTTGAACGAAACCCCATTAACCAACCTCAAACAATTTACGATCGAAGCTTTTTTTATGCCTGAAAGTGGCGGAAATTTTGAGCAGCGCTTTTTTCATTCAGGCGAAATAAGAGGCGACCGCGTTCTTTTGGAAATACGCACAACACCCACCGACTGGTATTTCGATGCCTTCATTCAGGCGGGCGACCAAAAAATGACATTAATTGATCCGAAGTTGCTTCACCCGCTCGATCAGTGGTGCCAAGTAGCTTATGTGGTTGATAATGGAAAACTTTCAACCTACATCAACGGGAAAAAGGAACTGGAGGCAACTATCCGTTTTACGCCCATACAAACAGGCAAAACATCAATAGGAGTGAGGCAAAACGAGCAATCGTGGTTCAAAGGAGCCATTGCTTTTATCAGGATAACACCCGAAGCTCTTTCGCCCGACAAGTTCAAAAAAAACCAATAACCATATCCGAAACTAACCCTAAAACTAACCATGCAATTTTTTAGAAAAATATTATTTGTTCTCTTCGGCCTGGTATTAGGACTGCAATCGATAGCACAAAACAATAAACTGGTTGCCGATGCCGAACAAACCATGCTGAAAGCAACGCAATACATGGTTGAAAAAGTGAGTACCAACGGTGGATACGTGTGGTATTACACGCCCGATCTGTCGCGTCGCTGGGGCGAGATGGAAGCCTACAAAACCATGATCTGGCTGCAACATCCGGGAACCATCAGTGTGGGGCATTTATTCCTCGATGCCTACCGCGTAACCGGAAACGAATACTATTACCAGTCGGCGCAGAAAGCGGCTAACGCCATTATTTGGGGCCAAAGCAACGAAGGCGGCTGGAATTACATGATCGATTTTGCCGGAGACCGCTCCATGAAAGAATGGTACAATACCATCGGTAAAAACGGCTGGCGACTCGAAGAATTTCAGCATTACTATGGGAACTCAACATTCGACGACGATATAACTTCTGATGCAGCGCGTTTTTTACTGCGCATGTACCTCGAAAAACTCGATCCTGTTTATAAACCAGCCTTGGATAAAGCCGTCGGTTTTATCCTGAAAAGTCAGTATCCAAATGGAGGTTGGCCACAGCGCTATCCGTTGAGGTACGATTTCAATAAGCAAGGTCATCCGGATTACACATCATTCTATACATTTAATGACGACGTGATTTGGGAAAACGTTCATTTTCTGGTTCAATGCTATCTGGCTTTGGGCGAAGAGCGTTTTCTCGAGCCAATACTTCGGGGTATGAACTTCTATCTTTTGTCTCAGGATGGCTGTGGTGCCTGGGGACAGCAGCTTACCCTGAACATGGAAACTGCTGGTGCCCGCACCTACGAACCTGCTGCGTTTTTGCCTTCCACAACCTGCGAAAATGCCATGCTTTTGCTGAAATTTTATCAATATACCGGAGATCGCAAATTTTTGGCCCGTGTTCCAGATGCCATCAAATGGCTCGAAGAAACCAGATTGCCTGCCGATCAGGTTGTTGATGGACGCGATCATTCAACATTTGTCGAAGTTGGCACGAATAAGCCAATTTACGTGCACCGCAAAGGCTCGAACGTAAAGTATGGAAGCTATTATGTCGATTATAATCCTGAACATTTGCTGGCACATTACAATGGGAAATGTCATGTCGCCCTCAATCAGTTGAAGGAAGAATACAAGCGCCTTTCAGCCCTTTCATCTGAAGAAGCCACCAAAGACTCGCCGTTAAAGGCCGAAAGATTCAAAGGCGAGGGAACTCCGCAATCGTACTACGATTTAAACCGTTACAATTTCCCGATGCGGGTGAATGAAGCGATGGTAAAGGAAATCATTGGCTCGCTCGATGCGCAAAACCGTTGGTTGTCGAGACATGCGTCAATTAGTCACCCATACATTGGCGATGGTCAAAAGCAGGAACAAACCGATGAATTTGCCTCGACCAATGTAGGCGATGAAACCGATACTTCGCCTTATCGCGATCCTTCTGATCAGTTGTATCTTTCAACCGGCGACTATATCCGAAATATGAAAATGCTGATCAACTTCATTCGCGAATCAAAATCGCCTGGCGAAGTGCAGAAATCGGTGATGTGGCATTAATTTAAAAATTGAATGAAGACAAAATGGAACCACAATAGACACATAGATCACAATAGAAGAAATTTGACAATGTGCTCTATGTGGTTATAAATTGCAATCTATGAAGAAATACATATTGCCGCTGGTTTTTGTTATGATGTTTTTTGTTTCAGGGAAACAATCTTCGGCTCAAAATCCCGGGTTCTGGAAGAAACCGGTTTTGGGTGGCGATTATCCTGATCCGTCGGTTTTGCGGGTCGCTAAAGATTACTACATGACTCATTCGTCGTTCGAATACATGCCCGGGCTGTTGGTTTGGCATTCAACTGACCTCGTTCACTGGGAACGTATTTCCCATGCATTGAACACGTATGTTGGATCGGTTTGGGCGCCCGATCTGGTAAAATACGACGATACTTTTTACATCTACTTTCCTGCAGGTAGAAAAATATGGGTGGTAACAGCAAAGTCGCCTTCTGGTCCATGGTCTGAGCCCATTGATACGAAAATTGAGGGTTTTATCGATCCGGGGCATTTTGCCGATGCTGATGGGAACCGCTACCTGTATTTATCGAATGGCTATACGGTGAAACTAAAAAAAGATGGCCTTTCAGCTGACGGAGAACCGGTTCAAAACTACGCCGGATGGCAGTTCCCGAAAGACTGGAGTACCGAATGTTTTTGCCTCGAATCGCCAAAATCGAATGTGAAAAATGGCTATTTCTACCAAACCGTTGCTGAAGGCGGAACTGCAGGACCTGCAACGGCACACATGGTGGTTTCGGCACGATCCAAAACTCCGTTTGGTCCGTGGGAAAACTCGCCATATAATCCGATTGTGCATACCGGCAGCCGAGCCGAGCGCTGGTGGTGCCAGGGACACGGAACGCTGGTTGAAGATTTGAATGGAAAGTGGTGGATCATGTATCACGGTTACGAAAAATATTTCCAGACGTTGGGTCGCCAAACGCTGATGTTGCCTTTGGAATGGACCAAGGACAACTGGTTCCGCGTTCCTGAAGGAGTGAACAGCGCCGACAATTTGCTGCTTCCTGTTGGTGAAAAATTTGCCGGAAATACCGGTTTATCCGACGACTTTTCAGGCAATCAGCTGGGTTTGCAATGGCAGTTTTTCAAGAAATATTCGAATGATCGGGTAAGTGTTCAGGATGGAAACCTTGTACTGAAAGCTGAAGGTAGTTCCTTTGCCAACAGTTCGCCTTTACTGGTCAACTCATCCGACCGGAAATACGAATTTCAGGTTGAGTATACATTGGAAGGAGAGTGCACTGCCGGGTTGTGCTTGTTTTATAACGAACAAGCGAATATGCGCATTTCTGTGGATGCCAAACAATTCACGGTTTTCAATCAGCAGAGCGCCAAAATCAGGGTGAAAAATGACGTTGGAAATCATGGTTTTCTGAAAGTGATGAACGACGAAAACGAAATCAGCTTTTATTACAGCGCCGACGGGAAAAGCTGGAACCGTGCCGAGCGAAGCATCGACGCAACCGGATTCAACCACAATGTTTTTGGCGGTTTCATGAGTTTGCGGGCCGGCCTTTTTGCGTTTGGCAATGGCGATGTGAAATTCGATAACTTTATCTACCGAAAATTGTAAGACAAATAATATGAAGAGTATCTTTTTTCTGATCGTTTGCCTGTTGGCTTTTACACTTCAAAACAGCGCCAGGAGCAAAAAAAACGACACATTTCCTGACGGAACAAAAATTTCGAAATGGTTTTCCGAAGTGAAAAAAGTGAAGCCGGAAGAGCTAGGCAAACAGTTCACAATTACCGATTTTGGAGTTGTGAATGACAGTACCATTGTTCAAACTTCGGCAATTCAGAAAGTTATCGATCAGGCTAGCAGCCAGGGTGGTGGTGTCGTTGTCGTTCCGAAAGGTACGTTCAGGAGTGGTGCGCTGTTTTTCAAGCCAAAAACACACCTGTATGTTGCTGAGGGCGCGGTTCTGAAAGGTTCCGACAATATTGCCGACTACCCGCTGATTCCGTCGCGAATGGAAGGACAAAACCTTGATTATTATGCCGCGCTGGTCAATGCCTACAACGTTGACGGCTTCACGATTTCGGGAAAAGGAACGATTGACGGCAACGGGCTGAAATATTGGGAAGCTTTTTGGCAGCGCCGGAAAGAAAATCCGAAATGTACCAACCTCGAAGTTTCGCGGCCACGGCTGGTATTTATCTGGAACTCGAATAATATCCAGGTTCAGGATGTCAAACTTCACAATTCAGGGTTTTGGACAAGCCATTATTACCAATGCAAAAACGTAAAGATTCTCGACCTGCATATTTTTTCTCCGGCAAAACCGGTTAAGGCGCCCAGCACCGATGCCATCGATATTGATGTTTGCGCCAATGTACTGATTAGAGGTTGCTACATGTCGGTAAACGACGATGCCATCGCGCTGAAAGGAGGCAAAGGACCGTGGGCCGATACTGATCCCAATAATGGCGAAAACACCAATATAATTATTGAAAACTGCGAGTTCGGCTTTTGCCATTCAGCCATGACCTGTGGCAGCGAAGCCATTCACAACAGGAATATTGTCATGCGCAATTGCCATGTGAGTGAAGCTGAACGCCTTTTATGGCTAAAGATGCGCCCGGATACGCCACAATTGTACGAATATGTTGCGGTTGAAAATGTGAAAGGACAGGCACACAGCATGATTTACGCCAAACCCTGGACACAATTTTTCGATCTGAAAGGCAGGAAGGACGTGCCTCTTTCGTATTGCAAACACATCACCATGAAAAATATTGACATGACTTGCGATGTGTTTTACGATATCGACATTGACCAATATGACCGGCTGGCCGATTTCACCTTCGAGAATTTGACCATCAGGGCTAAAAACAGCGCTTACAACAAAAGCCTGATCGACGGAGTGAAGCTGATCAACGTGAAAGTGAATGACAAGCTAATTGAATGATGAGAAACCTACTAAATAAAAAATTATTGGGTTTGGCTTTGCTCCTGAATGTTTGGGGTTTTTTGCAGGCTCAGACAAATACCGGTGCCCAAACGAACGCCATTAGCATGGAGCGGTTTGGCGATAGTATGCGCCACTGGTACGGCATTCGCGATGCCGGAAATATTATACAGCCTAAAAAAAATCAGCTCCGTTATACCGAAGCAGAGATCACGAAGATTGCCGATAACATTTTGCTTTACCAGCGAAACAATGGTGGTTGGCCTAAAAATTACGACATGCAGGCCATTCTTTTGCCTGAACAAATCGACAGTTTAATTCGAACCAAAGCACAAACGCATACTACATTCGACAATTCGACAACCTACACTCACATTGACTATCTGGCCAAAGTTTATACCCAAACTCCTCTCGAAAAATATCGCGAAGCCTGCCTGAAAGGATTAAACTTTGTGCTGGCGGCCCAGTTCAAAAACGGCGGTTGGCCGCAGTATTTTCCGCTTGAAGAAGGCGATTACAGCCGTCACATTACCTTTAACGACGGGGCCTACATTGGGATAATGAACTTACTGCGGAAAATTGTGGATGGTAATCCGGATTTTCAGTTTGTAGATAATAAGTTGCGCAAACGCTTAGCCGAAGCATATCAGAAAGGGTTGGACTGCATTCTGAAAATGCAGATCGTCGATCAGGGCAAATTAACCGTTTGGTGCCAGCAGCACGACGAAGTAACGCTGCAACCCGCCTGGGCCCGTGCTTTCGAACCGCCAAGTATTTGCAATGGCGAAAGTTCAGGAATTGTTTTGTTCCTGATGAGCATAGATAATCCTGACGCAAGGGTTATTCGTGCTATTCAGTCGGCGGTAAAATGGTTTAACGATTCAAAGATTTTGAACACCCGGGTTGAAACGGTGAAGGCGCCAATCGAAAAATCGCAATACCGTTCGTATTCGGTTGACAAAGTGGTTGTGAACGACCCGAAAGCACCGCCAATCTGGACGAGATACTACGAACTGAATACCGAGCGGCCTTTATTTTCTGACCGCAACAGCAAATTCCTTTATTCCATGGCTGAAGTCAGCCGTGAACGGCGGGTTGGCTATGGCTGGTACACCTACGCGCCTCAGGAGGTTTTGAACAAATATCCCGAATGGCAGAAAAAATGGGCACCAAACGACAATGTGTTAAAATAGAAAAAGAATCGAATCAAAATGACAGATCACAAATTTCGATTAACGAAAATTTTCCTGGGATTATTGGTGTTTTGCCTTTTTGAAACAGTTGTAAAAGCACAGCTTGTTAACATCGATGGCATTCCGCGCGACACCTCATTTACGCCATACATGGCCTGGATCAAACTCAAAAAGGAGTTTCCGCAGGCGCAAATTGTTCGACCCGCCTTGCTGGCAGGAGTTGTAGCCGATATGAACATCGTTTATGCAACTTTGCCCGGGACTCCATTTGGTAAGCGCGATTTACATCTGGATATGTTTCGTCCGGCCCAAAAGGGAAAATATCCCGTTTTGTTGCTCATTCACGGTGGTGGCTGGCGTTCAGGAAACAAATCGATGGACATTCCACTTGCCCAGCAGATTGCAGCTAAAGGCTATGTAACTGCAACAATCGAGCATCGCTTGTCGCCTGAGGCGCTTTATCCGGCAGCGGTTTACGACATTAAAGCAGCGGTTCGTTTTATCCGGGCCAACGCAAAAAAATACGGTATCAATCCAAACAAAATAGCCATTGCCGGAAGTTCTGCCGGTGGCCAGCTGGCCTCTCTTATAGGCGTAACTGCCGGCGTGGAGAAGTTCGATGGGAGAGAAGGCAATCCGGGTACTTCGTCGGCTGTTCAAGCCATTATTAACATCGACGGAGTCCTGGATTTTAATACGCCTGATGAAAGAGGAAAGGATGAGGAAACCGCCAAAAGATCAGCCGGAGCTTTGTGGTTTGGAACCACGTTTAACCAGAATTCCGAAAAGTGGATCGAAGCTTCTCCCATACAGTATGTAGGCAAAAACACACCACCCATGTTGTTTATCAACAGCGCTCTGCCGCGGTTTCATTTTGGGCGCGACAGTGTTATTGCCATTTTGAACAAGCATAAAATTTATTCCGAGGTTCATACCATCGAAAACACACCGCACCCGTTCTGGCTGTTTCATCCGTGGTTTGAGCCGACAGTTAAATACATGACCGACTTTTTAAACAAGACCCTAAAATAAATTGTGATGAAGAATTTCTGTTTGACCCTGTTTTTTTTGATTATCTCTTCGTTTTCGTTTGCCGCCGAGAAGTACGATTTGGTGGTGGCGCAGGATGGTTCGGGCGATTACAAAACCATTCAGCAGGCAGTGGATGCCTGCCGCATTTTCCCGGATAAACCATTTACAATCCATGTGAAAAATGGCGTTTATCGCGAAAAAGTTGCCATTCTCGAAGGCAATACCTTTTTGACCATTGTAGGGGAAAGTGTGGATAAAACCGTCATTAGTTGGGACGACCATTTCAATAAGATTAATCGTGGCCGAAACAGCACATTTTATACCTATACACTGAAAGTGGAAGCAGGCGATTTTAGGATGGAAAATATTACTATTGAAAATACAGCAGGACCAGTTGGTCAGGCATTGGCGCTGTATGTCGAGGGCGATCATTGCGTGTTTGTGAATTGTCGTTTCCTTGGAAATCAGGACACCGTTTATGCTGCCGGACGGATTGGCCGCCAGTATTTTTACAACTGTTACATCGAAGGGACAACCGACTTTATTTTTGGGGAGGCTACGGCTTTGTTCGAAAAATGTACGATTCACGCCAAAGCCAACTCGTTTTTAACTGCGGCCAGCACTGCTGAAGGCAAACCGTTTGGATATGTTTTCAAGGATTGCAAAATCACTGCTGCTGAAGGAATCACTAAGGTTTTTCTGGGCCGTCCGTGGCGAGGATATGCGAAAGTGGCTTACCTGAATTGTGAAATGGGTTCGTTCATTGTTCCTGAAGGCTGGGACTTTTGGTCGAATACCGAAAATCAAAAGACAGTTACTTTTCAGGAATATCAAAATACGGGGGCAGGGGCTGATCGCTCAAAACGGGTACAATGGTCGCACGAATTGACGAAAAAGGAAGCTGCCAATTTCACGAAAGAAAAGATGTTTGCTCCTTTCAGTTGGGAAATTTCCAAGGGGAAGAAATGGTATGAATTGTAACCACATAGACACATAGTTCACATAGAAGTTAAAAATGCTGTTTCGGATGAAGGTATTTCAGCAATTGGGAAAGTAAATTTTTAACTATCTATTTGTGAAAAATCAATAAACTATGTGTTCTATGTGCCTATTGTGGTTTAAATTAAAAAAGTAGAAATATGAACCGATTTTATTCACTTTGTTTGGTTGCAGTTGCGTTATTCACGTTGAACGTATCGGCGCAAATAACCAACACACTTTCAAAATCTTGGGTATCCGATAATGGCGACGGAACCTATACTAATCCGGTGTTGTATGCCGATTATTCCGACCCTGATGCCATTCGGGTTGGCGACGACTATTATCTTACAGCGTCGTCGTTTAATTGTGTACCCGGATTGCCCATTCTGCATTCCAAGGATTTGGTGAATTGGGAATTGATAGGTTATGCGTTAGCAAAACAACCGCCATTCGATGTGTTCAATAAAGTGCAGCATGGAGGTGGTGTTTGGGCTCCCTGTATCCGCTTCCACAACAGAGAATTTTACATTTATTATCCCGATCCTGATTTCGGCATTTATATGGTGAAAGCCACCAATCCGCATGGCCCCTGGTCAGAGCCAATCATAGTTCAGCCAGGCAAAGGATTGATTGATCCAACGCCGTTCTGGGACGAGGATGGAAAAGCCTACCTGGTTTATGCTTTGGCCGGAAGTCGTGCCGGAGTAAAAAGTGTTATTCTCCTGAACCGTATGGCTGCTGATGGTACAAAACTGATTGGCAACAGCGTAATGCTGATTGATGGGCATAAAAATCATCCGACTATCGAGGGTCCCAAAATTTATAAGCGTAACGGCTGGTACTACATTTTTGCACCGGCTGGTGGCGTTGCTCCCGGTTGGCAAATGGTGATGCGTTCAAAAAATATTTTTGGCCCGTACGAAGATAAAATTGTCATGGCTCAGGGAAAAACCGATATCAATGGGCCGCACCAGGGAGCTTGGGTTGATACCAAAAACGGCGAAAACTGGTTCCTGAATTTCCAGGATCTGGGTGCTTATGGAAGGGTGTTGCACCTTAACCCGATGAAATGGGTAAACGACTGGCCCGTGATCGGTGTCGATACCGATGGTGATGGTTGTGGCGAACCGGTGCGCACCTATAAAAAACCAAATGTGGGTAAAATATATCCGAAAATGACGCCTCCGGAAAGCGACGAGTTTAACGGAAGTGAACTTGGTTTGCAGTGGCAATGGCACGCCAATTATCAAACTACCTGGGGATTTCCTTCAGGAACCCTTGGCTTTTTCAGAATCAATTGCATTCCTCGCCCGGCTGAAATGAAAAACCTTTGGGATGTTTCGAATATGCTTTTGCAGAAATTTCCGGCACAAGAATTTACTGCGACTACCAAATTATCTTTCGATGCCCGTTTCGACGAGGAAGAAGTGGGCTTGGTCGTGATGGGGATTGACTATGGACGTTTAACAGTGAAGCGCGAAAATGGAAAGTTGTTGTTATCGACAGCCTTTTGTAAAAGTGCAGATAAAGGCACTGCCGAAGATGTTGTTTCGGGCCCGGAACTTGCTTCAAATCAAATGTACTTCAGGGTTAGCGTAAAGAAAGGTGCCGAATGCCAATTTAGTTACAGTACTGATGGAAACACCTATACTACAATTGGAAATGCGTTTAAAGCCCGTGAAGGAAGGTGGATTGGCGCTAAAGTTGGTTTTTATGCCCTTCGCGAAGGTGTAATCAACGATGCCGGTTCGGCGGATATTGACTGGTTTAGGGTGAGCCTCCCCTAACCCCTCCGAAGGAGGGGAAAAAGAACCCCGTCGTTAAGCCAGAAATGTGAAAATCTGCCTTTTCTTTACCCTGAAAGGGGTGAATATGAATAGCCCGGGGTTTCAACCCCGGGGGCGAATGAATGAAAAAAGACCGTCCGTGCGAAAATGTTGAACAAAGCGTTTCCCTTTTTTCGGACGGAATGACGAAAATGATGACCAAATAGCATTTGGGGAAATGAGTAAAATAATGTAGTGGTTAGTGATCAGTCGCAGATGAAAGTGTTGCGAGTTACGGGTTTCGGGATACGAGTTAAGCCCAGAACCCAGGAACACGGAACACGCATCTCGTAACCCGTAACAATTAAAAACTAAAAATATGAACATCTTAAAATCAACTATCACGCTGTTTTCAGCAATTCTGATTTCGGTTTGTGCTTTTTCGCAGGCGGAGAAGTATCCCGATCTGTACAAAGGCATTGAATTCAAAATGCCTAAAGTTCAGGAACCGGTAATCCCTAAAAATTCAGTTTCAATTACCGACTTTGGTGCTAAAAGTGGCGGACAGGAGCTCTGTACAAAAGCCTTCGCCGACGCCATTGATGCTGTTTCGAAAAAGGGAGGCGGCCGTGTGGTGATTCCGCGCGGAACCTGGCTTACCGGTCCTATCACATTAAAAAGCAATATCGAACTCTATTCTGAAATTGGCGCTTTGGTTATTTTTAGCAAAAATAAGGACCAGTATCCGCTGGTTGAAACCAATTTCGAAGGGTTTAATACGTTTCGCTGCATGTCGCCCATCAATGGCCGGAAATTGGAAAATATCGCCATTACAGGGCACGGAGTTTTCGATGGTTCGGGCGAAGTTTGGCGCGCAGTGAAGAAAGAAAAGCTAACCGAAGGGCAATGGAAGACCCTGGTTGCTTCGGGCGGTATTGTTGGTGGAAACGGGAAAACCTGGTATCCGTCGCAGCAATTTATTGATGGCGAAAAGCAAGCTGAAATGAATGTACCCCGATCGCTAAGAACAAAAGCTGAGTTCGAAAAAATACGCGATTTTTTGCGTCCGGTTATGGTTAGTCTGATCTCATGCAAAAAAGTGCTTTTCGATGGCCCGATCTTTCAAAATTCACCGGCATGGTGCATTCACCCCTTGATGTGCGAAGATTTTACTTTTCGGAATATGACTATCCGCAATCCGTGGTATTCGCAAAATGGAGATGCAATCGACATCGAATCATGCAAAAACAGTGTGATTCACGACAGCACCTTCGATGCCGGTGACGACGGAATCTGCATTAAATCGGGAAAAGACAAGGAAGGGCGCGACCGCAAAATGCCCAACGAAAACCTGATTGTGAAAAATTGCATTGTGTTTCATGGTCACGGCGGCGTAACTGTTGGTAGTGAAATGTCGAGCGGGGTGAAGAACTTGCACGTTTCGAACTGTACTTTCCTTGGAACTGATGTTGGTCTGCGGTTTAAAAGTAATCGCGGACGTGGCGGAGTTGTCGAGAACATTTACATTTCCAACATTGAAATGATTAATATTCCAACCCAGGCTATCTCATTCAACCTTTTCTACAGCGGACGTTCGGCGTCAGAAGATCTCGAAGCTGGTGAAAGCGGCCAGACACCAAAACTATTGCCAGTCACCGAAGAAACACCGCAATTCAAGAACATTTTTATCCGGAATGTGAATTGCAAAGGAGCCTTGTTGGGTATTCAATTGCAGGGACTTCCTGAAATGAATCTTGAAAATGTTGAGCTGGAAAATATTACGATGGAGGCTGATAACGGAATGACATGTTCGGATGCGAAAAACGTAAAAATTAAAAACCTTACCTTGCTTTCGAAAAAAGGACCAGCAATTGATTTGAAGAATAGCAGTAACGTATCAATTGATGGCTTGAAAACAATTCAGGGAACCGAACCTGTGTTTAAAATTGCAGGTCAGTTGACAGGAAGCACAATAATAAAAAATGCCGGATTGACAGCTACAGAGAAACAGGTTGTTATTGGCAATGAAGTTCCAAAGAATGTTGTCCAACTGGTAAAATAAAGCAAGATGAACAAGATCAAATTTTCGTGTGTATTGGTAATGTTTTTGCTTTTTTGTTTTGAAATTTTTGCACAGCAAACTTCCTCCGGAAAATTTACGGTTTGGACCATCGGTGATTCGACTATGGCCAATAAAAAAACCGAAGTAGCTCCTGAAACAGGCTGGTGCCAGGCTTTCCCGAATTTTGTTTCCGCAAATGTTGAGGTAAAAAACAGGGCTATGAATGGCCGAAGTTCCAAAAGCTTTATTACTGAAGGCCGCTGGAAATGGGTGCTCGATTCGTTGAAAGCCGGCGACTACGTATTTATCCAGTTTGGGCACAACGACGAAAAGAATCAGGATTCGACCCGATACACCGAACCATTTACCAGTTACAAAAAGAATCTGGAGCGATTTGTACGCGAAGCACGCGAAAAAGGAGCAACGCCAATTTTGTTTACATCGATTGTTCGTCGGAAATTTGAAAATGGCATGTTGACAGATACGCACGGAAATTATCCGGTAGTTACCCGAATGGTGGCCAATGAAATGAACGTACCTTTGGTTGATTTGCAGATGCTCACGGCAGGCGCGGTTACTGCGCTGGGCGATGAGGCTTCAAAACAAGTTTATCTGTGGACTCCGCCAAATGATAAATTTCCGGGGGGAAGACAGGACGACACGCATCTTTGCAAAGACGGCGCCAATCTGGTAGCCAAACTGGCTGCGCAACAACTTATCTTACTGGATAATTCGCTTGCAAAGGAAATCAAAAAGGGGAAAGAGTAGTATTTCTTTGCTGGAAGAGCATTCAAGTCTTGCCTGTTCTCATCAAAAATTTGTTTTGGACACCTATTTCTTTTTTGCCGCCAAAGTTTAACTTTGTGTACAAAAATTTTGATAAATGCTCTTGTTCCTTTCTGCTGCCGGTGTTTTCCTGTCTATCTTACTGCTTTTCTTCAATGCAGGAAAATTTCGGTCAAGTATATATTTGGGGGCGTTTTTCTTTCTTCTTAGTTTGTATTGTCTGAATATATATGTGTTGTATTATTCACAATCAGTGTTTTGGATTAGTTTGATTGCAACTCATATAACCTTCTTATATTATCTGATTGGCCCAGCTTTATACTTGTATGTTCGCAGTGTTTTGACAGGGGATGCAAGGTTTCAAAAAAATGATTGTCTCCATTTGCTGCCTGCTTTAGTTTTTTTATTTGCCTCGCTTCCCTATTTATTCACTCCATGGGAAGATAAATTAGCAATTGCCCGCCAGATTGTTGCAAATCCTCAGTTCCTGATGGGGCATAAGTTTACAGTGCTATCCGAGATTTTCTCGGTTCCCTTTATATATATCAGTAGGCCCCTTCAAATGTTCATCTATTTTTTCTTTTCGTTGAGGATGTTTCTTCGTTATCGGGAAGGGAAAATGAATGCCATTGACATCAGGCAGTTTGAGACGGTTTTTAAGTGGCTGGTTGTGTTTATATCTTTTGTGTTTGTTGTGCTGTTGGGACACACGTCTTCTTTGTTTCTCACCTTCGTGCAATCGAAAGTTAGCTTGTTTTATAGTTTTGATATTTCCCTGTTTATCTCAGTGGGGGGACTTTTGGGACTTATTATTACTCCCTTCCTGTTTCCCAGTATCCTTTATGGGTTGCGGGTTGTTCAATATCAGGCTCCCCTAAGCAATGAAATAGTTATAAATCCTACTGAAATTGAAACAGAAGTTCCTAAAAAAGGGAGTTTTAGTCTTAGCGAGGAACTTATGGATGAGATAAACCAGAAAATTGAAGCCTGTTTGGCCCATCGTCCATACCTTGATCCCGATTTTAATCTGGCCAGTTTGGCTGCATTAACCCGCATTCAGATGCATCACATGGGGTATTACTTCCGGGAATACCGGAAATCAACTTTTACTGATTTCCGGAATGAGCTAAGGGTAAAATATGCGATAGAGTTGCTTTCGCAGGGGGAAAATGCAAAACTTACACTCGATGCCATTGGACAATTATCGGGCTTTTCTTCGCGTAACAGTTTTTTTATTGCTTTTAAGAAAGTGACCGGTGTGGCTCCCAGTAAATTTCAGGTCGAAAAATCACTTTAAAGTCTAGTTTTTCTCACCTCAGTTTGTATCGATTTTATAAAATCGATACAAACTGATATTCTCTAAACTTGCCGTCGTTTAAGGGTTTCAGTAGTTTTATGGACTTTAAAAATTATGTGAAAATTACATTAACCTTTAAAATTGGAGTGAATATGAGAAAAATCTACCTACTTGTTTTGTCTCTAATGGTATCAATCTGTTTGTTTGGTCAGAGCAGAAATGACCAAAAGCTGATACTGCAAAAATGTATTGATTTACCAGAGATGAAACCTTATTATCAACTTGACGCTGATGGTAAGATAAAACAGTTGACTATTTGCTACTGGCACCCGTCGTTATTTCCGGTTGATCTGGGTTTGACAAAAGACGGAAAGAACGTTGAATTTGTTGTAATGTCGGAAAAGGCAGGCAAAGCAGGCGATGCTTTCTTCCTTTTCAAAACATTTGAAGTTGCCGATAATTCAGCGATTGTCTGTTTTGAGTACTCGTATGGAACAGAGAGTTGTTCTAAAAAGATTCAGGCAAGCCTCGACTTTGACAAAGAGGGTGATGAGTGGAAAGTAACTCGCCTATCGGTGATTAATAAAGAGTAATTCTTTTAAAATTTAAAGTTTATGAAAAAGACATATTTAGCTCTTTTGATCTTGTTCCTTGCAGGAATCACGAATTTATACAGCCAGTGCGTCAATGAAAAGGGATACAACGATTTCCCATTCACCGAAAGTGGAATTACAGTAACTAAAACGCTAACGGGTGATTTTACAACTTATGGTAGTGAATATACTGCATGTGGTGTAACAGAAAAAGCAATAAGTATATGGACTGGGCGTTATGGAGCTGCTACTTTTCGTAATGATTTCAGTAAAAGCGGAAGCCCCTTTGCAATGAATGATATCGAGTATAATATAGCAGGGACTAATGTTACAGAGGCTTTTACAGTAACTGTTAGCAATGGGACTCCTAGTATTGTGCTAGTTGTCGATTGTCCGGGGGCCTGGTCTGTAAGTGGCAATGTACTCACTTGTATTAATCATAGCTATTCAGGTGGAGCAGGAGCAAGAATCAGAATACATTCTACCGAACCTTATACCTGGATTAATTTTGCTCATAACGGAGGGGCTGGCGGATCCATCTTTACGATGTGTTTTGGCGCTGCATTTCAATCGGTACAACCTACGGTTACCACAACGGCAATTGTATCAATTACAGGAAGTTCGGCATCCAGTGGAGGAAATGTTACTGCTGATGGAGGTTCTTCTGTGACCGCCCGGGGAGTATGTTGGAACACAACCGGAACTCCTACTGTAAGTAATAGCCATACATCTGATGGTACCGGCACCGGAAGCTATACCAGTTCAATTACCGGACTTGCAGGTAGTACAACTTATTATGTGAGGGCCTATGCCACCAATGAAAATGGGACAGCTTATGGAAGTCAACTTAGTTTTACCACAAGTTCCAGTAATACAGCTCCGGTTGCCAATAATGATGGCACTTTCAATGTTACCACAGGAGAAACAGTATCAGGAAATGTTTTAACTAACGATACTGATGCAGATGGCGATGATATTGATGTTGTTTCAGTTCCAACTCTTTCTCATGGTTCTTTTTCTTCTTTCGATCTTGAAACCGGTGCTTTTGTTTACCAGGCTCCTTCAGATTGGAAAGGGACATTTACCTTTAATTACACAGCAACAGATGGTACAGCCAATTCGAATGCAGGAACGGTTACTATAACAGTTGCCGATAATGATGCTCCTGCTGTCATTACAAAATCAGTTACTTTAAACTTGAACGCAGCAGGAAGTGCTTCGCTTGCGGTAAGTGATGTTAATAACGGTTCTTCTGATAATATCGGGATTTCGAGTTATGCGTTAAGCAAAACTTCTTTCGATTGCAGCAACGTTGGGGCCAATACCGTAACGCTGACCGCTACCGATGCCAGTGACAACAGCAACAGCGCTAATGCCACTGTCACCGTAGAAGACAAAGTAGCGCCGGTAGTTGCTACCAAGAACATCACTATTCAGTTGGATGCCACAGGTAATGCCACGATCGCTGAAGATGCGGTAAACGACG
>CAZAVU010000056.1:0-2182 GCA_964488805.1 uncultured Odoribacter sp. | reverse complement strand
CGGTAGTTGCAACCAGGAACATCACCATTCAGTTGGATGCCACAGGTAATGCCACTATTGCCGAAGATGCGGTAAACGACGGATCAACCGATGCTTGCGGCGGCCTGATATTCGATACCGATGTGACCAGCTTCAGTTGCGCAAACGTAGGAACGAACGATGTAAAACTGACCGTAACCGACAAGAACGGTAACTCAGCAAGCAAACCCGCAGTGGTCACCGTAGAAGACAAAATCAAACCGACGGTAGTAACCCAGCCGGTAACCATTTATTTGGATGCAGCAGGAAAAGCTTCGACCACAGCGGCAGCAGTCAACAATGGTTCGACCGATAACTGCTCGATTGCAAGTTATGCTTTAAGCAAAACCAATTTCGATTGCAGCAATGTAGGCGCCAACACCGTAACCCTGACAGTTACTGATGTGAATGGCAACAGCAACAGCGCCACCGCCACAGTCACCGTAGTAGATAATATCAAACCGACAGTTCTTACCAAGACCGATATTATTTATCTGGATGCTTATGGAAATGCTTCAACATCTGTAAAAGCGATTGATAAAGGTTCGTACGATAACTGTGGAATTGCTACTATGACATTGAGCAAAACCAGTTTTGATTGCAGCAATGTAGGGGCCAATACCGTTACTTTGACCGTTACCGATGTGAATGGGAACGTCAATAGCGCTCCAGCATTCGTTATTGTACAGGATAAGATCACACCAACGGTAATCACCAGAAACATTATTGCAGAGTTGGATAATGAAGGGAAGGTTTCGATCACTCCGGCTCAGATAGATAATGGCTCCAAAGATAATTGCAGCGAAGGCGTTAATGTATATAAATTAAGTAAGACAGATTTCGATTGCAGCAATGTAGGCGCTAATACCGTTACCCTGACTGTAACTGATGTTAATGGAAATACCAGCAGTGCAACAGCGATTGTCAGCGTTGAAGATCATATCAGTCCCAAAGTTCTTGCAGAAAATGTCAAAGGTTATCTTGATTCCAAAGGCTCATATACTTTGGAATGGACAGGCAACGCATCAATATCCGATAACTGTGGCATTCAAAAGAAAGAATTTAGCAAGACTTCTTTTGATTGCAGCAATGTAGGAGAAAATGATGTTGACATCATTGTTACCGATATGTCGGGCAATGTGACCAGAAAGACCTTTAAACTTACGCTGGAAGATGGAACAACTCCACAATTGGATGTTGTAGCCGACCAAAAAGCACAAGCGTGGCAAAAATCTGTTCAGGTTAAGCTGACCGGCCTTTCCGGAGTGATTGATTGTCCTATTCAGAAGATCAATTCGATTGTGGCCGAAGCTTCCAATACCCAGATTGTAACAGGCTCAAAGGTCGATTATATTGAAGGGCAGCCAACAGCTATTCTGACGCTGAACCTTGTACAGGGCGTTGCCGGAAGTTCGAAGGTAACCGTAACGGTCACCGACAACAGCGGAACTGCCAACGGGGGAATCAACCAGATCAGCCGGTCATTTATATTGACAGTAGAACCGAACCATGCTCCGCAGGTAACCGGCACAGTGAATGCCATCAAGGTTAACAGAGGTGCGACCCTGAAGGTAACTCCGCCTGCCAATTTGTTTACCGACCCGGATGCAGGAGATGTGCTGACCTATTCTCTGGAAGCAACCAAGGGAAGCAGCATTCCGTCATGGATCAGCCTGGATAAGACAGCCGGTGAAATTCAGTTGGCACCAACGGCAGAGGCCATCGGACAGCATAAATTTACCATTGTTGCTGCCGATATCCTGGGACTGACTGCTAAGTATGAAATCACAATAACCGTTGAAATTCCGACGGCAGTTGAAATTATTGATGGTGCAAGCCTGACGGTATATCCGAATCCGACTAAGGGGATCGTCAATATCGCAGTGTCAAATGCGAAAGAAGACCGGATGGAAATAAGCATTTACTCATCGGCAGGATCGAAGGTATACAGCGGTATTCATGATGTGAGTGCACCTATCCAGATCGATCTTTCGGGTCAGTCCAATGGAATTTACTTTGTACGGTTCAGCGGATCGTTGAAGGGAATAACCGAAAAGATTGTTCTCAACCAATAGTGAATCAATCGAAAGGAATTCGATAAAATACGAATGATATAGGCTGTCTCAAAAGAGTTCAGCCTCTTTTTTTTATTTTAAAAAAACGG
>CAZAVU010000055.1:0-26546 GCA_964488805.1 uncultured Odoribacter sp. | reverse complement strand
TTAACAGGAGTGTAAATAACCATATTTTGAGAATTGGTAACGGTTATTGTGCCGCTTGTTGCCACACACTTGTCAGTCGCCGGAGTACTGATTGCCGAAGATGCAAAACTTGGGGTACTGCATTGAACAGTAGCTAAAGCCGCCGATCTGTTACTTTCGCATTTCGTCCCCTCAGTTAAGCTTACAGTTAAAACGCCTCCGGTATATAAGTCGGAAGCATACGTTACAGGAACACTTACTGTACCGCTCGTGGTAAACGATTGACTTCCGATTTTGTACCCGTCAATATATAAATTCAATATATAACTACCCGATACGCCGGAAACAATAACCGGTACAGAGGCTGCTCCCTCAACCACAGTCGAGGAAATGCTGAAACTCCCGGTTAAACTGGTGGTTCCCAACAAAGTTACCCCGGCAGAAGAAGCACTTACTGTTTTACATGCAGAACTATTCGTAGCCGTAGCGGTAATGGTTTGTCCAACGGAAATTGCTGAAGTATTTAAACTCCATGCCCCGTTTGATACCGTTGTTGTACCTCTTGATATTGAGTTTACAAACACCTGGATGGTTGTTCCATCATCTTCACCCGAATAGCCCGATACGGTGGTGAGAGATGATGAACACTTGTCAACATTTATGATCGGAGCCGAAGTTACTGCTGATCCAACAGATACTCCGGAAGAAAGAGCTGAAATGCAATAGCCGGGAGCAATTTGTTGCGCTGTAAGGGTAGTATTGCATATTAATGACGGTTCTACCGCAACACTCCAGCTCCCAGCACTGGTCAAAGTTTTAGTCCCGATCAAAGTTCCATTGGCATACACGAAAATAGTAGCACCCGAAACTCCACTGCTTCCAGTAACATAAGAAGACAACGGAGTTGTCGTATTAATTGCCGGAGTTGTCGTAGCATAATAGCCACTCCCTATGCATAAATAAGTACGCGTTGAAATACATGACGATGGTGCTTGCGCAGTAAGGTAATACACTCCATCAGCTATCGTTTGGCCCGTTGTGCCTTTTATCTCAATATTCGTTTGATTTAAAGTTGTAGTTGTAAACGGATTATTATCATCAGGCGTGCCATTTTTATACGTAACAGTTTCTGCATCACTATTCGGACCATGTAGAGTAATCACGGTACCTGCCGGTCCAATGGCATTTACAACAACTCCTTTATCCCCTGAAATTACACTTACAAAAACTGGAGCCTGTGTACAACTGGAACCTACAAAAGTCAGGTTGCAGCTTGATTTTGACACCCCTTTACCAGGTGCCTGCGCAGTTGCTGTTAAGACAGAACCTGCTGTTAATGCAGTCAGGCCATTTATTGTCCACGAGCTGCTTGTAGTAGTTGTTGTACCTACAGAAACATCATTCACATAAAGGGTTATGATTGTTCCGGAAGATTCAGACGTGGATCCCGAAACACTGGTTGCCCCAGTAAAAACAGGGCCAGATATGGTTGGACAATTCGAACGATCGAGTACGGGTTGACCCGGAACCGTAGGTGTTTGTGCATTAACCAATTCTTCAAAAATCTCAGTAATATTGTTTCCTGTTGTCACACCACCAATATCCGAAAGCGCATTGTTCCCCATAGCTTCAAGCGGATTCATGGTCGTAACGGCAACAAAACGAAAAGCAGTAGTAAGATCAACACCTAATCCCAGACTTTGCAAAGCAGAGAAAGGAATATAGAAATCGTAGAAATAATCCGGATTATTGGAATTTGAGGATAAAGCGATTGATTTCTGGCAGTTACTGTCGTATGAATACGAGGCACTGGAAGAGGCAGAAACTTTTCCATCAACATTATACACATCTACCGTAAAATTAGTATGCAACGATACCTCTATCTCAAACCCAGGGTTACCCGCAACTGCATTGGGGTCAGCATCCGGCCCTGAAAATCCAAATTTCTGATCCGTATCAATAAATATGGCGTATGTTTTAGAGTTTGGTGCATATCCGTCCACCCTGAACCGAATGATAAAGTTTCCATTAACCATAGCGGTTTCAATGGCATGATCCCCAGCAGAGGTTGCTCCCACAATGTCATTAAACATTCCACTGGGTCCAACAATAGGGTCTCCAACTGGATCAGGTCTTACTAAATCATTAAATGATATTTCTGTTTCCGAAGCATCAAAGTCACTGGAAGAAAAGCCTGTATTTGTTTTCGAAACATACCCATCTCCGTTGGGATCCAACACTGCGGCACCACTTCCGGTTGCCGGTTTGATAATCAATCCAGGAGTTTGGCTCAGCCCGTTGAAATTCAGTCCAAACCCTAAAAAAATCAGGATAACAAAAAATAGAAGGTTTTTATAGCAAATAGGTAAAATTCTTTTCATCAGCATCATTCTTTTAAATGAATTCCTAAAACAGACGATTCCAATTTATCATTCACTCCGAAAACCAACCCGGTGATTGGCATAAATTTACTGCCCGCCATACGGGAAGCTGGGGCAATGCCGATCCCCAGATGAAAAATCGATCCTTAAAAGTCCCCCATGTGAAAATAGTTTTATTCCCAGAATAAAAAAGAGAAAACCAGAAAAAAGGTAAAGAAAAGTAACAAACAGCCCCTTTCATTGATCAAATAGCTTGATTAATAAATGGTTGCTCGTTTCCAAGAATGAGACGAAACTGTACCGGGCTTTCGGTGTTATACAAGATGACAACATGAATTCTCCAAACAGCAAAAATCATTTGCTCAATTTCGTCCGAACAATGGTTTTATTTTTGAAAAACATGGTCTCACTGACGGTTTTGTCTGTACTTCACTTACCCAGGGTGCCGTTTCGGTTCGTTCCTCCCGAAACTATACCCTGGGCTAGATTAAGCTGGCCCTTCAGGCCGAGACCTGTGCATAAAAAGTAACTCCCTTAGATAGCGGCTGCCGCAGGAGCTACTCCACCCTGATTTTAAACTCCATCACCTCGATCACGTCACCCGCACGCAGCTTGGCCCGTTTGCGCAGTTCCTGCTCGCCGTTGCGGTAAACCAGACCTTCGTCCACCACCTGTTTGGCCTGTCCGCCCGACTCTACTATCCGCATGATCTTTAACAACTTGATTAACTCAATGTATTCTTCACCTTTTAATTGATACGTTTCCATAATTTTATTTTAGCCCCCTAAATCCCCCAAACGGGGGACCTTTGGGCAGTGTAAACTCACAACAGAACCTCTTTTTTGAGCAAATCGCAATAACCGCTACCGGCCAGCTCCCTTCTCCAATGGAGAAAGATTGGGGATGAGGCTTTGTTTCAGTTTCCCCGGCAGCTTATCGACCACCAGTTGGTACGAATGGTCAACCAGTTCCAGGATCAGCTTTTCAGGAAGCGAACCATCCATTGCCACCGTGTTCCAGTGGGTTTTATTCATGTGGTAGCCGGGCCGAATAGCCGGATATGTTTCGCGCAGTTCGATGGCCCGTTCCGGATCGCATTTCAGGTTCAGGCTCCAGTCGCCTTCAAGGTCGGTCAGCACAAACATTTTACCCATCACTTTAAACACCAGGGTGGTTTCATCAAACGGAAATTCCTCGGTTACTCCGGGCTTGGCCATGCAATATTCCCTAAATTCTTCGATGTTCATTACCCAAAATTTTTGAACGCCAAAGATAACAAAATACACCAAAATGCCTCAAATTCAACAAAAAGAGGGCCTGGCTCAGGGGACGCAAAACAAGCCTGAAAAACACTACCTTCATGCCCCCCGAACCACTGAAAATAATAATCCGGGGAACAGTGATTTAAGAAATTGAAAAGTTCGGAACTTATGCCGGTTCAAATCGAATAACGTATGCCGGATGTATATAAATTTGCAGGTTTCTAAAAACTAATAATCAGTTCGTATGTCTGATACAAAACGCCATTCAGTGCTGAACAGGGTTTCTCTGGCCGGTTTATTGATCACAATAGGAATTGTTTTTGGCGACATTGGTACAAGCCCGCTTTACGTGGTCAAGGCAATCATCTCAGGAGCCCCTCATATCAATAAACTACTGGTTTACGGCGCTTTATCGTGTGTCTTCTGGACTCTAACCCTGCAAACAACTTTCAAGTACGTCATGATCACCATGAGGGCCGACAACCATGGCGAGGGTGGGATTTTTGCCTTGTTTGCCCTGATGAAAAGGAAATCGACCTGGGCAGCCACCGTGACCATGATCGGGGGAAGCGCACTTCTGGCCGACGGCGTAATCACACCTTCCATCACGGTAACCTCATCCATCGAAGGGTTGCAAATGACAAACCCGAATATTCCGGTTATCCCGATCGTTTTGATTATCATCACGGCCCTTTTCTTTATTCAGCAGTTTGGCACCAAATTCATCGGAAAATCATTTGGTCCCATTATGGTAATTTGGTTTGGTATGCTTGCTACACTTGGGGTTTACCAACTGAGCACTTATCCCGAAATAGTGAACGCCCTGAACCCGGTTTACGCATTTAATTTTCTTACTGAATACCCCAAAGGGTTTGTCTTGCTGGGAGCCGTTTTCCTTTGTACCACCGGAGCCGAAGCTTTGTACTCCGACATGGGGCACTGCGGACTAAAAAACATCCGGATCTCGTGGTTTTTTGTCAAGACAAGTCTGGTACTGAATTACCTTGGACAAGGAGCCTGGCTGATGAGACACCCGAATTTGGAAGAAGGTGTAAACCCGTTTTATGCCATCATGCCCGACTGGTTCCTGTTTTCGGGGGTACTTATCGCCACTGCCGCCGCCGTTATCGCCAGTCAGGCCCTGATCACCGGTTCGTACACCCTGATCAGCGAAGCCGTTTCACTGAATTTCTGGCCCAAAATCAAAGTATTGCACCCAACGCTGATCAAAGGTCAGGTATATATTCCATTCATTAACTGGCTGTTATACGCATCAGTCTGTTTCGTGGTACTGTTCTTCCGCGAGTCGTCGAACATGGAGGCAGCATACGGTTTGTCGATCACCATCACCATGCTGATGACTTCCCTGCTCCTGATCCATTACCTGAAACAGATGAACCTGAGCCTCCTGCCTTTGGCATTTCTGACTGTGCTGTTTGGAACCATCGAAGGATCGTTCCTGATTGCCAACCTGCACAAGTTCTCGAACGGCGGTTGGTTCTCGATTGCCCTGGCCATGTTGTTCGCACTGGTCATGCTGGGATGGTTTTTTGGCCGCCGCATCAAGAACCGGCACATCAGCTTTTCAAACGTCAACAAATACCTGCACCTGTTCGAGGACCTGAGCAACGACAAAACAATTCCACGGATTGCCACCAACCTGGTTTATATCATCAAAGCCAACGAGGTTCACCAGATCGAATCCAAAATCATGTATTCGATCTTCAACAAACAGCCCAAACGGGCCAAAACCTACTGGCTGCTCCATGTTGACACTGTTGATGAACCGGATACGTTCTGTTACGAAGTGGTCCAGATTATCCCCGAAACACTGATCCGTATTGACTTCCACCTCGGTTTTAAGATCGAGCCGCGGGTCAACCTTTACTTCAAGGAAGTGCTGAAAGATATGGTGGCCAACGGCGAAATCAAGCTGACCAGCTCTTATGAATCGCTGAAGAAACACCATTTTCCGCCCGACTTCCTGTTCG
Source organism: uncultured Odoribacter sp. (assembly GCA_964488805.1). GTDB lineage: Bacteria > Bacteroidota > Bacteroidia > Bacteroidales > Prolixibacteraceae > Aquipluma. The sequence goes on along the minus strand of CAZAVU010000055.1, from coordinate 20,933 downwards.
TAAACCTCGACCGGGTGATGACCCAGGATTACAAACTGTCGCCCTGGGAAACCATGGTCATGGGACTTCACGCCTTCACCCGCCTGCTGAGTATCAACGATGTGAAAGCCCTCGGCCTGGATACCAGTTGTGTGATTGAAGAGAAAGTTCCGATTTCGATCGAACGTCCGCTGAGCCGCAAGATACAGCGGATTGAAAACACTCATGAAAACCCGGAAAAAGGTTATAATCAATTCGACTCCGGGTTCTAGTGTCGCGTCTCATCGGAGAAGAGATGCCGAAACAAGTTCAGCATGACGTTGCGATGAAAGTTCGTTGGCACAGCGCTAAAAGATCTTTACGATTTCTCTTTCAAGACATTTTTTTGATTTCAGGGTAGGGTATTTTCCTGTTAATGGATATTAAAGTAAACTCGTCGGGAGTTATTCGTTGTTATGCACCTTGTTCAGGACGAAAAAAAATGGTTCAAAGATATTTTTGATGAGCATCACGACTACATCAGGAATTATCTGTATTATCTGTCAGGCGACGCAGACCTTTCGGATGATCTGGTGCAGGATGTATTCCTGAAGGTTTGGGAAAAAAGGGAAAGTGTAAAACGGGAAAGCGTATTGCCGTTCCTGTTTACCATTGCTCGGCACCTCTATTTCAAAAACCACCGGAGAAAGTCTATCCATTTGAGGTTTCTCGAAATGTGGGAAGAACAGACCAGGGATGTGTCGGCCGAATATGTACTGGAATTGAAAGAATTTGATCAGCGGCTGCAAGTGGCAATTTCAAACCTGCCCGAAAAAACCAGGACCGTCTTTTTGCTCAGCCGGATTGACGAAATGAGCTATGCCGACATCGCCAACAGTTTTGGATTAAGCATCAAAGCCATTGAAAAACATATTACGAAAGCAAAGAAAATTTTAAAAGAACAGATCGGACACAACGTTTAGTCCCGGCAAGCATGAAAAACTTCGACGAACATATCGACCAACGACTCCGGACCTTCAAAGTCCCTGCCGGAAGAAGCAGGGAGGAAGCCTGGGAACTGCTCAGCAGCAGGCTCGACAGCCCGCAGCAGAAGGTCAGACGTTTGCCGGGTTTGGCTTACTGGTCAGGAGCTGCCGCCGCCGTTGTGCTGATCCTGCTTGGCCTGTTCCAGTCGGGTTTATTCGCTCCGGTAAGCCGCACGGCAACCGTCATGCAGCAAACCGTGTGGCTGCCCGACAGCAGCATGGTTTTGCTGAACTCACGGTCGAAACTGACCAGCAACTATCAACTGCTCGGAGGCAAGCGCCAGTTGAAACTCGAAGGAGAAGCCTATTTTAAAGTCAGGAAAGGAAAGCCTTTCCGGGTTAGTTTTCCAGGCGGAAAACTTCAGGTTCTGGGAACAGAATTCAATGTCAGCGCTTATTCGGCAGAGGATATACGCGTTGATTGTGTTTCCGGGAAAGTGCAGGTCGAAATCAACGGAAAGCCTGTCACACTTACCAAAGGTCAAGGGTTGCGTTCAACCGGTAACGAACTGCAGGGTCCTTATCCGGTCGGGCAAACCGACGTGGAAAACCGGCTGAAAGGAATTTATGTCTGGCACGAAGAACCTCTGGATAAAATTTTTACCTACCTTGGAAACCGTTTCGGTTATTCGGTTTCTGTGGCTCCTTCGCTGCAAAAGCGCAATTTCTCCGGAACTTTTACGTTGAACAATTTACAGCAATCGCTCGAAGTGCTCTCCGAAGCGATGCAGATCAGGTACTCCATCGACGAAAATTTAAAACAGATAGGTATTGAAGCCCGATAGCCGACATCAACTTGTTATTCTGTTCGTCTTTTATCTCCTGTCGTTCCTGAATGTTCAAGCTCAAAAGCCGCCAACATTCAGCATCCATGCTCACGACCAAAAACTCAGTGTTCTGCTCGAAGACCTGACCAACCGTTACCACCTGAAATTTGCATACGACGCCGACCGTTTTTCAACCCTTTCCACCACCATCGATCTCGAAAATGCCGGCATCGACCAGTTGTTAACCCTGCTGTGCAAACAACACTCGCTGGGATTTAAGCTGATCGAAGGAACCTACGTCCTTTATCCGAAGCCACAGGTGCAACAACAACAGATGCAGGCCAAAACGCTGATCAAAGGCCGGGTCAGCGATATTCACACCAACGAATCGCTGATGTACAGCTCGGTGATCTGCGGAACAACGGGAACAACCACCAATGAAATGGGGCATTTCAGTTTTGAACAGGAACCGGGCAAACCTATCCGCCTCAGCATTTCCTATCTGGGCTATCACCGCCTCGATACGCTGATCCAGCCCGAACATACGGGCTTTCTCAACCTGAAGATGGTTCCTTTCCCCATGGAAATTCCTGAAATTAATATTCAGGCCCGCGAGAAAAATGTGCTGGAACTGTCGCAGCAAACCGATGCCATTGCTTTCAATCCCAGGCAAACCGCCAATATTCCCCGGGTTGACGAAAACGACCTGGTCAACGCGCTAACCCTGATTCCGGGAATCAACTTTCTGGGAGGTTCGTACAGCGGGCTTTCCATCCGGGGCGGTTCTCCTTCCGAGAATCTCGTCACCATTGATGGGATTCCGGTGCTGGAAACCAATCACCTCTTTGGCAATGTCAGCGTGTTGAATGCCCGGTTTGTGAAACAGGCTTTCGTTTCGCGCGGGGGATACGATGCCAGTTACGGCGACCGCGTTTCGGGCATTGTTGAGCTGATCGGGAAAACGGGACGACAAAGCAATCCCGAAGCCGATGTGTCGGCCAACCTGATTAGCGGGAATGCTTTTGCTGCCATTCCGCTTGGCCGGAAAGTTTCGCTTTCGGGGGCTTACCGCCAGTCGTTTGTCGATCAGTGGCAAAACTATTTGTTCGACCGGCTGCAAAGCATCAGTTCAACGGAAGACGCCGGATCTGCTTCAAGCGACGGGGTAAGCCTCACACCAATGATCCGCTACAAGGATGCCAACGGGAAACTTTCTATCCGTCCAAACGAGCACCAGGAAATCAATTTCAATGTGCTGATGACCGACGAATCGCAGCAAAAGGATTATGATTTTAGCAACCAGCGTTTATATAAAACCGGAAACGCCGACGGCAACAGTTTCGGAACCAGCGTCAACTGGTCGGTCCAGACCGGCAACTGGTTAAACAAATTCAGTTCCTCCTATACTGGTTTGTCCAGGAACTCGCTTACTGAAGCCGGAAGGTATAGCAATCAAAATAATCAGGGGAAGGGAAAGAAAAAAGACAAGAATAACAGCACAAAATACGAGATGGAATCGGACCGGAATGAGGTTCAGGAGCAAAAAGCCTGTTGGCAATCTGAAATCAATCATCAACGGTTTCAGCATCAGTTTGGGGCCGGATGGATCTCCGACGAGATTTCCTATCGGTTTGAGGCCCAGAAAACTACCGGCAACATCCCGATCGATTCGCTGATTGAGAACCGTCGGGCCAACATTTTCCACGCCTATTACCAGCAGCAAGTCACTCCATGGAAACCTCTAAAAATAAGGGCCGGTCTTCGTGCCGATTATTGTTCTGAAACGGGTCAGGTGATCTGGCAGCCACGCGGAGGAATTTATATTTCGCCGAACGACAACTGGCAATTCTATTACCTGGCCGGGAAGTATGCCCAGTACCTGTCGCAAATCCGCAAGATCGACACTTATGGCAACTTTGCGCTGGCCTGGTACCTGCCTGACCAAACTGGCAAGGGTTTGCTGACGTCCATCCATCACGTGGCCGGCGGGCGGTTCGAGAAAGGGAGGCTGTTGGTCAACCTCGAACTGTACCGGAAAACAACCGATGGCAAAATGAACCTTTTTGCCTCGCTGTATAAGAAAGGCAATGAAACCAGGATTAATTACCAGGCCTATTCCGGCGATGAAACAAGCCGTGGACTGGACTTTTTCGTTCAATACCAGGACAAACAATGGACACAAATGCTGGCCTATACCCTTTCGAAATCAGAAGAACGGTACGAGGGTTATAACTCCGGCGAATATTTCCCTGCGTTCGACGACCAGCGCCACCGCCTGCGCATTGTTGAGATGTACCGGATTAAGAGTTGGGTCGTTTCGGCCAGTTGGGCATTCAACACCGGCTTCCCCACCCCGCTTACCGGAGGAAGTGCCGTGCAATTCGGGCGGCTGAGCAACTTCTCGCAACTCGACCTGGGACTGGTCAAACGGTTCCGGTACAGGCATTTTTCACTGGATGCAGGCGCTTCGGTACTCAATGTGCTCAACCAAAAAAATATCCTCGAAACCGATTATTTCACCCTGACCGATGCAACCGGAACAAGCTCCATGAAATCAGAAATTTCGGGAATCTCCTTTACTCCCGTGTTTTACATCAGCCTTCGTTTCGATTAAGAATCAACCTCTTAGGAAAATAAACTGTTTAAATTTATATTGAACACCCTTCGGGGTTCTCAAACTAATTCGTACATATGCCCCCGATTTCATCGGAGGTTATTCAAATTCAAGTCCTTCGGACTTTTTGTTCTGTGGAAATCCTGAAAGGATTCAATTTGAATAACCATGGGTGTTAACCCATGGAAAATGAATAGCAAAGTCCATCAACCCTGAAAGGGTTGAATTTTAACACCTGATGTATAAATTGAATTTAATCAGCTCCTTACATTTTTTTGATATTTTTTTATCTTTTCGCGGTAGGGTTTATTCCATCCAGTGGATAGTATAGGCAAACAAGGTGCAAAACTGCCCGGAAACCCGAAAAGTGAAGATGAACAGGTAGAGAAGGACCCGATCAAATTAATCAATCAAAATTTCGGTATGATGGCGAATGAGCAGAGAGAAAAGGGTTTCCGGGGCAGTTTTATTAAAAAAGATATTCAATCACTTAATTAAACAGAAGCATGAAACGATTAATTCAATTTGGTATGATCACACTGGCTGTTATCCTGTTTTTCGTAACAGCCTGTCAGGAAACTGATGAATACGCGCAAGCCACAAGTGGCAAACTGGTTGTAAAACTGACCGATGCTCCGTTTCCTGTTGATCTGGTGGAAAAAGCCATGGTAACAATCGACAAGATTGAAATCCGCTCTACAACCGATAGCCTGAGAGACAAGTTTATCGTGTTGTCAGAAAAGACACAGCAGTTCGACCTGCTTGATCTGCAAAACGGAATCACTGCCGATTTGCTTGAAATGCAGATTGACACCGGTTCGTACGACCTGATCCGCATGCACGTGGTAGAAGGCAAAGTCACCCTTAAAGACGGGACCACGTTTAACCTGAAAATTCCAGGAGGCAGCGCCAGCGGGCTAAAAATCAGGATTGAACCAGCCCTGGTTGTTGAAGGCGGAGTAACCAATGAAGTACTGCTCGATTTCGATGTAAGCAAATCGTTCACCGTTCAGGGCAACGTAAAATCCAAGAACGGAATAAAGGGATTCATCTTTAAACCTGTAATCCGTGCGGTCGGTCAGGCCCAATGTGGCAGTGTTAAAGGGAAAGTCACTGACAGTGCAGGCGCTGCCATTGAACAGGCCTCAGTCCAGATTATGAGCGGGGATTCGGTGCTGACCTCTTCGCTGACCGATAAGCAAGGAGAATACGTCATGATTGGTATACCGGCAGGAACCTATCAAATGGTCTGTGAAAAAGAAGGGTACACCTCGGCCACTGCAGATGGCGTAAAGGTTGAAGCGAAACGCAGAACGACTCAGAATTTTACCCTCAAGTAAAGAATCAACAATTCTCCCTAAATAAGTCCTTTGTAACATAGCCTGCATATTGATGCGGGCTTTGTTTTTTGGGGAGATCTATCAAATCAAGCGGAATTTCTCAGAGCATCGGGCTTAAGATACGGGCAAACGATTCTTTGGTTTTGTCCATCCGTGGACGTTTGATCCACTCCGACAAAACAACTTCCTCACTTCGTTCCTGATCTTCAAGGAACTGATCAGTCAGGATATGCGCGATTTCTTCGTCATAAATCATCGCGTTCACCTCGAAATTGGTTTCCAGGCTCCTGAAATCCAGATTGGCCGTTCCAACCGAAGAGAAAACCCCGTCGACCACGATAACCTTGCTGTGAATAAAGCCAGCCCGGTAGAAAAAGATCTTTACCCCCACTTCGAGCAATTCATGGATGTACGAATTGGTTCCCCATTTAGCGGTAATGGCATCCGACATTCCCGGAACAATGATCCTGACGTCAATCCCGCCAAGGGCCGATGTTTTCAGCGCGGTCATAATATCGGCAGTTGGCATCAGGTAAGGAGATGAAAGATACACGTAGCTGGTGGCCGTGGCAATGGCTGCAAAATAGGCCTGTCCAATACTCTCCCAGTCCGAATCGGGACCACTGGCCGTCATCTGAACCAGTTTGCCGTTCCCGGCTTCAAAAGGCTTTAAATACTTTTTACCCTTCAGTATTTCCTTTGAAACGAAATACCAGTCGGCCATAAAAATGATCTGGAGAGCCGTTGCCGATCCGCCATGCACCTTCAGGTGAGTATCACGCCAGGGACCAATGCCGGGAACCCCGTCCTGATAACGGTCGGCAAAATTCAACCCGCCAACGAAAGCTGTTTCTCCATCGACCACCAGGATCTTGCGGTGATTCCGGTAATTCACTTTCGAAGTCAGGTTTGGGAAACGCACCCGCATGAAACAATCCACTTTCACACCGGCATCCGACATCGAGCGGATAAACTTGCGCTTCAGCTCCCAGCTTCCCACATCATCGTAGATAAAGCGCACCTCGACTCCTTCCTGGGCCTTGCGGATCAATAGTTCACGCAGGTAATTGCCGATGCGGTCGTCTTCAACAATGTAATATTCCAGGTGGATGTGATGCCGTGCCCCTTCTATGGTTTTAAAAATCTCGGGAAAAGTTTCGTCACCGTTGTGCAGGATCATCACCTCGTTGTTGTTGGTCAGTATCGAATTGGAATTGGCCAGCATCAGGTTCATCAGCTTTTTCTTGGAATAAAGCTTGTCGCTGATCTGGAAATGATTCTTTGGAAGCTTGTCCAGTTGTTCCAAGGTCAGTTTCCGGAGTCTTTCCAGGTTTTTCAACCCTTTACGCGAATACATTTTTGATTTGCGGTACTCCTGCCCGAAGAAAAGGTAAATCACAATCCCCGCAATCGGAAGCAAAACCAGCACCAAAACCCAACTGATGGTTTTCACCGGATTCCGGTTTTCCAGGATAATCAGCACCGCTATAAAAACAACAGTCAGTATGTAAAAGGCGCCGACCAGATTAGGTATTGTGTTCCAAAGGCCATTCAAGAAATCCATAAGCCGAATCAGAAAATTAGGTGCGAATAAATTTCACGAAAAAACCGTTTAAAAACAAGAGAAAATGTGCCTCCGTCGGAGTTTGTGAGAACAGGTAAAAACAAAAACACTGATAATGAATATAATCGCGGGCACAACGGACAAAACAAAACCTATTTTTTCTTGATTACATGCAGCTTACATTCATCCAAAACTTCGTATCCCATTACATCTCCTGAAATCCGGGGCGCAGCAACGCCTTTCCCGAAAAACTGGTTGCCGGTATAGACAAACGCCTCGTCCCACAAACCCATTTCCAGGAAGCTGGTCAGGAGTTCACACCCGCCTTCCACGATGACCGAAAGGATGTTGCGCTCGTGCAAAGCAGAAAGCATCTGGGGAATAATGTTTTGTCCAAAATTCAGCGTGATAAATTTGAGGTTTTCCTGGTCAGGTCGAACGATTCCGGTGAAAACCCAGGTTGGCATTTTTCCGTCGAAAATATGCAACCGTTCATCCAGCCGCGCTGTTCGGTCGATTACCAGTCTCAACGGCTGACTGCCCGTCCATTCGCGCACGGTCAGCGAAGGGTTGTCGCACTGTGCCGTGTTGGTGCCAATCAGGATAGCCGATTCTTCCGATCGTTGTTTGTGCACCAGTCTTTTGGCCAGGGCATTGGTAATCCAGGTCGGATGCGTGGTTTCAGTGCGATCAGTATCGATAAAACCATCAAGCGTCTGGGCCCATTTCAGGATAATATACGGTCGCTTTTTCTCGTGAAAAGTAAAAAAACGGCAGTTCAGTTCACGGCATTCCGTTTCGAGTACCCCTACCTGCACATTAATGCCTGCATCTTTCATGCGTTCAATGCCTTTCCCTGCAACACGGGCAAACGGGTCGACAGTCCCAATCACCACACGCGTAATCTGTTTTTCGATAATCAGGTCGCAGCACGGAGGCGTTTTCCCAAAATGGGCACATGGTTCAAGTGACACATAAAGGGTTGAATGAGCCAGCAACTCCGGATCTCGCACCGAACGAATGGCATTAACTTCAGCATGAGGCTCACCGAATTTTTGGTGATAGCCTTCGCCAATGATTTCGCCGTTATGCACAACTACGCAACCGACCATTGGATTGGGAGCCACATCGCCCATTCCGAGCCGGGCCAGTTCCAGGCAGCGGTGCATAAAGATTTCAGAAGTACTCATCAGCGAAAAAATTAACTTTGCCAAAAATAGCAATAAATGAGAGCAGCCCTTGCATCGATACGGAAAGAATTGACCGGAATTTTCGCCCCGGAAGAAATTGACAGCCTGACATTTCTGATCTTCGAGAAGCTGAAAGGCTATTCGCGGACCCGTTTTCTGCTGGCCCGCGACGAACAACTCAGCGGCGACGAGTTGCAGGAACTCAACCGGATAGTTGCCCGGCTGAAAAATCACGACCCCATCCAATACATCCTGGGCGAAACTGAATTTTACGGATTGACGTTCCTCGCCGTTCCCCAGGTGCTGATTCCACGCCCCGAAACCGAAGAACTGGTGCATTGGATTATCCAGGAAAACCAAAATACCGCGCCCACTATACTCGACATTGGAACCGGCACCGGCTGCATCGCCATATCACTGCAGAAGAACATCGCTCAATCGGCTGTTCTGGCCTGCGACATTTCGCCCGTGTGCCTCGAAACAGCCAAACAAAATGCAAAATTGAATTCCTCAGAGGTGTCGGTTTTCAGGTATGATATTCTGGAAAATTCGCCTGATGTGGACTTTCCCGAACTGGATGTGATCGTGAGCAACCCGCCGTACGTGAGGGAAAATGAAAAGGTGCAGATGGAAAAGAACGTTCTGGAATATGAACCCGGACTGGCCCTGTTCGTTCCCGATGACGACCCGTTGCTTTTCTACCGCCAGATTGCGGATTTTGCACAAAACCATCTAAAAAGCAACGGTCGCCTGTACTTCGAGATCAACGAAGCTTTTGGCAGCGAATGCGTGTTGATGCTTCAGGAAAAGGGTTTTGCGGAGATCGTTCTGAAAAAAGATATTCATGGGAAAGACCGCATGATCGGCTGCCTGCTTGTGCGATGATGCCCTGAATAGTCCCCGGAATTGAGTTATCTACTACTGGCTCGGAGCGAATATTTATGGACATTAAATTTATATATTTGTAATAACCGCCAGCCCTCAGATGAAACGCTGGAGAATAAACCACAAGCCAATTGAAACAGTTTTTTGTATATACGCTTCTGCTGATTAATCTGGTAGCGATATTTGCACTGGCAATTGCTTCAATTTCGGTATTTCTAAGTCCTGAAAAATTCTGGGCTGCTGCATTATTCGGGATGGCGTATCCCTATCTGCTGGTTGCCAACCTGGTCTTCATCGTGTTATGGATTATCATCAAACCGAAATTTGTATTGTTTTCATTGGTTGCCATTTTGGCCGGCTACCAGCATATTGGCAATTACCTGCAATTTTCGGGTAAAAAGACAACTGAAAAAGGGATTCGGATTACCAGTTACAACGTCAGGTATTTTATGGGAAACTCCCAATTCCCAAATAAGGAAAACGCCGATCACATTCTGAATTTTCTTCAGCAGAACAATGCCGATATTATTTGTTTACAGGAAGTCAGGTTCAACAAACGACAAATTTTCGACATCAACAACCACAGGCTCTCACAGATCAGCCACATGCAACTGGCCCACAACAGCAACGCCGGCGGGCAACTTACCCTGACGCGGTTCCCGATTGTTTACATGGGCGAAATCAGGTTTAAAGACTCGGGGAACATGATCATTTATACCGACATCCTGATCAACTCGGATACCGTCAGGGTTTACAACTGCCATTTGCAATCATACCGTCTGCGGCAAACCGAGATCAACACCATCGATTCCCTGGATTTCGAAAACCATCAGAAGACCAAAGCAAAATTATTCGAACTGAGCAATAAATTCAGGCAGGCAATAGTCAAAAGGGCTGCACAGGCGGCTACCCTTCGCGAACACCTGAACCAGTGCCGCTATCCGGTCATTGTTTGCGGCGATTTTAACGATACGCCCGTTTCGTTTACCTACCGCACAGTAAGGGGCGACCTGAAAGATTCGTTTACCGAATCAGGAAAAGGAACAGCCAATACCTACAACGGCAAATTGCCTTCGTTCCGCATCGACTACATCCTGTACAGCCCCAAATTTACAAGCTACAACTTTGAGGTTGCCACGCTAAACCATTCGGACCACTACCCCATTAGCTGCGATTTATTCCCGACTGAAAAGAAATAGGTATCCGAAAGGTTCGATAAAGTTATTTTGTCCAATTTCGCACCCAGTTTGATACAAAATTAAGATTCGGATTCAAATCCGGATAAACTATGATTTTTTTGACTGGAAGGAATTTCATAAACTCAATTAACTTATATTTGCGCCACAAATCAATTCTTTTCAATATGGACGACGGCCCTGCGAGTAAATATTACAATGTTAACCTAATCTAGCGGGTCGCTCTTTTATGCGCGCTTCCTGCTACATCAAAAAAGTATGGAGGTGCTTAATGACATCAATCACCACATTTTATTTAAGCCGTGTTATAGGAAGGCGTATATACGATACAACCGGCAAATTTATTGGCGTTGCCAAAGATTTATTAGTCGATTCCGATTCTGCAAATCATTCATCGGGACATCCATCCGTTAATGGCATTAAAATAAAAAGCAAGAAAGGAATAGGGTTCTTTTCCTTTCAGAACTTCCTCATAAAGAAAACAAACGGGAAAATAAAAGTCGTTTGCAACGAACTGATCGAACTGTCTCCTGATCATGTTGAAAATGATTTATACCTGGCAGAATCAGTTCTCGATAAACAGATCATCGATCTCAACGGACGCAAGCTGGTGCGGGTAAATGACATTCGATTAGTCACAGTAGCTATGGGAACCTTTGCCGTAGCTGTCGATATTGGAATTGAAGGACTGCTGCGAAGGATTGGCATTGTCAAACCGCTCAAATTCATGATATCTCTTTTCGGAGGAACTGTTCCCGCAAAGTTCATTCTTTGGGAAGATGTTGAGGCGATCGATTTCTCAAACCTGAACATCAAACTATCTAAAAGTTACGCCAAACTTCAGACGCTCCATCCCTCCGACTTGGCCGACATTATTGAAGACCTGGGCCGGAAAGCCAGTGCAGAGGTATTCTCGGCGCTGGACGAAGAAAAAGCTGCCGACGTACTCGAAGAGCTGGATGTTGAAACTCAGGTTCACATCATCGAAAGTCTTCCGATTGAAAAAGTCGCCGATGTACTCGACAAGATGCCTGCCGATGAGGTGGCCGATATCTTCGATGCCCTGGAAGATGAAAAGGTCGAACTCCTGCTTAATGAAATGGAGAAAGACACTTCTCAGGAAGTTCGCGAACTGCTCGACTATCCGGGGCACGCCGTGGGAAGCATCATGTCAACCGAAGTCATGTCATTCAATGAAAACACAACTGTTGACGAAGTACTAAAAGTACTGAGGGCACATAAACCGGAAGCCGAAACCCTGTACAACCTGTTCGTCACCAACGAAAAGGATGTGTTAATTGCCACATTCTCATTGAGGGACTTGGTGATCTCTGAGCCCGAAACCCGGATTAAACAAATCATGAAGCGATCGCCGGTGCATTTGCACGATTACCAGGAAATCGATGATATTGCTGAATTCATTTCGAAATACAACATGCTTGCCATACCGGTTGTCGACCGCGATGAAGTATTGCAGGGCATGGTGGTTATCGATGATGTTATTGACGATTTGATGGATAAGCGTAGGACGAATAAATAAGAGAACTGGGTAATGTTTAAAAATAAAAAATCTCTTTTTCAGAAGATTGGTCTTTTCCTGGCCATACTCGGCCCGGGAATCATTACCGGCAGCGTGGATAATGATGCCGGAGGTATCACAACGTACTCGGTTGCCGGGGCAGTTTATGGTTACAACCTGTTGTGGACGCTCGTTCCGTCGTTTATTGTGTTGGTGGTTATCCAGGAAATGAACGCCCGGATGGGAATTGTTACCGGCAAAGGGCTTGCCGACCTGATCCGTGAAAATGCCGGTGTAAAAATCACTTTCTTTATATTCATGGGGTTGCTGGTGGCCGACATTGGGAACACAACCACCGAATTTGCCGGAGTCGCGGGAAGTATGGAGGTATTTGGGGTAAGCAAATATATATCGGTACCCATCATTGGTCTGCTGGTTTGGATCCTTGTGGTGAAAGGAACCTACCAGATTGCCGAGCGTATTTTTTTACTTTTCAGCGTTTCGCTGTTGATGTATGTAGTTTCTGCCTTGATGGGCAAACCGAATTGGGGCGAAATCGGTCATTCCATGATCCATCCCAAAATGGAAATAAATACGCAAAGTCTGGCCATGGTTATTGGGATTATCGGAACCACTATTGCACCGTGGATGCAATTTTACATGCAATCGTCGGTAATCGAGAAAGGACTGGAGATGAAGCAATATAAATACTCGCTCATCGATATCGTAGTTGGTTGCGTGGCCACTGTAGTGGTTGCCTTTTTCATTATTATTGCCTGTGCTTCCACCCTGCATGAAAATGGCATTCAGATCAACGAAGCCAAAGATGCCGCATTAGCCCTGAAACCACTGGCCGGGGAACTGGCGTCACAGGTCTTTGCATTCGGACTGTTCATCGCATCCATCTTCTCGGCAACGATATTGCCCCTGGCAACTGCTTTTTATGTATGCGAAGCCTTTGGGTTTGAAGCCGGTATTGATAAAAAGTGGGAAGAAGCGCCCGAATTCTATGTGTTATATACCGGTATTCTGGTCCTTTCTGCCGGCATCATACTGATCCCCAATGCTCCGCTCATTCTTATTTCCTTATGGTCGCAGGTTATTAACGGAATTCTTCTTCCGGTTGTTTTGGTCTGCATGATATTGCTGGTAAACAACAAAAAAATCATGGGAAAATATGTGAACAAACCGATTAACAACATCATCGGCTGGGGAGCTGTGGGCATCCTGATTGTCTTATCGGTATTATTGCTGGTGCTGCCCTTACTGGGTAATGGGAAATAGCCTGGAACCTCAAAAAAAATTCAGTTTTATTCTCAGTTTTGTTGCTTAATCTGATTTTCCAGAAACAATTAAATTACCTTTGCAGCGAATCATTACAAATCCAAAATGGACGACTATCATTCGGAAAAGTTAATTAAGTTATTAATCCGGTAAACAGAGCGGATCATAGTCTCTGTTTGTCGAAAAAAACGGAGAAACTATGATTACTTATTGGGAAACCGGTACTTCCTTTACCCGTTTGAACGAATTTCAGCCAAACTGCTGGATCAATTCGCATGAACCCACCAACGAAGAAGTAGAAGTACTTATCAGCGAATACAATGTTCCCCGTGATTTTATCATGGACGTTTTAGACACCGACGAACGTTCGCGTATTGAAGTGGAAGAAGACAATTCAATTCTGATTATTCTTCGGGTGCCGCTCAACAATCAAAATAACGGGATTCCTTTTATAACTGTTCCTCTTGGAATTATATTTTCGGGTAACCAGATCATCACCATTTGTTCGCGAAAAACCGAAGTAATTCCTTCGCTGATCAAAGCAGTAAACGAAAACAAGATCACGATCACCAAGCCGTTCGATTATGTGTTGCGCATTTTCCTGATTTCGGCAGTCTGGTTTCTTCAGTTCCTGAAAGAAATCAATGTACAGACCGCCCTGATCGAGAAAGACCTGGAAAACGCCACCAAGAACAAAGAATTGCACCGCCTGCTGCGCATGGAAAAGTGCCTGGTATTCTTCATCACCTCATTGAAATCGAATGAGATGGTTCTCACCAAAATGCGAAACAGCCGCAACATTAACGGGATTGAGCACGACGAAGACCTGATGGAAGATGTGGTTATCGAAACCAAACAGGCGCTGGAAATGGCAAATGTTTACAGCGATATCCAAAGCGGGATGATGGATGCTTTTGCATCGGTTATCTCGAACAACCTGAACGTGATCATGAAGCAGCTCACTTCGGTAACCATTATCCTGATGATCCCAACCTTGATTGCAAGTTTATATGGGATGAACGTACCAAACAATTTTGAGAACTCGCCCTTCGCTTTCATTTATGTCATAGCAATTTCCATTATCCTGTCGCTATTCGGTATTTTCCTCTTCAAGTGGAAAAACTGGTTCTGATAAATTCCAACCGTTTGAATGAAGGATCGTTTTTAAGATTACCAAAATTTTGGAAACTGACTGGCAAACTGGAGAAGAATGACTGACACAATCAGCAGGTAAAGAAACACTTCTCCCCAGATCTGGCGTTTCATATAAATAAGGTAGTTGGAAATCAGGTAGGTTAACGGAACCGCAAGGATAATAATAATCTCCTGGGAAACAGCCGGGCTGAAAAAGATAAGAACATTACAAATCAGGAATATCCAGAAGAATGTTTTGAAGTATTTCCGCGAGCTTATTTTTTTCTCATCGTAATGAGAAAGCAGCAGGAAACTGCCCAAAATTGTGAGCAGAACCAAAAAACCAAGATAAATCTGTATGGGAAGGTTTTCCCGCAGAAAAGCCCGGGGTGAGATAAAATTCGCCTCAAGGGTCTGCCTCAATTCATCAATACTGCCGGTAGCCAGATAATAGGTTGCCGCAACAGCCCAGGGCAGCATAAAACCAAGGGTAGTCAGAATGTATTCGCGCCAGTTTACCTTCGGTTTTAAAATAATAAACCCAAACCAAAGCAGCGGGAAAAAGCAGGCAAGGTTCAGGTAAAATAACGACCCGATCGACAGGAATACACCGGCATCAAAAGCATTGGAATGGATGCGTTCCTTTTCATAGGAATCGAACATCCGGTCCAGTGCCAGGAACAGGAATAAGGTAGCCGGATAAACCGGGTGCATGGCATGTAAATCAGGCATTCCACTGGCGATCAAAATAAAAAGACACGATGGCAAAACGGACCGATGCCTGATAAACGAATACTGAACATTGAGCTTCAGGATCAGAAAAGCCAGCAGAATAATGAAAATCAGAGCAACGATATTACTGGCCAGCGGGCTTGCACCCAATACCTTAGCAAAAGGTTGATACAGGATCATCTGGTCTTCGCCAGGGTAAAACTGATAAACCGATGAACCGACAAACGATTCAACCCATAAGGCAATGGCCATAACAGGGATCAGCAAAAAATGAAACGGCTGATTGGATTTGAGTACTTTCAGTAACATACACCCGTTAATTTACAACAAATAAAAAAGATGCTTCACCGATCCAGCCATTTCAGAAAAACACCCGGACTCAATAAGCATCAATGTATTTCTACTACAAATCGAATCCCAGATCGCGACGGAAATACATTCCATCGAAACTGATTTTCTGTGCATTTTGGTATGAGCAGGCCAACGCGTCTTTCATGTTTTCACCATACGAGCTGACAGCCAGAACACGGCCCCCGTCAGTGCAAACAGCTTCACCTTTCAGAGCCGTTCCCGCGTGAAAAACAAGACTGCTTTCCACCTGTTCAAGACCGCTGATTACTTTCCCTTTCGCGTACGGACCAGGATAACCACCCGAAACCAGCATCACAGCTACGGCAGCCCGCGTGTCAATCTCAATGCTTTTTTCATCCAGCGTACCATCAGCAGCGCCAACCAGCAAATCGACAAAATCGGACTTTATCCGCAACATGACCGCTTCTGTTTCCGGATCGCCCATTCGCACATTGTATTCAATCACAAAAGGATCGCCTCCGCAGTTAATCAAACCGAAGAAAATAAACCCGTTGTATGTAATGTGATCTTTCTGCAATCCCTGAACCGTTGGACGAATAATCCGGTCTTCCACTTTTTTCATGAATACCTCGTCGGCAAACGGGACGGGCGAAATAGCACCCATTCCCCCCGTATTCAGGCCAGTGTCGCCTTCGCCAATGCGCTTGTAATCTTTGGCCACCGGAAGTATCTTGTAGCTCTTGCCATCGGTAATGGCAAAAACCGAACATTCAATCCCGCTCAGGAATTCTTCGACAACCACTTTACTGCTGGCAGCGCCGAATTGTCCGTCAAGCATTTCTTTCAGCGATTGTTCGGCTTCCTGAAGGTTGTCAATAATCAAAACCCCTTTCCCTGCAGCCAGTCCGTCGGCTTTCAACACGTACGGGGCATTCATGGTTTTCAGGAAAGCCAGCCCATCCTGAAGGTTTTCTGAAGTAACGGCCAGATATTTCGCTGTTGGAATCTGATGGCGCATCATAAACTCCTTGGCAAAATCCTTGCTGCCCTCCAGCTGGGCGCCAAACTTGTGAGGACCTACAAATTTGATCTGATTTAAATTGTTGTCGGCGCTGAAAAAGTCGTGCAGGCCCTCGCACAAAGGCACTTCGGGACCAACAAGCACCAAGTCGATCTGATGGTCAAGGACAGCTTTTTTCAACCCTTCGAAATCGGAAACCCCAACCGGAAGGTTCGTTCCCAAAAGCGCGGTCCCGGCATTTCCGGGCGCAATAAATAACTGCCCGAGTTTATCCGATTGCTTAATCTTCCATGCCATGGCATGTTCTCTTCCTCCTGAACCAACAATTAAAATGTTCATCATTTTGTATCAATTTTAAATAGCAGAAGCCTCCGAAAAAGAAGCTTCTGCAAATGGTCTTTTCTTAAATTTTTATCGCCCCGCGCTTTTGCAGCTCCAGACTTTGGTAAGGTATCGCTTCGAAGCGGTAACCTTGTTCCTTCATCCAGCGAATGGCCAAAGGCAATGTTTCGGTCAGGTTACGCTCGGCTTTCAATGAATCATGAAACGTTAACACCGATCCGGGCCGGACAAAGTCGGTGACATTTTTTAAAACCCGGTTCGGCTCAAGCCTCCGGTCGTAATCACACGAAATCACGTCCCACATCACAATCCTGAAATGTTGCTTCAAATGACGGTATTGAGACATTTTCAACCAACCGTGCGGCGGCCTGAAAAGATCGGAATCGATATATTTTCCGGCCTTTTCAATATTGCCGAAATATTCCTTGTTTTCCTTCTTCAAACCCTGCCAATGGTTGTAGGTATGGTTTCCAACCGAATGACCATTGTCCAGAATCTGGCGGTAAACTTCAGGATGTTTCTTCACGTTTTCGCCAACACAGAAGAACGTGGCTTTGATCTCTTCCTTCCTCAGAAGGTCGAGCACCCAAGGGGTTACTTCGGGTATTGGCCCGTCATCAAAGGTGAGGTACACCACCCGTTCGTTTTCATCAAACCGCCACAAGGCATTGCCAAGCAGCGAAGTAACAAACCGGGGCAGGCGCACCCTGGGATCGAAACGCTTCATTATTTCAATGAACTGTATCTTTCAAGATAGCTGTTGAACGAACTGGTAATCTCTTTGGCAAACTCCGGCTGATTGTTCCGGGTACAAATCATGGTCATTTCCCTCATGAAATACAGGCACCGCTGGATTTCTTCGTCAACCGATCTGCGCATAGGGCCGTTCAGTTTGAAATAGTAATCCAACTGATTTTTGTAGTTGTCCATGATGGTATTGATGATATCTTTCCCTTTTTCAGGCTGTCCGGCCTTGAAATAGGTTTCCGACATGAGCATCGAGAAATAGTTGTAAGGAACCACCGAGTTGGGAACCAACTCTTTGCAGCGATCAAGAACCCTCGTTGCCTTATCGTTCTGTCCCTCAGTCACCAGGGTTTCGGCCAGGCGGTTGAATGTATTGCGAATATTGGTCATCATCCGGCCATTGTTTTCGTCGATATACACCTTCGGATTGTTCATGTTGCCCCACTTAAAGTCATCCATCACTTTCGGATACATCAGTTTCGAGCTTACCCTTCCCATGTCGAGCCCGCCGTCAGATGGCGTTTTAATCGGGACCAGACGGTATGCCAGTCCTTCAAGCTGGAAGTAATCCTGAAGGTTCAGGTACTTGTCGCGCCCAATGGTAATTGCGAAATAGATTGGACGTTCCCAATTGTTATTGGCAATCATATCGAGCACCATCAACTCATCCTTGGTGATGTAGTGTTTGTCGGAGAAATCAATTTTCAGCGTATCCACAATCTTGTCGTAGTCCTGCGGATCGACAGCTTTGTTGCGGATTACAGCTTCCTTGTCAACCACCATGTATAATTTCTTCGATGGAATGTAAGCTGCGTTATCGGCCTGTTCGAGTTTGGTCCGCGGATTTTCGTCTTTAACAAATTCCAGCGCTTTTTTCAGTTCAACCGAACCATTGAGACGAGGATCTTCCATCAGGTAAACCACATCGCGTTTACCCTGGACATAGAGGTCATGAGTGAAACTGATTGGCAGCGGGGCTGATTTGTAGGCCCGGCTCTTCATCTGGTCGATGTACCAGTCGGTCTGGAAATAACTAAGGTTACAAACGCGAACATCGGTGCGGACACCTTCCACTTCCTGGTTGTACCACAACGGGAATGTATCGTTATCGCCATTGGTAAAGATAACCGCATTCGGAGCGCAGGTATTCAGGTAATTCGCTCCCAGATCGCGACAAGTGTAACGGTTCGAACGATCGTGATCGTCCCAGTTTTCGGCGGCCATAATCATGGGCACCAAAACAAGGGTCAAAGCACCCGCGGTGCCTGCGCTGACCGTATCCGACAAATATCGCTTCAAAGCTTCGTAAACAGCCAGCACACCAATTCCGATCCAGATGGCATACGCATAGAACGAACCGGCATACGCATAGTCACGTTCGCGGGGCTGAAGCGGGGTCTGGTTCAGGTAAATCACAATGGCCAGTCCGGTCATGAAAAACAACAGGAATACCGTCCACAGGTTTTTTCGGCCTTCTGTTCCCCGGTTATACATGTAAATAATTCCAAAGATGCCAAGAAGGAACGGCAGCATATAGTAGGCATTTCGTCCTTTATTGTTTTTAAACTCAGCAGGAAGTGTTTTTTGATCGCCCAAACGAATGGAATCGATAAAGTTGATCCCGGTAATCCAGTTCCCGTTGGTAATTTCTCCGTGTCCCTGAATGTCGTTCTGGCGACCCGAGAAGTTCCACATCAAATAGCGGAAATACATGTGCCCGATCTGATAACGGAAGAAGAATGTCAGGTTTTCACCAAAAGTCGGAACCTGTATCGTTTTGGCATTTCCTTCTTCATCAGAGATCTGAACTTTGCGACCCTTAACGCTAGCCCATTGTTTGTAAGCCTCAACATGACCTTCTTCGCGGCTATACATGCGGGGGAACACGGTACACAGGTTTGAGTCAAAAACAGGTTTTTGCTTCATGTCGGCAACTACATATTTGCCGTTTTTCTGGATGTAATACGGTTTATCGTCAACATATTTATCCAGCGGTGTATTGTAATACTGTCCGTAAACCAATGGACGGTCGCCATATTGTTCACGGTTCAGGTAGCCAAGCAATGCAAACACGTTGTCAGGACTATTCTGGTCCATCGGCGTGTTGGCCGACGAACGGATGACAATCATCGCAAACGATGAATACCCAACAATAATCATGACAATGCTGAGCAAAATGGTGTTCCACAAAATCATTTTTTTCTGCACTGTGTACATGATTCCGTAAACAATCCCGGCAACCAAGAGCAAGGCATAAATGATGACCCCGGTGTTAAACGGAAGTCCCATGCCATTGACAAACATGAGCTCAAACCAGGAAGCAACAGTTACCACACCTGGAATAACCACATACATGACCACGCCCAAAATCAGGATCGACAAGACAAGACTCACCAGAATACCTTTTCGGGTAATAGGATATTTACGGAAATAATAAACAAAAACAATAGCCGGAATAGCCAACAGGTTAAGCAGGTGAACACCAATTGAAAGCCCCATCAGGTAGGCAATCAGGATAATCCAGCGATTGGCGTATGGCTCATCGGCTGAATCTTCCCATTTCAATATGGCCCAAAATACCAGCGCTGTGAATAACGAAGAAGAAGCGTAAACTTCACCTTCAACAGCCGAGAACCAGAATGTATCAGAAAAGGTATATGCCAACGCTCCAACAACCCCACTGCCCAGAATGGCAATGGTTTGTCCCATCGTATATTCACCATCAGAGGTGATCAGTTTTCGGGCCACATGGGTAATTGTCCAGAACAGGAACAGGATGGTAAACGCGCTGGCTAGCCCCGACATGGCATTAATCATGACTGCCGCATTCGAAGGGCTTCCGCCGAAAAGGGTGAAAAACCGGCCCAAGATCATGAAGAATGGGGCTCCTGGCGGATGGCCAACCTCCAGTTTAAATGAAGTGGTTATAAACTCTCCACAATCCCAGAAGCTTGCGGTTGGTTCAAGGGTCAACAAATATGTAATGGCAGCAACCAGAAAAGTGAGCCAGCCAACAATATTGTTCAGTTGTTTAAAGTTTTTCATTTTGAGCACATTTTAGCGCTTGCGAAGATAGTACATTCTTTCTAATCAGGGCGCTGGCAATTTGAATTTTATTGGATTTTATAAGTTCCTGAACCAAGCCTCAATCAATGGATTAATAGCGGAATACTGAGGTTAAAGCTGGCTGATTTTACAAAAAAAGCCTCCCGGTTGTCCGGGAGGCTTTTCGTATAAATCAGAATGATCGAATTAGTCGGCCAAATTGTAACGGTAGAAGCC